>NZ_JACVAO010000001.1:0-890803 GCF_014851885.1 Ensifer sp. ENS02 | reverse complement strand
ATGCCATCCGCAACCCGCTGAATTTCGTCGGCTACGGCGAGCATTGCTGGGGCTTCACCGCAAGCGACGGTCCCGGCTGGACCAAGCGCACGGTGAACGGTGTCGAGCGGGAGTTCTTCGACTACATCGCCCGCGGCGCCCCCTTCGGTCCTGACGATGGGACCGTGTCGCCCTGGGCAGTCGTCGCCTCCCTGCCCTTCGCGCCGGAAATCGTCATTCCGACGGTCTGGAATTGTGCCCGTATGAATCTCGGCATGACCAGGCTTTACGGCTTCAGGCCCTCCTTCAACCGCAGCTTTCCGGCGGAAGGAACCGAATCCGGCTGGTGGGTCAGCCCCTATCATTTCGGCATCGACCAAGGCCCCGTGGTGCTGATGATCGAGAACTACAGGACCGGCCTGCTGTGGAACATCATGCGCCGCTGCGAGCCGATGGTGGTAGGATTGCGACGGGCAGGCTTCTCCGGCGGCTGGCTCTGACGGCCAAAGCAACAAAGGTACTCTGATGGACAGCCAGCCAGTGCCGATCAGAACAACCGCACTTCGCTTCGCACGGGCTGTCCGGATGCTGCTGACCTCCGAGGTCGGAGGCCGTGCCAAGTTGATGTTTGCCGGGCTTATTGCGCTGCTTTTCGGTCTGAACGGCCTCAACGTCGTCAACAACTACGTCGGCCGAAACTTTATGACGGCGATCGCCGAGCGCCAGATGAACGAGTTCATTCGGCAAGCGGTTTTCTACGTCTGCGTCTTTGCCGTTCTCACCGTCACCGGTGTTATCGCACGTTTTGTCGAAGAACGGCTGGCGCTGCTGTGGCGTGAATTCATGACGAGACGCGCCGTCGATCTCTATTTGGAGGAGGAGACCTATTATCGCGTGGAAGTCTCGGGGACGCTAAGCAATCCGGACCAGCGGATATCGGAGGACATCCAGGCGTTCACCGTCACCACGCTTTCCTACATCATCATGCTGTTCAGCAGCACGCTGACGGTGGTGACGTTCTCAGGCGTGCTCTGGTCGATCAGCCCGCTGCTCTTTGTCGTCGCTGTTTTCTATGCCGCCTGCGGCTCGTATATGACGATCGTGCTCGGTCGGCCGCTGATCGGCCTGAACTATGAGCGGCTCGACAGGGAGGCGAACTTGAGGTCGAGCCTCATGCACCTGCGCGAAAACGCAGAAGCGGTGATGGTGACCAGCGTCGAGGGGCAGCAGAAGACGCGATTGCTAGATCGCCTCGATGCCTTGGTCGTCAACATCTTGACGATTACCGCCGTCAATCGCAACCTGGCCTTTTTTACCAGCGGCTACAACTGGATGATCCAGATCATCCCGGATTTGATCATCGCTCCGGCTTTCATGCGCGGCGAAATCGAGTTTGGGGTGATTACCCAATCAGGTGCAGCCTTCGCCATGCTTGTCGGCGCATTCTCGCTGATCGTCAGGCAGTTCAACTCGATCTCGAATTTCGCCGTCGTCGTTTCTCGACTGAGCGCCTTGCTGGAGGCGATCGAGGAAAGCCGAAAAAGCAGCGTCTCGAGCATCGAACTGGTGAAGCAAGACGGCGATCTGGCCTTTGACCAGGTAACGCTGGGATCGGCAGTCACCCACCCATTGCTTCGCGATCTGTCGCTGTCGATCCCAATGGGAACGCCTGTGCTGATCTCAGGGCCGCATGCGGCCGCGGGGGCTGCGCTCTTCCGGGCCACCGCGGGAATTCCGACCGCCGGCACCGGGCGGATCGAGCGCCCGGAAAGTCTGATGTTTCTGCCGCAACGACCCTATCTGCCGCCGGGTCCTCTTCGGCAATATCTTCTGCCGCCTGGAAGTTCCGAAGGCATCTCCGATAGCCAGGTGCTCAATGTCTTGCGCAGCCTCGGTCTCGATGGGCTCGCCGATGGTGCCGAGGGGCTGGAGAAGGAACAGGATCGGGATATGTCCTTGGGCGACCAGCAGCTCCTGGCCCTCGCCAAGGTGCTTCTCGCCAGGCCACGGTATGTGTTTCTCGACCGGATCGAGGCAACGCTTGGTCGTGAGGCCTTGCGCAACACCCTGCGCCTTCTCCGCCAGAGTTCGATCACCTGCATCAACAACGGCGAGGAAGGCGATACACGCGACCTTTACGGCGCCTTCCTGGATTGCCGGGAGGATGGCAGCTGGACGTGGAAAGCCGATCGGACTTGATCAGCCCCATCCCGGCACGCAGTCAAGGCCGAGACCTGACCGGCATGCCCCGCCTGAGCGATCGCCCGATGACCGATTCTGACGCCGGCACTTACCGCGGCGCGACGATGCCCTGGTAGTAGTCGCCATCACCGCCGACGACCCGCGGCGGACCATTGTAGGTTTGTGAACAGGCGGCCAGCGTGGTGAGCGCAAGCAACAATACGATCGTTCTCATGAAGTCCCCTTCTGGCCTGCATGCCGGCTATGTCCTTGAGACTTGGGAGAATCTGAGGCGGAGCCGGTTAGAAAACAAGTACTGAAATGGTGGTATAACAAAATCTATGATCGTTGAAGATGCAATCTTCAACGATTGCCGCCCGCTATGGGGCGGCAATCCGGACACGGTCAACAATGGATGAATAGGTCGCCTAGATCGGGCGCTGCCGGTTGGTCTGTTCGCGCTCTCTCCAGTACTGCAGCCGAAGTCGCGGCGCCATGATCCAGGCGATGAACGGCGTGACGAGGAAACAGCTGACGACCACGATCGGGATCGCATATTTGGCGTTGGCCGTGAGGGCCGGTACCGACAGAACGATCAGGATCCCGATGGCGAACAGGATGGCGTTGATCATCAGGCCGACCATGATCGCGAGTTGCAGGCGGACGGACATTTCGACCTCCCGAAGCTTCGGGGCGCTACGCCCCTTAAGCGTGCATTTGCGCGGCGGATTGTAGCAGACAGCTCTCATTCGCGAAATGGTGGAGTTCGCGCGGCGTCTCGCCCCTGTCGCGGGCGCAAATCTGCTCTATGCTTTTAGGCGAGCGATTGAAGACGCACGCGCCGGCCCGGCAAGGCTCGGGGAACGTGGTCGATCCGCGCTCGCCCAAAGGAGATCGCATGACGAGCCCATACGAAACGCTCGGTGTCAGCCGCGACGCGACGCAAAAGGACATCCAGAGCGCCTATCGCAAGCTTGCCAAGAAGCTGCACCCGGATCTCAATCCGGGAGACAAGGGCGCGGAGGACCGCTTCAAGGCGGTTTCAGCGGCCTATTCCTTGCTTGGAGACGAAGACAAACGCGGAAAATACGATCGCGGAGAGATCGACGAGACCGGAGCGGAAACGCCGCCCCGGCACTACTACCGCGACTATGCCCAATCAGGCGATGCGGGGGCACGTTACGAAAGCGCGCATGGCTTTTCTGATTTTGCTGAAGCGGACGATATCTTTTCGAGCTTCTTTTCACGGCGCGCGGGCGGGCAGCAGCAGCGCCAGCGCGGTCGCGATACCCATTTCTCGATGGAGATCGCATTTCTCGACGCGGCCAACGGCACCAAGACCCAGATCACCCTCCCCGGCGGCGGACCGGCGCTCGACCTGACCATTCCGCCCGGCACGCGCGATGGCCAGACGCTGAGGCTGCGCGGCAAGGGAGAACCGGGTCGCGACGGCGCACCGGCCGGCGACGCGCTGATCGATATTCGCGTCCGCCCGCATCCGCTCTTTGCCACGGATGGTGACGACGTGCGCTACGAGGTGCCGATATCGCTGAGCGAGGCCGTGCTCGGCGGCAAGATCCGCGTTCCGACGATCGATGGTGCCGTGAACGTTTCGATCGCTCCGCACACCAACACGGGCAAGACGCTGCGGCTGAAGGGCAAGGGACTGCACAAGCCCGGCGGTGGCCATGGCGATGCCTATGTCAGCCTGAAGATCGTGCTGCCGCAGGCCCCCGACCCGGCGCTTTCCGCCTTCGTCGAAGGCTGGGCCGCCGGCAAGACGGAAGATCCGCGCAAGGGCATGGGAGGATGACCTATGAACGACCGTGAATTTTGCGAACATCTCGATATCGAGGTCAAGGTTCTGCGCATCTGGGTCGAGCAGCGCTGGCTGATGCCCCAGGAGGCTGACGCCGGCTGGCTGTTCGAGGATGCCGACCTTGCGCGCGCGCGTCTGATCCAGGATCTGACGGGCCCCATGGGGGTCAATGACAACGGCGTCGACGTGGCCATGCAACTGCTCGACCAGGTCCACAGCCTACGGGGTCGCCTAGCGGTGTTGATGAACGCCATTCGCTCCCAGGAGCCGGCGGTTCAAAAGCTCATCTTGTCGAGCGCCGAGGAGGATTAGGCAACGGCCGGCTCGTTCAGCAGCCCGATCGTTTCGGCGACAAACAGGGTATCGACGAACTCCGTAAGGTCGACGATCCGATCGTCCCGGAACGTGAACTTGTCGATGATCTCGGTTCGCTCGCGGGTCTGCGACGGGATGAAGCGAACAAAGCCGGCGCGGTGGACGATGACGGTATCGCCATCGGCATAGCAGCCGACCATCTCCATCTCGCTCAGGTCCCAGTTCTTGACGAGCGTCGTGAAACTGTCGCGCACTGTTTCCGGCGTGTTGACGGCCAGTGCCATCGTGCCGAGCCTGCCGCTTCCCACGATGCGGAAGCTGAAGTCCGGATCGAGTTGCGCCATCATGGTGTCGAGGTCGTTGACATCGCGGGCGAGATAAAGGGCCCGCACCCTGAATTCCAGCATGCTTCGCTCAGTCATGACAGCCTCCCCGTTTCTATTAGAACGAGTGTGTTTTAACTTTAGTGATCGCGCAAGTATTAGTGGTGTTCCGGCCCGCTTCGCACCGGTCGCAGTGACCATCGTTAGAGTTTTCCTAAAATGCAACCACCAGTTTTTACCCGCCTTCAGGTGAAACTGAGCGACAAGAATGAATTGCTAACGGGAAGGCAGAGAAAACGTGACACAGGTCGTCACAGTATCCGCAACGACGGCGGCTTATGCGGCAGAAGCGCTGAAGCCGTCTGCACGTGTGCGTGGCGACGGTCCGACCGATGAAGCGATCACGTTGCTCTCAGCGCGGCGCACCGAAGAGCCCAAGTTGACGCCGGTCTCGATCCCGAAGACCAAAGGCGCCCTGCCCCTCTCCTTCATGCTGGCCACGGCCGACGGCCGTCTGCCGGAGCGCTCGGAAGCCGAAGCCCTGCGCCGGTATCTCGAATTCATGCGCGATGACGACGGCGGTTCCGAGAAGCAGGAAAACGAAGGCCGGCAGGATGAACCCGCCGGCCAAGAGGATGAAAGCGACGCCGCCTGAGGCGGTATCGCGATTTCTCGGGTCAATGATGCTTTTGGCCGCCGGCTGCCTCACCGCCCTTGGCCGAGCCGACCGGGAACGTCGCATCGACCTTGCCGGCCTTTTCGAAGACGAGCGTGACGGGAACCGTATCGCCTTCCTTGAAGGGCGTCTTCACTTCCATGAACATCAGGTGCAGGCCGCCGGCCTTGAGCTCCACCGTTTCGCCGGCCGGCAATGCCACGCCGTCGTCGAGCTTGCGCATCCGCATCACGTCGTTTTCCATCTTCATCTCGTGGATCTCGACACGCGCGGCCGCAGGGCTCTCGACAGCAACGAGCCGGTCTTCACCTGCCCCACCGTTCTTGATCGTCAGGAAGCCGCCGCCGACCTTGGCGCCCGGCAGCATGGCCTTCACCGAGCCACCAAAGATATCGAGATCGCCGACCTTCGCCGAGCCGCCGGCCGCAGCCATATGTCCGCCATGGCCGGCGTGCGGATCGGCAGCATCGGCCATCGTCACCGTTACGGTCGGTGCCGGGCTTTTCAGGTCATGTGCGTTCTGGCCCTCGGCAGCCACCTGGTCCCAGACGACCTTGCCTTCGGTGCCGCAAAGCTGTGTGGTCGGGAAGGCCAGCACTGTCTCCTTGTCGAAGCCCGAGACTTTGCCGCGCACGACAAAGGTGTCGTAGTATTCGTTGGGAAGATTGCCGCCCTTCCACCGGATCTCCAGTGGGCCGGACGAGACCTTCTTGCCGTGATTGTCATAGGTCTTCTGGTAATCGCCCTTGATGATCTCGATTTCCCAGCCGGGCTTCGGCTGCGGTTGGGCGAAGACGAAGCCTTCCGGCAGCTTGATCTGTACTTCCGTCGTCGGCTTGCCGTCGCAGCCATGCGGAACCTGCAGCACCGCCTTGAAGGTGGTCTCCACCGGCGCCGTGTCTTTCTCGAAGGTGGCATGGGCGTGGGCGATGCCGCTTGCGGCAAGGGTAAGGCCGAGCGAAAGCAAAACGATCCTGGTCTTTGTCATGTCGTAATCTCCTGACCACGCGCCGGGCTTTGCCCGATGTCCGGTGGTCCAAGCCGCTTGAACGCGGCAAATTGTATTGGGATGCGAGAGGAGAATTACGAACGCGCCGGAGGCCCGCGCGAAGGCGGCAGCAACCGCAGATGCTGATGGGGTGTCGCGTATTCAGCGACAGCTGCCGAAACCTGCCACGCGCCCGTTTCGGCGCGAACGCTCTCGGTTGGCGGAGCCGGCAGCAGGATAGAGCCCGAAAGACGGCAGGCCTCGCAGACCGGGGCCATCGCCTTGCCCTTGCCGCTTTCGTGGTCGACGCCATCCATGCCGAAGCAGATTTCGGCGATCGTTCCGTCAGGCAATTGATAGGCGGAAATTTCGGCCGGGCTCAGGCTCTTGGCGCTGAGCGGCTTGTGGGCAAAGGTCAGGAAAACGAGCGCAAAGACGGCGATCAGCCGCACTGCTATCCCGAATTTTCCGTCGCGCCCTGTCATGGTTATCCCCGGTATCTGTCTTGGGTTATCCTCAACCGGAGAAGAATGCAAAGGCAGAATTGCCGCACCCTGCCCGGCTGCGTCTTTTGGTCATGCGACAAAAATGTGTTTCGGCGCGACACCGCCCCCTTGCCAAGCTCTGGCCTTCGCCGTTATCTGGAGACGATCTTGTTGGGAGAAGCCGGTTCACTCCGGTGCCGAAGGAGCAACCGCCCCGGAAACTCTCAGGCCAAAGGACCAGCAAGGTGCCGGTAGGACTCTGGAGAGAAGCGTTTTACGCTCGCCGAAGGGATAACAATCTCAGGCAAAGGGACAGAGGGGGCTCGAATCGACGGCGATTGACGCCGGAAGTGTGAGCCGGCGCGGGAGCGCCAGACCTGGAGGCCGGATTTGGAAAACAATCCTCATTTGAAACAGACGCCGCTGCATGCGCTGCACCTTTCGCTGGGCGCCCGCATGGTACCCTTTGCCGGTTACGACATGCCGGTGCAGTACCCCGATGGCGTGATGAAGGAACACCAGCACACCCGTGTTGCTGCCGGTCTCTTCGATGTATCGCATATGGGCCAGGTCATCGTTCGGCCGAAGTCCGGCAAGATCGAGGACGCGGCCCTGGCGCTCGAAAAGCTGGTGCCGGTCGATGTGCTCGGCCTTGCCGAGGGCCGCCAGCGTTATGGCCTCTTCACCAATGCCGAAGGCGGCATCCTCGACGACCTGATGATCACCAACCGCGGCGACCATCTCTTCCTCGTCGTCAACGCCGCCCGCAAGGACGCCGACTTCGAGCTCCTGAAGGCCGGTCTCTCCGATACCTGCGACGTGACGATGCTCGACGATCGCGCGCTGATCGCGCTTCAGGGCCCGCACGCCGAAGCCGTGCTCGGCGAACTCTGGGCTGATGTCTCCGCCATGCGCTTCATGGACGTCGCCGAAGCCGACCTGCATGACGTCACCTGCATCATTTCCCGCTCGGGCTATACCGGCGAAGACGGTTTCGAGATCTCCATTCCCGTTGCCTCCGCCGTCGATGTCACCCAGCGCCTGCTCGAACATCCCGATGTGAAGCCGATCGGCCTTGGCGCCCGCGATTCGCTGCGTCTTGAAGCCGGTCTTTGTCTCTATGGCAACGACATCGACACCACCACTACCCCGGTCGAAGGGGCGCTCGAATGGGCACTGCAGAAGGCGCGCCGCGCCGGTGGCGCCCGCGAAGGTGGTTTCCCCGGTGCCGATCGTATCCTCGGCCAGTTCGCCGCTGGCGCCTCGCGCCGCCGCGTCGGCCTGAAGCCCGAGGGACGCGCGCCGGTTCGTGGCGGCGCTAACCTCTTTGCCGATGCCGAGGGCAAGACCCCGGTCGGCCAGGTGACCTCGGGTGGCTTCGGCCCCTCGGTCGATGGCCCGGTCGCCATGGGCTATGTCGATGCCGGCCATATCGAGAACGGCACCACCCTTTTTGCGGAAGTGCGCGGCAAGTACCTGCCGGTGGCGGTCGCCGCCCTTCCCTTCGTCAAACAAACCTACAAACGCTGATCAGGAGAGAGCGCACATGTTGAAGTTCACTGAGGAACACGAGTGGCTGAAAATCGAAGCTGGTGTCGCAACCGTCGGCATCACCGAGCATGCCGCCGGCCAGCTCGGCGATCTCGTCTTCGTTGAACTGCCGGAAACCGGCTCGAACTTTGCCAAGGGCGATAGCGCCGCCACCGTCGAATCCGTCAAGGCAGCTTCCGACGTCTATTGTCCGCTTGACGGCGAAATCGTCGAAGTGAACCAGGCGATCGTCGACGACCCGTCGCTCGTCAACAGCGACCCGCAGGGCGCTGCCTGGTTCTTCAAGCTGAAGCTTGCCAACCCCAGCGATGCCGATGCCCTCCTCGAGGAAGCGGCCTACAAGGAGCTCGTCGCCTGATGAGCATGCCCAAGGATTTCACGTTTACGGACTACAAGCCGTATGATTTCGCCAATCGGCGTCATATCGGCCCGTCGCCGGCCGAAATGGACGAGATGCTGAAGGTCGTCGGTTACCCGACGCTCGATGCGCTGATCGACGACACCGTGCCGCCGTCGATCCGCCAGAAAACGCCGCTTGCCTGGGGCGCGCCGATGACCGAGCGCGAGGCGCTCGACAAGATGCGCGAAACGGCCAACCGCAACCAGAAGCTCGTGTCGCTGATCGGCCAGGGCTACTACGGCACGATCACGCCGCCGGTCATCCAGCGCAACATCCTGGAAAACCCGGCCTGGTACACGGCCTATACGCCCTACCAGCCGGAAATCAGCCAGGGCCGCCTCGAAGCGCTGCTCAACTACCAGACCATGGTCTGCGACCTGACTGGCCTCGACGTTGCCAACGCGTCGCTTCTCGATGAAGCGACCGCAGCCGCTGAAGCGATGGCGATGGCCGAGCGCGTTTCGAAGTCGAAGGCCAAGTCCTTCTTCGTCGACGAAAATTGCCATCCGCAGACGATCGCGCTTCTGAAGACCCGCGCCGAGCCGCTCGGCTGGCAGATCGTCATCGGCAATCCCTTCGCCGATCTCGATCCGGTCGACGTCTTCGGCGCGATCTTCCAGTATCCGGGCACCTACGGCCATGTGAACGACTTCACCGGCCTGATTGCCCGCCTGCACCAGACTGGCGCTATCGCGACCGTTGCCGCCGATCCGCTGGCGCTGGCGCTTCTGAAGTCGCCTGGCGAAATGGGCGCCGATATCGCCATCGGCTGCACCCAGCGCTTCGGCGTTCCGGTCGGCTATGGGGGTCCGCATGCGGCCTATATGGCCGTCAAGGATGCACACAAGCGCTCGATGCCCGGCCGCCTCGTCGGCGTCTCGGTCGACGCGCGCGGCAACCGCGCCTATCGCCTGTCGCTGCAGACCCGCGAACAGCACATCCGCCGCGAAAAGGCGACGTCGAACATCTGCACCGCGCAGGTTCTGCTCGCCGTCATGGCCTCGATGTACGCCGTCTTCCATGGACCGAAGGGCATCAAGGCGATCGCCCAGAGCGTTCACCAGAAGACCGTTCGTCTCGCCATGGGCCTCGAAAAGCTCGGCTACACGGTCGAGCCCGATGTGTTTTTCGACACGATCACCGTCGAAGTCGGCAAGCTGCAGGGCATCATCCTCAAGACCGCAGTCGCCGAGGAAGTGAACCTGCGCAAGATCGGCGAGACCAAGATCGGCATCAGCCTCGACGAGCGCTCGCGCCCCGTCACGCTCGAAGCCGTCTGGCGCGCCTTCGGTGGCGACTTCAAGGTGGAAGAGTTCGAGCCGGGTTACCGCCTGCCGCAGCCGCTGCTGCGCACCAGCGAATACCTGATGCACCCGATCTTCCACATGAACCGCGCCGAAAGCGAGATGACGCGCTACATCCGCCGTCTGTCGGACCGCGACCTGGCGCTCGATCGGGCGATGATCCCGCTCGGCTCGTGCACGATGAAGCTGAACGCGACCGCCGAGATGCTGCCGATCACCTGGCCGGAATTCTCGGAGATCCATCCCTTCGTGCCGAAGGATCAGGCGGCTGGCTACCAGCACATGATCGAGGACCTGTCGGAGAAGCTCTGCGCCGTCACCGGCTATGACGCGATCTCCATGCAGCCGAACTCCGGTGCACAGGGCGAATATGCAGGTCTCCTGACGATCCGTGCATACCACCTTGCGCAGGGCAACGCCCATCGCGACGTCTGCCTGATCCCGACCTCGGCGCACGGCACCAACCCTGCGTCGGCCCAGATGGCCGGCATGAAGGTGGTCGTCATCAAGGTCAGCGAAAACGGCGACATCGACATGGATGATTTCCGTGCGAAAGCCGAGCAGTATGCCGAAAATCTCTCGTGCTGCATGATCACTTACCCCTCGACGCACGGCGTGTTCGAGGAGAACGTGCGTGAGGTCTGCGAGATCGTGCACAAGCACGGTGGCCAGGTCTACATGGACGGCGCCAACATGAACGCCATGGTCGGCCTTGCCCGCCCCGGCGACATCGGTTCCGACGTCAGCCATCTCAATCTGCACAAGACCTTCTGCATTCCGCATGGCGGCGGCGGTCCCGGCATGGGCCCGATCGGCGTCAAGGCGCATTTGGCGCCATACCTGCCCGGCCACCCGGAAACGGACGGCCAGGACGGCGCGGTTTCGGCTGCTCCCTTCGGTTCGGCCTCGATCCTGCCGATCTCCTGGAGCTACTGCCTGATGATGGGCGGCGAAGGCCTGACCCAGGCGACGAAGGTGGCGATCCTCAACGCCAACTACATTGCAGCAAGGCTCAAGGGCGCCTACGAGGTGCTCTACAAGTCGTCGAAGGGCCGTGTCGCGCATGAGTGCATCATCGACACCCGTCCGCTGGTCGAAAGCGCCGGCGTCACCGTTGACGACGTCGCCAAGCGCCTGATCGACTGCGGTTTTCACGCCCCGACCATGAGCTGGCCGGTTGCCGGAACTCTGATGATCGAGCCGACCGAATCGGAAACCAAGGCCGAGATCGACCGATTCTGCGAGGCAATGCTTGCCATCCGCGAGGAAGCCCGTGCGATCGAGGAAGGTCGCATGGACAAGACCAATAACCCGCTGAAGAACGCTCCGCACACGGTCGAAGACCTGGTCGGCGAATGGGATCGGCCCTATTCGCGTGAGCAGGCCTGCTACCCGCCGGGCGCCTTCCGGGTCGACAAGTACTGGTCGCCGGTCAATCGTGTCGACAACGTCTTCGGTGACCGCAACCTCGTCTGCACCTGCCCGCCGCTCGAAAGCTACGCGGAAGCCGCAGAGTAACGACATCGACCGGCGGAGCAGCAATGCTCCGCCGGTTGTTTTCTCCGGCGTGGCCGCGCCCGGACGGATGCGCGCCTGTGCGCTCGACCCCATTCCCCCAAAAAAGTGGCGTGCAATACCGATCGCGTGAAGACAGCTGGCCTATCGGCGCGCGCTCATGCCCGGTGGCAGGATTGTGCTTTCGACCCAGAAGCGAATGAACGCTTCGGCGAAGCGACGATATTCGATGACCGAAGACGGCTTTGCCGCATAGGCATTGGCGCCGGCACCGTAGCAGTGAAGCACGTCGGCCGGATTGATCGAGGACGTCAGCACGATGATCGGGATGAGCGCAGTGGCACGGCTCTTGCGCACGCGCCTTAGGAGCTCGATCCCATCGCTGCCGGGCAGCTTGATATCCATCAGCACGTAGTCGAAGTGCCCGCTGGAGAGCTGTTCCACGGCCTCGTCCGCGTCGGTCACCAGGACGAGTTCGATCGATTTGTCGATCTGGGCAAAGGCGCGCATCACGAAACGCGCATCGTGCGCGTCGTCTTCCACCAAGAGCAATCGCTTTGGCGTCGAGGTCACCTTGTTCCGCCCTACTTCGCCTTCCTCAGCCACCTCGGAAGCAACACGACGAAACGTGCGCCTTCTCGGAAGCTCGTGTCAAGGCAGATCGAACCGCCATGGCTTTCGGCGATGCGTTTGGCGAGCGACAAGCCGATTCCCGTGCCGCCATAGACCGTCTCATCCTTGTGCAGCCGCTGGAACACTTCGAAGATGCGCGTCGCAAACCGCGGATCGATGCCGATGCCGTTGTCCTCTACGACCAGTTCCACCGTTTGGTGCAAAACGCTGCCGTGGATGCGGATGACCGGGGGGCGGTCGGCGTGCCGGTACTTGATTGCATTGCCGACGAGGTTCTGGACCAGGCGGCGCAGCAGCTCGGGATCCCCTTCCAGTTCCGGCAGTGGGCCTACCTCGAAGGTTGCGTTTGCGTCGTTTGCGTCACCGGCGAGAATCGTCAGCGTCTCCGAGACGACGTCGCTCAGCCGCACCTGGGTCCAGTCGGTGATGCGATGCGCGATCTGCGCATAGTCGAGCAGGCTGTCGACCACGCGGTTCATCCGCTGGACGCTGTCGCGCAGGTGCCGGGCATTTTCCGCAAGTTCGGTCTGATTGCCTGCCTTGAGGTCGTCTTCGATCATCTCGGAGAACATCGAGATGTGCCGAAGCGGCGCCTTGAGATCGTGGGAGACGGTGGCGGTGAACTGATCGAGCGCCTCGTTCTTGTGTTCCAGTTCCTGCCGTTGCCGCTCGAGCGCGAGCTCGGCGCGCTTCAGATCCGTGACATCGACACGCGCGACGACCGTGTTGCCATCCTTGGCCTTGATGTTCTCAACCCTCAGCCAGCGGTCGTCGGCATAGCGGTGGATCTTCGGCTTTCCGTCCGGATAGCGGAAATCGCGCAGACGCGAGGCGATCCATTCGTTGCCTTCGCGCGTGCCCGGCAAGGCGTCCGGGTAGTGACCGCCCTGGCGCGCCAAGAGCAGGATTTCCTCGGCGGTGATGCCGGGCTTGAGTGCCGGACCGGCAGGCCCGCAGATCGCCTGATAGGCCCTGTTATAGACGACCAGCCGTTCCTCCCTGTCGAAGATGGCAAAGCCTTCAGGCATTGCTTCGAGGGCTGCATTCAGCATCTCGGAAGCCTTCTGCCGTTCGCTCACCGCTTCGGTCAGGTCCGAAACGTCTCTGATGATACCGATAAGCGCCAGTTCCTCGCCTTGGTCGTTGATCAGGGGCGTGGTGCGCAGATGCCCGGAAAATGTCGAGCCGTCACGCCTGATATAAAGATAGTTCGAAGTCCGGGGGGCGGTTTCGTCCACGCGCGCCGCCCGGTTCTGCAGGCGCTTGGCATATTCCGCATCGGTCGCGTAGATCAGGCGCACGGATCTGTCGATGAACTCCGCGGACGGATAACCGAACTGGCGAAGTGCTGCATTGTTCGCGGAACGGATGATCCGCTCGGCGTCGATGATGATCACGGGATCGGGAAACGTTTCGTAGAGCGCCTTGAAGACGAGATCTTCGTTCAACGCCGCCATGTCCCTCTCCCTATTCCATAGATGTGTATCTCAGCAGAAAAAAGGCCCGGCGAAAACCGGGCCGACCTATTCAATTGAAGGAATGGTAAAACTCAGTTGGCGCGCACTACGGCGTCACCCTGTGCCGCAAGTGCGGCCAGATCGGCCGGCTTCAGCTCGACCGATTCGCCACATCCGCAGGCGGATGTCTGGTTGGGATTGTGGAAGGTGAATCCGGAGCGCAGCGTCGTCACTTCGAAATCCATCTGCGTGCCGAGCAGATAGAGCACGGCTTCCGGCGCAATCCAGACCTTGGCGCCCTGATGCTCGATCAGGTCGTCCTTGGGGTTCGGCTCGGTCACGAGATCGACGGCATATTCCATGCCGGCGCAGCCACCCTTCTTGATGCCGACGCGAATGCCCTTGGCATCGGCGCCGGAATTCTCGACGATCGCGCGCACGCGGCCGGCAGCGGCATCGGTCAGGCTCATCACGGCAAAGCCCATGGGCTCATTCTCCTTGTCGTCACCGGGGTAAAGGCCCGGCGCCTTACAGAATCAAATGTAGTATCCGTGCCTTAACGGATCAATACGCGAGGCTCAGTACCACCCGACGGCGACCTGTGCTTCCTCGGACATCCGGTCCGGCGTCCACGGCGGATCGAAGGTCATTTTGACCTCCACACCCGAGACGCCCTCGACGGCGCCGACGGCGTTCTCGACCCAGCCCGGCATCTCGCCCGCCACCGGGCAGCCGGGTGCTGTCAGCGTCATGTCGATCTTGACCATGCGGTCGTCTTCGATGTCGATCTTGTAGATGAGACCGAGTTCGAAGATGTCGGCCGGGATTTCCGGGTCGTAGACGGTCTTCAGCGCCGCGATGATGTCGTCGCTGAGGCGCGCAATCTCTTCGGTTGGGATTGCCGAATGCACGATGCCCTCGCGGACGTCGACCTTTTCTTCCGTTGCATCAAGGCTCATGTCGGCCTCCTGGACTTTCTCTAGTGGTTCAGCAGATTGGGATAAATCCCTGAACCTTTTACAAACTTCTTAGGCGAAGAACTTTCGTGCATGCTCCAGCGCGTCGACCAGCGCATCGACCTCGGCCCGTGTGTTGTAGAGCCCGAAGGATGCACGGCATGTGGAGGTCACGCCGAAACGTTTCAAGAGCGGCTGGGCGCAATGGGTACCGGCGCGAACAGCGACACCGGCACGGTCGATCACCATCGACACATCGTGCGAATGAATGCCGGCAAGCTCGAAGGCGAAAATGCTGCCCTTGTCGGGCGTGTTGCCGAAGACCCGCAGCGAATTGACCGACGAGAGGCGCTCGCGCGCATAGGCCGTCAGATCGGCTTCATGCGCCTGGATCGCTGCACGACCAAGCTTGTCCATGTAATCAAGCGCATAGCCAAGGCCGATTGCCTGCACGATCGGGGGCGTGCCGGCCTCGAAGCGGTGCGGCGGATCGTTGTAGGTAACATAATCCTCGGTCACCACCTCGATCATCTCACCGCCGCCGAGGAACGGTCGCATCTCCTTCAGCCGGTCCGTCTTGCCGTAGAGCACACCGACACCGGAGGGGCCGTAGAGCTTGTGGCCGGTCATCACGTACCAGTCGCAATCGATGTCCTGGACGTCGACTGGCATGTGCACGGCGCCCTGGCTGCCGTCGACGAGTACAGGGATGCCGCGCTCGCGGGCGATGCGGCAGATTTCCTTGACCGGAACGACGGTTCCGAGCGCATTCGACATATGGGTGATGGCGATGAGCTTGGTCTTGTCCGTCAGGCACTTGACGAAATCTTCGACGTGCAACGCGCCGTCGTCATCGACCGGGATCCAGACGAGCTTGGCGCCCTGGCGTTCGCGCATGAAATGCCAGGGAACGATGTTGGAGTGGTGCTCCATGATCGACAGCACGATCTCGTCGCCCTCGCCGAGCTTCGGCATGCCGTAGCCATAGGCGACCGTGTTGATCGCCTCGGTCGAAGACTTGGTGAAGATGACGTTGTCGACCGACGGGGCATTGAGGAAGCGGCGCACCTTTTCGCGTGCCGCCTCATAGGCTTCCGTCGCGGCATTCGACAGGAAATGCAGGCCGCGATGGACGTTGGCGTATTCGTTGGAATAGGCATGGGAGATCGCATCGATCACGACCTGTGGCTTCTGTGCCGATGCGCCGTTGTCGAGATAGACGAGCGGCTTGCCGTAGACGGTTTTCGACAGGATCGGAAAATCCTTGCGGATCGTTTCGACGTCGTAGGCGGGCACCGGTACAGAGTGTTCCATGTCTTCAATCCAATTTCGCCACGTCGCCGCGCGTCCCTGAGGACGCGCTAAGCGCACTGCAACATGTTGAAGTCCTGCGCAATTTTACCCCAAATCGACGCCGATTTAAGGAATTACGCAGACAGCCCGTCAGGCGTGCCTGTCGAGCCAGGTCGAGATGACCTCTTCCAGCGCCTCGACCAGCGCCTCGTCATCTTCCAGCTCTTCGACGATCTCGGCAACAAAGGCATTGACGAGCATGGCCCGAGCCTTGTTTTCCGGAACACCGCGCGCCATCAGGTAGAAGAGCTGCGTGTGGTCGATATCGGCAACCGTCGCACCGTGGCCGCACTGCACGTCGTCGGCGAAGATCTCCAGCTCAGGCTTCGCCGAGAGATCGGCGTCGTCGGACAGAAGCAGCGTGTTGCATGCCATCTTCGCGTCGGTCTTCTGCGCGTCCTTGGCAACCAGGATCTTGCCCTGGAACACGCCCTTGGCACGATCGAACACGACGTTGCGGATGATCTCCGTCGACGTGGTGTGCGGTACGTTGTGGCCGAGCGTGAAGGTCACGTCCGTGTGGCTCTCGCCGCCGAGCAGGTTGATGCCGCGCAGTTTGAAATCCGCACCCTCGCCGCTCGTCTTGCCATGGATCTCCTGGCGCACCAGCTTGCCGCCGGCGTTGATCACGAAGAGATGCAGCTTGGCATTCTTGCCGAGGTCGAAGCGGATCTGGCCGAGATGGGTATCGGCAGCGCCCTGCTGCTGCAGGATGATCCAGATGACATCGGCACCGTCGGCGAGCGTAATGTCGCTAACGGAGGAGACGAAGCTCTCGCCGTCTTTGGTCGACAGATGCCGCTCGATCACGGTTGCCTTGGCGTTGGCGCCGAACGTCACCGGGAAGCGCGTATGCGCCTGGCCGACACTCTGTACCAGCTGAATTTCCAGCGGATTTTCGACCGTTGCATCATCGCCGACGGCGATTTCGAGACCGCCGCGCACGAGACCGCCGTTGATGCGGCCGATCGCGTCGTCAAAGCCGAGCACAGCGAGGCCAGCCGTGGCCGAACCGTCGAGCAGGCTGTCGACATAGGAACGGACCGTCACGCCCTCGGGAAGGTTGCCCTTGACCTCGGCCTGGCCGTTTCGGACCGAAAACACCGTCGAGCCCGGAACCAGCGCGTCGATGCGATCGGCAAAAGCCGTCGGATCGGTAGCCGGCACCGCGCGCAGCAGCGTGCGCAGGTCGGTGTAGTGCCAGGATTCGACACGGCGGGTCGGCAGACCCGCAGTCCTCAGTTCGTGCACCAGCGTGTCGCGAACCGAAAGCACCGAACCGTCACCCGGCAGATCGCCGATCTGCGCGGTATAGGCGTCGACGAGCGCCGTCTCGGCCGCCGTCATCTTGATTGCCTGTTGCATATTCATTCGAACACTCCTTCAACAGGCTCTAAGCTGCGGCCTCGATGATATCCGCGTAGCCGTTGGCTTCGAGTTCGTGCGCCAGCGTCTTGTCGCCCGACTTGATCACCTGGCCCTTGTAGAGGACGTGTACGGTGTCCGGCACGATGTAGTCGAGCAGGCGCTGGTAGTGGGTGATGACGACGACGGCGCGATCCGGCGAACGCAGGGCGTTGACGCCGTCGGCGACGATCTTCAGCGCATCGATGTCGAGGCCGGAGTCGGTTTCGTCGAGCACGCAAAGCTTCGGCTGGAGCAGCGACATCTGCAGGATTTCGGCGCGCTTCTTCTCACCGCCGGAGAAGCCGACGTTGAGCGGGCGACGCAGCATTTCCGGTGCGATCTTCAGCTCGGCAGCGGCTTCCTTGACGCGGCGCATGAATTCCGGCGTCGTCAGCTCGTCTTCACCGCGATACTTGCGCTGTTCGTTCATCGCCACCTTCAGGAACTGCATGGTGGCAACGCCCGGGATTTCGACCGGGTACTGGAAGGCAAGGAAGATGCCCTTGGCCGCACGCTCGGACGCGTCGAGTTCCAGGATGCTTTCGCCGTTGTAGAGGATATCGCCTTCGGTGACTTCGTAATCTTCGCGGCCCGACAGGATGTAGGAGAGCGTCGACTTGCCGGAGCCGTTCGGGCCCATGATGGCGGCAACTTCGCCGGCCTTCACGGTCAGGTTCAGGCCACGGATGATCTCGGTGCCGTCTTCGGCGATGCGGGCGTGCAGGTTCTTGATTTCAAGCATTTCTATCGTCCTCTTGGGAAACGAACGTTCGTTCGCGCGCAAACTCTCGGTGCGCGCCATTCAATTTTCAGTCCAGGGCCTTAGCCCACCGAGCCTTCAAGCGAGATGCCGATCAGCTTCTGCGCTTCGACGGCGAATTCCATCGGCAGTTCCTGGATGACTTCCTTGACGAAGCCGTTGACGATCAGCGCGATCGCCGCTTCGGTCGGGATGCCGCGCTGCAGGCAGTAGAACAGCTGGTCCTCGGAAATCTTCGACGTCGTGGCTTCGTGCTCGAACTGTGCCGTCGAGTTCTTCGCCTCGATGTAAGGAACGGTATGCGCGCCGCACTTGTCGCCGATCAGCAGCGAATCGCACTGGGTGAAGTTGCGGGCATTCTCGGCCTTGCGGTGGGCCGAAACCTGGCCGCGATAGGTGTTTTCCGAGACGCCGGCAGCAATACCCTTGGAGACGATGCGGCTCGACGTGTTCTTGCCGAGGTGGATCATCTTGGTGCCACTGTCGATCTGCTGGTGACCGTTGGACACCGCGATCGAGTAGAACTCGCCGCGCGAACCGTCGCCGCGCAGGATGCAGGACGGATACTTCCAGGTGATCGCCGAACCGGTTTCGACCTGCGTCCAGGAGATCTTGGAGTTCTTGCCACGGCAATCGCCACGCTTGGTGACAAAGTTGTAGATGCCGCCCTTGCCTTCCTTGTCGCCCGGATACCAGTTCTGGACCGTCGAGTACTTGATCTCTGCGTCATCGAGCGCAACGAGTTCGACGACGGCGGCATGAAGCTGGTTCTCGTCGCGCTGCGGTGCGGTGCAGCCTTCGAGATAGGACACGTAGGCGCCCTCTTCGCAGATGATCAGCGTGCGCTCGAACTGGCCGGTGTTCTTCTCGTTGATACGGAAGTAGGTGGACAGTTCCATCGGGCAACGAACGCCCTTCGGCACGTAGACGAAGGAGCCGTCGGTGAAGACTGCGGAGTTCAGCGTCGCATAGTAGTTGTCGGTCGTCGGAACGACGGAACCGAGATACTTCTTGACGAGATCAGGGTGCTCGCGGATCGCCTCGGAGATCGACATGAAGATCACGCCGGCCTTCTTCAACTCTTCCTTGAAGGTGGTGACGACCGAGACGCTGTCGAAGACGGCGTCGACGGCGATCTTCGATTTCTGTACGCCGGCCAGGATCTCCTGTTCCTTCAGCGGAATGCCGAGCTTCTCGTAGACCTTGAGGATTTCGGGATCGACTTCGTCGAGCGACTTCGGGCCCGTCACGCCCTTGGGAGCGGCGTAATAGTAGATCTCGTTGAAGTCGATCTTCGGATAGCTGACGCGTGCCCAGGTCGGCTCGTCGAGCGTCAGCCAGCGGCGATAGGCCTCAAGACGCCATTCCAGCATCCATTCCGGCTCGTTTTTCTTCTCGGAGATGAAGCGAATGATGTCTTCCGAGAGACCCTTCGGGGCCTTCTCGACTTCGATGGTCGTCTCAAAACCGTATTTGTACTGGTCAACGTCAATCTGACGGACCTGATCAATGGTCTCCTGCACGGCAGGCATGTCGTTCTCCAATCTTGCCGGATCCAAGGTCCGGCAGCTTGTCAACACGATGCGCTTGGCACACCGCTTATGTAATGGCTAAAAGGCGCTTTTCACCCTGTTTGCCAAGCGGAAAATTGCTTTTCCGCAATTTCGTCCGGTCGTTCCGCTCAGGCTGCTTGCCCGGGCGCTCGTCTTCTTGCTGCTACCTTTGCAAAGACCGCGGCGCAACGGTCGATATCAGCCTGTGTCGTGCCCTCGCCGATCGAGATTCGAAGTGCGCCCTGGCGCGGATCGTAACCCATCGCCGTCAGCACGTGGCTCTGCCCGACCTTGCCCGAGGAGCAGGCGGAACCCGCCGACAACGCCACACCTTCGAGATCGAAGGCAATCTGCCCGGTCTCGGCCTTGAGGCCAGGGAGCGTGAAGAAGATCGTGTTGCCAACGCGCGAAACGTCGCGGCCGTGAATAACCACGTCGGTTGCCGCGGCCAGCATCTCGCCTTCGAGCATGTCGCGCAACGCGCTGACCACGCCCATTCGTTGGCCGACATCTTCGCCGACCTTCCGGGCGGCCGCTGCAAAGCCGGCAATCGCCACCGGATTTTCAGTCCCGGAACGGTGCCCCTTTTCCTGTCCGCCGCCGCGGATCAGCGGTGCGGGCATCATAACCTCGCCGCGCGCCACCAGCGCGCCGGCGCCCTTCGGGCCGCCGATCTTGTGCGAGGAGACGATCAGGAAATCGGCGCCGAGGTCTTCAATCGAAAGCGGCACGCGGCCGGCGGCCTGCACCGCGTCGACGACGAGAATGCCGCCATGGGCGCGAACGATCTCGGTGATCTCGGCGATCGGCTGGATGATGCCCGTCTCGTTGTTGACCAGCATGACGGCAACCATCGGCAAGCCGAGCTGGCGATCATGCGCGGATAACAGCTCCCTCAGCACCGGGAGATCGACGACGCCGTCTGAAATCACCGGGATTTCGCTGAGGGCTTCGCGCGGAAAGCGTCCGCCTTCGCGCACAGCCGGGTGCTCGATCGCCGAGGCATAGAGCCGGCCGATCTTCAGCGGCGTGCGGCCCATGCGGAAATCGGGCGTAAGCACCAGGTTGGCCGCTTCCGTGGCGCCGCTGGTAAAGATGACGCTGCCAGGCTTGGCGCCGCAGAGCGCTGCCACGTCGCGACGGGCGTTTTCGATCAGCGTGCGCAACGCGCGGCCCTCTCCGTGAACGGAAGAAGGGTTGCCAAGGAGGTCGAGCGCCGACAGGCAAGCCTCGCGCGCTTCGGGCAGAAGCGGCGCCGTGGCGTTCCAGTCCATATAGATGCGCGAACTCGACATGATTTCCTTCGCTAGATCAACAGGTCACAGGCCCGCAACCTCTGGCGATGCATTTTCCTTGAATTTTCCGCGCCGCTTGCCTTATGAGACGAAGCACAAGGCGGAATGCCCGCACAGAAGTTTTGAACGGTTCTAAACTAGGTTTTAGAAAAGCTGACTGCTTTCGTCAAGACTCATCGCGATCTGAACCCAAGATTCGAACCAGGAACACTCCCGGAGAGCCAATGCCCGAAATCATCTTCAACGGACCCGCCGGCCGCCTCGAAGGCCGTTATCAGCCTTCGAAGCAGAAGAGCGCGCCGATCGCCATCATCCTGCACCCGCACCCGCAGTTCGGCGGCACGATGAACAACCAGATCGTCTACCAGCTCTTCTATATGTTCCAGAAGCGCGGCTTCACCACGCTCCGGTTCAACTTCCGCGGCATCGGCCGCAGCCAGGGCGAATTCGACCACGGCGCCGGCGAGCTTTCGGATGCGGCATCGGCGCTCGACTGGGTGCAGAGCCTGCATCCGGATTCGAAGAGCTGCTGGGTTGCCGGCTATTCCTTCGGTGCCTGGATCGGTATGCAGCTCCTGATGCGCCGCCCGGAAATCGAAGGCTTCATGGCCGTCGCGCCACAGCCGAACATCTACGACTTCTCGTTCCTCGCGCCCTGCCCGTCCTCGGGCCTGATCATCAATGGTGATTCCGACAAGGTCGCGCCGGAAAAGGACGTCAACGGCCTCGTCGAGAAGCTGAAGGCGCAGAAGGGCATTCTCATCACCCACAAGACGGTGCCCGGCGCCAACCACTTCTTCAACGGCCAGGTCGAAGGCCTGATGACGGAATGCGAGGACTACCTCGACCGTCGCCTCAACGGCGAACTGACACCGGAGCCGGCCGCCAAGCGTATTCGCTGAAAACCCGGGCCACGTACAGGAGCGCCGCGTACCCCTTCGGGTGCGCGGCGTTTTCTTATGGACAAATGCGCCCCATGGTCGTGCGCCCGAAGGCTGCAACAACTCTCACCCGATAGGATGAGTTTCAGCGCCGTGTGATCGGCGTATAGTGCAAGTCTAGGCTGTCTGGGTGGGGCAGAGCCGAGCAGCATTCACGGGAGGGAGCCATGTCGCAGGTGTCGAATGTGTCGGCGTGCGAGCCGAGGTGGCTAACCCTGCCCGCCACTCCGCAGCTTCCGGCTGGCGGACGTGAGGGTGTTGTCGAGCTCGCGGACGCCAGGATCTGGCACGCGGTG
The DNA here is from genome assembly GCF_014851885.1 of Ensifer sp. ENS02. NCBI lineage: Bacteria > Pseudomonadati > Pseudomonadota > Alphaproteobacteria > Hyphomicrobiales > Rhizobiaceae > Ensifer > Ensifer sp. ENS02. The sequence continues at coordinate 868,616 of NZ_JACVAO010000001.1, read as the reverse complement.
TATGGTTCGGGTGCTCCCGTCATTTTGCTACATGGCGGGCTAGGCAATTCCGACTATTGGGGGCTTCAGGTCACGGAGCTCGCCAAAACCTGTCAGGTCATCGTGATGGACAGCCGGGGGCACGGACGCAGCTCCCGAGGTGGTGGGAGCATGAGCTATGAACTCATGGCAGGCGATGTCATGGCACTGATGGCTCACCTGACGTTGCCAAAGGCGGTCATCATCGGCTGGAGCGACGGCGCGATTATCGGGCTCCTGCTGGCGATGCGGCATCCGGATCTCATAGCCGGTGTCTTTTCCTTCGGGGCAAACAGCAATCCATCCGGAACACACGATTTTACCAAGAGCGTCGTCTTCAACGCCTATATCGCGCGAACGGGCGAAGAGTACGCCCTGCTGTCGTCGACGCCAGGGGGATTTAAGCGCTTCTTCGACGAGATGATGGCGATGTGGACTTCGCAGCCGAACATCACGGCCGACGACCTTCAGAAAATCCGGGTCCCTGTCTGGGTGGTGGATGGCGACCATGACGAAGCCATCAAACGGGACGACACGCTGTTCATCGCCGACAACATTCCGGGGGCCGGCCTGTTGATCCAGCCTGAGGTCAGCCATTTTTCGATACTGCAGAACCCGCACCAGTTCACCGAAGACATCCTCCGGTTTCTCCGAGAGAAATGCATCGGCTAGACGCCGGTCGTCTATGACCGCCCGATCCAGTGTGGAACGCTTGGGTTGACGACCGTGGTCGGTGCTTCGGCACATTCGACACGGTTGCGACCGTTGGCCTTGGCTGTATAGAGTGCCTCGTCGGCGCGCTGTATCACCGGATCGAGCGCCTCGCCGATGCCGACGGCCGTGACGCCGAAGCTCGCCGTCACCCTTGCTGCTTCCGGAAGTCCGCCGATCTGCTGGGACATGATCGCCGCACGCATGCCGTGGGCGACGACGCGTGCTTCGGACAGGTCCGTGCAGGGCAGAAACACCGCGAACTCTTCGCCGCCGAGACGGCCGGCGACGGCGCGGTTGGGCATCACGTCCATCAGCACCCGGGCGAATCGGCGAATGACTTCGTCGCCAGTGAGGTGGCCATAGGTGTCGTTGACCAACTTGAAGCGATCGAGGTCGGCAAGAATGACTGTTCCCGGCGTCTGGGTGGTGCGGGCGTGCAGGAGCGGCATGACCCGTTCGATGAAGCCACGGCGATTGTAGAGGCCGGAGAGCAGGTCGATTTCCGAGCGCGCCTGCGCGTCGTCGACAATCTCCTTGACCATCACGCCGAGCATGGCAAGGCCGGCGCCGACGATGAGGATCGCACCGAGCGCCTGCGAGATGAGCGCAAACGGGCTGGAAACATAGTCCTGGGCCGTTACGCCCGAGCCTGCGACGACCGCGGCATAGATCTTTACGAGGTAGTAGGCGGCCGAGAGCGCCAGCAGGCCGAACAACAGCCAGTCAAAGAAGGTGCGACGGCCGGAGCGAAGGACGACCGATGCCGTCCACGCCTGGATCACGACAAAGGGCGCCTGGTACGGGATCGCATGCTCCCAGGTGCCTCTCGGCAGGTCGTAGATCGCCAGGTCCAGGGAAACGCCGGCAACGAAGAAGGCGCCGAGCAACGGCACGCGCACCGGCACTTGATAGAAAAGGCCGAGGCCAAAACGCAGAAGACAGAAGCCGCCGAGCACGCAGGCAAAGGCGCTGACGGCAAAGAGCCGCGGGGTCGAGGAAAAGGGAACGATCGTTTCGCAGACGGCTGCAAGCGAGGCGACGGCAAATCCGGCAGCGCACCAGAGCGCCGCACGCCGCTGCCGGCTCTTTGCGGCAATGATGAGAAATGCGGCCGTGAAGATCTGCGCGATGATAAAATTCACGGCCAGCAGAGAAATCGCACCACCCATCGACGAACCCGAAACCCTCGTGCGGCACCAAGCCGCTCCTCGCCACCTCCAGTGGCAGCGGCTGAGATCCTAATTCGCTGTTGCGAAAATTTGATTAATCCGTTGGGATGACGGACTTATGGCGAAACGCGAGATCAACTTCAAGTTCTTGCCGCGCGCCGGCCGCCGCTGACCGGTTGCCGCGCGCCCGTCGTTCCCGGATAGGTAAGCGGCAGGCCTCGCAAGGCACGCACGGCGAGGTAGGCCCAGGCCTCGGCCTCCATCGAATCGCCGTTGAAGCCCACCGCCTCCGCCGCAAGCACTGTCGCGCCCTCTACTTCGGCAAGCGAAGCGAGGTCACGCATGATCACCGGATTGAGCCGGCCGCCGCCGCAGACGACATAGGTGACTGGCCGCTGTGGCAAGTGCCCCGCCGATTTGATGATCGCTGCCGCCGTGACATGGGCAAGCGTACGTGCGCCGTCGGCAAGGCCGGCATCGCTTCCGGCCGGTGGTGCAAAATCGTTCCGGTCCAGCGAGCGGCGCGTGGCCGCGGTGAAGAAGGCATTGGTGAGATAGCGTTCGGCAAGCGCCGGCAGCACCGTTCCCTCGCTGGCGATCATGCCGCCCTGGTCGAAGGGAATGCCGGCATGCGCTTCGACCCACTGGTCGATCAGCGTGTTGCCGGGGCCGCTGTCATAGGCAATGAGCGTCTCGCCTTCGCCAATGAAGGTCAGGTTGGAAATGCCGCCGATGTTGACGAAGACAACCGGTGCTGGAAGGCCGGCCGCGCCTCGCGCCAGTGCTGCGTGGTAGGCGGGGATCAGCGGCGCGCCCTGCCCTCCATGTTCCATGTCGTTGGCGCGCATGTCGTAGACGACATCGATGCCCGTTTCTCCGGCAAGGAGCGCGCCGTCGCCGATCTGCACCGTCAGGGCCTCGTCTGGGCGGTGCAGCACGGTCTGTCCGTGAAAGCCGAGCACGTCGATATCAGCCGCCGACAGGTTGTTCTGTTTGAGGAAGGTCCTGACCGCTTCTGCGTGTCGCAGCGTCAGGTCGTGCTCAAGCGCATCAAGGGCGCCCGGCCTTTGGTCACGTTGCGTGATCGCCTTCGCTTCAACCAGTCCCTGCTTCAAACGATCCCGAAATCGCGCGTCATAGGGAAAGCTGGCGGATGGTCCGCGCTCGACGACGGTCTCCCCGTCGGTTCGCAACAGGGCCACGTCGATGCCGTCCATGCTCGTGCCACTCATCAGGCCGATTGCGGTTCTTGTCTGTGTCATGCGGGTCAATATTTCCAGAATCACTTTTGAAGTGATTATGCGCAAAAACAGTGCTAAACGCCCGTTCGTTCAAAAACTCCCCCCGCAAGAGAGACAGATCATGTCCGGTTTCAAGTCCGATTTCCTTCACACCCTCAGCGAGCGTGGCTTCATCCACCAGATCTCCGACGAGACTGGCCTGGACGAACTGTTCCGGAAGGAAACCGTGACGGCCTATATCGGCTTCGACCCGACGGCGCCGAGCCTGCATGCCGGCGGCCTGATCCAGATCATGATGCTGCACTGGATGCAGGCGACCGGCCACCGGCCGATCTCGCTGATGGGCGGCGGCACCGGCATGGTCGGCGACCCGTCCTTCAAGGACGAGGCTCGCCAGCTGATGACGCCGGCGACGATCGACGCCAACATCGCCAGCATCAAGACGGTGTTCTCCAACTACCTCAGCTATGGCGAAGGCCCCAAGGACGCGTTGATGATCAACAACGCCGACTGGCTGCTCGGCATCAACTACCTCGAATTCCTGCGCGACGTCGGCCGTCATTTCTCGGTCAACCGCATGCTGTCCTTCGACAGCGTCAAGACGCGGCTTGATCGCGAGCAGTCGCTGTCCTTCCTCGAATTCAACTACATGATCCTGCAGGCCTACGACTTCGTCGAGCTGCACAAGCGCACCGGCTGCCGCCTGCAGATGGGCGGCTCGGACCAGTGGGGCAACATCATCAACGGCATCGACCTCGGCCACCGCATGGGCACTGAGCAGCTCTATGCCCTGACCTCGCCGCTTCTGACCACCTCGTCGGGCGCAAAGATGGGCAAGTCGGTCAACGGCGCCATCTGGCTGAACCCGGACATGCTGTCGGCCTATGACTTCTGGCAGTACTGGCGCAACACCGAGGATGCGGACGTCACCCGCTTCCTGAAGCTCTACACGACCCTGCCTATGGCCGAGATCGATCGGCTCTCCGAGCTTGGCGGCTCTGAGATCAACGAGGTCAAGAAGATCCTGGCAACCGAGATCACCGCCATGCTGCACGGCCGACCGGCCGCCGAGCAGGCGGCGGAGACCGCTCGGAAGACTTTCGAGGAAGGCGCGCTCGCCGCCGACCTGCCCTCGGTCGAGATCCCGACTGCTGAGCTTGAAGCCGGCCTCGGCCTGCTGACGCTGATCGTACGCGCCGGTCTTGCCGCTTCCAACGGCGAGGCTCGTCGCCATGTCCAGGGCGGTGCCGTCAGGATCAACGACGAGGCCGTCAGCGACGAGCGTCGGATCATCGGCACCGGCGACGTGACCGCCGACAATGTCGTCAAGCTGTCTCTCGGCAAGAAGAAGCACATTCTGGTGCGCCCGGCCTGAACCGGAGCGCCACTCAAGAATTTGAAGGGCCGGCCCGACAGCGCCGCGCGTCTGTTAAGACGCGCAAAGGTCGCTGTAGAACTTTGAAGTGCTGCATGTTTTGTCCTTAAATCGGCGACGATTTAAGGACATGCAGTGCGTCGGCCTTCTTCATTGGAACTCGAAGATGCTGCGGAAGACGCCCGGCGCGATGATCGACAAAGGATTGATCGTCAGCTTCGGCTGGTTGAACGGGCCGTTGAGCTTGAAGGTGATGCCGAGCAGGCCGCGGTCGCGGCCGTTGCCGAGCAGTACGCCGATCAGCGGCAGTTCGCCGAAGATGCGGTTCAGCCCATAGGCCGGCATGAAAGTGCCAGTCATGTCCATGATGCCATTGTTGTCGCGCACCGTTCCCTGGAAGGTCGCGCCGACATCGGTGCCGCGCAGTACACCGCCTTCGACGCGAATCGCGCCGCGATCGAGCGCCAGTTGCGCGAAGCCGCGTTCGAAGCGGGCCGAACTGACGTCGATGTCACGGCGCACGGCCTGGTTCAGGCTTCGGCCGTCGGCACCGGTGGGCGTCGACACCATCGATTGCAGGCGCTGCTCGCCGACCAGCTGGAACTTTCGGATATCGACGCTGCCGCGCCAGGAGCGTCCGCCACGGTCACGCAGTTTGAGATTGAGCAGGCCGCCGCGCATGTTCTGGTAGATGTCGGCAAACCGCGCCAGCGCGCCGGCATCGCCCGTGGTCAGCTCTAGCGTGTTGTCGGCACCGGCCTTGGCGAGCCGGGCAACCAGCGCCTGACCGCTGCTCGTCACGGCCGAGAGGTTGACGTCCTCGATCTGACGTCCGCGCTCGCCGTAGACCAGATTGACGTTCGAGAGCGATTCGCCATTGAAACCGGTGACGCGATCGAGCTGGGCCTTGATGGCAATGTCGTCGCCACCACCCTGGTTCTGGTCGCTTCCGGTCTTCAATTGCGCCAGGATCGGCCTGATATCGGCTGCAGCGCCGCTGAGCGACGCCGTGTAGCCGCCCCTGGTGCGGTCGATGGAGACTTTGAAGTCGTCGCCCTGCGCCAGGCGGACATTGTCGAGATCCGCCGAGAGCAGACCGCCATCGTCGATCTGCAGCTTGCCGCGCGCACCAAAGCCGTCGCCGGCAACCGCGAAATTGCTGATTGTTGCGATCTTGCCGTCCATCGAGGACGTGAACTGCGCCTCGGCCGGAATCCCGACGCCCTTGCTCCAGCCGATCCAGGGAAGCGAGAGCTGGGCTTTCGTGAGGTCGATCTCTGCCGTCTGCCGGCTCGCCTCGTCGATTGCAACGTCGATCGTGATCGGTCCGGAAACGATCCGAGAAAGCCCAGGTATCAGTTTCTGCCAGACACCCTGCTCCAGCGAGCCCGAAATCTCGCGCGAACGCTTGACGGTCGAACCGGAATCGACCGGTTCCGTCAGCGCGACCTTGACCTTCGCGCCTTCGATACGGGCATCCGCATCGAGGACCGCCTGCTGATTATCTACCCGAAATGTGCCGACCAGATCCTCTACGGCGCGCCCGAACATGGCCTTCTGGACCGTGACCTTGTCGAGCTGCATCTGTACCTGATAGAGCGGCTTCGGCGGCTTCTGATCCGAGATCAGGCCGAAACGGGCGCCCACGACGGCGGTCAGAGGACCGCTGAAATCTTCCGGCAGCAGCGGGGTCTTTTGCAGCGCCTGAATCGGCTTGTAGCTCACGAGCTCGGCGATCGCATCGGCATCGCCGCCAACCTCGATCTTCATCTCCGCCATCAGTGGTTTCGTGTAGACGTCGGGAAGGATGAAGTCGCCGCCGTTGAGCGCGACCGCGCGTCCAGACGGGAAGAAGGCGGTCCCCTTCTCGATCTCGGCTGTCATGCGCTGGCCGCTCAGCTTGAACTTGCCGGAGGTGTCGCGCAGCGGGGGTATCTCGCCGGTGATGTTGATGCGCGTGTCGTCGATATCGAAGTTGATATTGAGCTCCTGCTCGTTGAGCTTGAGCTCGCCTTCGTTGGAGGCGATCCGCCCCTCGGCGACCGATACTTCGATGCGGGCATTGGTGACCGTGCCGCCGAAGAGGTTGGCGATCGCCCAGCGCCGCGCGCCCTTGGCCAACCACCACGGCCACAATTGCTTGACGGCGGTCGCCTCCATGCGATCGCTGACCGAGGCGAAGCTGATCTGCGGTGATGTCTTGCCGAAGGCGACGGAAAGCGATCCGAACATCGAACCGAGCGGGGTCGACACGGCGAGCTGGTCGAAGATCAGTTGGCGCTTGTCCGCCACAAACCGGCCATTTGCCTTGGCATCGAAGATCAGTGGCGCGTCGGCGACGTCTTCCGGGGCGGAGCTTGCGTTCTTGAGCAGGAGGTCGATGGCAAACCCCTTCTCCGTTGTGCCGGCAATCTTGTCGAGGTCGATAATCGCCCCGGTAAACGGAAAGGTCGAACGGCCGATCTTGACGGCCGACGGCAGAATTTCGACGGACGAGCGCTCGAAGTCATAGGCGACGTCCATTTGCGAGGCATTGAGCGTCGAGACGAGGTTGCCCGCGTGGAACTCGCCCTTGGACGTGCGCACTGTCACGCGCAGATCCGGTTTCGCATTGCCGGCGGCCCGCGTCGCCTTCAGCGACAGCCCAGCCGATGCGACGACGCCGAAGGGCGGCTCCGAGCCGACTTTACCGTGGTAGAAGAACGGTGCGAGCGGCAGATTGGTGATCGACGCTTCGAAGCCGGTCATGTGCCCCTTGTCGCCAAGGGCGTCGGCGCTGAGATCGACGTCCACCCCGTCGACGGTGACGCTGCCCTTGACGCTCATCGAGCCGCCGGCGTCACGGTTGAACTCGAGCGCGTTGGCGACGACGGGCACGACGCGATCGCGGGAGCCGATGACGGAGAAGCTGAAATCCGACAGCGTGACCTTCTGGCTGCCGCGGCCGGCCGCCATCTGCGATATCCGGTCGACGTGGGAGAAGATTGCCTCCAGCGTATCGCCAACGTCGGCAATGCGGATCTTGGTGAGATCGAGCGGTTCGCCGCGCGGCAGCAACCCGGAATCGAAATCGCCGCCTTCCGCTTCGAGGTTGGAGACGGCGATGCGTCCGGTCATCAACGCCAGCGGGTCGAGCGCGATCGAGATCGCGCGGAGCTTGGCGACCGGCTGGCCTGAGGACGCTTCGCTGAGCGCCACTTCGCGGGCTCTGAGCGCAATCGCGCCGCTCGCGGTCATGCGCACCACAGTGCTGCCGACCTCTACGCGGTAGGCATCGCCGAGCGCTGCATTGAGTGCGGTGCGGGCGCGCGCGTTAAGCGTGCTGTCCATCACCCCGCTTTCGATGACGACAATGAGGATCGCCGCGATGGAAAGCGCGAGCAGCGATGTCAGCAGTGCGATCTTGGCACAGAAGCGCGCGGCTTTGTTCTTGCGCGGCGCGTGCACGATCATGGGTTCGTGCGCCTGCGCCGAAGGCAACGCATGCAACGCGACGATGTCTTTCTTGCGAAAGCCGACTTTTTCGCCGCGGATCTCACTCATCAGCGCGGGCGTCCTCCATACGATACGAGCTTCGTCGTCGCCCTCCGTCTCTGTCATTTCGGGGCGACCACTTCTCGCTTCTTGTAGACCACATGTCATCGTGCCGAGTCACCAAGGGACGCGGGACCATGCTGTGGAAAGCGACCACCTGCGATGGAATTCGCGCGCGCAGGCGACTGCAGCGTTTCGTAGCGGCCCATGCCGTCCGAAACCTGTCGAATCTAGCACAAATGCGCTGGACGGCAGTCGACGATTTTCGCTATGCCCAAGAGCGCCGCGCGCCTTGTGGCGCGCAAATGTCGCTCGACTAGCTTGAGCACTGCACGTTTTGCCCTCTGGTCGGCAAAGACCAATGAAAACATGCAGTAGCGCGCGATTGTCTGCAAAACTTGGCGGAAGGAAGGTTTAATCATGGCAAGACCCGCTCCCGGAGATGTCGCTCCCGACTTCACCCTGCCGCGTGACGGCGGCGGTACGATTTCGCTCTCGGCCCTGCGCGGCCGCCCGGTTGTTCTGTTCTTCTATCCGAAGGACGATACGCAGGCCTGCACGCTTGAGGCGATCTCGTTTTCGGAATTTGCCGACGACTTCGCCGCAGCCGGCATCGCCCTGATCGGGCTTTCGCCCGACTCGGTGAAGAAGCACGACCGCTTCGCCAAGAAGCACAACCTGACGGTGCCGCTCGCTGCCGACGAGGAGAAGTCGGTCGTCGAAGCCTATGGCGTCTGGGTCGAGAAGATGATGTACGGGCGCAAGTACATGGGTGTCGAGCGCAGTACCTTCCTGATCGGCGCCGACGGTGTCGTCGTCAGGGTTTGGGAAAAGGTGAAGGTGGACGGCCACGCCCGCGAGGTCCTTGACGCCGCAAAGGCGATCTGAGGGCGCCGATGGTCGAGTTGCCCGTGTTCCACAGCCTGCGGGGCGGTGCCATCGAAGCGATCCGCGCCGCCGACCTCGAGGTCAAGACGGCGCTCGCGCAGGAAGCCGCCCGGCGCTGGCAGCGCCGCACGCTGTCGCTGCGCTCGCCGCTCGACCGGCCGGTGCCGGTGCGCCCGGGCCGACCGGACAAGCCGGTGCTGACGCCGCCGACGCAGGTCAAGCGCCGGTCTCTCGGTTCGCTGAAGGGCCGAATCGCACTTCTGCACTCCATCGCCCATATCGAATTGAACGCCGTCGATCTCGCCCTTGATATCGTCGCCCGCTTTGCAACCGAGCCGGTGCCCAATTCCTTCTTCGACGGCTGGATGCGTGTCGCCTTCGAAGAGGCGAAGCACTTCTGCATGGTCCGCCAGCGCCTGAACGACCTCGGCGCCGACTATGGCGACCTGCCTGCCCATGACGGCCTCTGGCAGGCGGCGCACGATACGCGCAACGACCTGACGGCGCGGCTCGCCGTCGTGCCGCTCATTCTCGAAGCGCGCGGTCTCGACGTGACGCCAGCGCTTCAGGCCAAGATGCGCGAAACCGGCGACTTCGAGAGTGCGGCCGTGCTCGACGTCATCTACGAGGACGAGAAGGGCCACGTCGCCGTTGGCGCCAAATGGTTCCGCTTTCTCTGCGCCCGCGAGAAGAAGGACCCGGCAGCGACCTTCCAGCAGCTGGTGCGCGCCAATTTCCGCGGTCCCCTGAAGGCGCCGTTCAACGATATCGCCCGCGCCGAGGCCGGCCTGACGCCGTCGTTCTACCGCTCGATGACCGCTTCGACCAATCGATAGCGGACATCACCTTCCCGCAATCTTGCTTACCGATTGTTAACCCTAACAAAGTGTAATGATCCCCAGGTGATGCGAGGCAACGCGCACATGGCGGGAGAGAACGGGTGTCTGGACATCAGGCAAATCGTACCTTTGGAAAACGCAAGCAGAATCACGTCCTGATCCTGGCCAGCGGCGACAAGGTCCGGCACATGACCGTGCGCCCGTGGATGGCGGCGATCGCTGTCTCCTTTGCAGGCGTCTGCAGCATCGGCTATCTCGCGGCCACTTCCTATCTGGTTTTGCGCGACGACCTGATCGGCGGCACGATTGCCCGCCAGGCCCGCATGCAACATGAATACGAGGATCGGATCACCGCGCTGCGGGCGCAGGTCGATCGGGTCACCAGCCGGCAACTGCTCGACCAGCAAGTGGTCGAGGAAAAGGTCGAGAAGCTGCTGCGCCAGCAGATGGCGCTGACCTCGCGCAACGGAAAGCTCGGCGCCCTGGTCGAAAGGGCCGAAAATTCCGGCGTCACGACCGCAACCGATGCGCCTGCGGCCGTCGAGCCGCTTGCCTATGAAAAACGCGCCGATGCGAGCAGCAGCGGCAGTGTCAAGGCAATTGAGAAGCTGATGGGACTGAACGTTGCGCCGGTCAGTGCTGCAGCTGTCCCCGCCCTCGCCTATGCAGCACCCGATGCCGGCGAATCAAGTTCCGACCGCGCCGACCGGATTTTCTCAAAAGTGACGCTCTCGCTGAAAGATGTCGAGCGCGAGCAGATGACGCGGGTCCAGCGACTGACGGACGGCGCGGCGAAGACGTCGGATGCGATTCGCTCGATCGTCGGGCGCACCGGTGTCGACCTGCCCGTTGACGATGTCGCCGAGTTGATTCCGGCCAACGACATATCCGGCTCCGCCGAGACGGCGATCGGCGGCCCCTTCGTCGAGCCTGTGAACGATGACGATTTCGGCCGTTCGCTTGCCGCGCTCGATACAGCACTCCTGGAGCTAGACCGCACGCGCGCCGAGGTCCGCAAGCTGCCCTTCGGCAACCCCTCGCCGGCCAGCGACATCACCAGCGATTTCGGCAACCGGCTTGATCCGTTTCTCGGGCGTCTGGCGCTGCATGCCGGCATCGACTTTCGCGCAACGGTCGGCACGCGCATCCGCTCGGCAGCGCCTGGAACGGTGACCAATGCAGGGTTGACGGGCGGCTATGGAAACATGGTCGAGATCGACCACGGCAATGGTGTCGCGACGCGCTACGCCCACCTTTCCACCGTGCTGGTGAAAGCCGGCGACCGGGTGAAGGCTGGCGAAGTCATTGCCAAGTCCGGCAACACCGGGCGCTCCACCGGACCGCACCTGCACTATGAAATCCGGCTGAACGGCAATGCCGTGGATCCCATGCGGTTTCTGGATGCGAGCACCAAGCTTGCAAGCTATATGAACTGACGCTACCGCGCGGTTCCGCTTGACAAGAAATGCGACAGATTCGCCACTATTTACCTTTTACTGCTTCAACGTGCTGGATTTCTTGACTTTCGGCGGCGTTCAGCTTAAGAGCGCGGCCACGTGCTCGTGCGTTTTCCATCGATCGATCAGTGTTCTATTGAACCGGAACGGAAACAGATTTCCCTTTGACCAATTTTGCTGACCTTGGCCTGAGCCAAAAAGTTCTCTCCGCTGTCACCGATGCGGGCTACACAATCCCGACCCCGATCCAGACAGGCGCTATCCCGCCGGCGCTGCAGCGTCGTGATATTCTGGGCATCGCCCAGACGGGCACGGGCAAGACCGCTTCGTTCGTGCTGCCGATGCTGACGCTGCTCGAAAAGGGCCGCGCCCGCGCGCGCATGCCGCGTACGCTCATTCTGGAGCCGACGCGCGAACTCGCCGCACAGGTCGCAGAGAACTTCGACAAGTACGGCAAGAACCACAAACTCAACATCGCGCTTCTGATCGGCGGCGTGTCCTTCGACGAGCAGGACCGCAAGCTTGAGCGTGGCGCTGATGTGCTGATCTGCACGCCCGGCCGCCTGCTCGACCACTTCGAGCGCGGCAAGCTGCTGATGAGCGGCGTGGAAATCCTGGTCATCGACGAAGCCGACCGTATGCTCGACATGGGCTTCATTCCCGATATCGAGCGCATCGCCAAGCTGATCCCGTTCACGCGCCAGACGTTGTTCTTCTCGGCGACGATGCCGCCGGAAATCCAGAAGCTTGCCGACCGCTTCCTGCAGAACCCGGAGCGCGTCGAAGTCGCCCGCCCGGCTTCCACCGCTCAGACGGTGACGCAGCGCTTCGTTGCGGCGCATGCCAAGGATTACGAGAAGCGCGCGGTACTGCGTGATCTGATTCGCGCCCAGGACGAACTGAAGAACGCGATCATCTTCTGCAATCGCAAGAAGGATGTCGCCGACCTCTTCCGTTCGCTCGACCGCCACGGCTTCTCCGTCGGTGCGCTGCATGGCGACATGGACCAGCGGTCGCGCATGACGATGCTGGCCAACTTCAAGGACGGCAACATCAAGCTGCTCGTCGCCTCCGACGTTGCGGCCCGCGGCCTCGATATCCCTGATGTCAGCCACGTCTTCAACTTCGACGTTCCGATCCATGCGGAAGACTACGTCCACCGCATCGGCCGTACCGGCCGTGCCGGCCGCTCGGGCGCGTCCTTCACGCTGGTGACCAAGCGCGACACGAAATTCTCCGACGCCATCGAAAAGCTGATCGGCCAGAAGGTCGAATGGCTGAACGGCGACCTTTCCAATCTGCCTGAGCCGATGGAAAGCCACGATACCGGCCGCCGTGAACGCGGTCGTGATGGCCGCAAGGACCGGAAAAAAGATGGGGATCGCGGCTCCAAGGCCCGTTCCGATCATAAATCCGATACCGTGCGCGCCGATAGTGAGGCCGAAATTGAAACAGTCGTGGAAAGGGCGGAATCGGTGAAACCGGCACGCAGCGCAGAGAACAAGCAGGCACAGAACAACCGTGGCGATCGTCCGGTGCGTGCATCGAACCCTGCCAACGACGACAATCGCGACCGCCGCAACCGTCACCGCCGCGACTATGACGACGGCCCGACGCCCGTCGGCTTCGGCGACGAAATCCCTGCCTTCATGCTGATTGCCGGCAAGGCCTGATCCGAAAGGATGGGCCAGCCGGGCATCGATTTTCCGGGCTTCGGCTGCGGACTTGTCATCGTGCGCGATGGCAAGATTCTGCTCTACAGGCGCGTCAATGCGCCTGAGGCCGGGCATTGGAACATCGTCGGCGGCAAGGTCGATCACATGGAGCGTTCGCAGGCTGCGGCCTGCCGCGAGGCCGAAGAAGAATCCGGCCTCAAGATTGGCTCGACCGAATTCCTCTGCCTCAGCGAACAGGTGATCGACGCCGACCGCCAGCACTGGATCTCTATGATCTATGTGACCCGGGATTTCTCAGGTGAACCTCAACTCACCGAGCCGGACAAGCTTTCCGAATTCGGCTGGTTTAGCCTCGACGCCCTGCCCCAACCGCTATCCCGCTTTACCGCCGATGCCGCCGAAGCCTTGCGCAGGCATGAACAGGGCGTCGCCGCATAGCAGCCGCCCACCGGGGGCCGGTGTTCTTCGTACGTCCCTCGTTCTGCGCATTGCTGGTGCCGTTGTTGGCGGCGTTCCGCGGGCACCAACGGATCCGGGCGATGTCACTTAGGCGCGACGATGGGAAACGTGGTGATCGTGTCAATATTTTCATCTGAGGCGCAGCTGCCGCGCATAGGCTGGACGGCCTACTTCCTGGAGCGTAGCGCCGCCTCATAGGCAAGCCGAACCCACCGTGCCATCTCGTCGGGATCGTCGAATGCGTCGTCCGGAATGCTCCAATAGGGCATCTTCACCGGCTTGCCCTTGCCGTCATAGGCCCATTGCCGCGAACCGGCCGCCTCCAGCGCAGGCGCTGTTTGCTCGTCGCCCTTCAGCAGAATTTCGCCATCGACCTCAAGGGCGAAGATCACACCCTGGCAATACATGCCCTTGCCGCCGAACATCCGCTTGATGGTCACCGGCCCGAGGACCGCGAACATGTCTTCGATTGCGGCATTATCCACGCGTCTGTTCCTCCAAGATACCGCCGGCGGCGACGATCTGTTCCGGCGTGTCGAGATCGAGGCGCGCCGCCGCGCCGAGTTCGACATCGATGACCGGCAGCCCGCTCTTTTCGACAATGTCCCTTGCACCAACGTCTCCGACCAGTTGCTTGATCGCCGAAAACGTCTGTCGCGGCAGGATCACCGGATTGCCGCGCTGTCCGCCTGCGGTCGCGCGGATGATGGAGCGGCCACCTTCGGCGACGAAACGTTCGATGAGCCGGCGCAGATCGTCGCCGGTTATCCCGGGCATGTCTGCAAGCATCACCAGCATGCCCGGCGCCCGCGCCCCGACTGCCGAAAGCCCGGCCGTCAGCGAAGAGGCCATGCCCGAAATGTAGTCGGGGTTGGAAACGAACGTCACCGGCAGCCCTTGCAGCGCGTAGCGGATATCGGCCTCGCGGTGGCCGGTCACGACGCTGACCTTGCCCGGAGCGGCCTTAAGCGCGGCTTCGACGCTGCGGCGCACGAGCGGCACGCCATCGAAAGTTGCGAGAAGTTTATGCCCGCCGTCAGCGCCCATACGGCTGGCCCGGCCAGCGGCCAGAACGACGACTGAAACCGAGCCGGATGACAACTCCGTTGCATGTTCGCGTGGCTGCGGCCGCGTCGGGATCTCACTCAACAAGCCGCCGACGCCAAGGCCGGTAATATCGTCGAAACTCGGCCACTCGCCGGCAAGGATCCGGTCGAGGATCCAGTCGAAACCATTCTCGCGCGGGCTGCGGGCGCAGCCGGGTGCACCGATGACCGGCGTTTCGCCGACGCGGCCGAGAACGAGAAGATTACCGGGGTCAACAGGCATTCCCACATGATCGACCACGCCGCCGGCCCGCCGGATCGCCGCCGGAATGACGTCTTCGGGATCGGCGACCGCCGAAGCGCCGAAGACGATCAGCAGGTCGTGCGTTGATCGCATTTCGGCGATCGCCGCCCCCACGGCGTCTTCGCTATGCGCGACGCGCCGTTCGGTGGAGAGTTCGCTTCCGGCCTGTCGCAGCCGCGCCGCGAGGATGGCATGGGTCTTGTCCATGACCTGGGATTTGAGGTTCGGCAACTCCGTTGCTATCAAGGCCGCGCGGCGCGGCGCAAACGGCTTGACCTCGAAGGCGCGATGGTCGCGCAGAAGCCTCTCCGCCTGCTCGACGAAGGCGCCGGCGACCGCAAGCGGGATGATCTTGATCGTTGCGACCATATCGCCGGGCTGCACCGGCATATGGTCGTCGAGACAGGCGAAGGTGATGGAGGGATCTAGGCGGTTCAAGCGATCGACAATTTCGCGGCTCGCAACGAAGAGGCCGGCGACCTCGGAATAGACGTTGACGCGGCCGGTCGCTGCCCGCGAAAACCGGAGATGATCGGGGGCTACGGCCGCGGCAATGCGCGTGGCTGCCTCGTCTTCCGGGAGGTCACCGGCATCAAGGCGGGCGGCCACCACCTGCTCGACGCCTGCAGCGGTCAAAGCGACGATGTCGGCGGCTGTGACCCGGTGCCCCTTCGGCAGCCTGGCATCACCGACCTTCACCGCATGTGCGAGCATCGCGCCCTCTGCTTCTGCGACCTTGATCGGGCCGAACCTCATACTCCACTCCCTGCGGAAGCAACGTCCCGCCGTCGCAGCGCCTCGATGATTTCGGCGAGGATCGCAACCGCGATTTCGGCGGGACTTGCCGCGCCGATATCGAGACCGATCGGCGCACGGATGCGGGCCATGTCGGCATCGGCGACACCCGCATGCCGCAGTCTTTCGATCCGTGTGGCATGTGTCTTGCGGCTGCCGAGCGCACCGACATAGAAACAACCGGCCGACAGTGCCGCCCGGATCGGTTCGTCGTCGATCTTTGGGTCATGCGTCACGGCGGCAAGTGCTGTGAAGCGGTCGAGCGGTCTGAGTTTCAGGGCGTCCTCCGGCCAATCGGCGATGAGGTCGACGCCGGCAAAACGTTCCGGCGTGGCAAAGGCCGTACGCGGATCGATGATGGTCATGTCGAAGCCGGCAACGGGCGCAAGCTGCGCCAGGGCCTGTGAAATATGCACCGCGCCGATGACGAGGATGCGCGGCGGCGGCAGGTAGACATTGAGGAAGAAGGAGCCCTGCCCGGTTTCGACGATCCCGGCCCGGCCGGACCGCAAGGCACGGGCAACGGCTTCGCGCCAGGGTTCTGGACAGTCGTCGCCTTCGAGGTAGACGCGGACACCACCGGTAAGATCGCTGACGGTGACGGCGGCGCGGCGGGCCGCGCGCGCAAGATTGAGTGTTTCCAGGATCGCCTGTTCCATCGTCAGCCGTTAACCCGTTCCACGAGGACCCGGATCCGGCCGCCGCAGGAAAGCCCGACGCGCCAGGCGGTCTCGTCCGCGACGCCGAAGTCGAGAACGCGCGAGGTGCCAGAGGCGATCACGTCGGCCGCTTCGGTGATGACCGCGCCCTCGACGCATCCTCCCGAAACAGAGCCCTGAAAATTGCCCTCACTATCGATCACCAGATGGCTGCCGACCGGCCGTGGCGCCGAGCCCCAGGTCTCGATCACCGTTGCGATCGCCACCCGGCGTCCTTCCTTCAGCCAGGCTTCGGCGATGTCGAGCGGATCGAGAACATTGACTGCCTGCCTCATGCCTGCCACCTCCCATGCGCGCCGGTCACCGTGGCCCGGCCAGGATCAAGGAACCGCCGCGGGTCCGCCTGGCGGGAGCGCTGCCCGGACAGCGCCTTCACCAGTTCGCCAATCGATTCAAGATTGTGCACGGCCCGGAATTCGTCAACATGCGGCAGCATCGCCCGCACACCGCGCGCCCGCGCCTCGAAGCCGTCGAAGCGCAGCAGCGGGTTCAGCCAGATCAGCCGCCGACAGGATCGGTGCAGGCGGTCGATTTCGATTTCGAGATCGGCGACGTCATCGCGCTCCAGACCGTCGGTGATCAGAAGCACGATCGCGCCCTGCCCGAGCACGCGCCGCGACCAGCGCCGGTTGAACTCATGCAAGGTCTCGCCGATGCGCGTGCCGCCGGACCAGTCCTTGACCGCAGCGACGCAGTCGTCGATCGCCGCATCGGGATCGCGATTGCGCAATTGGCGCGAGACATTGGTCAGCCGCGTTCCGAAGAGGAAGGTATGAACGCGCCGCCGTTCCTCGGTCAGCGCATGCAGAAAGTGCAGAAAGATGCGGGTGTACTGGCTCATCGAGCCGGAGATGTCGGCGAGGACGACAAGCGGCGGATGGACGACGCGCCGCTCCCGAAACCGCGGCAGTATCAGTTCGCCGCCAAAGCGCATGGCGTCGCGCATGGTGGCGCGCGGGTCGATGCGGATCTGACGCTTCGAGGGGCGGAAGCGGCGCGTGACGACGCGGTCCATCGGTAGTGTCAATGCCGAAAGCGCGCGCTTGGCCTCGGCAAGCTCGGCAGCGCTCATCTGCGCGAAGTCGGCCTGGCGCAGAAGCTCGCGACCGGAGACCGTGAAACGTGCATCGACTTCGATCTCCGGTTCGTCGCGCGGCGGTCGATCGGCCTCGTGGCCAGAAAGCAGCGCGTCGCTGACGCGGGTCTCGCCTGCCCGGCGCTGCTGCCGTTCGCTCTCGCGTTCCGGCGCCAGCGGCGACATCATCGCGATCATTTTTTCGACGAGACCGCGCGACCGCCAGAACAAGCGAAACGCCTCGTCGAAGACCGGCTGGTCCTCGTGACGTTTGACGAAGACGCATTGCAGCGCGGCGTAGAACGCGTCGCGTCCACCGATCCCGATCAGCGCCACCGCATCGATGGCGTCGGCGATGGCGCCTGGTCCGATCTTGATGCCGGCGCGCCGGAGCGCGCGCGCGAAGAAGACAATATTGTCGGCAAGCCGTCCGTCGCCTGCCGCGATTGGCGGGGGAACATCGTCCCTGTGCTGTTCCCGCGCCTCCGTCATCAGCTTGCCGCCAGCAATTCCGCCTTGACCTCGGAGAGCAGCTTTCGCCCCTCTGCCCCCTCTATCCTGGCGATGTCGTCCTGGTATTTGAGTAGGGTGCCAAGCGTGTCGGCGATCGTCTCTGGATCGAGCGCCAGCCGGTCGAGTTCCGTCAGCGCTGTTGCCCAGTCGATGGTTTCGGCAACGCCCGGGTTCTTGAAGAGGTCGATCGTGCGCAGCCGCTGCACATAGGCGATGACTTCCCGTGACAAGGTGGCATTGCAGCCAGGAACCTTGCGGCGAATGATCTCCAGCTCCTGTGCCGCCTTGGGATAATCGACCCAATGATAGAGGCACCGGCGCTTCAGTGCGTCATGGATCTCGCGGGTGCGATTGGTGGTGATGATGACAACAGGCGGTTCGTGCGCCCGGATCGTACCAAGTTCCGGAATTGTCACCTGGAAATCGGACAAAACTTCCAGCAGGAACGCCTCGAAGGCTTCATCTGTCCGGTCGAGCTCGTCGATCAGGAAAACGGGGGCGCGTCCCGAATTGGAGGAAATGGCCTGCAGAACAGGACGGCGGATCAGGAAACGTTCGGAGAAGATGTCGCTTTCGACCCGCTTGCGGTCGACCTTGCCGGATGCTTCCGACAGGCGGATTTCGAGCATCTGCGCCGGATAGTTCCACTCGTAGACGGCCGAGGCGACGTCGAGCCCCTCGTAACACTGCAGCCGGATCAGCGGCCGGTCGAGCGCCTTGGCCAGAACCTTGGCGATCTCCGTCTTGCCGACGCCGGCTTCGCCCTCAAGAAAAAGCGGGCGCTTCATCCGGAGTGCAAGAAACAGCACCGTCGCCAGCGCCGTGCCGGCGAGATAATTATGTGCCTCCAGCAGTGCCATCGTCTCTTCGATGGACTGTGGCAGGCCCGTTGCCGCCTGTGTCGCCATGTCTCCTCCACCGCGGTCCGAATCGATCGCTGGATGCTGGAAGGGGGCGAAATCCACCGGCCAACTCAACGACTTAGAGCGATCTTCTCATGTTGCGATGAGCAGTCGACCGCTGAGCAAAAAACTTATAGCGAGTGGTATCCGCGGTCCACATAAATAAGCGGCGGGCGGGACGGCCCGATCGCGACGTCGACGACCTCGCCAAATAGTACCAGATGCGTGGCGATCGTCTTCACTTCGACCAGACGGCAATCGAAAGCGGCGGTGGCATTGACGAGGATTGGCGCACCGGTTGTAAGCCGTGTCCACTGTCCGAGCGCAAAACGCAGATCCATGTCGAGCTGGTCGCGGCCGGAGAAGCCATGGGCAAGCGCCCGGTGCTCGTCGCCGAGCAGGTTGAGTGCAAAGCTGTCGCTGCGCGTGAAGATATCGTTGCGCGGATTGGCGCCGTTCAGGCAGACGAGAACCGTCGGCGGGCTGTCGGAAACCGAGCAGGCCGCAGTCACAGTGACGCCGCGCCGCTCGCTGCCGTCAGCGGCGGTGATGATCTGCACGTGACCGGCCAGGCGGCTCATCGCGTCGCGATAACTGATAGGGTCCAGCCGGGTCTTCTCCAACACATCTTTCTCCGGGCGATGTCAGGCACATACATAGACGCTGGCGGAAAATATGAAACCCGCCTGAGGGAGAATCTTGCACATCTGCGACGTGGCCGTGACGCAGATTGAACCTTCTTCGCCAGGAGCGGCATCTTTTCCTTTGACGCCGGGAGGCACATCCTTAAAACATGCGGCAACGACCGTGCCTCGCGTCTGACGCGAGCGGCAACGGAACAGGAAGCTGTGGTGGCTCGCCGTAGGACTTTGCCCTGGATCGGTTCGGTCGGGAAAGCTTGCGGCGGCGGAGTAAGTGAATGCGTCGATCCATTGTCAGCAGCCTTATCCTTGCCGGACTGGTACAGGCAACGCCGGCTTTGGCGGCCGGCATCAAGGTGGCGGTCGTGGCGCCTGTGGAAGGTCCGTTCGCGCCGCTCGGCAAGCAGATTGTCGACGGCGCCGGCTTCAAGGCCGGTGATCGTGGCAGCGAGATCGTCGTCATTCCCGAGACCTGCGATACCGCCGGCAGCGAGGCACTGACCAAAGCGCTGCTTGCCGCAGGTGCCGAGGCCGCAGTCGGCTTTCTCTGCACCGAAAGCCTGGATGCGGCGCTTCCGGCACTGACCGAGGCGGGCTTGCCGGCGATCACGCTCAGTGTGCGCTCCGATATCCTGATGGAAGACGCGCTCAAGAACAAATGGCCGCTCTTCCGCCTCGCACCGAGCGGCAATGCCGAGGCTACGGCGATCGTCGATGCCATCGTCAACCGCTGGAAGGACAAGCCCATCGCGCTCGTCGACGATGGCACGATCCACAGCCGGGAACTGGTCGAGGCCGTGCGCGCAGCACTCGCCGAAATCGGCATGACGCCGGTCTTCAGCGACACCTACCGGCCGGCGCAGGAGCAGCAGATCAACCTCGTGCGGCGCCTGGTGAAAAGCGGTGCAACCCACGTCTTCACCGGCGGCGACAGGCAGGATACCGCCGTGATCGCCCGCGATGCCCTTGGCGAAGGCGCGAGCCTTACCTTGCTTGGCGGCGATGCCTTGAATGCGGCCGATCTCACTGTCCCGCTTGCCGATGGCGTGCTTGCGGTAACGCTGCCGGATGCGGCGCAGTCGCCGGAGGGCAAGCCCTTTGCCGACGAAATGCGCGCCGCCGGCATCGAGCCGGAAGGTTATGTGATGCCGGCCTTCGCCGTGATGGCGTTGCTGGAGGAAGCCAAGGACCGGGCAGCACAGGACGACAAGTCGCTGATCGAAGCGATCGCCGGCAAGGGGCCCTACCCGACCGTTCTCGGCCTCACCGCCTTCAACGCTGGGCACGAGCGCGCCGACAATCCCTACCGTTTGATGCAGTGGCAAGGCGGCCATTTCGCGCCCGCGGCCGCTGAAGGAGCCGCCCCATGATGCGTCCCGGACCGCTGAACCTGATCACCGATGTCAAAGGTCTGACGGTCGGCAACGCCGAGGACCATCGCCTGAAATCGGGCGTCACCGCGATCGTCTGCGACCCCCCGGCGACGGCTGCGGTCCAGGTCCTGGGCGGTGCGCCGGGAACACGGGAGACCGACCTGCTCGATCCGCACAATACGGTACAGACGGTCGATGCGCTCGTTCTTTCCGGCGGTTCAGCCTTCGGGCTCGATGCCGCGTCCGGTGCTCAGGCGGCGCTCAGGGAAATGGGTCGCGGCTTCGCCGTCGGCCCACACCGGATACCGATCGTACCGACGGCGATCCTCTTCGACCTCATCAACGGTGGCGACAAGGATTGGGGCCGCTTCCCGCCCTATCGCGAACTCGGCTTCGAGGCCGTCGGGCGGGCCGGCGCGACATTTTCGACCGGTTCGGCAGGCGCCGGCACAGGCGCGCTGACCGCGAGCCTGAAGGGCGGTCTCGGTTCGGCATCCACAGTTCTGCCGAACGGTATCACCATCGGCGCCCTCGTCGCCGTCAATGCGCTCGGATCCGCCACCGTCGGCGACACCGGGCATTTCTGGTCTGCGCCCTTCGAACTGGAGAGCGAGTTCGGCGGACTTGGCCTGCCCCACCCGATGCCGGCCGATGCGGCCGACATCCGCATCAAGTTCCGCGACCGTCAGGCCGCCGTCGCCAACACGACAATCGCGGTCATTGCGACGGACGCCGTGCTGACGAAGGCCGAAGCCAAGCGCCTGGCGATTGCCGCCCATGACGGCTTCGCCCGCGGGCTCTGGCCGGCGCACACGCCGCTCGACGGCGATCTGATCTTCGCGCTTGCGACCGGCGCCAGCGGCAAGACGCCGACAACAGAGGATTTCATCGATCTCGGCGCCGTTGCAGCCTCGACCATGGCGCGCGCGATCGCCCGCGGCGTCCACGACGCAACGCCGGCGGAAAACGATCTCATACCCTGCTGGTCAGAGCGTAGCTGACGCAGCTTTGATCGCAGGCATGTTGTTTGCGGGGCTCGGCGGTGCTATTCCCGCGGAAAACACGCTGGAGTGCGCCATGACCCACCCTATCCGCATTGCCCCGTCGATCCTGGCGGCCGATTTCTCCAAGCTCGGCCAGGAGGTTCGCGATGTCGTCGATGCCGGCGCGGACTGGATCCATCTCGATGTCATGGACGGTCATTTCGTGCCGAACATCACCTTCGGCCCGGATGTCATCAAGTCTCTGCGCCGCTACACCGATGCGACGTTCGACTGCCACCTGATGATTTCGCCGGCCGACCCGTTCCTCGAAGCCTTCGCCAAGGCCGGCTGCGATATCCTGACGGTGCACGCGGAAGCCGGTCCGCACCTGCACCGCTCGCTGCAGACGGTCAGGTCGCTCGGCAAGAAGGCCGGCGTGTCGCTCAATCCGGCAACGCCAGAAAGCGCGATCGAATACGTGCTCGATCAGCTTGACCTGATCCTCGTCATGACCGTCAATCCGGGCTTCGGTGGGCAGAAGTTCATCGACGCCACCGCGGAAAAGATCCGTCGCATCAAGGCGATGATCGGCGATCGACCGATCGAGATCGAAGTCGACGGCGGCATTGCGCCTGAAACGGCAGCCATTGCCACCGGCGCCGGCGCCAATGTTCTCGTTGCCGGCTCGGCGATCTTCAAGGGCGGCTCGGTCGAGGCCTATCGCTCGGCGATCGAAGCTATCCGTGCGCCGGCCGAGAAGGCCTATCGATGACGACACGCGCGGCAATTTCCGGCCTTTGTTGCCTGGCCGCGGCCGCCACTGCGTCGCCGGCGCTTGCTGGCGACTATGCCGCGCTTCAGCCGATCGGCTTTTCCGCCGATGGCAATGTCTTTGCCTTCGAGGAATATGGCGTTCAGGACGGCTCCGGCTTTCCCTATTCGACCATCTATGTGATCGACACGCGCAATGACAGCTTCCTGCCGGGTGCACCGGTGCGCGCTGTCAGTCGCGAAGATGGCAGCCCGCTGTCGAAGGCGCGCCATGAATCCCGCCGTCGGGCTGCGCCCCTGATCGATGCCTATCGCCTGGCCGATGCGCCCGGGTTGCTCGCAGCCTTCAACCCGATCACGGAAACCAACGCCAAGCCGCACTCGCTGACCTACGATGCCTTTGCAGCCGATGAAGCGTTCCGCGAGACCTATACGGTAACGCTCGAGGAAAAGACCTTCGAGCCGGACGGCATCTGCAAAGACTTCCTGAAGGAAGCCAAGGGTTTCCGTCTGTCGATGACGATGAAGGCGGGCGCACCGGCAAGCGACGTGCTTCAGGACGACAGCCGCATACCGGAAAGCCGCCGTTGCCCCACCGGCTACCAGGTGGGTGGCGCCATCACCCACCGCAACGACGACGGTTCGGAAACCCATGTGATCATGGTGCTTGTGAAGTCGCTCGGCTTTGAAGGCACAACGGACGGGCGTTGGATCGCAGTCCCGACGCGGATCGCGAAATGAACGAAGCGGCCGCCAGCGTCGAAGCGAAAGCAGGGCGTGCGGCGGTCGGTGCCCGGAAGCGGACCCGCCTTGCCCGGTCCGTGCCGAGCGTTCCGTTGCTGCTCCTTGGCGCACCCTTGTGGAGCGCGTCGATGACGCTATCGGCGTGGTTTGCGCTGTGGCTGCGGGAACGGGACATGACCTTTCATCTGGCCGAACTTCTTTGGGTCTTCGGGGCCGGCGCTTTGCTCGCCTGGCCGCCGGCGCTGTTTCTCGCCCGCTTCGCGGCGATCGGACGCGGAGTAGAAACGCGTTTCGCCGCCTATCTCTTCTTCCTTTCGCTCGGCACGATCGGGATGACGGCATTGCTCTTTGCGCTCGACTACCGCGAGTTCTATGCGCAGTGGCACGCCCCGATCGGAACCACGACCTGGCTCTTCCAGTTCGCCTTTACGACGCTGATCGCCTTCTACCAGTTTCTCGTCATGGGCCTTCGCCTCTATTTGCCGATCGGCGGTGTTATACTGTTCGCCGTCTGCCTGTGGCTGGCAAGCGGTCGCCGTGCGCAACGGCGTTGAGCTTCGCGGCTATCTTTGCTAGAGGCACGACCATCCCTCCACTGACGACGAAAGCTTAAGCCCATGATCCCCCGTTACTCCCGACCGGAAATGGTGGCCATCTGGTCGCCGGAAACGAAATTCCGCATCTGGTTCGAGATCGAGGCCCACGCCTGCGATGCGCTTGCCGAAATCGGCGTGATCCCGAAGGATGCTGCGCGCACGATCTGGGAAAAAGGCGGCGCTGCCACTTTCGACGTCGCCCGCATCGACGAGATCGAGGCCGTCACCAAGCATGACGTCATTGCCTTCCTGACGCATCTCGCCGAATTCGTCGGCCCGGACAGCCGCTTCATCCACCAGGGCATGACCTCGTCCGACGTTCTGGATACCTGCTTCAACGTGCAGCTGGTCCGCGCGACCGACCTGCTGCTGGCCGACCTCGACAAGCTGCTCGAAGCGCTGAAACGCCGCGCTTTTGAACACAAGGATACTGTGACGATCGGCCGTTCGCATGGCATCCATGCCGAGCCGACCACCTTCGGCGTCAAGCTGGCGCTCGCCTATGCCGAGTTCGACCGCTGCAAGCAGCGCCTGCTGGCCGCACGCGAAGAAGTCGCCACCTGCGCGATCTCCGGCGCCGTCGGCACTTTCGCCAACATCGACCCGCGCGTTGAAGAACACGTAGCCGAGGCGCTCGGGCTGAAGCCGGAACCGGTTTCGACCCAGGTCATCCCGCGCGACCGCCATGCCATGTACTTCGCCACCCTCGGCGTCATTGCCTCGTCGATCGAGCGCCTGGCGACGGAAGTCCGTCACCTGCAGCGCACCGAAGTGCTCGAAGCGGAGGAGTATTTCTCGCCGGGCCAGAAGGGCTCGTCGGCGATGCCGCACAAGCGGAACCCGGTTCTGACCGAAAACCTCACGGGTCTCGCCCGTATGGTTCGCGCCTTCTCGATCCCGGCCATGGAAAACGTTGCGCTTTGGCATGAGCGCGACATCTCGCACTCCTCGGTCGAGCGCATGATCGGCCCGGATGCGACGGTGACGCTCGACTTCGCGCTCGCTCGTCTGACCAGCGTCATCGACAAGCTGCTCGTCTACCCCGAGAACATGATCAACAACATGAACAAGTTCCGTGGGCTCGTGCATTCGCAGCGCGTGCTGCTGGCACTGACGCAGGCCGGCGTGTCGCGTGAGGACGCCTACCGCCTCGTGCAGCGCAACGCCATGAAGGTCTGGGAACAGGGCAAGGACTTCCTCGAAGAACTGCTCGCCGACGCGGAAGTTCGCGCGGCCCTTTCCGAGGAAGATATCCGCGAAAAGTTCGATCTCGGCTATCACACCAAGCACGTCGACACGATCTTCAAGCGCGTCTTCGGCTGAGGTTCCGCGCTGAGCGGACGGCCGTAGGCCTTTGGTTTTGTTGCCATGCCCGCATTTGGAGCACCTCGCTCAAATGCGGGCATTTGCGTTAGCAGGAAATTCACGCATTGCGTGCAAAGCTCAGGGTCTGTCAATCCAGGTTCTGAGGATCACATGGCCTACAAGGACAGTGTCGAGCGGGCGACGCAGCGCACGCAAACGAAAATTACAGGTACGGTGACCGTCAAGTCCGGCTCCAGCAGCGGCATCGTCAAGGACCTTTCAGCCGAGGGCATCTGCTTTCAGCTGCTCTTCGACATCGGCGCCAAGACGGGACAGGAAGTGACGATCAGAAGCGAGGAACTCGGCTTCCTGACCGGCATGGTGCGCTGGTATCGCGGCGACAAGATCGGCATCAAGCTCAACCTGTCGTCCAACACCGCGGCGCAGATCTCATCTTACTACAAGCATTTTCGCTAGGCCGGACTTCTCGGCGACACGCCACAAGCGCCGCAGGTCGATCGACATGCGGCGCTTTTTCGTTGAGCGGTTACATCCGCCTTCGGCTGTCGGCGATCAGTGTGAACGCGCGCGCGGACCGGGCTCCACCATCTTGCGATAAAGGTGCCAGGTGGCGTGTCCGAAGATCGGCATGATGACGGCGAGGCCGACGAAGACCGGGATCGAGCCGATAACCAGACCGGCGGCGACAATGAAGCCCCAGACGGCGACGGGCACCGGGTTGACGAGCGTTGCGCGAATGGAAGTCTCGACCGCCGATACGGCGCCGACGTCCCGATCGATCAGCAACGGAAACGACACGACGGATGTCGCCAGAACGATGACGGCGAAGACGAAGCCGACAGCGTTGCCGACGAGGATCAGGTTCCAGCCCTGGTCAGTGCCGATGATACCGTTCCAGAAGGCTGCAATCGAATCCGGCGGTTCCGCCCCGAAGATCTGCACATAGAGCGCCTGGGCGACGAGCAGCCAGATGATGAAGACAACGAACAGCATGGCGGCGACGGCCATGATCGACGGCAGCGCCGGAGAGCGGTGCAGGCGAAGGGCGTGCGGCCAGGAGTAGTCCATGCCGAGTTCTCGCCGTCGGCTGATTTCATAAAGCCCGATCGCAGCGACTGGGCCGATCAGAGCGAAGCCGGAGACAAGAGGATAAAGCAGCGGCAGCATGTTGGCGCCCGCGCTCCAGGTGATCAGAACGACACCGGCGATCGGGTAGATCAGGCAAAGAAAGACGTAGTGCGATGGTTTCTCGCGAAAATCGTCAAAGCCCAAGCGTAAGGCGTCGAATACATCCGCGACGCCAATCTTTTTTATTCCGGGATGGGCGACACTCGCGTCCGCTCCCGACAGGACATGGAATGTTGTCATGGCTCACACTCCTCAACGAACCAGAGCGGCCACGGAACAAAGATGCGACGAACCAAGCCGCACCATCCGCGACCGTCCCTTCGATTATACAGAAAATGCGACCGCTGTCGCCTGCCGCCTCTCGCCGCGTTAAGCGGCCTATTGGAACGCGAACATCGGGCTCGTCGGGCGGGCTCCCATGGGTGGCTTCGAGGCCCTGAAGCACGGGTAATGCTGAAGGTCTTGACTTCCGCGCCTTTCAGCGCCACATCGCGGCCACCATGAAAGTATCCGACGCTCATATCCTCATCGTTCCAGGCTACACCAACTCCGGACCGGAGCACTGGCAGACCCGCTGGGAGCGCAAGATGTCGACCGCACGCCGCGTCGAGCAGGCGGAGTGGGCAAAGCCTGTCCGCGAGGATTGGGTGGCGCGCATGATCGAAGAGGTCAATGCGGCGGAAAAGCCTGTGGTCATCGTCGCCCATTCGCTTGGCGTCGCAACCGCCGTGCACGCCCTACCCCATTTCACCAAGCCGATCGCCGGCGCCTTCCTGGTGGCACCTCCTGATGTTGCCAACCCGGCGATCCGTCCGAAGCATCTGATGACCTTCGGTCCCTACCCGCGCGATCCGCTTCCCTTCCCGTCGCTGATGGTCGCCAGCCGCAACGATCCGTTCGGTTCCTACGAGCATGCGGACGACATCGCCAACGCCTGGGGTTCGCTGCTCGTCGATGCCGGAGAGTCCGGCCACATCAACACCGAGTCCGGCCACGGGCCGTGGCCGGAGGGAACGATGGTGTTCGCCCAGTTCTTGAGCCGGCTTAAACCCTGACGCGCCCGATCAACCTGTCGACGCCGTATTAATCCGACGTTCATTGTCCGCGGTCATCATCGCCGGCACGACGCGACTCGTCTCATGATGGTGCCGAGCGCTGTCGAACCTTGATCTGCGCCGGCATTGACCGGATCGTTCCGCTTGGTTGCTCGGCCGCAGATACTGGACATGGGAAGTGGCCGTAAACGAACGTCTCACCAAAGGTGCGCAAGGCGCACCGGCGCATCCGGATGCTCTGACGCAGGCCACCTTGGAACGGTTGCCGGCAGGCGCTGTCGTTGTCGATGCGCACGGACGGATCCTGGCCGCTAACGTCCTTGCCGGCGACATGTTCGGCCGCACGCTTGTACAATTGCGACACGCCTTTCTGAATGACTTCGTGGCGGAAGAGGACCGGTCGCGCGTGCCGCCGCGCGCCACATCGACGGTCGCCGAGACGATCCATTTCCTTGGTCCCGACCGCTCCGTGCCGATGCTCGTTGCCTGTTCGCCGGTACGGTTCGCGGATGAAGCCGCCTGGCTGCTGCTGATGTTGCCGGCCGATGACTTCGTCAACGAGATCGCCGGATTGCGCAACGACGAGACCCGCTGGAAATATGCCCTCGACGGCGCGCTTGAGGGTGTCTGGGATCACGACTTCGAAACCGGAGACCTGTTTTACTCGGCCACCTGGAGGCGGCTTCGTGGCCTGTCCGAAGACGCCCAGGTGGATGGTACCCTTGAAAACTGGATCCAGAACGTTCACCCCGACGATCATGCGCATGTGCGCGCCGCGATCGAGCGGCAGGATTCCGGCGAGGCGATCTTCAACACTTTCGAGTATCGAGAGCGTCACGCCGACGGTCACTGGATCTGGATCGAAAGCCGCGGCGCCTCGGTTGCCTACTGGCCGGATGGCAGACCGAGTCGCATCATCGGGACGGATACCGACATCACCGCCCGCAAGGAGGCCGAGGCCCGGCTCGAGGAGGTCTCCCGCCGACTGAGGCTGGCGCTCGGCGTCTCGAAGATCGGCGTGTTTGACTTCAATCTCGATGCACTGCGCGACGACTGGGACGAGCGCATGTTCGAGATTTATGGTCTCGACCCCGCCGATGGCGCACCAAGCTCTGAGACCTGGGAAAACTCCCTTCACCCCGACGATCGCGATGCCGTGGTCCTCAGAACCAACGAAGGCATCGCCTCGGGTAAACCCTACAGCAATGCGTTCCGTATCGTGCGCCCGGACGGTTCTGTCCGCCACATCCGCTCCAATGCCGCGACCTATGTCGATCATCTCGGAACGCGCAAGCTCATCGGCGCCAACTGGGACGTTACAGAGGACATCGCGCTGCAGGAAGAACTGCGCCAGGCGAAAGCATCGGCCGAAGGGCGCAACCGTGAACTCGAGCAGGCGCGGATCAGGATCGAGTACAACGCGCTGCACGATTACCTGACCGACTTGCCCAACCGTCGCTACCTGGATCAGATGCTGACGGAGAATGTCGCAGTCAACGCGATCCTGCATATCGATCTCGACCGCTTCAAGCAGATCAACGATACGCTCGGACACCAGGCCGGAGACGCGATGTTAACGCATGCGGCCGCGATCCTGCGTGCCCACGCCCGCCACGACGATTTTATCGCCCGCATCGGCGGCGACGAGTTCGTCATTCTCTGCCGCCGGAACCGCGACCTGCCGCAGCTGACCGAGCTTGCCGAGCGCATCGTCCATGCCTTCCGCCGCCCCATTCCCTATGACGGTCAGCTCTGCCGCCTGGGCGCAAGCATCGGCATCGCCTTCAAGGGGGGCGAAGACATCGACGCCAAACAGATGCTGATGAATGCCGACATCGCCCTCTATCGGGCAAAGAGCGTCGGGCGCGATCGCGTCGAGGTGTTCTCCGAGCTCATTCAAACCCAGATCCTCAACGCCAAGCGCATCGGCGACGATATTCGCCAGGCGATCGAGGAAGGGCAGTTCACCGTCTATTACCAGCCCCAGTTCCATGCGCGCTCGCTGGAGATATCCGGCGTCGAGGCGTTGGTGCGGTGGAACCACCCGGAGCGCGGCATCCTCACCCCCTTCCATTTCCTCAAGGTGGCCGAAGAGATCAACGTCCTGCCGGCGATCGACAGGAAGGTGGTCGAGCTCGCCTATCGCGACTTTCAGTCCTGGCAAAACGAAGGGCTCGGCGTTCCCAAGATCTCGGTCAACATGTCGTCGCCGCGGCTGCGCGATCCAGGATTGATCGCCGATCTGCGCGACATGCGGATGCCGCCGGGCATCCTTTCCTTCGAGCTGCTCGAGTCCATCTTCCTCGATGACCCGGAAGACGAAATCGCCGGGACCATTTCAGCACTCGGTGACCTCGGCATCGAAATCGAGATTGACGATTTCGGCACCGGGCATGCCTCGATCATCGGCCTGCTCAACCTCAATCCGGCCCGGCTCAAGATCGACCGGGCGCTCGTCGGACCGATGACCGAAGGTGCCAAGCAGGCAAAGCTGGTGCGGGCGATCGTCGACATCGGCCACTCGCTCAACATCGCTGTCGTCGGCGAAGGCGTGGAGACCTGGGAGCACGCGGCGATGCTGCGGGACCTCGGCTGCGACGTGCTGCAGGGCTATGCGCTTGCGAGGCCGATGGATCGGCTGGAGCTGGAGCAGCGTTTGCGTCGCGGCTGGAAGCCGGTGTTGGGCGGTCCGGACAAATAAAAACCGCCCGGCCAGATGGACGGGCGGCGCTTCAATGGATGCGGCAACAGCCTCTCGGCTTACTTGCTCTGGAGCTGCTGGACGGCTTCGCCGAGCAGTTCGAGCATCCGCACGCGGATCTGCTCTTCGGTCTGGGCAACGCCTGCCGCGTCGAAATCCGCCTTGATCTTGCGAACGACGTCTTCATGGCCGGCTTCTTCGAAATCGGCAGCCACCACTTCGCTGGCATAGGCGTCGGCGTCGGCCTTGCCGAGCAGGCCGGCGGCCCACAGACCGAGCAGCTTGTTGCGACGCGCTTCAGCCTTGAACCTAAGCTCTTCGTCCATCGCAAACTTTGCTTCGAAGGCCTTTTCGCGATCCTGCATCGACGTCATCAATCAATCTCCCTGAGAATTCCATGTCTGAAATCAGTTTATCGCCATAAATCAAAACGCGGGTCAAACTGCAATGTGAACTTTTCCGGTTTGATGACTTTCATGTTACCCTTTGTGCGGTTCCTCAGATCGCATTTGATCAAGGATCAGGACATCGCCGCTTCGTGAGGCGGCAGCAACCTTGGCGCACTTTGAGAAGGCGCGCGGCGCCGCATGCAAATCAGGGGAACGGGCAGATACGCCGATTGTGAAATCGGTTCTTTTCGGCTATGGACCCCGAGAGATGTTCCACGCGCGTCCCGAGAGCGCCAACAACTACAGAGACAAAATCCATGAATCGTCGCCGCCGTATCTACGAGGGCAAGGCCAAGATCCTCTATGAGGGTCCAGAGCCGGGCACGCTCATCCAGTTCTTCAAGGACGACGCGACCGCCTTCAACAAGAAAAAGCACGACGTCATTGACGGCAAGGGTGTGCTGAACAACCGGATTTCCGAGTACATCTTCACGCACCTCAACAAGATCGGCATCCCCACGCACTTCATCCGCCGCCTCAACATGCGCGAGCAGTTGATCAAGGAAGTCGAGATCATCCCGCTTGAGATCGTCGTGCGCAACGTCGCCGCCGGCTCGCTGGCCAAGCGTCTCGGCATCGAGGAAGGCACGGTCCTTCCCCGCTCAATCATCGAGTTCTACTACAAGGCCGATGCGCTCGAAGACCCGATGGTCTCCGAAGAGCACATCACCGCGTTCGGCTGGGCAAGCCCGCAGGAACTCGACGATATCATGGCGCTCGCCATCCGCATCAACGACTTCCTCTCGGGCCTGTTCCTCGGCGTCGGCATCCAGCTCGTCGATTTCAAGATCGAGTGCGGCCGGCTGTTCGAAGGCGACATGATGCGCATCGTGCTTGCCGACGAGATCTCGCCGGACAGCTGCCGTCTCTGGGACATCGAGACGCGCGAGAAGCTCGACAAGGATCGTTTCCGCCGCGACCTCGGCGGCCTCGTCGAGGCCTACCAGGAAGTCGCCCGCCGTCTCGGCATCATGAATGAGAACGAACCCGTGCGCGGCACCGGTCCGGTTCTCGTGAAGTAACTTCGGGGAAAATCAAAGTGATCAAGGCACGTGTAACCGTGACGCTGAAGAACGGCGTTCTCGATCCGCAGGGCAAGGCAATCGAAGGTGCGCTCGGCGCACTCGGCTTCGACGGCATCGGCCAGGTTCGCCAGGGCAAGGTCTTCGACCTGCAGATCGAATCCGCAGACAAGGCCAAGGCCGAGGAAGACCTCAAGGCCATGTGCGAAAAGCTGCTCGCCAACACGGTGATCGAGAACTACAGCATCTCCTTCGCCTGATCCTGCAGGCGACGGAATCGTTCCGCGTCTTCGGGCGCGGAACCAGACGTTACGAAATGCCGGAGCAGCCGCTGGTCCCCTCGGGAACGCCGCTGCCATAGTCGCAGCAGATGCCAGCTCTTCGGAGCGCGCCATCAAGATTGATCTCGCCGTATCGGAGACAGAGATATGAAGTCAGCCGTCGTCCAGCTTCCGGGCCTCAACCGCGACCGCGACATGATCGCGGCCCTCACCAAGATCTCCGGCAAGGCGCCTGTCACCGTCTGGCAGACCGAGACCGAGATTCCGGATGTCGACCTGATCGTCATTCCCGGCGGTTTCTCCTATGGCGACTACCTTCGCTGCGGCGCGATCGCTGCACGCATGCCGGTCATGCAGGCGATCAAGGCCAAGGCCGAAAAGGGCGTGAAGGTTCTCGGCGTCTGCAACGGCTTCCAGATCCTCGTCGAGGCCGGCCTCCTGCCCGGCGCGCTGATGCGCAATGCCTCGCTGAAATTCGTCTGCCGCGAGATCAAGCTCGAAGTTGTCAACGCCGACACCGACTTTACCCGCGCCTATTCCAAGGGCCAGGTCATCCGTTCGCCGGTCGCCCATCACGACGGCAACTACTTTGCCGATGCCGAGACGCTGAAGACGATCGAAGGCAATGGCCAGGTGGTCTTCCGTTACGCCGAAGGCACCAATCCGAACGGTTCGATGAACGATATCGCCGGCGTCATGAACGCTGCGGGTAACGTTCTCGGCATGATGCCGCATCCGGAAAACCTGATCGAAGCCGCCCATGGCGGTTCCGACGGCCGCGGCCTCTTCGCGTCTGCGCTCGAAGTAATCGCCGCTTAACCATCGGGCTGTAGAAGGCATCCGACCCATTCCCATTTGCGAGCGAGACCGTCGATGCCTTCATTTGCCCCTGCACGCCTGACCGGCCTTGCCTGCACGGCCTTCGGCCTAATGCTTCTGGCCTCGTGCCAATCGCCGAAGCCGCCGGCCCCGAGCCCGAACACGGCGGCGCTGCCGACCATGGAGCGCGTGGCGCTCGGCGCCAACAGCTGCTGGTTCAAGTCGGGCGATGCGGAATTCAAGTCTTATCGCCTGGCGCCCGAGCTCAATTCCTTCTCCGGCCGTCCGCGCATCTTGATCGTGCCGCGCAAGTCGCCGGAGGCACGCCCCCTCGCCGTCGTTCAGGCCGAGGGCAATCCGGCCCGCCTGCAGGCCTTCGGGCCGCTGATGAGCGAGCCGACGGGAACGCGCATGGCCGCAGACATCAAGCGCTGGGCCGCTGGCGGACAGGGCTGCAAATAGCCCCAAGCTGAACTTGCCGAATTGATTAAAGGGCCGGTTGACCTCAAGGTTGCCGGCCCTTTGCATTTCGGACAGTCGGTCCTATCCGATCGGTTAGCGCCAGAATGGGACAGTCGATTCCTGACGCGCGTCCTTCTCCGAAACGCCGATATCCTTGAGCTGCCACTCGCTCATCTCCTCAAGCGCCAACCGGCCGCGTCGCTTCGCCGCCAGCTCGCAATAGCGGGTCCAAAGCCGCTTCAGCAGACCATCGCGTTCGTCCGAATAGTCGCCGCCCAGTAATGTGCCGGTGCAGCCCACGGACGTCGCTTCCGAGCGGGACAAACAAATTGTATCTATTGTACTCATTGACAACCCCAATGCAGCGATTGCTATCGTTGTCTTGGTGATAATTGACATATTTTCCGCTGTAATCTAAAGAATTGTCACTATGACAAATTGGCTCCCCGACATTCAGCAGGGTCACGGTCCGCTCTACGCACGGATCGCCGATCAAATCGAACTGGCAATTGGCAACGGGGCCTTGCCCGTCGGCGCCAAATTGCCACCGCAACGCAACCTCGCCTACGATATCGGGGTGACAATCGGCACGATCGGGCGCGCCTACAATATTGTCCGCGAGCGCGGGCTTGTGAGCGGCGAAGTCGGGCGCGGCACCTATGTGCTCGACCATCCCGAAAGCCGGCCGCCGGAGCAGGCGGACCCGCTGACGACGTCCCTTGCCGGCACCCGGCCCCTGGTCGCGCCCGTTGGCAAGCTCAGGTTCGACAGCACCGCCGCGCCGGATATCGGCCAGGGAACGGTGCTGAGCGAAGTGTTGAGCGAAATCAGTCACGAGCATCACGCCGATATTGCCAGCTACGCGCGGAACTTCCCGGATCACTGGTTCGAGGCAGGCTGCCAATGGCTGGCGCGCGGAGGGTTTCGTCCTAAGCCCGAAAACATCGTGCCGACGCTCGGTGCGCATGCGGCCGTCGTTGCCGTAATCGCGGCGGTGACGGCCCCAGGCGATCGCATCGCCTTCGAGACGCTCACCTATTCGCAGGTCAGCCGCAGCGCCGGCCTGATTGGTCGCCGCACGACGCTGGTCGAATCCGACGCCTTCGGCATGATCCCCGACGACTTCGAGCGCGTCTGCGCGCAGCAGCATCCGAAGCTCGCCTTCCTGATGCCGAGCGCGCAGAACCCGACAGTGGCCGTCATGCCGCTCGCCCGCCGCCAGGCGATCGCCGATATCGCCCGCAAATACGGCGTCTGGCTGGTGGAGGATGATCTTTACGGCGCCATGACCGGCGATCAAATGCCGCTGCTCGCCGAGCTTGCGCCCGAACGCACCTTCCTCGTCGGCGGTCTTTCGAAGTCGGTTGCCGCAGGCGTTCGCGGTGGCTGGGTCGCCTGCCCTCCGCATTTCGGCCAGCGCATCCGCATCGCCCACAAGATGGTCAGCGGCGGCCTGCCGTTCATCCTGGCGGAACTCTGCGCCCGGCTGGTGCTCTCCGGCTCAGCTGCAGCCTTGCGCAGCCAGGGCATCGAGGAGGTTCGCGCCCGCGAAGCAATGGCGCGCGAGGTCTTTGAGGGTATCGAGTTCGCGTCCCATCCCTGCATTCCGTTCCTCTGGATGAAGTTGCCTGACCCTTGGCTGTCAGGAACCTTCAAGCAGGCGGCTCTTCAGGAAGGCGTGCTCGTCGACGACGAGGACGAGTTCAAGGCCGGCCGTACCGATCGCGTCTTCCATCGGATCCGCATCGGCTTTTCCTCGCCACCGCAGCGCGCCGAGGTGAGAGCCGGATTCCAGACGCTGAAGCGGCTGCTCGACAGCGGCCGAGCCGGCTACGACAGTTTCGAGTGACTATCGAAATCGACGGGGTGACTTTCGCGCAAGCTTCCGCATCATACTGTTTTAGCAGTCTTGCGTAGATGATTCGCCCTCAAGGATTTCGCATGCCGCTATCGCTTCGCCCGGTTCCGTCCCGCCTGATTGCA
Source organism: Ensifer sp. ENS02 (assembly GCF_014851885.1). Lineage (NCBI taxonomy): Bacteria > Pseudomonadati > Pseudomonadota > Alphaproteobacteria > Hyphomicrobiales > Rhizobiaceae > Ensifer > Ensifer sp. ENS02. The sequence goes on along the minus strand of NZ_JACVAO010000001.1, from coordinate 833,558 downwards.
TCCCTTCTTTTCGTCACGACCACCTCCGTCATCGCCGCGCCGGCGGCGGCTCAAGATGGTGTCTTCGACGAAATGCGCTTCGGCGTGACGACATCGATCGCCAGCGGCGGCAAGCAGGAAGACGGCGTGTTTCCGTCGTTCACGCTCTACTTCGATCCGTTCAATGCGGACGGCGCCGCGGATCTCGGCGAAAAGCTGCTGCGTCCACGCGTCTATACCGGTGCTGCCGTGGCCACGTCCTCGAACGGCGTCAACCAGGCCTATGCCGGCCTGAGCTGGACCTTCGACATGACGCAACGCCTCTTCGTGGAGTTCGGCGCGGGCGGCACGGTTCACGACGGCGATCTCGACGATCCCAACGGTTCCGGTCCGCAACTCGGCTGCCGCGTCCTCTTCCGCGAATACGCCGCCGCGGGCGTGCGCCTCGACGAACACTGGAACGTCTCGGCGACCGTTGAACATGCGTCGCATGCCAATCTCTGCGACGGTCCCAACAACGGCCTGACACGCGCAGGCCTCGCCCTCGGCTACAAGTTCTGACGCAGGCCTGCGCAGTCGCGCTCAACAAAGCTTCATACGGGCATCAACCGCTGTTGATCGCCCGTATTTTTCTGTCGCGCCGCGCCGCAGCATAGGTTAAAGAAGCCGCAAAGCGCCCCCTGTTTCTGTTGCGGTTCGCACGCGCCATATTCCTCATTAGTGGATTGCGCGCCGCCCGAAGGATTTGACGGTCGACGATGACGATTTCCAACACCCGCCCCATCACCCCGGACCTCATCGCATCGCACGGGCTGAAGCCTGACGAATACGAGCGCATCCTCGGCCTGATCGGGCGCGAGCCGACCTTCACCGAGCTCGGCATCTTCTCGGCCATGTGGAACGAGCACTGCTCCTACAAGTCTTCCAAGAAGTGGCTGCGCACGCTGCCGACCAAGGGGCCGCGCGTCATTCAGGGCCCGGGCGAAAACGCCGGCGTGGTCGACATCGATGACGGCGACTGCGTCGTCTTCAAGATGGAAAGCCACAACCACCCGTCCTATATCGAGCCCTACCAGGGCGCGGCAACGGGCGTCGGCGGCATCCTGCGCGACGTCTTCACCATGGGCGCCCGTCCCGTCGCAGCGATGAACGCGCTGCGCTTCGGTTCGCCCGACCACCCGAAGACCCGCCACCTCGTTTCCGGCGTCGTTGCCGGTGTCGGCGGCTACGGCAATTCCTTCGGCGTTCCGACCGTCGGCGGAGAAGTCGAGTTTGATGCCCGCTACAACGGCAACATCCTCGTCAACGCCTTTGCCGCCGGCCTCGCCAAGAGCGATGCCATCTTCTACTCCAAGGCCGAAGGCGTCGGCCTTCCCGTCGTTTATCTCGGTGCGAAGACCGGCCGCGACGGCGTCGGTGGCGCGACCATGGCGTCTGCCGAGTTCGACGAGTCGATCGAAGAAAAGCGCCCGACCGTTCAGGTCGGCGACCCCTTCACCGAAAAGTGCCTGCTCGAAGCCTGCCTCGAGCTGATGACGACTGGCGCCGTCATCGCCATCCAGGACATGGGTGCAGCCGGCCTCACCTGCTCGGCCGTCGAAATGGGCGCCAAGGGCGACCTCGGCATCGAGCTCGACCTCGACACCGTGCCGGTGCGCGAAGAGCGCATGACCGCCTATGAAATGATGCTGTCGGAAAGCCAGGAGCGCATGCTCATGGTGCTCGAGCCCGCCAAGGAAGAGGTCGCCAAAGCGATCTTCGTCAAGTGGGGCCTCGATTTCGCAATCGTCGGAAAGACCACCGACGACCTGCGCTTCCGTATCCTGCACCAGGGCGAAGAGGTCGCGAACCTGCCGATCAAGGAACTGGGCGACGAAGCGCCGGAATATGATCGTCCCTGGACCCCGGCCAAGACCGCGGCACCGCTCGCAACCAACGACATTCCGGCAGCCGACGTCGCCGACGCGCTCGTCAAGCTCGTCGGTTCGGCCAACAATTCGTCGCGCCGCTGGGTCTATGAGCAGTACGACACGCTGATCCAGGGCAACTCGCTGCAGCTGCCGGGCGGCGACGCCGGTGTCGTGCGCGTCGAAGGTCATGCCTCCAAGGCGCTTGCCTTCTCCTCCGACGTGACGCCGCGCTACGTCGAAGCCGATCCTTACGAAGGCGGCAAGCAGGCGGTCGCCGAATGCTGGCGCAACCTGACGGCAACCGGATCGCTGCCGCTGGCAGCCACCGACAACCTCAACTTCGGCAACCCGGAACGCCCTGAGATCATGAGCCAGCTGGTTCATGCCATCAAGGGCATCGGAGAAGCCTGCACCGCACTCGACTTCCCGATCGTGTCGGGCAACGTCTCGCTCTACAACGAAACCAACGGCCAGGCGATCCTGCCGACCCCGACCATCGGCGGTGTCGGCCTGATCAAGGACTGGTCGAAGATGGCGCGCATCCGCTTTGCCGCTGAAGGCGAAACGATCCTCGTCGCCGGCGCGCCGGCCGGTCTCGGCTCGCACATCGCCCAGTCGGTCTATATGCGCGACGTTCACGGCCGCACCGATGGCCCGGCGCCCCATGTCGATCTGGCGCATGAGCGCAAGGTTGGCGACTTCGTCCGCGGCCTGATCGTCGACGGTCTTGTAACCGCCGTGCACGATTGCTCGTCGGGCGGCCTGGCACTTGCCGTTGCCGAAATGGCGATGGCTTCGGGCATCGGCGCCTCGGTCGACGCTGTTGCCGGCCATGATCCGATCGCGACCTTCTACGGCGAAGACCAGGGTCGCTACGTCGTGACGGTTGCCGCCGGCGCGCTCGACACGGTTGCCGCTCGTGCCAAGGCTGCCGGCGTCTCGCTCCCCGTCATCGGCAAGACCGGCGGCGACGCCGTCAAGCTTGGCGACGCCAAGGCCGTCTCGGTTGCGGATCTCCGCGCCGCCCATGAAGGCTGGTTCCCGGACTTCATGCAGGGCGACCTCGCGCCTGAAAACTGAGAGATCGATGACGGGAGCCGCACTTTCTGCGGCTCCCGTCATCCCTATTGCGTGCCTGCTTGCAGGCGCTGCCGACGGCGATCATTTGATCGTGTCGGCGCTGGCAACTACCCTCCCTCACCCAATTCAGCAATTGCGTTCCGCCCCTGAATCGTGGTTCCCTTGTTTCATGGACAACGTCGGCAGGCTGCTGACGTTGCAGAATAAAAAGGGAGTTGGCGTATCATGCCCATGACACCAGGCGACATCGAAGACATGATCAAGGCGGGGATTCCCGGAGCCAAGGTCACGATCCGCGATCTGGCCGGTGACGGCGACCACTATGCCGCCGAAGTCGTGGCCGAGGCGTTTCGTGGCAAAAGCCGCGTGCAGCAGCACCAGATGGTCTACAACGCACTGAAGGGCAATATGGGCGGCGTGCTGCATGCCCTGGCACTTCAGACGAGCGCGCCGGAGTAAGCTGGCGTGGCTGACCTGATCAAGGAACTCGTCAGCGGCGTCGTTGACAGCGCGCTCAAGGAAATTCTGAGGAAGACCGGCGTCAAGCGCACGGCCACCAAGCGGACGAAGCGCCGGACGCGGCCGGCGGCCTCTGGCGGCGGCATCCTCGCGGATATCCTTGAAGCCGCCATCCGCAAGCCGGCGAAGAAACAGGTCAGCCGGCGGAAAACCTCGGCGGCGCGCAGCAAGACGCGGCGCCGCACGGCTTGAGTGGTATTAAAACCACATCTTGAGGCCCATCAATATTTGTTGCGATTGGGTGGTGAAAATCACCAATATGCATGCTATCTAAGACCCAATCGATATCCGGCCCTTGAAGCCGGCGCAGGAAGGAAGACAGGATGAGCGGAATTCACGAATTCATCGACAACGAAGTCAAGACGAACGATGTGGTGCTCTTCATGAAGGGTACGCCGCAGTTCCCGCAGTGTGGCTTCTCCGGTCAGGTGGTCCAGATTCTCGACTACATCGGCGTCGACTACAAGGGCATCAACGTGCTCGCCGACGCGGACCTGCGCCAGGGCATCAAGGACTATTCCAACTGGCCGACGATCCCGCAGCTCTACGTCAAGGGCGAATTCGTCGGCGGTTGCGATATCGTGCGTGAGATGTTCCAGGCCGGCGAACTTCAGTCCCACCTTTCGGAGCAGGGTATCGCCGTCAAGGGCGCTGTCGCCTAACTCAAGGACGCCTTGTCCCGATCCATCGGAGAAGGCGGGCAACCGCCTTTTTTGATTCGGACGTCTCGTCCGGATCTCGATTTTCGTTGTCTTCCCAAAGGCTTTGCGCGCTTGGTTCGCGCAATGACCGTTTGAATGTTTGTGAAAGCAGGCTTCCTTCCTGAAACGTTTCCGGCGTTCTGCAGCGAGGCCTGGGGCCGCATTTTCGGCCTGTCATGAAGCAGTCGCGATCGTTCGGCATAAGCAGCAGCGGTTCCCGCTCCGGCCTCCCGGCACGGAAATGACCCCGTCGCTGCCGATCGATGCTCCCGCCGCTTCCTGCAGGCCCGGTCCATGTGGTGCGGCTTCCCGGTCGCTCCCGCCTGACATCCCTGTGCCGACCGGCATTTAGCCAGCCGACATCCTTCTTTTTCCGGAGCGGTCCGGACCCAGACCTGTTTCGCTTGGCGCCCACCGCGCCGCTAGGACTTTTGAAATGACAAGCACGACCAACGACGATGCCCTGCCCGGCCTCACGAAATTCCAGTTCATCGCGCTGATGGCCACACTGATGGCGACGAACGCGATTTCGATCGACATCATGCTGCCGGGCCTCCAGGAAATCGGGGCCAGCCTGGGCGTGGCGTCGGAAAACGAGCGGCAATACATCATCACCGCCTACCTGCTCGGCATGGGCGTGGCGCAGCTGTTCTTCGGCCCACTGTCGGACCGGTTCGGGCGCAAGCCGCCGCTTCTGGCGGGCCTTGCCCTTTATGCCGTCTGTGCGGTGGCAATTGCCATGGTGCCGACCTTCGGCCTCATGCTCGCCCTTCGCTTCATGCAGGGCGCGGGTGCGGCTGCCACGCGCGTCATCACCATCTCGATCGTCCGCGACGTCTATGGCGGCCGGCAGATGGCCGAGGTGATGTCGCTGGTCATGATGGTGTTCATGATCGTGCCTGTGATCGCCCCGTCGATCGGCCAACTCATCATCAGCTTTGCCGAGTGGCATATGATCTTTGTCATCGTCGCGCTTTATGCGGTGATGAACATCGCGATCGTGCTGTCGAAGCTCGGCGAAACGCTTGATCCGGCCCACCGCCGCGCCTTCACGCCGTCGGTAATCCTCAGCGGTTTCCGCATCGTGCTGACCAACCGGTTGTCGCTGCTTTATACGCTCGCGACCTCGGTTATCCTTGGCGCGCTCTTCGGCTTCATCAACTCGGCGCAGCAGGTGCTGGTCGGCGTCTACGATCTGGGCGTGTGGTTTCCGCTTGTCTTTGCGGCTTTCGCGAGTATGATGGCGGTCGCTTCCTTTACCAACTCCCGCCTCGTCCGCCGCTTCGGCATGCGGCCGTTGTCCCATGCGGCCCTCTGCGGCTTTACGCTCGCAAGCTTCATCTGGATGTCGGCCTCGCTCTATGCGCCGCTGCCCTTCCCGGCCTTCGTGGTCCTCTATTGCGCCACGATGTTCCAGTTCGGGCTGATCGCGCCAAACTTCAACGCCATGGCCATGGAGCCGCTCGGCCATGTCGCCGGCACGGCGTCCTCGGTTCTCGGCTTCATGCAGACGATCGGCGGGAGCGTGATCGGAGCCTTCATCGGCCAGTCCTTCGACGGAACGGCCACCCCGCTTGCCACCGGCTACTTCACCGTCGCGGCCATCGGCCTCGTCTTCGTGCTCATCGCCGAACGCGGCAAGCTGTTCAAACCGCACCATCAGCCGGCCGGCTGATCTCTAAAGCGCCAACTGTCGCTGTCGCGTTCTAAACCGCCGGCCAGCCTTTTCCAAAGATTGAATTTACGGGTTTTCCCAATGTCCACCATCACCAATCAATCCGAACATGTCGACGGGGTCTCGGGGGCCGAGCGCCTCAACATGGGCATCGTCGAATTCATCATCACCATCGCCGTCATGACGGCGAGCGTCGCCATCGCCATCGACAGCATGCTGCCGGCTCTGCCGGCAATCGGCCAGTCGCTGAACGTCGCCAACACCAACGACAGCCAGCTGGTGATCGGCGTCTTCTTCCTCGGCTTCGGCATCTCGCAGATCTTCTTCGGCAGCCTGTCCGATGCCTTCGGCCGCCGCAAGGTGCTGCTCGGCGGCCTCGCCTTCTTCACCGTGTCGATGTTTGCCGCCGCCCTCACCCAGAGCTTCGAGACGCTGCTGATCCTGCGCTTCATCCAGGGCATCGGTGCTGCGGCCATCCGCATCACCACCATGGCGATCGTGCGCGACTGCTTCGGCGGCCGCGAAATGGCGCGCGTCATGTCCTATGTGATGATTGTCTTCATGATCGTGCCGATCGTCGCCCCCTCGATCGGCCAGCTCGTCATCCTCTATGCCAACTGGCACTGGATCTTCATCCTGATCGGCGTCATCGGCGCGATCCTCTTCGCCTGGGCCTTTTCCCGCATGAAGGAGTCCCTGCCGCGCGAAGAGCGCATGCCGCTCTCCGTCGGTGCGGTCGCGTCGGGTTTCAAGACCGTTCTCACCAACCGCATCACTTGCGGCTACATGATCGGCATGACGATGTTTACCGCCGTCATCTGCGCCTACATCGTCACGGTCCAGCAGATCTTCGGCGAGGTCTACGGCCTCGGTGACTGGCTGCCGATTGCGTTTGCAGGTACTGCCGGCGGCATTGCTGTCGCGAACTTCGCCAACGGCTTTTTCGTCCGCAGCTTCGGCATGCGCCGTATCTCGCACGTCTCGATGATCCTGTTTACGCTGATCTCGGTTGCGGGCTTCGTGATGTCGCTCTCCGGCACGCCGGCCTTCGTCGTCAGCTATCTGATGTTCTCGGTGCTCCTGATGTTCTTCGCGGTCATCGCGACGAACTTCACCGCGATCAGCCTGGAGCCGATGGGGCACCTTGCCGGTACCGCTACGGCGATCACCGGCTTCGTCTCTACGACCGGTGGCGCGCTCATCGGCGGCGCCGTCGGCCAGCTCTTCAACGGCACGCTGCAGCCGCTGTTCGGCGGCTTCGCCCTCTTCGGGGCCCTGACGATCCTGGCAACGCTCTGGGCCGAGAAGGGCAAGCTCTTCACCCATCCCGGCGACAAGGACGTCAGCATGGATCACGGTGGCGGCCATATGTAACCGGCCGCCGTAAGGCAAACAAAAAGCCCGCCCGGAGCAATCCGGGCGGGCTTTGTATTTTGGGCTGCTTCGAACGGCTCAGACCGTGAAGACCTCGCGGCGCAGCGTCTCCCAGCTCTCCTTGTCGGTGGCAAGCAGCAGGCCGCCATTGAGATGCGACGGCAGATAGGGCGAGCCGTCGAAGCGGGCGGCATAGGCGCCGGCTTCCTGCGAAATCAGCGTGCCGGCCAGGTGATCCCACGGCATCAGCTTCTGGTACATCAGGAAGTGGATGTGACCGCCGGCAAGCATGCGATATTCATGCGCGGCGCAGCGGTAGCTGGTGGCGATGCGAACCTTGGCCATGTTGGCCATGACTTCGCGGCGTGCTTCCTGCTTGTAAAAACCGGTCGAGGCACCGCCGACCATGGCCTCGAGCGGCACGCCTGCGGTGACCGACAGGCGCTCCTGCGATCCATTGGCGCGGCACATCCAGGCGCCGGAGCCCTTCTCGGCGATCACCCAGTCGTTGCCGAGCGGATCATAGATGATGCCGGCAACCGTCTCGCCCTTGGCGACGACGCTTGCCATAACGCCGAAGAGCGGCACGCCGGCGGCGAAATTGAAGGTGCCGTCGATCGGGTCGACGACGACGGCGAGATCGGCATCGGCGAGCTTGTCGAGCAGCGCCGGGTCGGCCGCAACCGATTCTTCGCCGACGAAAAGTGCGCCCGGCGCGACGTCTTCGATGCGTGCCTTGATCAGCCGTTCGGCCGCTTCGTCGCCTTCGGTCACGAGGTCGATCGCTTCCGATTTCACCCTGACGTCGCCGGCTTCAAGATTGCGGAACCGCGGCAGGATCTCTTTGACCGCCGCTTCCTGCAGCAGATTGGCAAGGCCGGCAATGTCGACGGAATGGCTCATTCTTTGGGCTCCGGTGTGAGGGACTGGAAATCGAACAGCTTGGGATCGAGCAGGTGCGACCGGTTCACGTGGCCAAGCGCGCGCAGCATCGTGTCCTTGCGGCCCGGCATGCGTCGCTCAATATCGGCCAGCATCACCTTCATCGCATTGCGCTCGAGGCCGTCCTGCGAGCCGCAGAGGTCGCACGGGATGATCGGAAACTCCATGGCCGCCGCGAACTTGGCGAGATCGTCCTCGGCCGCATAGGCGAGTGGCCGAAGCAGCATCAGGTCGCCCTCGTCGTTCAAGAGCTTTGCCGGCATCGAAGCCAGCCGGCCGCCGTGGAAGAAGTTCATGAAGAAGGTTTCGAGAATGTCCTCGCGGTGGTGGCCGAGCACCAGCGCGTCGCAGCCCTCTTCACGGGCGATGCGATAGAGGTTGCCGCGGCGCAGCCGCGAACAGAGCGAACAGTAGGTCGCCCCCGTCGGCACCTTCTCTTTCACGATCGAGTAGGTGTCGCGATACTCGATGCGATGCTTGACGCCGATCGATGCCAGGTATTCCGGCAGGATGTGCTTGGGGAAGTTCGGCTGGCCCTGGTCGAGGTTGCAGGCAATGAGCTCCACCGGCAGCAGCCCGCGCCATTGCAGGTCCATGAGCAGCGCCAGCAGGCTGTAGCTGTCCTTGCCGCCGGAAAGGCCGATCAGCCAGCGCTTGGCGCCCTTCAGCATGCCGAAGTCGTCGAGCGCCTGGCGGGTCTGGCGAAGAAGGCGCTTGCGCAGCTTGTTAAACGAGACGGAGGACGGCATGCGGCTGAACAGCGGATGCGCGCCGGTGTCGATTTCGGTCTCAAAAATGGTTTCAGCCTGGTCTTGCGACACGTTGAGCGAAAGGTCCATGGCGGGGATCCTGTGCGGCAGGCAGGCGCAACCGGCGCCCGGCTAATCTTGGGCCAGCACTTGCCCGCTCCAGCCGTCAAGATCAAGGGAAATCGGCCGCACCGTGCAGATCGCCCTTGTCGGAGGAGTTCAGGGACCGAAGACTGACCAGCCAGTGCGCGCCGCGAGCATTTCGAGCGCCAGCGATCCGAGCAGCGAATTGCCGTTTTCGTTGAGGCCAGGCGACCAGACGGCAACCGACGCCTTGCCAGGTGCCACCGCCAGAATGCCGCCGCCAACGCCGCTCTTTCCTGGCAGGCCGACGCGATAGGCAAAATCGCCCGAGCCGTCATAGTGGCCGCAGGTCAGCATCAGTGCGTTGATGCGCCGCGCCCGCTGGCGCGAGACGACGTTATGGCCGGTCAGCGGATTGCTGCCGCCGGCGGCCAGAAACAGCCCGGCTTTCGCAAGCTGGCTGCAGGTCATGGAAAGCGCGCAGTGATGGAAATAGACGCCGAGCACGTGGTCGACGGGGTGGTCGAGCTTGCCGAAGGAGCGCATGAAGTTGGCAAGCGCGAAGTTCCGGTAACCGGTGGCCGTCTCCGAACGCGCGACCTCATGGTCGATGACGATCTGGTCGTCGTCGGCGAGATAGCGGACGAACTGTACGATCTCGCCGATCAGTTCCCGCGGCGTATGGCCGGCAAGGATCAGGTCGCTGATGGTGATGGCGCCGGCATTGATGAAGGGGTTGCGCGGCTTTCCGCCCTCTTGCTCGAGCTGGACGATCGAGTTGAAGGCGGAGCCTGAGGGCTCGCGGCCGACACGGTGCCAGATGTTCTCGCCGTGCTTGCCGAGCGCCAGCGTCAGCGTGAAAACCTTGGAAACGCTCTGGATCGAGAACGGCACCTCGGCATCGCCGACGCGATAGATCTGGCCGCCTGTGGTCACGATCGCCATGCCGAAATGCTTGGCGTCGACGCGCGCGAGCTGCGGAATGTAGTCGGCGACCTTGCCCTGGCCGAACCGCGGGCTCAGGTCCCGATGAATGTCGTCGATGATCGCCTGCAGATCCTGCGGCTTCTGCTCTTCGGGCATCGGGCTTCCCTCTTGGTCATCGCTTTCGGATCGAGGCGACGATAAGGCGCTTATTCGCTGGGGTCCGCGGTAGCGCGGATGCTGATCGGCACTGACAAAAAAGCCGCCCGTTTCCGGGCGGCTTTCGAAGTATCACAAGGCGAGAGCCTCGGATTAACGCGAATAGAATTCGACGACCAGGTGCGGTTCCATGACGACGGCGTAAGGCACGTCGGAAAGAACCGGAACGCGGACGAAGGTCGCGACCATCTTGTTGTGATCGGCTTCGATGTAGTCCGGAACGTCGCGTTCAGCGAGCGAAACCGATTCGAGAACGGTTACGAGCTGCTTGGACTTTTCCTTGACTTCGATGACGTCGCCCGGCTTGCAACGGTAGGAACCGATGTTGACGCGGACGCCGTTGACCTTGACGTGGCCGTGGTTGACGAACTGACGGGCAGCAAAGACCGTCGGAACGAACTTGGCGCGGTAGACGATCGCGTCGAGGCGCGATTCGAGCAGGCCGATCAGGTTTTCCGGGGTGTCACCCTTGCGGCGGTCAGCTTCGGCGAAGATCGCGCGGAACTGCTTCTCGCGGATGTCGCCGTAGTAGCCCTTGAGCTTCTGCTTGGCGCGCAGCTGTACACCGAAATCCGAGAGCTTGGACTTGCGGCGCTGGCCGTGCTGGCCCGGGCCGTATTCGCGGCGGTTTACCGGGGACTTCGGACGGCCCCAGATGTTTTCGCCCATACGACGGTCAATTTTGTACTTGGACGATTCGCGCTTGCTCATCGCATTTCCTTTCAAACAGTTACACCGGCCTGTTTCCAAACCGGATCAAGGAAACACGCCCTCCTCTGAACCCATTTTCGGGGCTCTGACAGGTTTCTCACGATCACGCAGACGGAGAAGCCACGGGACATGTCAAATGAAACACCGGACATTTCTGCCCGGCGTTGGGGCGGCTTTAGTGGGTCCGGCTGCTGTTGTCAAACGAAATCGTGACAAACAGCCGTTGATCAGGCCGGATCACTCGGTGGCGCTTGCTCCAACGAAATCAGCAGTTTCCTGAGGAGCGCCGCCAGCGCCGTGCGGTCTTGCTTGCTCAGCACCTCGAGGTAGCGCGACTCGCTCGCCATGTCGGCGCGAAAGGCGGTTTCCGCAAGGGCTATTCCCTTTTCCGTCAGCCCGACGACGCTGCTGCGGCCGTCGGACGCCGAGCGTTCCCGCTGGATCAATCCTGCCTTCTGCAGCCGATCGAGCCGGTGCGTCAGTCCACCGGACGAAATCATCAGCAGCGTATAGAGATCCGTCGGCGTCAGCCGGTAAGGCGGGCCGGATCGCCGCAGCGTCGAGATCACGTCGAACTCGCCGCGGTCGATGCCGAAAGAGGCGAAGGTCTCCTCGATCGAGGGGCGCACCAGATTGGAAAGCCGGTATGCGCGCCCGAGGATGGCCATAGGCTCGGTATTCAGGTCGGGCAGTTCGGCCGCCCACTGCGCTTGCAGACGGTCCACATGGTCCCTTCCCTCATTCTCATTCTGCATCGTTCACCTCGGTATCGTCAATATATCTTGACGAGAAGATAGTTTCGGATAATATCTTCTCGTGAAGATAATTCATTCCCGTTGGGAAGCCAACCCGGACGACGATGGAGGCCAGCATGTTTCATGTCATTCCCCTTACAGAACAGAAGCAGAGCCCAAACCGCACGATCCTGTTTGAAGGTGGGCAATTCGGTACGCCGATCTCGCTGTTCCTGATGGATGCCGAGCCTGGCCAGGGGCCTGCCCTTCACGTTCATCCCTATCCGGAAACATGGATCGTGCACTCGGGCGAAGCGGAGTTCACCGTCGGAGAGCAGAAGATCATGGGTAAGGCCGGCGATATCATCGTCGTCGATCCGGAGACGCCGCATCGCTTCGTCAATACCGGCACCGGCCGCCTGCAGATGACCTGCATCCACGCGTCCGATCACGTCATCCAGGAATGGGTCTGACGCCACGACACCGTAACGCGCCAGCGCCGTCTGAGCGTGGTCGGAATAGCTGATGCCTTTACGCGAAAGGTCGAGGTTCACTCCGCCGCAGCGGCAGCCGCAGCCGTCACATCCGGCCCGTTGGCGTCGCCTGGAGCGGTCTCGCTGCCAAGGTCCGGGAACGCGACGATGCGCTTTCCGGCAAAATCCGCATGGATGACGATCAACCCATGCTCCTCGAAGTAGCCGAGCAGACGGCGGGCCCGCCTTGCGGAGTGCGTGCCATAGGCGCGCGCGATCATCGCGTCGGAAGGGCACGGCAGGCCGCGGACGGCCGCCTGCGCCATCATCAGGAACACGGCCTGCAAGTCCTCGGTAACGCGATCGGCAAGCTGCAAGGCCTGCGCCCAGGTTTCTGTTGCCGCCGTCTCCGCGTCGATGCCGGAGCGCGCGACGGCCATCTTGCGGCGGAAGGCGCTCAGCGACAGGGCTGCACCGGATGGCAGCCGACGAATGCGGCATCGCACCAGAAAATCCTGGAACAGTTCTGCATCGGGGCGGAAGGCTGCTTCCGGATTGCTGAGGATTTCGACAAAGACGCTGTCGAGCAGGCTCTCTTTTTCCTCGGCGGAAAGTTCCGGCTGCGCCTGCCTTGCCTCGACCGGCGCGGCAGGCTCGGGCCGCGGGCGGGAGAGCTCGGCTAGGATGTCGGTCGTCGGGCGCGGCGGCGCAACGGCGCGGCGCATGATCGGCCGCGTCAGCTCCTCCGGATCCGGCGTGAAGATCAGATCCTCGACGTCCTGCGGCGCCTCGGGCAGCGGCATCAGCTTCGGGCTCGTCGAGCGCGCCGAGGTCTCGACCGCGCCGATCGTCACCTTGAGCGGCCGGCGCGACAGCGCCGGGCCAAGCGCCACGAAAGAACCGCGCTTGAGGTCGCGGAACATTTCCGCCGTGCGCCGGTCCATACCGAGCAGATCGGCTGCGCGCAGCATGTCGATGTCGAGGAAGGTGCGGCCCATCAGGAAGTTCGAGGCTTCCGCCGCCACGTTCTTGGCGAGCTTCGCCAGGCGCTGCGTGGCGATCACTCCGGCAAGGCCGCGTTTGCGGCCGCGGCACATCAGGTTGGTCATGGCGCCGAGCGAAATCTTGCGCACCTCTTCGGTGACGTCGCCGGCAACCGACGGCGCAAACATCTGCGCCTCGTCGACGACGACCAGCACCGGATACCAGAACTCGCGATCCGCATCGAACATAGCGTTCAGGAACACGCCGGCATTGCGCATCTGCTGCTCGATATCGAGACCTTCAAGCGAGAGCACGCAGGAAACACGATGCTGGCGGATGCGGTTGGCAATGCCGATCAGCTCGGCGTCGGTGCGCTCACCCTCGACAACCACATGGCCGAACTTGTCGGCGAGCGTGACGAAGTCGCCCTCGGGATCGATGATGCATTGCTGCACCCAGGGTGCGGACTGTTCCAGCAGCCGGCGCAACAGATGCGACTTGCCCGAACCGGAATTGCCCTGCACCAAGAGACGGGTGGCCAGAAGCTCCTCGATATCGAGCGAGGCCGATGTCCCTTCGGACGTCGCTCCCATGTCGATGCCGACCTTCATTTCCACCTCGTCATGTTAAATCTTACGCAGGTCCGGATGCGATACCGTTGCGCACTGTGCCTGAATACTCTTGATTGATTCGCGATCACGCGGAGACCGCCTATCGGGCGACACCTAGCACGGATTTCCCGGAAATCCTGCCGTCGGCGCACATAACCCACAGGGAATACGCTTTGGAAAGTCTCCTCGGAAAAGAACCAGCTGTAGACTCTGGATGTCACAATATAAAGTTGAATGTCGTACTTTTGCGAGAAGGCACGGACGTCCATATGCGATTTGGTCGAAGCGATTTGCCGGGGCAGGAATGCAGCACCACGAAACAGCGCAGCAGATGGAACTGAACAATCTCGATCGCCGTATGCGCGATGCTTACAAGGACACGCTACGGGTCGCCTCGAAAGACGACGCCGAACGCGCCAGCCGCATGCGCTTTCGCGCCGCCTGCGTGCTAGCTGTTCTGATCGGCCTGTTGCTGGCGATCTTCTTTTAAAGCGCCGTGCCGGCCATAGGAACGCATGAACAGGGCACTACCCGATCGCTTCGGCATGCCCTGCTCGCTTTTCCCCGATGGCATCAAGTGCCACCGTCAGGCCAAAGCCCTGCATCAGCCGCCGGGTGGCGAAATCCGGTCTGCCGGAGGTGAAGATCGCCGGGTCCTGGCCGTTCAGCGGCTCGAAGCCGTTCGGTTGCGGCACGAGCGAGCGCGCGCGCCGGGCAATCGCTTCGGCCGGATCCAGCCAGTCGACCGGCCAGGGTGCCAGCCTGCGGAAGACGTTCGCCATGAAGGGATAGTGGGTGCAGGCAAGCACGACGATATCGGTCTTCCTGCCGTCCATCTCGACGAAACACGGTGCGATCTCGGCTAGTACCGTTTCGTCGTCCAGTTTCTCGCCGCGGATATAGGCCTCCGCCATCTTGGCGAGGTTCTCGGAGCCGACGAGCCGCACATGGCATTGGCTGGCGAAGGACTGGATGAGATCGCGCGTATAGGCCCGCTTGACAGTACCCGGGGTTGCCAGCACCGAAACGAGGCCGGAGCGTGTGCGCTCTGCCGCCGGCTTGATCGCGGGCACCGTGCCGACAAAGGTCATCTGAGGAAAGGCCGCGCGCAGATCGGCTCCGACCAGCGTGAAGGCTGTGTTGCAGGCGATCACGCAAATTTCCGGATCATGCTCGGAAAGCAGCCGGCCGAAGAGCGCGATCACGCGCTCTTTCAGCGCCGCCTCTTCCCAGCCGCCATAGGGAAAGCCGGCATCGTCGGCGACATAGATGAAATGCCGCTCGGGCATCAGCACCCTCGCCTCACGCAGCACGGTCAAGCCACCGATGCCGCTGTCGAAGACGAGGATGGGTTTCAGTTCACTCGCTGTCACCTTTGTCTCGCGCTTTCCTGCTGTGTTCACCCGGAGCGCCGGAGCCGCGCGGGTTTTCCCGCGTGAACCGGTCGAGCGAAGAAATGACGCCGCGCAGCACCTGGATTTCGGATTCGGTAAAGGACGGCCTGGTCAGAACCGCGCGCAGGTTCTCGACCAATTTCGGCTTTTTGTCGGCGGAGCGGAAGTAGTTGCGCGCCTCAAGCGCTTCCTCGACATGTTCGAACAGACCCTGCAGGTGTTCCTTGGTCGCCGGCCGCTGCTCGATCGCCTGGAACGAGGTCTGGTCCTCAGACTCCATGCCGGTCTTCAGCCACTCATAGGACATCAGAAGCACGGCCTGGGCGAGATTGAGCGAGGCGAAAGCGGGATTGACCGGAAAGGTCACGATCTCGTCGGCCAGAGCCACCTCTTCGTTGGTGAGGCCCGTGCGCTCGCGTCCGAACAGGATGCCGGTTTTCTCTCCGGTCTGGAAGCGCTGGCGGAGCGTGCGCGCCGCGACGATCGGCGAACGCACCGGCTTGTAGCCATCGCGGTCGCGGGCGGTCGTGGCATAGACGAAGTTGAGATCGGCGATCGCCTCTTCGACCGAACCATAGAGCTTGGCAGCGTCGATCACGTGGTCGGCACGGCTTGCGGCTGATCGTGCCTTTTCGCTCGGCCAGCCGTCGCGCGGATTGACGAGCCGAAGCTCCGCCAGGCCGAAATTCGCCATCGCGCGGGCGACCATACCGATGTTTTCGCCGAGCTGCGGATAGGCGAGAATGATCGCCGGTCCTTCCGCCAGAAGTTCGCGCTCGCTGTTCGTTCCTGCCATTTCCTTAGCCTTCGCCTTTCGTTCGGCGTTTCCCTTGCACAAATGCGGGCGAAATTAAAGTCCACTACAAATGAAGCCGGTTGAGAGACACCCCGATCATTTCCAGACCAAGCTCCGCATCGTCCTTCGAAATCGGCAGGTGGCGATCGACCGGCGCACCGATCCGGCCGACCTGGTAGAAATAGGCCGAGGCCTTGTCGCGCACCGTCTGGACGAGCGCGAGATTGGCGTCGATGTCTGCCTTGAAATCGGTTCCTTCCAGCGCCGCATCCGTGCCGACACGCCGCGCGAAAACCCGTGCCCAGTAGGTGCAGGCCATGAAGATCGCCAGCGCCTGGCGCACATGACCGGGACGCGTCACCAACTGCCAGGGAAGCCCGAGCGGCTTTGCGGCGGCGGCCAGGTCACGATAGGCGCGGTCGAGCGCCTGCGAGCGGGTAATGAGCACCAGACCCGATGCCCCGTCCCGCGCCGCCTGCAGCAGGCCCTTGAGTTCGTCGCACCAGGTTGCGACGGCGGCATCGAGCGTCGTGCGGGTGCGCGTCGGAAACACGACGAAGGCGACCGCAGCACCGGCGATCGAGCCGATCATGGTTTCCTCCAGGCGCAGTTGCAGCAGATGCGGGCTCAGCACGCCCATCAGGCTATAGACCAGCGACAGAACGACGGAGATGAAGAAGGTCATCGTCGCATAGGAGACGGCGAGGAAATAGAAGGCGAGAAAGACGCAAAGTGCGCTGAGCGGCAGCACCAGGTAGATATTGCCGGCTACCAGCGTGCCGACGATGATGCCGACCACAATGCCAAACAGGGTGCCGGCCGAGCGCTGCAGCGCCTTGACCGCCGTATCGCCGCGCGAGCGCGTGTTGGTGAAGACGAGAAACGCCGCAAGCACCGCCCAGAACCAACGTTCCCGCGACAGCATCAACCCGAACACCATGGCGATGCCCGAAGCGAGCGTGATCTGGATCGCCGCCTTCAAGGCCGGATCGTTCAGCGACGGCCTCCAGCGGGCGGCAATGCCGCTCAAGTGCAGTGGCGGCTCTTCCAGATCGGCCGGCGTCAGCTTTGCAAGGCTTCGGGCGAGCCTTTGCCGGACGTTGCGCAGCCACAGCAGCGCCTTCACCGTTTCTTCGCGGCGCGGAGCGGCATCGCCGAGCCGCGTGATCTCCGCGTCGATCCGCTCGCCGTCGCGCGCCACCATCGCCTCCACCAGTGCCGGCGGCGGCATCGATTGGAAGCTGACGACCATCACGCTTTCGGCCGCAAGATGTAGGTCGAAGAGGTTGATGACGAGGTCGGAGGTCGTAAGGCCGGGCTGCGGTTCCGGCCGCCGGTTTTCCGTCGGAATGAAGCTTTCCGCCATCAGCACCGCTTCCTTCAGCCGCTCTTCGGCCGCATGCAGCTGACGACGATCGGCCGGTGACAGAACGGGCTTGCGGGCGATCTCCGCCAGTTGCAGCAGCATCTGATCGACGCGACGCTGCACGCTTGCGGTTGCGCGCAGGAGGTCGCGATAGCGATCATCCGGCAACAGCCGCGTGCGGACGAGATGCGCGACGGTGGCCGAGACCGCCGCCCCGAAGAACAGGGCCGGCAACTGATCGAGCGTTGGCCTCAGATAGGCGCCGGTGAAATAGGACATGAAGGCGAACATGCCGACGGCAAAACCTCGGGGGCCGAAGGAGCGGCCATAGACCGCGAGAAAGATGATCAGCAGGAAGACGACGTCGGAAACGTAGCGGTGATTCTCGAGAACCGACGCAAGCCCGACCATCGAAACGCCGACGAGGACGGCGATGATGCGGGTGAGCCGCTGGCCGGCAATGGTGCGATCGCGCACCGCCAGTCCCCCTTCGATCGACAGCGACGCCGCAAGTCCGAAGGCGGCCGGCGGCAGCGGTGCGACGAGGTAATGAAACGCCATCAGCAGCAGGATGGAAACGACGATCGTCGCGGTGATGCGCGAAGCCTGCCGCAGGCGGGAGAAGGCCGGATCGTTGGCAAGAAGCCAATCGCGCATACGGGAACGAAGTGCCATCGGAAGCCTTTGCCTGTCCCGCGGCCGCCTGTGGACGCGCGCCGCTTTCGCCGGTTCTTCCTGCATAGCGGCAGACGCGATCTTTGCAAGGCCGGCGCGACGAAAGCAGGCGTCGAAAAGCGGTGGCGAAGAGCCGCCCGAGGTCCGTCTCCACCTCCATCCAAAGTTTCAGCCAAGCATGCTTTGCCTTGTCGGTTCTGAGTGCTATAGGGCACAGGATTTTTCAGAGAGGAAGGGACATCGCTCCCGCTGTCCCGCATAAGCTACGAGGCATATTCATGGCAAAGATCAAGGTCGCCAATCCGGTCGTCGAACTCGACGGCGATGAGATGACCCGCATCATCTGGCAGTTCATCAAGGACAAGCTGATCCATCCCTACCTCGACGTCGATCTGGAATATTACGACCTCAGCGTCGAAAACCGCGATGCTACTGAAGACCAGGTAACGATCGACGCCGCCAACGCGATCAAGAAGCACGGCGTCGGCGTCAAGTGCGCCACGATCACGCCGGATGAAGCCCGCGTCGAGGAGTTCAAGCTGAAGAAGATGTGGAAGTCGCCGAACGGCACGATCCGCAACATCCTCGGCGGCGTCATCTTCCGCGAGCCGATCATCTGCAAGAACGTTCCGCGCCTGGTTCCGGGCTGGACCAAGCCGATCATCGTCGGCCGTCACGCCTTCGGCGACCAGTACCGCGCCACCGACTTCAAGTTCCCGGGCAAGGGCAAGCTGACGATGAAGTTCGTCGGCGAAGACGGCAAGGAAATCGAATACGACGTCTTCGACGCACCGTCGGCCGGCGTTGCCATGGGTATGTACAACCTGGACGATTCGATCACCGAATTCGCGCGCGCTTCGTTCAACTACGGTATCCAGCGCAAGGTTCCGGTGTACCTGTCGACCAAGAACACCATCCTCAAGGTCTATGACGGTCGCTTCAAGGACATCTTCCAGCAGGTGTTCGACGCCGAGTTCGCCGACAAGTTCAAGGAACTGAAGATCTGGTACGAACACCGCCTGATCGACGACATGGTCGCTTCGGCTCTGAAGTGGTCCGGCGGCTACGTCTGGGCGTGCAAGAACTACGACGGCGACGTGCAGTCCGACATCGTCGCCCAGGGCTTCGGCTCGCTCGGCCTGATGACCTCGGTTCTGATGACGCCGGATGGCAAGACGGTCGAAGCCGAAGCCGCGCACGGCACGGTTACCCGCCACTACCGCCAGCACCAGAAGGGCGAAGAAACTTCGACCAACTCGATCGCCTCGATCTTTGCCTGGACCCGTGGTCTCGCTCATCGCGCCAAGCTCGACGGCAATGCCGAACTCGCAAAGTTCTCCGAAACGCTTGAGAAGGTCTGCGTCGACACCGTCGAAGCCGGCTTCATGACCAAGGACCTGGCGCTCCTCATCGGTCCCGATCAGCCGTGGCTCTCGACCACCGGCTTCCTCGACAAGATCGACGAGAACCTGCAGAAGGCCATGGCTGCCTGATAGGCTCCAGTCCCAGAGACAACGAAACCCGGCCTCGCGCCGGGTTTCTTTTTTGGACCAATGAAAATTCCGGAACGCATCGGCGCCGGACTGCAGCCGGTACTCGCACGACTTCAAGGCGAGCGCGGCCATGCTACCGGCAGCGACTGCTAGAACATGTCGCGGCTGCTGCTGCGCGGATCGTCGCTGACGATATGCGGGTCGTAGATCCCGCCTCTCGCGCTCCGGCGCCATGGCCGGGCCGGATCGACGGGGTCCCTGCCGATATCCGCCACGACGATCGATGGTCCATCCCCGCTGCATCGGACCGCCCATTGCCCGTCGGGCGAAACAATCCCTGAAGGAGCCGTCAGGCCGGTCTGCGCGAGAACCGCAAAACTCGCCCAATAGCGATTGATTGAAGCATGCCCCTGCACCTCGGCGGCAAAGGCAATGTCGTTCGCCAGAGCGCCGCCGGAGGTCGAAAATAGCACGCAATCGACGTTCAGCTGTTCGTATTCGATGAAAAGCTCGGGAAAGTGGCACTCGATGCCGAGCGCGCAGCCGAAGCGGACGCCGTCGACCTCGAACGCCAAAGGGATCGTTCCGGGCGTGTACATGAACGAGACCTTGGTGTTCGACAGCATGCGCTCGTCGTAGCGTGTCGCGACCGCCCCCTTGTCCGAGATCACATAGAGGCTGTTGTGCGGGCGATGCGGTTCGGTGAGCTTGTGAACGGATCCAAGGACCGTCCATAGGCCGAGGTCCCGCGCCAACGTCCGTATGGCATCAAGCTCTTTGCGCAGAACCGTCCACTCGAAACGGCGCCAATCGGACTGGCCTATTTCGCGCGGACCGATCGTCGACATGATGCGCTTGTTCGGAAAGCACGTCGCGCCCTCGGGGAAATGCAGCACCCGCGCCCCGGCCCGATGCGCCTCCCGCATCAGGTGTCGGATCCCTTCGCCGGCATGGTGAAGGGCCGCCGCATCGCGGGGATCGTCGAAATAGCCGGATTGCGCCACGGCCAGGCGCAGCAATCTTGGTTGCGCCACCAAGTCTTCCGCCGACGCCTGGCGAAGATGCATGAGTGCAGTTGTATAGGATTCGCCGGTCTTGGCGGCACGGGCGCGAACGCGCCGTTTGAAATTTCGGTTTTCAGTCATCACAGGGCCTTTCGCGTCTCGGGCAAGTTCCCCAGCAACCGGACCCGAAACGGTGGGACCGAGATTGCGACCCGAGACTGAAGTCCCTTTGCCTCCGTGAAAGGATCGTGCTGGGGACGATCTTTGGAGGTTCGGCGCAGGCCACGCCGAACCAAAAGGTGCCGCTCGGACACTGATTCGTCAATTGCGGGTGTGTGCTCGGGTGTCTGTCACTTCAAAGGCAGATAGATCTCGCTCAAGAGTTCGGTCGGCGCAACTTCGCGGGGATTGTTGAGATATTTCTCGAACATCAGGCTGTCGCGGATATCGCGGCCGGACTGCGGCAGCCATGTGCCGTAGAGCCATTGGTAGGCCTTCGGCATATCCGCGTAAGGGCCTTTGTGGCGAAGCACCGCATAGCGGCCGCCGTCGAGATGCTGCGGGATCAACGGCGCCTCCGCCGGCATCGGTCCGCGCGCGCTGACGCAGGCAAAGGAGCGCAGTTTTTCCGCGGGCACCAGTTCCGGATCGTCGAGGTAGATGCCGATCATCTCCATGTCCGGCCGGAACAATTGCCGTGAAAAGAGGGTGCCATAGAGCGTCTCGAACGCCTTGCCGATCTCCATATAGGAGCCGGTGTGGGCGACGCCGACGAGGTCGAAGGCTTCGACGTCCTTCAGGGTGACTTCATACATGTCTGGAATTCCTTCCGTTGAAGCGGTTTCAAAGGCGACATGGCTCCCTTCCTTGCGGTATCGCGCCGGCGGCAGCCCATAGGCGGCCTTGAAGGTGCGGTTGAAGGATTGCAGATTGGGATAGCCAGAGCGCTGCGCGATCGTTTCGACAGGAAGATCGGTCTGGGCGAGATCGGCCGCTGCCCGCTGCAGCCGCAGCCGCTTCACCGTTCCTGCCAGCGTCTCGCGGTGAACGGCCCGGTAGATCCGGTGCCAATGGTGCGGCGACAGACAGGCAATCTCGGAAAGGCGATCAAGGTCGAGATCGCCGTCGAGATGACCGTAGATATAGTCGCTGACCCGGTGCAGACGCCGTTCATAGGTCGCCCACGCTACCCGCTCTTCCATGTCCAACCTTTCGCGCTTTGCTCACGGATGGGTAGACCATAGATCAATTTGACAAATCCTGCGGAGTTGCGGGCGTGCTTCGACAGAGATTTGTACGAGCCTTCCGCGCTATAGGACCCCAGAACGGTGCCTTGGCCAGCAATCACGTTTCGGTTTGACCGTCCGAGGCGCCGAGGCTCTGTTCGTGTGGGCTGGTGATCCGGCCGGGTATGACACGCACGACCGGAGGGGGCTCGCGGGACCGCGAGCGTGAAGCTACACAAGCCCTGCCCGATGCAAACAAAAAGGGCGCCGCAACGGACGCCCCTTTTCCTATTCTGCTGCGGGTAACAATCAGCCGGCGAGTGCGACGGCCACCGCTTCGATCGCTTCGGCCGCCTTGTCGCCATCCGGACCGCCGGCCTGGGCCATGTCGGGACGGCCGCCGCCGCCCTTTCCGCCGAGAGCGGCGGATGCGACGCGAACGAGGTCAACGGCGCTGAGCTTCGAGGTCAAGTCGTCGGTCACGGCAACGACCGCGCTTGCCTTGCCATCGCCGGAAACGCCGACGAAGGCAACGACGCCGGAGCCGAGGCTCTTCTTGCCGTCATCGGCCAGGCTCTTCAGATCCTTGGGCTCGACGCCCGAAACGACCTTGCCGAGGAAGCGAACGCCGGCGATTTCGCGGGCGGCATCGGCCGGACCCGCTTCGCCGCCACCACCGAGTGCCAGCTTCTTCTTGGCCTCAGTCAGCTCGCGTTCCAGCTTGCGGCGCTCGTCGAGCAGCGCCTCGACGCGGCCGAGCACGTCGCCCGGCTGAACCTTCAGCGTGTTGGCGAGCGTCTTCACGCGCTCGTCCTGCTCGTTCAGATAAGCGCGTGCCGCTTCACCGGTCAGCGCCTCGAGGCGACGAACGCCGGCGCCGACGGCGCTTTCCGAGACGACGCGCACCAGGCCGATGTCACCGGTGGCAGACACGTGCGTGCCGCCGCAGAGTTCGACGGAATAAGCGCGGTTGGCCTTGGAGCCGTGGATGCCGCGACCCATCGAGACGACGCGAACCTCATCGCCGTACTTCTCGCCGAAGAGCGCCATCGCACCTTCGGCAATCGCATCATCGACGCTCATCAGACGCGTGGTCACCGGCGTGTTCTGGACGATGATCTCGTTGGCCATCTCTTCAACGACCTTCAACTCCTCCGCCGTCATCGGCTTCGGATGAGAAACGTCGAAGCGCAGGCGTTCCGGCGCTACCAGCGAGCCCTTTTGGGCCACGTGGGTGCCAAGCACTTCGCGAAGGGCCTCATGCAGCAGGTGCGTTGCCGAATGGTTGGCGCGCAGGCGCGAGCGGCGGGCGTGATCGACGTCGAGCTGGGCGGCGTCGCCGGTCTTGACCGTGCCTTCGGCCACGGTCGCGAAGTGGACGAAGAGCCCCTCGCCGCGCTTCTGCGTGTCGGTGACGGTGAGCTTGCCGCTTTCCGTCGTGATCGTGCCGGTATCGCCCATCTGGCCGCCCGATTCGCCGTAGAACGGCGTCTGGTTGAGCACCACCTGGACGGTGTCGCCCTTGGCGGCGGTTGCTACGACAGCGCCATCGCGCACGATCGCCTGGATCACGCCCTCGGCGGTCTCGGTGTCATAGCCGAGGAAATCGGTCGCGCCGTGCTTTTCCTTGAGCTCGAACCAGATGGTCTCGGTCGCAGCTTCACCGGAACCGGCCCAGTTGGCGCGGGCTTCGGCCTTCTGGCGCTCCATGGCAACCGAGAAGGCGTCGGTGTCGACGGTGATGCCCTTGGCGCGCAGCGCGTCCTGGGTCAGGTCGAGCGGGAAGCCGTAGGTGTCGTAGAGCTTGAAGGCGGTTTCACCGTTGAACTGGTCGCCTTCAGACAGATCGGCAGACGCGTCGGACAGCAGATTGAGACCGCGCTCCAGGGTCTTGCGGAAACGGGTTTCCTCTAGCTTCAACGTCTCGGAGATCAGCGCTTCCGCGCGCACCAGTTCCGGATAGGCGCGGCCCATCTGGCCGACGAGTGCCGGCAAGAGCTTCCACATCAACGGATCCTGGGCGCCCAGCAGCTGGGCGTGACGCATCGCACGACGCATGATGCGGCGAAGCACGTAGCCGCGGCCTTCGTTCGACGGCAGCACGCCGTCGGCGATCAGGAAGGCGGACGAACGCAGGTGGTCGGCAATGACGCGATGGCTGGCGCGACGGTCGCCCTCAGCCTTGACGCCGGTCGCTTCTTCCGAAGCCGCGATCAGCGCGCGGAAGAGGTCGATGTCGTAGTTGTCGTGCTCGCCCTGGAGAACGGCTGCGAGACGCTCGAGGCCCATGCCGGTATCGATCGACGGACGCGGTAGGTTGACCCGCTCTTCCTTGGTGATCTGCTCGTACTGCATGAAGACGAGGTTCCAGATCTCGATGAAGCGGTCGCCGTCTTCGTCGGCCGAGCCCGGAGGTCCGCCCCAGATATGGTCGCCGTGGTCGTAGAAGATTTCCGAGCACGGGCCGCAGGGGCCGGTATCGCCCATGGCCCAGAAGTTGTCACTGGTCGGGATGCGGATGATGCGGTCGTCGGAGAAACCGGCGATCTTCTTCCAGAGATCGAAGGCCTCGTCGTCGGTGTGGTAGACCGTGACCAGCAGGCGCTTGGCGTCGAGGCCATACTCCTTAGTGATCAGGTTCCAGGCGAGCTCGATCGCGTTCTCCTTGAAGTAATCGCCGAAGGAGAAGTTGCCGAGCATTTCGAAGAAGGTGTGGTGACGCGCGGTGTAGCCGACATTGTCGAGGTCGTTGTGCTTGCCGCCGGCGCGAACGCACTTCTGCGCCGTAACGGCCGTCGAATAGGGACGCTGCTCCAGGCCGGTGAAGACGTTCTTGAACTGCACCATGCCGGCATTGGTGAACATCAATGTCGGGTCATTGCGCGGCACCAACGGGCTCGACGACACGACCTCGTGACCGTTCCTGCGGAAATAGTCGAGAAAGGTCGACCGGATTTCATTCACGCCGCTCATCTTGCGTCCTATTCTTAAGCACCGATTCCGGCCCGGGTACGGCCCATGCCGCGCCACTAAGCCATTGTCCCTAAACCCTGCGGCCACCCGTGGTGACCGCACCCTCCAACGCGCTGGGTCGCCGGAACCAAAGGCTTTTATCGCTCACATATCCGACTGTCCAGACGCCAGCAAAAAACCGGCCGCCCACGGGACGACCGGTTTTCTGGTAACCTCAGTGGGCCGAGCGGCTTATGCTTCCGGCGGCTCGTCACCGTCGTCCGCTTCCGGACCGCCATTCTCGAGGAACCGATCAGCGATCAGGCCGGCGTTCTGGCGCAGCGCCGTCTCGATTTCGCGCGCGAGATCCGGATTGTCGCGCAGGAACGTCTTGGCGTTCTCGCGGCCCTGGCCGAGACGCTGGCTGTTGTAGGAGAACCAGGCGCCAGACTTTTCGACGATGCCGGCCTTGACGCCGAGGTCGACCAGTTCGCCGGTCTTCGATACGCCCTCGCCATACATGATGTCGAATTCGACCTGCTTGAAGGGAGGCGCCATCTTGTTCTTGACGACCTTGACGCGGGTCTGGTTGCCGACGACCTCTTCGCGCTCCTTGACCGAGCCGATGCGGCGGATGTCGAGGCGAACCGAGGCGTAGAACTTCAGCGCGTTGCCGCCGGTGGTGGTTTCCGGCGAACCGAACATCACGCCGATCTTCATGCGGATCTGGTTGATGAAGATGACCATGCAGTTCGACTTGGAGATCGACGCCGTCAGCTTGCGCAGCGCCTGGCTCATCAGGCGGGCCTGCATGCCCGGCAGGCTGTCGCCCATTTCGCCTTCGATTTCGGCGCGCGGCACGAGCGCGGCGACCGAGTCGACGACCAGCACGTCGATCGCGCCGGAACGCACCAGCGTATCGGTGATCTCAAGCGCCTGCTCTCCGGTGTCGGGCTGCGAGATCAGGAGGTTTTCGAGGTCGACGCCGAGCTTGCGGGCATAGACCGGATCGAGCGCGTGTTCGGCGTCGACGAAGGCGCAGATGCCGCCCTTCTTCTGTGCTTCGGCGACGGTCTGCAGCGCCAGCGTCGTCTTACCCGAGCTTTCCGGGCCGTAAATTTCAACAATGCGGCCCTTCGGCAGGCCGCCAATGCCGAGCGCGATGTCGAGGCTGAGAGAGCCGGTCGAAACCGTCTCGATCTCAATGATGCTGTCCTTCCCACCGAGCTTCATGATCGATCCCTTACCGAACGAACGTTCGATCTGGGAAAGTGCCGCTTCAAGTGCCTTGCTTTTATCCACCGATTTGTCCTCTACGAGCCGCAAAGAGTTTTGTGCCATTTGGTCCACCTTTAGGTTATTGAAGCTACCGAGGCAATGAAGCCGCCGCAGGAGTTTTTGTACATGTTTTGTTCCGTATTTGCAAGAGCGCGACAACACATTGAAAAACAATAGCTTTCAACGATACGTTCGATTCTTGTTCACGGAACGAAACCAGAGTTTTCGAATGTTGGCGCAAGCCCTTCGAACCTGCCCGGCAAGGGTCGGCCGATTCGCCTGCGCATGAGACTTTGAGCAGGTCGGGCGCGTGGCGCTTTGCGACGCGGCATTGCAGGATGCCAACAGATATTCGGCCGATCGGCCAAGCAGAGGAACATTCATGACGCAAGCTGACATCGCCGTTTTCGGTGGCGCGCATATCGACAGGCGCGGCCGTATATCGGGAACGACAGCGCCCGGGTCGAGCAATCCGGGAAGCTGGTTCGAAGAAGCGGGCGGCGGTGGTTTCAATGCCGCGCGCAACCTGGCGCGGCTTGGCCACAGCGTGCGCATGATCAGCACCCGCGGCGGTGATGCGGCCGGCGAGATGGTGACCGCAGCCGCGGCCGCCGCTGGCGTCATCGACAGTCCCCTGACCTTTCTTGACCGCCAGACGCCGAGCTATACGGCGATCCTCGAAAACGACGGCAATCTGGTGATTGCGCTCGCCGACATGGAACTCTACCGGCTGTTCTCGCCACGGCAGTTGCAGCGGCGGGCGCTCCGCGAGGTCATCGCCGCGAGCAAGCTGGTGCTGACCGACGCCAACCTGCCGGAAGAAACGATCGCCGCACTTGCCCAGTCGGCTGCCGGCAACGGCCGCCTCGTCGCCGGGATCGCTGTTTCGCCGGCCAAGGTCATCCGCTACCGGCCGTGCCTCTCGCATCTCTCGTTCCTGTTCATGAACGAATCCGAGGCGCGGGCGCTGACCGGCAAGGAGGCGGCCGAGGCGGAAGAATGGCCGGCCCTGTTGCGCGGTCTGGGCATCAACGGAGGCGTCGTGACCCGGGGCGGCCGTACGGTCGTTGCCTTCGAGGGCGATAGCGCCTGTGTCGTCGTGCCGCCGGCCCTGCCCGCCCTTGCCGACGTCACCGGCGCTGGCGACGCGCTCGCCTCCGGCTTCCTTTCCGCCCGCCTTGCCGGCCGCAACATCGCCGATTGCCTGCGGCACGGCATCGCAGCCGCCGGTTTGACGTTGCGTTCTCCCTTGGCCGCATCCGAAGAGATGTCCGCGGCCAATCTCGAACAGGCGCTGGCCCTTGTGCCCGCGCCCCAAATGCTGTCATGACATTTGCCAGCAGAACTCCCAAGGAAAGACCATGACCAAACCCGCTTCCCCCTTCCTGCCGATGGAATATTCCGACGAGGTCGCAGCCGCCAAGGCGCGTGGCGCGCCGATCGTGGCACTGGAATCGACCATCATCACCCATGGCATGCCCTACCCGGGCAACCTGAACATGGCCCGCAGCGTTGAAGCGATCATCCGCGAACAGGGTGCCGTGCCGGCGACCATCGCCGTCATTCATGGCGTACTGCATATCGGCCTTGACGATGCCAAACTCGAAGAACTGGCCAAGACCCAGGGCGCGATGAAGGTCTCGCGCGCCGATCTCGCCTTCGCGATCGCCGAGCGCCGCACCGGCGCGACCACCGTCGCCGCGACGATGATCGCTGCTGCCCGCGCCGGCATCCGCGTCTTTGCGACCGGCGGCATCGGCGGCGTGCACCGTGGCGCCGAGCTCTCCTTTGACATCTCCGCCGACCTCGATGAACTCGCCCGCACCGGTGTCATCGTCGTCTGCGCCGGCGCGAAGGCGATCCTCGACATTCCGAAGACGCTCGAAGTGCTCGAGACCCGCGGCGTTCCGGTCGTCACCTATGACAGCGAAATCTTCCCGGCCTTCTGGTCGCGCGACAGCGGTCTCAAGAGCCCGCTGATGCTGAACAGCCCGGCCGCGATCGCCAACTTCCAGACCATGCGCGAGCTGCTCGGCGTCGAAGGCGGCATGCTGGTCGCCAATCCGGTTCCGGAAGCTGCCGAGATCCCGCGCGAAGAGATGGAGATCTACATCGCCCGGGCGCTCGACAATGCCGAGAACGACGAGATCACCGGCAAGGCGGTCACGCCCTATCTGCTCAGCAACCTCTTCGAAATGACCGAGGGCCGCAGCCTCGAGACCAACATCGCGCTGGTCGAGAACAATGCCCGGCTTGCCGGCGAGATCGCCGTCGCGTTGAACGTGAAGTAATCCGGTAAGAAACGGCGAGAAATAGAGAAGCCCGGCCCGCAAGCGCCGGGCTTTTTACATTGGCGAAGGCTGACGATGCGTTGGAAGTTTGATCAAGCACCTGATGTTGCCTGCGTTACCTGCCGCTCGTGGTCGCGATGGCGGAGGTCGTCGAGCGCCACACCGACCTCGACGAGATCGCCGATCTTCCTCCCGGCTGGTCGGCAACGCGCGCCTCGGCCAACGGGCCTTGGTCAAGGCAGCAGAACAACTAGGGGCGGAAGCCTAACGTACCCAGCGCCGGACCCCGGTCGATATTCCCTGGCGTTTAAAGGTCCTAGGAATCGAGCATTTCGCGCACGGATACCGCCAGCTGCTTCAGCGAGAACGGTTTGGGCAGGAAGCCGAACTTGGCATCCGCCGGCAGGTTGCGGGCAAAGGCGTCTTCGGCATAGCCCGAGACGAAGATGAACTTCAGGTCCGGGTATTTCTTGCGCAGTTCGGTCAGGAGCGTCGGTCCGTCCATTTCCGGCATCACCACGTCGGATACGACGATATCGACGGCGCCGTTGAGCTCGTCCATGATGTCGAGCGCCTCGACGCCGGAGCCCGCTTCGTAGACGGTGTAGCCGCGCGTTTCCAGCATGCGCTTGCCGCCGCGGCGAACAGCCTCCTCGTCCTCGACGAGCAGCACGACTGCCGAATCTCCGGTGAGATCGGTCGGCTCCTCGGTCTTGACCACGGGAGCCGCTATCGTCTGCACCACCGGCGCAGCAACGGTTCCGGTGCCTGCCTGCGCGGGCTCCTCGGGCGCAACCGGCACCTCGATATGGCGCGGCAAGAGGATGCGGAAGGTCGTGCCCTTGCCCACTTCCGATTCCGGATAGATGTAGCCGCCCGACTGCTTGACGATGCCATAGACCATCGACAGGCCGAGACCGGTGCCCTTGCCCACTTCCTTGGTCGTGAAAAACGGCTCGAAGATTTTGTCGAGGATTTCGGGCGCAATACCTGTTCCCTGGTCGGAAACTTCCACCATCACGAAGTCTTCGTCCGGCAGCTCACGGCGTCCGAAGGCCGAAACCTCCGCCGCCGGCAGATTGCGGGTGCGAAGTGTAATGATGCCGCCTTGGGGCATGGCGTCGCGGGCGTTGACCGCGAGGTTCAAAAGCACCTGTTCGAACTGGCCGAGATCGGTCCGGACCGGCCAGAGATCGCGACCATAGTCGACCTCGACCTTGACGTTCGTTCCGGTCATGCGGTCGACCAGCATGCGCAGGTCGCCGATCACGTCGGTCATGTTGAGCACCGTCGGCCGCATCGTCTGCTTGCGCGAGAAAGCAAGCAGCTGCCGCACGAGAACAGCGGCACGGTTGGCGTTGCGCTTGATCTCCATCAGGTCGGCGAAGCTCGGGTCGGCCGGCCGGGCAGACAGAAGCAGGTGGTCGGAGGACAGCAGGATCGCCGTCAGCACGTTGTTGAAGTCGTGCGCGATGCCGCCGGCAAGCGTGCCCACGGCGTTCATCTTCTGCGTCTGCGCCATCTGGTTTTCGAGCGCTTTCTGCTCGGTAATCTCCAGCGCATAGATGATCGCCGCTTCCTCCGGCGCCTGATCGGTCTGGTCGATCACGGCATTGACGTAGAAGCGGAAATGGCGCTCGCCATCGGTCGGGTGCAGCGCGTCGATCGGCGCGATGTCGCCCTGCCGGTCCTTGGCGGCCGCCAGCGCGTCGTGCAGGCGAAGCTTCTCGGTTTCGTGCACCACGGCATCGATCAGCGCGCCGCGCTCGACGTCGTCCTGCGAGACGAGACCGGAAAACAGCTTCAGGAACGGCGCGTTGGTGCGCAGGATCCGGCCATTGCCATCGACCGAGGCGATCGCCATCGGCGTATTGTTGAAGAAGCGGGTAAAACGCATCGCTGCGCTCGACGCCGACTGGTCGCTGTCCTCGCCGCCCTCGCGCGACATGACGATGGTGCGGCTTTCGCCGGGCGCGCCGTCGCGGGTCGAGGAGACACGGTGGATCATGCGCACCGGCAGGCTCTGGCCGTTCAACTTGCGCAGGTCGAGGTCGAGCATCTTGGTCTTCTTCAGACCCGGTTCGGCCTGCACCGCCTGGACGAGCGTCAGCCCCTCACCGGCCACCAGATCGCCAATACTTATCGAGCCCGGCTGGAACTTGGTGAGATCGATGCCGAGCCAGTCGGCAAGCGTGGCGTTGATATAGAAGATCTCGCCCTTGCGGCCGGCGGAGAAGAAGCCGGCGGGTGCGTGATCAAGATAATCAATCGCGTTCTGCAATTCCTTGAAGAAGCGCTCCTGGTCATCGCGTTCGGCAGTGATGTCGGCGATCTGCCAGAGATAGAGCGGATTGCGCTCGCTGTCTTCGAGCGGCAGCACGCGTGCCTTCAGCCGGAACCAATGGGCGCCGGAGCCGGTGGCCGCACCGGTCGCAAGCGGCTTCAGCAGGCGGAATTCCTCATGCCCCTGCTTGCCCTCGTGCAGGCCGTTGGTCAGCCGGTAGATTGCTTCCGTCGCCTCGCGATTGCGCGACAGGATCGTTTCGAGCGATTGGATGCCGGCAGCGTTCCTCGCGCCCGTGAGCGCGCCATAGGCGGCGTTGGCGTAGATGATCCGGCCCTTCCGGTCCGTGACGATCGTGCCATCCTCATGCGCATCGAGAAAGGCGCGCGCCAGTTCGTCCGGGCGCGATTGCGGCATCACCTCGATGAAGCCGATGACCGAGGACACGAGAAAGAAGATGCCGACCATGGCGAGAACGCCGAGGATGCCGAGCACGATCTCGTTTTCCATCTGGTTCCGGAAGATCACGAAGGCGATGGCCGAGACGGTGAGGACGATCGCGAGCAGCACGATCCGCAGCACGGTTCCGGGCCTGACGCCACGGTCAACAACCGGCATCTGGTAGTCGCCTGACTGCCGCAATTTCGTCATCGGGTCCTCTTACGCGGCCGGCGCCGCGCGCGGCGCGGCCCAGCCCTTCCGGCCGGCATCCGCTCAAACCGCCGGGCAAAATCGGCCATAGCCGACACGCCCTCGATCATTCGGACAAGAATCATCTTTAACAATCAGAGATAACAGCAAAAAGCACCTGTGCGGAAGCATTCGAGCCAATTCACAGGGAATGTCGGCGAAGTGCTTGTCCGAGCCCGAAAAAAGCCGTCAAATACTGGCACTCGAAAGGCAGAAGGAGTTCACCCTATGATGGAAACGATCATCGCCGACAACGGCAGCCGGTTCGTCATCGCCGCTGCAGCGGTCGCGATTGGACTTTTGTGCCTCGTGGCCGTGCTCTGGATCATGCGCAACCGTCCTTCCTCGCCATTCATCCGTGGCGGCAAGAACCGCCAGCCGCGCCTGGCCGTGCTCGATGCTGCCGCTGTGGACACCCGGCGCCGTCTCGTGCTCGTGCGCCGCGACGATGTCGAGCACCTGATCATGATTGGCGGGCCGACGGATATCGTCATCGAAAGCCGGATCGTCGCCGGCGGCGACGAGCGCCCGGCCGTCAGCGAACGCTCAGCTGTCATCGAACGCAAGGTGGCCGAACCGGTGGCTGAAAGCCGTCCGGCAGTCAGGGAACCCGTTCAGCAGCCCGCGCCGACAATGCAGGCCGAACCCGTCGTCGCGACGCCGGTTCGCCCCATCACCCGGACAGAGGAACAGCCGGTCGCTCGCGTCGAGCCGGTGGCGCCCATGCGCGTTACGGCCGAACAGCGCCCGGTGGCAGCACCTGCCCTTGCTGCAGAGCAGCGCCCTCTCGCTCGCCCTGTCGCCCAGCCCGCACCCGAGAGCCCGTCTATCACCTCCGTCGCAGCACCCGCGGTCAACGTCGATGCAGCCATGAACCGCCCTGTGGCAATGGCGCAGGCTGTACAGCCGCAACCCATTCAGATGCAGCCGGCCCAGCAGCTTCAGCGCCCCGCAGCGATCATCCAGTCGCAGCCTCAGCTCCAACCGCAGCCGGCTCCTGCGACCGCCCTTTCTGATTTCGAGCGCCTTCTCGACGCGGAGATCACCGGCGACCTGCAGCGCCTGGGTCCGGCAACATCGGTCACTCCGGAAAACCGTGCGCCGGCCCATTCCGGCCGTCAGGAGCCGACGCTTGGCGCGCCTGTCGCCGACGGCGGTCATAAGGAGCCGACAATCGAAGAAGAGATGAACCGCATGCTGGCCGACATTTCCGCCGGGCGAAAGCCCTGATTGCCGCATTGGCCTGGCGGCGACGTCAGGCATCGCGACGGCAGCGAGATACTTGTCTGAGCCCAGGCATCGAAGCGAAGAGCCGCTTCGTTGCTTCGGAATAAATTCGGGACAACGGAAAAAGGCGCGGTTTGACCCGCGCCTTTTTTCAGACTGTTACGAAAGCCCGAAAGCTTATTCGTCCCGGTAGACCTTTTCCCGCCGCTCGTGGCGCTCCTGCGCCTCGATCGAGAGGGTCGCGATCGGACGGGCGTCCAGTCGCTTCAGGCCGATCGGCTCGCCTGTTTCTTCGCAGTAGCCGTAGGTACCTTCGTCGAGACGCTGCAACGCCGCATCGATCTTGGAGATCAGCTTGCGCTGGCGGTCCCTGGCTCTGAGCTCGATTGCCCGATCAGTTTCGGAAGAAGCCCTGTCTGCGAGATCCGGATGATTGGCGCTCTCCTCTGCCAAGTGATCCAGTGTCTCGCGTGCCTCGCGAAGGATGTCGTTTTTCCAAGCGTTCAACTTGGCCCGGAAGTACGCCCGGTGGTTGGCATTCATGAATTCATCGTCCTCGGAAAGGACGAAGGTACTAAGATCGATCTTCTCACTCAACGCGATTCTCCTGAAGAACATCTCATTGCGGCGGTGTATAGACCTATGGAAGCCGTGATTCAAGCCTCGCAACAGACACTCAACCGTATTTTAATGTTGCTAGCGTTTCAGGCTAACTGACGAATATTTCATCAAAATTACACATCGGATCTTGATTTCCAACTTGCGCCCACCGAAGCCGCCGCCTCTGCTCGCTGAAAAGTGACAATGACGTGTTTGCGCCATTTTACCGTCCATTCACGACCGCGGCAAAGCGCAGCACCGGCAGTCCCCGAAAAAATCACGGCGGCCAGCTTGATCTTTATGGTGCGTGCGGGGAAAGGTGACGGTCTGCCGGCCGACATGAAAGCCGGCAAAATTCTACCCTGTCGCTGCAACCGGCAGGCAACGCCGGAACCGATCGATGCAAGACAGCGCCCCCAAGGCTCTCCGCCTCTACCTCCTGCGGCACGCCCGTTCCGGCTGGGCCCTGCCGGGCCAACGCGATTTCGATCGGTCGCTGGACGAGGTCGGCTACATCGATGCGGAGCGGCTTGCCCAGACGGCCGCAGACCAGGGCATCCGCCCCGACCGCATCCTCTGTTCGACGGCGGTGCGCTGCCGCGAAACGGCCGAGCCGTTCTTCCGCACGGTCAGCGAAGAGCTGGATATCCGCTACATCGATGCGCTCTACTCCGGTCCGACGAGCATCTATCTCGACCTCATCGATGCGCACCGGCATGTAAACGCGCTGATGCTCGTCGGCCACAATCCGATGATCGAACAATTGCTCTGCAACCTGGTGGGCGACGAGGCCGCCCGCGAAGCGCTTCCCGATGGATATCCGCCGGCTGGCCTGGCCATTCTGGATCTGCCGTCTGACGCTGCCTCCGCCCGCCTGGTATCGCTGCTGTTGCCAACGCCATGAAGGCGCACCGTAAGAAGAATTGACACGTGCGCGTTGCGGCGCCGCAATTAGTGCCTATATCGCGGAGGCAGCCCGCAGCCGATCGTCGTTCGGCGGGCTTGACGATGCGAACGACCCCGGGAAACACGCCGCAAGAAAGACCAAGACTTGGCGCCTAACCTGACCAGCTTCAAAGACGACGCGCTGATCGCGCTCGACAACCTCACCGACCGCGCCTCCGGCCTCGTCAATCCCTCGATCCGGCTCGGCGTTACCGGCCTGTCCCGTTCGGGAAAGACCGTCTTCATCTCGTCTCTGGTGCACAATCTGCTGAACGGCGGGCGCCTGCCGGTGTTCGAGGCGGTGCGTTCGGGCCGGGTCTCGAAGGTCAGGCTCGAGCCGCAGCCCGACGATGCCGTGCCGCGTTTCCAGTATGAGGATCATATCGCAGCCCTGGTGCGCGATCGCATCTGGCCAGACTCCACGCGCGCCATCTCGCAGCTGCGCATAACCCTTGAATATGAGAGCGCCAGCGGCTGGAACCGGCTGTTCTCGCCGGGCCGGCTGTCGCTCGACATCGTCGACTATCCCGGCGAATGGCTGCTCGACCTGCCCCTGCTCGCGCAGGACTTCCGCGAGTTCAGCAACAATTCGGTGGCGCGCGCCCGTGCACCTGGCCGTGCGAAGTTGTCGGCCGAATGGCGGACGCTTGCGTCGTCGGCTGGCTCGACGGCGACCGCCGACGAAAGCAGCGCCCGCCGGCTCGCCGAGAGCTTCACCGGCTATCTCAGGGCCTGCAAGGCGGACGAACGCTCGCCCTCGACCCTGCCGCCTGGACGTTTCCTGATGCCGGGCGACCTCGAAGGTTCGCCGGCGCTCACCTTCTCGCCGCTTCCGGACCTACCCGAGGGCCGTGCACCAAAGGGTTCGCTCTGGGCGATGATGGAGCGGCGCTACGAAGCCTATAAGAAACATGTCGTCAGCCCGTTCTTTCGCGAGCATTTCGCGCGCCTGGACCGGCAGATCGTGCTCGTCGATGCCCTGCAGGCGATCAACAACGGCCCGGAGGCGCTGCTCGATCTCGAGCAGGCGTTGGCCGACGTGCTTGCCTGCTTCCGTCCGGGGACCAACAGCTGGCTCTCGTCCTTGCTGACGCGACGGATCGACAAGGTGCTGATCGCAGCAACCAAGGCGGATCACCTGCATCACGAAAGCCACGACCGGCTGGAGCGCATCGCCGCGCGCCTCGTCGATCGCGCCGCCGAAAGCATCGGATTGAGCGGCGCCGGCCTCGAGGTCATGGCGCTCGCATCGGTCCGGGCCACCCGCGAAGCGACCGTCAACCACGACGGCCATGCGCTGCCGGTCATCGTCGGCACCCCGATTGCCGGCGAGAAGATCAACGGCGAAATCTTCGATGGAGAAAGGAAAACAGCGATATTTCCCGGTGACTTGCCGGAAGATCCTGAAGTTCTTTTCAAGACGATGGAGACCCGGTCCGGCGCGACGACCTATCTCGAAAGCGCTCATCCGCTGCCGGAACTCAGCTTTGTTCGCTTCCGCCCGCCACATCTTGAGGAAACCGGCGGCGGCTTGAAACTGTCGGTGCCGCATATCCGCCTCGACCGGGCCATGCAATTCCTGTTCGGAGACCGGCTCGCATGAGTGACGACAGCAACGGTCGCAGCCGCCGTCCCGGCGCCTTTTCAGTTGGCGAAGACAAGCCCGCCGAGGCCCGTCCGCAGCTGCGCGCGCGGCGCGCGCCCGCAAGTTTCGACGACAATGTGGTGCTGACACCCGATGCGGAAGACCCTTTCCGTGAGACCACGCTTGCGGTGGAGGCCCTCGCCTTGCCCGAAGCAAGTCCTAGCAAGCGCCGCCTGTCAGTTGGCAAGATCGCAACCGGCGCCCTCGGCATCATCCTGTCACTGGCTGCCGGCCTCTGGGTCGACCGCCTGCTTCGCGATCTCTTCGCGCGTGCCGATTGGCTCGGTTACGCCGCGCTTGCCGTCGTCGCGATCGGTCTGCTGGCGCTGCTGATCGTCGTTGGCCGCGAATTTTCGGGGCTAATGCAGCTCACGGCGATCCAGAAGCTGAAAGCGGAAACGGAAGCGGCGGCCGCTTCGGCCAGTGCGAAACCCGCGCGCGCGGCGCAGGCAAAGCTCGTCCATCTGCTGGCCAGCAATCCGCGGACGGCGCGCGGGCGCACACGGCTGAAGGAAAGCGAAGGCGAGATCATCGACGGTCCGCACGTGATCGAACTCACCGAGCGCGAGCTGCTCAGCCCACTCGACCGCGAGGCGCGGCGCCTCATTCTCGCGGCTTCCAAGCGCGTGTCGATCGTCACGGCGGTCAGCCCGCGGGCGCTCGTCGACCTCGGCTACGTCCTCTACGAATCCGCCCGTCTGATCCGCGCCATGGCCGAACTTTACGGCGGTCGCCCCGGCACGCTCGGCCTCTTGCGGCTGATGCGCGACGTGATCGCTCATCTGGCCGTCACCGGCTCGATTGCCGCCGGCGACAGCCTGATCCAGCAGGTGCTCGGCCACGGGCTGGCTTCGAAGCTCTCGGCGCGCCTGGGCGAAGGCGTCATCAATGGCCTGATGACCGCACGCATCGGCATCGCCGCGATGGACCTTTGCCGCCCGATGCCGTTTCGCGCGCTGAAGCGTCCCGGGATCGGTGATTTTCTCGCCGACCTCAGCCCCGGCGCCGGACGCGTGATTGGCGAAAGCGGCGAGAAATAGCGCGGTCGCGAAACTAGATCCCCGCATACCAGTCGTAGCCGAGATCCTCCCAATAGCCGCCGCGCCCTCGACCGAAGGGCGCGAGATCGGCAACGACTTCGATCGCCTGGATGTACTTCGCCATCTTGTAACCCAGCTGGCGTTCGACCCGGACGCGCAGTGGAGCGCCGTTGGCAACCGGCAAAGCCGCACCGTTCAGGTCATAAGCGAGGATCGTTTGCGGGTGATGCGCATCGACCATATCGATCGATTCGTAATAGGCGACCGAGCCGCCAAGGCCGAGCGGCATGCTGTCGAAGCAATGAAAGACCACGTAACGCGCCTCGGGCTTCACCCGGGCTTCATCGAGGACGCGAGTAAGGGCAACGCCGCTCCACTTGGCGATGCAGCTCCAGCCCTCGACACAGTCGTGTCGGGTGATCTGGGTGCGCGACGGCATGTTTCGCAGCTCTGCAAGCGTCAGGTGAAGCGGTCGCTCGACCAGGCCGGAAACGCGAAGCTGGTATCCGGCAAAGCCGTCCTGCTTCAGCGCGAGATAGGTCGCATCACCCGGGTCGTTGGAGCCGTTCGGTCGTTGCCCCTGCCGGATCTCGCTCTCGGCAAATTCCGGCGCCAGCCGATCAGCCGGCACCAGCAGCCGCTGTGCTCGGTAAGTAAGGCTGTTGGCGGATGCAAGAAAGTCGCGCACGCGACTGCCACTGCCAACGAGGCCGTCGAGTGCGTCGCACCCGGCAAGCGGCAACGACGAGGCCGTAGCCCCCGCCGCCGCCAGGAAGCGCCGGCGACTGAGGAGGAACGCGCTCATGTCCTTCCTCCCCGGTCCACCGAACGCCTGATGCGATAACGCCCAGTAATCATCGACCGCATCTCGTTGATCGGACCAGCGGCAAAAACCATGGCGATGTGCACAGTGAAGAAGCCGACGAGCAGAAGCATCACGACGAAATGGATCGTGCGGGCCGACTGCCTGCCGCCAAAGAGTTGAACCAGCCAGGGCCAGCCGGCGTCCATGCCCGGCGACATCGTCAGCCCTGTCGCGATCATGAGAGGAAAAAAGACCAGGAGAACAATGCCGTAGGAGAGTTTCTGCAAGCTGTTGTAACGCCCGTGATGTTCGAAGCGAAACTGCAGATGCGCGATGAAGGTCGCGGGCAAGGCGCGGATGTCGGCCAAAGCGGGAAGAATGTCCCGCCGCAGGTGACCGTTGATCGCGCTTGCGACCAGCCAGATGGAATAGACGACGGCAAACATCCAGGCGAAGAAGAAGTGCACGACGCGGCCGGTGGCGAGGTCCTGGTAGGACGGCACGGTCAACCAGGCCGGAAAAGCCCGATAGGCCCGCTCCTGTTCCGGCCCGCTGACGCCCAGGACACCAGTGGTGTCAACGCTCAGCCCCAAGACTGTCGTCAGGCCGCGAACCTCGCCGCTTCGTTCACGCACAGGCCCAATCGACAGGATGCTGTTGTCGAAGGCAAAACCCGACTGCTGCCCGACATAGAGTGCCGGGTGCGCGTTGAAGATCTGCAGGCCGCTGAGAAACAGAAAGAACAGCGCGCCGGCCCATCCCCAATGGGTAAGCCGGGTTGTCAGCCGGTGCCGCGATATCACCAGGCTCTGCTGTGCGTCTGACGCGGTCGATTCGGAATCATGTCCTGCTGTAACCATGGGAAATCTCCCGTTTCCCATGGTTATACGTAGCGCGATTGGGGCAAGTTTCATGTCCCCGCACAATGCTCGCCGAAATCCGCCAACCCACTGTATTTCCTAAGCCAAAAATGCTGTGGTCAATCCGCTTTTCGGCCACAAAGAAGCCGCGCCGCGCACCGCGCAGAAACCGTCCGTTAACCATTTGCGCGCAAATGTGGCTTTCAGTTTCGGACGTTGACCCATCAAGGATCGTTTATGTTCTCGCGCCCTTCTTTGATCGCTCGCGGCGCTGCCGCCTTCGCGCTTGCAGCCACCGTCGGCCTTGCGACACCGGCTTTTTCCGGCGCCAAGGACAAGGTCTTTTTCGAGAAGGTCGCGGGCCAGTGGAAGGGCCCGGGCGAGATCGTCGCGGGCAAGTACAAGGGCACCAAGTTCACCTGCGATCTCTCGGGCGAACCGGTTGCGGGCGATGACACCGGCATCAAGCTCGACGGCTTCTGCCGCGTCGGCGTGTTCAAGCAGCCGATGTCGGCGCTGATCACACAGAAGGGCAACACCTATACCGGCAAATTTCTCGACGGCGCCGAGGGCAAGGGCCTGGATATCATTTCCGGCAACGTCGCCAAGGACAAGGTCGTCGTCGGCATCAATCGCAAGAAGCTGAATGGCGCCATGATCGCCCGTCTGCAGGACGACCAGACGATGAACATCACCATTTCGGTCAAGGTCGAAGAAACGATGGTGCCGGTCATCGGCGTCAGCCTCAACCGCCAGATCGACGCGATCGCTGTCGGCTCGATCAAGTAACGTTCAACACCCGAATAAACGACGAAGCCCCGGCATCGACCGGGGCTTTGTCGTTTGTGGATTATGTTGCGGTCCTGTTCAGGCGCCTGCGCGCCACCAGCTCATGTCACCATCCGCAACCTCGATGCCTGCGACGTCAGCCTGCTGCAGCCAGTCGCCGACCGGACGGCCGCCAACAGCCATGTCGGCGGCGAAATCGGCAAGCGGCATCAGTACGAAACCGCGCTCGGTCATCCTCGGATGTGGCAACTCCAGCCGCCCGCCCGCTTGCGCCACGCCCTCGAAGGTCAGCACATCGATGTCGAGCGTGCGCGGCCCCCAGCGCTCGTCGCGAACCCTCTTCATCGACCGTTCGATATCAAGGCAGGCGTCGAGCAGGGCTTCGGGCTCGAGCGTCGTGTCGACCTTGGCGCAGGCATTGTAGAACCAGGCCTGGTCCGTCTTGCCCCAGGGCGGCGTGCGATAAAGGCGCGAGACGGCCTTGACCACGCAGTCGTCGCGGGCATCGAGCAGGCGAAGCGCTTCGGCCATCGCCTTGCGGGGATCGCCGAGATTGCCGCCAAGCCCGAGTGTCGCTGCCCGCCAACTCACCTCAGACGACATGCTCGACCGTCACTTCGACATAATCGAGCACACCCGGAACCGGCGCATTCGGCTTACGGATCGACACCTTGGCGCGCTTGATCTGCGGGAAGCGCACGCAGAGCGTCTTGGCCACTTCCAGCGCCAGCGCCTCGATCAGATAGCGGCGGCGGCCGGTGACGATGCGCTCGATCTCCTGGAAGGCGATGCCGTAATGCACGGTGTCTTCGATCGAGTCGTCGACCAGCGCCGTTCCCTGTTCGACTTCGAGCTCGGCGTCGACGAAGAAGCGTTGACCGAGAAGCTCCTCCTCATCGAAGACGCCGTGGCGCGCGAAGAAGGCGCAGTTCTTGAGGGTGATGATATAGGTCGCGCTCATGCTTCTCAGTCCCATCGGCTTTCTTGGATCGCCATGATTGCGCGGTCGAGCCGCTCAGCAGTCATGCGCGTGATTGGTAGTCACAGGTTCAGGCGGAATGCGGACGAGAAAATCTCACCTCGCTCTGGCGTGCAGCATAGCATCCGCCATCGCCAGTGCATCCTTGCTGTTTGCGACATCGTGTACGCGGAAAATTGAGGCGCCGGCAACGCGCAAAAGCGCCGTTGTCGCGGCCGTCGCCATGTCGCGATCGGCCGCCTCTCGGCCGCTGACCGCGCCGACGAAGCGCTTGCGCGACGTTCCGACCAGGAATGGCAGCTCGAAACGGTGCAACTCTGCGAAGCGCGCCATCAATTCCAGGTTCTCATCCGTGTCCTTGGCGAAGCCGAAGCCCGGATCGAGAATGATGCGATCCCGCTCCACGCCGGCAGCAGCCGCGATCTCAAGCGACCGGTCGAGAAAATGAAACTGATCGGCGATCACGTCTGCGAGTTTTTCACGGCCCCGGCCCGTATGCATGACGCAGATGCCAGCGCCGCTCTTGGCGGCGACAGTGGCAATGTCGGGTTCGCGCTGAAGGCCGTGCACATCGTTGACGATATGCGCGCCGGCGTCGACCGCAAGCTGGGCGGTCGAGGCTCTGTAAGTGTCGACGGAAATCAGCGCATCGGTATCACGGGCAAGCGCTGCGATGACAGGCAGGATCCGCGCCTGTTCTTCCTCGGCGCTGACGGGCGCCGCATCGGGGCGTGTGGATTCACCGCCGATATCGAGGATCAAGGCGCCCTCCTCCAGGCAGCGCATCCCTTGCGCGACCGCGGCAACGGCATCGATAAAACGGCCGCCATCGGAAAAAGAATCCGGGGTAACATTGACGATCGCCATCAAAACGCCACGCGGCCCCAGTTCGAGGCTGCGTCCATGCGCCAGCTTCCAGCTAAATTTCTGAAATGGATTGTAAGTCATTTTCCCTCACCATCCGCATACGGCCGGGAGCCATCGTTTTGCTGTTGCGCCGGCGCTGGCTATGCCCCAAGCTTGATCGAAGTTCAACCGAAGAGAACCACGCATTGATGTCCCGAGTACGCGTCCCGTTCAAAGTCGCCCTTCTTGCTCTCCTGGTTGCCGCCCCGCTTGGCACGGCCTCGGGCGAAACCGTGGTGAACAAGAGCTTCTCCTATTTTTCGATCGGCGGCCGGACTGCGGAAGAACTGGACAAGGCACTCTCGGCCAGCGGCCCGATGATGAAATCGACCGGCGCACGGCATCCGGGCGCGACCCGCATCAAGTTCGGCGGCTCGATCACCTATGTCAGCCGCAACGGACGCTGCGCCGTCGGCTCGGCCCGCGTCACTCTCAACACGCGCATCATCCTGCCCAAATGGAAGTATCGCCGCCAGGCCGGACGTGACCTCGCCCTCGTGTGGGACACTCTGTCGAGCGACATCAAACGCCACGAGGAGCGCCACGCGGAAATCGCCCGCAATCACGCGCGGCGGATGGAGAAGATGTTCCTGGCGTTGAAGCCGCAGGACACGTGCGAAGAGATGCAGGAAAGCGTTGCCCGCGTCAGCGCAACCGCGATCGAGGCGCATGACAAGGATCAGGCTCGCTTCGACCGCACCGAAGCCGCCAACTTCGACAAGCGCATGATCCGTCTTCTGCAATACAGGCTGGAGACGCTGAAGAAAGCGCAACAGTAGATAGCAAAGCCGGAACCCCGAAGAAGAGCCTGACTATAGTCGCGGCTCGGGCCATTTCAGCGGCAATACCCACAGTATTTTATTGGTGAAATATAACGATGGCTGCCGGCCGGCGACTCATCTATATTCAAACCAATGAGAGAGGGGTCGGGACAAAGACTAGCCCCACAAATTGAATAGGTTATGCGCGACGCGATTGCGGCGCGAAAAGCTTAGATGTTGCCTTTACTTTGAATTGCGCAACGTTGTTCACTTGAAAAGAAAAAAAAGAAATCGAACAGCGGAGCCGGAACGGGTTCTCCTGGCGTGTCTTGGTGCAGCAGATGTTCCCTCCCTCATCTGTATGCGATGCGCCCTCCTCGCCTCGCTTGTCCAACGACCGGCGAGGCGCTTTTTTTGTACGGAGGTCTGAAAGAAGGGGCGTGGGACGCAGGTGTTAGGCCTGGCGCTCCGGCACGTGCACGACGAGACCGTCGAGCGCATCGCTCATCTTGATCTGACAGGAAAGCCGCGACGTCGGGCGGACGTC
This sequence comes from Ensifer sp. ENS02, assembly GCF_014851885.1. Lineage (NCBI taxonomy): Bacteria > Pseudomonadati > Pseudomonadota > Alphaproteobacteria > Hyphomicrobiales > Rhizobiaceae > Ensifer > Ensifer sp. ENS02. The sequence continues at coordinate 791,336 of NZ_JACVAO010000001.1, read as the reverse complement.
GTAGGCAAAGTCCAGCATGTCTTCTTCCATGGCTTCCGGAGCGCCGACGGTCTGAGCCCAGGCATCGTCGACATAGACATGACAGGTCGCACAGGCGCAGGCTCCGCCGCATTCCGCTTCGATGCCGGGAACCGAATTGCGAACGGCGTTTTCCATGACCGTCGAGCCGTTCTCGACATCAAGTTCGTGGCGCGCGCCATCAAAGGCAACGATCGTAAGTTTTGTCATGTCTCTTTCCGGAATGAACTGGTGGATTGGCCGGGCGCAAAGCCTGTTGAGAAAAGAACCCCCGCGGGCGCAAATTCAGGGAAAGTTCTTCCAACAAATCGGCCGGCCAGTCAACAACGGCCGTCATTCTGTGCGTCGCCGCAGATCGCGCCGGTAGCAATGGCTGCCGGCACGGGGCCCTCTATGCGAGGCGCGGGCATCGTGCGACAGACAGGGGTCGGTTAGGCCCCCTGTCTGCTCGGGAGCCGCTAGCGGCAGAGCTTCAGAATGAAGAGCTCGGCTTCGAGCACGGCCGATGCGAGCTGGTCGCAGAGCGAAGCTTCGGCCGGATTGTGTTCGATCGCGCCGGCAACGCTTGCAACGTCGACGGCACCAACCGCAAGGGCTGCGCCCTTTAGCCGGTGGGCTGCCTGGGCACGGGGCGTGCCCTCGCCTTCGGCGATTTCCTTCAAGACCTGGCGCGCCTGGCGCGCAAAGAGTTGCAGCACTTCGATTTCGAGCGCCTTGTCACCCATCGTCTGGACGGCGAGGTGAGCAAAGTCGATCGGCTTTTTGCCTGACGCAGAAGAGTTTCCCGGACTATCCGGGGCTTCAAAGGCAATCCTGAGGGCCGCCATGAGCCAATTTCCCTATTGTTTGTTTGATGTTGGCCTGTTTCCGGCATCGCTTCATCGGGAGCGGTGCCGCCGCCCGCACTGTTCAGACTTCCATCTTCGGCGGGCTCCGGCACCTATTGGCTCAAATCCGGGCGCAATATAGGCAGTATTTTGGGAAAATGGTTAACGTCCGTTAAACTCTCTGATTTCCTTATCTTTTCCGGCTTTTAGACCTGCATTGCATTAAGATTTCATTAGCATTTTAATCAACCCCAAGCGCTCTTAATTGTAAGAACCCAGCTAATGTGTCACTACGATACGCTTAGGAACGGACCCGCGTACGAAAATGGCAACCGTTCCGGTGGATAAGCTCGACGCGTGGTCCCATTCGGCCACAAATGCGACTATCCGTCGAGGCAATGCAGTGGGTGATCAGTAGGGTATTGCGTAGATCCGATGCGCGTATCTTGCCGTCACCGCCCATGAGGAAGAGACCCTGCCCGCTAACGGGCCAGAGGCGCTTTCCGTTCTGGGCAAAAGGTAATGAGGCGTATCCCTATGGCGACGAAAAAGAGCAATGAGTCGATCGACGAAAAGGCGTTCCAGGCTCTGGAAGCTGCCCTGAAGATTGATTTCGACGAGCTTGCATCGAGCCCGAATGACAAGACTTCCTTGGATGATCCGGAGGAAAATGTGTCTCAGCCCACCAATCAGGCGGCGACGCCCGATCAGAATAAGAAAGCACGGCCCCAGCCGGAACAGTCCCGCGGGGCACGTGCTGCAGAAGCGGCCAAGACGCTCGCTCCGGAACCTGCGCCCAAGTCCCCGTCCCTTTCCGCCGCCAACGACGATGGTCGCCGTTCGCCGGCGGCGATGCTGCGTGCGCTCGACGTGCGCTCCAATCGCGCCGCGATCCGCGTTGCTGCGCTGGTGTCCGTCATCTGGGCGGTTGCCGGCCTCGGTGTCGCCAACCTTCTTTACGGGCCGCAGATCTGGCAGATCCGTTCGCTGAGCGACCTTGCCGCCACCCCTGGCGCCGTCGGCGTCGCGATCGGCATCGTGCTGCCGATCATGCTCTTCTTCTCCTTTGCCATCATGATCGCCCGCGCGCAGGAACTGCGCAACGCAGCGCGCTCGATGGCGGAAGTCGCCCTGCGCCTTGCTGAGCCGGAAACGGCTGCTGCCGATCGCGTCATGACGGTCGGCCAGGCCGTCCGTCGCGAAGTCTCGGCGATGAACGAAGGCATCGAACGCACGATTGCCCGCGCCACCGAACTCGAAACGCTGGTTCATTCCGAGGTCAACGCGCTCGAACGCAGCTACAGCGAAAACGAACTGCGCGTGCGCACCCTGGTGCAGGAACTCGGGCTTGAGCGCGAAGCCATCATCGGCCATTCGGAGCGTATCCGTTCGGCCATCTCCGGTGCGCATGGCAAGCTGAAGGACGACCTGGAACAGGCGAGCGAAGACATCGCTTCGCGCATTGCAATTTCGGGCGAAGCCTTTGCCTCGCTGATCGACACCCGCGCGGCTGCCCTCAGCGAGAAATCGGACGGCGCCTTGCAGTCGATCGGCAGCATGCTGACGACCCGCACCGATGCGCTGCTTTCGGGCCTGACCGCTGCCGGCCTCGGTCTCAGCACTGAATTTGACACCCGGCTTGACCAGCTCAGCGACACGCTGACGAAGCGCGGCGAAGACCTGCTCAGCCAGTTCGAAACGCGCGCCTCCTCGCTTGACGCCAGCACCGAGAAGCTGAATGCGGCGCTCAACGAACGCGCCCGCCAGCTCAACGAAACACTGATCGCCCGCACCCGCGACCTCAACGAAAGCCTGAGTGTTGGCCAGCACGCCATCACCGGTGGCCTCGACCACGTGCTCGCCTCGCTCAACGCCACGCTCGACGAAAAGGGCGCGAGCTTCCGCCAGAGCCTGCGCTCCAGCGCCGACGACGCGATCATGGACCTCGACCTTCGCGGCGGTTTCTTTGAAGAGAAGCTGCAGACGACCGTCGGCCAGCTCGCAACCGCCTTCGACGAGCGGTTCCACGAGTTTGCCTCCGCCTTCGACAAGCGTGCGAGCCTGCTCGACACCAAGCTCATGGAAAGCCTGCACCGCATCAACGAGACCGTCTCCGGCGGTTCGGAAGCGATCGGCGGCGCACTCGACAGCAGCATCGAGAAGATCGGCTCGGCCCTTTCCGACCAGTCGCTGACGCTTGCGACCACGCTCGGCGCGACCCAGGACTTCATCGAAGAGACGATTGCGAGCCGTACCACGGAACTCGGCAACATGATCGGCGATGCGCACACCCGCATCGACAGCGTGCTCTCCGAAAAGACCAGCGGCCTTATGGGTGCCCTCACCCAGGCACAGGACCGCATCGAAAACGGCTTCGGCCAGCGTGCGGACGCACTTTCGAGCGCACTGACGACGAGCGAACAGCGCCTGACCGAAGGTCTCGACAGCCGTACCGCTGCCTTCGTCGACGGCCTGCAGGCCGCGCACGCCCGCATCGAGCAGACCCTGCACGGCTCGACCGACGAGATCACCAGCGCGATCGCTGCCAGCCAGCACCGCCTCGACAACACCCTGTCGGAACGGACGCTCGCGCTGTCGACGATCCTCTCCATGGGCGCGGACTCGATCGACACCGCCGTCAGCGGCACGGCCGACCGGCTGGAGCGCGTTCTTTCCGAACGCGGCGAAGCGATCTCCGACGCGCTCACCAACCAGACGACGGCGCTTGACGGCGTACTCGCCGAGCGCGCCGCAGCCATCACCTCGACGATGTCGTCGCGTGCCAACGAGATGGCCAATACGCTGAGCCGTCACGCCGAAGACGTGGCCGACAGCCTGACCTTCCGGGCAACCGCCGTCGCCGAAACCATGACCGACCGTGTCGGTGATATCGAGCAGAAGCTCTCCGAGAGCGTCAACACGATCGCAGAAAACCTCGGCGGCCGCGTCAGCCTGATCTCCGATACGCTCACCCAGACGAGTGCCCGCATCGCCGAGGATCTGAGCGGCCGTGTCAGCAAGATCTCCGATACGCTGACCGAGACCAGCGCGCACATCGCCGATGCGCTGACGGCGCGCACCACCGAAGCGACCGCGTCGCTTGCCGGCAAGGCAGCGGAAATCGAGGAGACGCTGAGCGGCCGCGCCGAGCACCTGCGCGATACGCTCTCGTCCACGCACGAACAGATCCGCGTCACGCTCGACGACCGCATCAACGCCATCAACCTTGCCGTCGGCCAGGGCCGCGAGCAGCTCGAAGGCATGCTTGCCGACCAGTCGACCGCGATCGCCACGACGCTCGCCACCAGCGCCGGCATGCTGGAAATGTCGCTCGAAGAGCGCCAGTCGGCACTCGCCGGCGCAATCGACCGCAGCGGCGAAGTGCTCGACAGCCGTATGCGCTCGACCACGGGCCATATTGCCGAGCGCCTGGCCGAAACCGCCAACCAGATCAGCCTGGCGGCCGACAGCCTCACCAACCGCGTTGACCTGTCGATCAACGGCCTCAACGATCGCCTTGACGATACCGGCATGCGCGTTGAAACCAGCCTCGGCGCACTCGAAGAGCGCATGCGCGAGAGCGCCGGCAACATCAGCTCGATCGTCGACGAAACCGGCATGCATCTCGAGACCCGCGTTGGCGTCCTCGAAGACCGTATTCGTGGCACCGTCGGCAATGTCGGCGCCGTGGTCGACGACACCGGCGCACGGATCGAGAGCAATCTCGGTGCCCTCGAAAACCGCATTCGCGGCAGCGTCACCAATGTCGGCTCCGTCGTTGATGATGCGGCGGCCCGTGTCGAAGGTGGCCTCAGCGCGCTCGAAGACCGTATCCGTGGCAGCGTCAGCGGCGTCAACGCGATCGTCGGCGAGACCGGTGCACTGATCGAAAACAGCCTCGGCGTCCTTCAGGACCGCATCCGCGGCAGCGTCAACGACGTCAACACCCTGGTCGACGATACCGGCCTGCGCCTGGAAGTCAGCCTCAGCTCGCTGGAAGATCGGGTCCGCGACAGCGTCGGCAGCGTCAACCAGATCGTCGACGGCGCCGGACAGCGGATCGCCGACAGCCTTGGTGACCGCGCTGGCGACATCGACCGCATGAGCGAAGTTGCGGCAACCCGGATCACCGGCGCCATCGAGTCCGGTGCGGAACGCATCGCCGAACGCCTCGGCACCATGGATCGTGCCCTCAACATCGGCCTTGATAACGTCAACCGCACGATCGAGGGCAAGGCGGCCGTTCTGGTCACCAGCCTGCGCGGCGCCGTTCACGAGGCGACGCAGGATATCGACGCTGAAGCCAATCGCCTGGAAGGCAAGACGTCCGACATTGTCGCCAATCTGCGCAGCGCAGTCGGCGGCGTGGCTGAGGACTTCGATGCCGAAGCCGTGCGCCTGGAAGACAAGGCAGCCGGTCTCGCAAACACGCTCCGCAGCGCCGTTGGCGATGTCGCGCAGGAACTCGACGCAGAAACGTTGCGCATGGAAGACAAGGCTGCCGGCCTCGTCAACACGCTTCGCAGCGCCGTTGGCGACGTCGCCCAGGAACTCGACGCAGAGGCACTGCGCATGGAAGACAAGGCCGCCGGCCTTGTGAACAGCCTGCGCGGCGCCATCAGCGGTGCAGCTCAGGAAATCGACGCGGAAGCTGTCCGCTCGGCCGGGCTGCTGTCGAAGGCAGGCGACGATTTCGCCTCCGCACTTGCTGCTCGCCAGGCAGACTTCGCCAACACGATCGACCAGACGGCAGCCGCCACCGCCGCGCGCCACGCCGAGCTTGCCAACTCGATCGAGCAGAAGGCGGCAGCGACCGCTGCACGTCATGCCGAGCTTGCCCGCTCGATCGCCGACGCGGCCGACACCGCAAGCGCACGGCTGGCCGCAACGCACAGCCAGATCGCCAACCACGCCGACAACATCCACCAGGGCCTCAGCAATACGGAGAAGGCGCTGGAAGCCCGTGGCGAAGCAATCCGCACCACGCTCGACGAGCGCACCCGCGAACTCAACTCGATGCTCGCCGGCCGCTCGATGGAGCTGTCGCGCCTGATCGACGAGCAGGCACGCCCTGTCATCGACCAGTATGCCGCCACCGGCCGCGAGGCAGCCGAGCGCATCGCTGCCGTGACACAGGAAAGCGCCGACCGCCTGCGTGCGGAAAACGCCGCCCTCGTCAACGCCATCGCCGAGCGCACGGGCGAGACGCTGAACGCGATCTCCTACCGCGCCGAAGAGACGGCAAAGGCGATGAAGATGGTCGAAAACCGTCTGCAGTCGACCGCCCTTGGCCTGATCGACCAGCTCGCCAACAACAATGCGGCCATTGCCACGGTCATCGACCAGGCGAGCAGCAACCTCGGCGAAATGGACCAGCGTCTGGAATCGACGATCGCCCGCGTGTCGGAATCGACCCGTCAGGCCTCCGACATGCTGTCGACCTCCACCCGCCTCATCGAAGGCAAGGTCGACAAGCTCTCCGATATCTCCGCCTCGACCCTGTCGCAGATCGGCGGCATTGTCGGCCGGTTCGAAGACCACTCGCGCGTTCTCGGCCAGGCCTCCGACCTGCTCGGCGCGGCCCAGTCGAACCTCGTCAGCACGCTCGAGGAACGCCAGGATGCGCTTCGCACCCTGTCGGTCGGCCTCGTCCAGCGCTCGGAAGAGATCGAACGCACGATGCGTGCGCTCGAAGGCTTCGTCGACGGCGCCTTCCAGCGGGCCGAAGAACGCTCGGGCCACGTTGCCGGAAACCTGCGCAGCGGCATCCAGCAGTCCTTCGCCGATGTCGGTCGCCTGCTGACGAGCGCCGAACAGCGCGCGGCGGAAGCTGCTGAATCGATGCGCAACACGCTCGCCCAGGCCGGTGACGAAGCCGGCGCCTCGGTCGAGCAGGTCTTCAGCCGTGCCGAAGAGCGTTCGCGCCAGATTGCCAACACGCTTCGCTCGGGCGTCGAGACCTCGTTTGCCGACGTCAACAAGACGCTCTCCTCCGTCGAAGGCCGTGCGCTCGGCGCATCGGAAGCCCTTCGCCAGGCGATCGCCAAGGTCGGTGAAGATGCCGGTGCCTCGATCGAGGGTGCCTTTGCCAATGCCGAGGAGCGCTCCAAGGAAGTCGCCTCGCGTCTGCGCGGCAGCGTTGCGGCCTCGGTGTCCGACATCGAGCGCATGCTTGCCGAAAGCGGCAAGAAGTCCGATGGCGTCGCAGACCAGCTGCGTGACGCCGTTCGCGTCGCAATCGACGAGGCGATCGGCCGCTTCAGCGGCGCGACTGACGAGATCCGTCGCTCGGCTGGCGAGATCCGCAAGGAACTCGACATGACCCGCGAAGAGCTGAAGCGCGGCGCCTTCGACCTGCCGGAAGAAGCCAAGGAAAATGCGGCCGTCATGCGCCGTGCCGTCGGCGAGCAGATCAAGGCGCTGCAGGAACTGTCCGACATCATCGGCAAGTCCTCGACGCAGCTCGAAGTGGCCCAGCCGCTGCGCCAGCAGCCGGCCGCCGCTCCGGTCGCCCGTCCGGTGCAGCAGCAGGCAGCCCCGCAGCCGCAACCGGTCGCACAGCCGCAGCCCCAGCCGGTGGCACAGCAGCCTGTAGCGCAGCAGCCCGTCATCGAGCAGCCGCGCCGTCAGGAACCGGCACCGGCGCTGCGCGGCAGCCTCGGTATCGAGCAGCCCGCCGTTCGCCAGCCGGCGCCGACGCAGGCTGTGAGCAACGAGGTCGCCGAAGGTGGTGGCTGGATGCGTGACCTGCTCCGTGCGGCGTCGCGCGAAGAAGCACCCTCGCCCGCGCCGCAGCGTCCGGCCGAGGCTCAGCCGACGGCACGGGCCGGCGACAGCCGCAACCCGCGCCACGTGGTTGAATCGCTGAACTCGCTTTCGGTCGATATCGCCCGCGCCATCGATCATGATGCGTCGGTCGATCTGTGGCGCCGCTACCAGCGCGGCGAGCGCGACGTCTTTACGCGTCGCCTCTACACGCTGAAGGGCCAGCAGACCTTCGACGAGATCAAGCGCAAGTACGACCGCGAGCCGGAATTCCGCACCGCTGTCGATCGCTACATCGCAGATTTCGAGAAGCTGCTCGCAGATGTCGCCCGCAACGACCCGGACAAGCGCATCACCCAGACCTACCTGACGTCGGATACCGGCAAGGTCTATACGATGCTCGCCCACGCCGCCGGTCGCTTCAGCTAAGCGAGCCCGGATAGAAACAATCAAAACGGCCCCGTCTTGCGACGGGGCCGTTTTCGTTTGCAGGGATATCAGAGAAGAAAAGCGACGGATCACTTCCGCTAAGATACTGGCGATCCCTTATGATGCAGAGCGCTCCTTAAGGCGCTCCCGGCACGCGTACGACCGGACTCTGCCCCTTGTCGCAAGTTCGAGCCACTACCCGCTAATCACGGCTGCGCGAAGGGGATTTGGGTTCGTAGGCGGGTGTCGTGAACAACGGGCTGTCGACATGCTTTAGCCGCGCCTGGCGACGCGTGCTGACTGGACCGGCTCAACGCAGTGGCGAACAGCCGCCGACATTGGCGGGCTTGACCCGGCCCGCCTGCAGATCCTTCAGGTAAGGCTTGTTCGGGTCCGGTCCGCCGAGCGCGCCGTCGTAGGTCGCACGGTCGATCTTGAGCATGCGGCCGCTTGCGGTGAAGCTCACCATCTCCTTCTTGTTAACATAGGCAGAAGCGACGTTCAGCCGGCAAAAGAACGTCTTCTCTCCGTTGCCGACCACCCAGCCCCAGGCGCCGGACTTGCCCCTGGAGAGCTTGCCGGTGGCGTAGCCTTGCTTGGTGAGCGTCGCGTAACTCTCGGCCTGTGCAATACCGGGAACAAAGGCAAGAGCTACCACGGCGACCACCGCCAGGCGCTTGAAAGAAATAGACATCGAGATTCACCCCTCTGAAGAAACAATAACGCAGCCTTCTAGGCGGGCGCCAACGGTCTATGCAACCATAACATGCAGTCGTCCTTAACGGCATCCGGACGGCCAGACACTCTGCCAGCCAGACAGGTGGAACGCAGGAATGAATGTTGACATCATCACGCTCTGCATCTGAAGTTCGTCCGATGGATAGGGAGCTGCCTTGCACGACACAGCCGATTGAAATCTGCGATTGGTCCTCCGATTGGGCGGAGCGGTTTGCCACCAAGGCGAAGACGATCCGCCAGGTTTTGGGCGATCATGCCTTGCGTATCGACCATATCGGCTCCACCGCAATCCGTGGTCTGGCTGCCAAGCCGATCATCGATGTTCAGATTTCCGTTGCCGATCTGGAGTCCCTCGACGTGCTGGCGGAAAAAATGGCGGCGATCGGCTACCTGTGGCGGCCGCAGAATACCGATCTGGCGAAACGCTACTTTCGTGAGCGCCCTGGCGACGAACGCACGCACATCCACGTGCGCCGAGCGGGAAGCTGGCAGGAACAATGGTCGCTGCTGTTTCGCGACTACATGCGCGCCCATGCCGAGGAACACGGCCCATACGTCGAGCTGAAGCGGGCATTGGCAAGCCGACATCGCCACGACCGGGCAGCCTATACCGAGGGCAAGTCGGAACACTTGTGGCAGGTCATTCGACGCGCGGATCGGTGGGCTGCGGCAAGCGGCTGGAGACCAGGTCCTTCCGATGCGTAGGCCGGCCTTCCGCTGCCCGGCACAGCCTTAATCCGAGATCGGTGCGGTGGCCAATGATCGGCCGAATACGGTAGCTGCTGTCTGCATCGCAAGCCTGTCCTGCGAGCGACTGGTGTTTAGCCGCCTGCCCTTCGCCAAAGGAATGCGTGAAGCATCGCGAACTTGCTGCAGGTCCGGCCAAATTCCTCGCCCAAGGTCAACGGTGTCGGGATGCACGGTGGCAAACGAAAAAGGCCCCGGACGAACCGGGGCCTTTTTCGTTGGGTCTTGGTCGTACCGGCCTGAGCCGGAGCCGATCAATGTTCCTTGTTGGCGTAGACCGACTTCTTGGTGAGGTACACCAGGCCGGTGAAGATCAGCAGGAACACCATGACCATGAAGCCGGTGCGCTTGCGCTCTTCGAGGTGCGGCTCGGCGGCCCACATCAGGAACGCCGAAACGTCCTTTGCGTACTGGTCGACCGTCTGCGGCGTGCCATCGTCATAGGTGACCTGGTCGGCGGAGATCGGCTGAGCCATCGCCAGCGCGGCAGCGTTGGCGAAGTACGGGTTGTAGTGCGTGCCTTCAGCCACTTCGACGCCCTGCGGCGGATCCTGGTAGCCGGTCAGCAGCGCGTGGATGTAGTCCGGGCCGCCTTCCTGGTAGGGCCAGAACATGTCGAAGATGAACTGCGGGAAGCCGCGCTCGATGCCGCGAGCCTTGGCGATCAGCGAGAAGTCCGGCGGAGCTGCACCGTTGTTCGATGCGGCAGCCGCTTCCTTGTTCGCGTAAGGCGACGGGAAGTGGTCGGAGGCGACAGCCTTGCGGGTGAACATCTCGCCGTCGGCGTTCGGGCCGTCCTGAACTTCGTAGTTCGCCGCAAAGGCCTTTACCTGGCCTTCCGAATAGCCCAGGCCTTCCAGCGTGCGGAAGGACACCAGGTTCATCGAGTGGCAGGCAGAACAGACTTCGGCGTAGACCTTCAGGCCGCGCTGAAGCTGACCCTTGTCGTAGTGACCGAAGGGACCGGCAAAGCTCCAGTCCTGCTGTTCCGGCTTGTGGATCGGATAGTGGGGCGTACCGCCGCCATGCTCCTCGCCGCCCTTCGCCTCTTCGGCAACAGCCGTACCGAGACCGAGACCAGCGACGACAGCGAGTGACAGAATGCCTGTAACAAGCTTTTTCATTGTTGTGGGTTCCTTATCAATCGCTGTTCTGATCAGGCGCGCGCGGCAGCCGGCTGCGCCTTGGCATTCTGCTTTTCCAGCACCGCTTCGGTGATGGAGTTCGGAATGCGCTTCGGCGTCTCGATCAGACCGAGGACCGGCAAGATGACGAGGAAGAAGCCGAAGTAGTACAGCGTGCCGATCTGCGACATCACGACGTACAGGCCTTCCGCCGGACGCGAGCCGAGCCAGCCGAGCAGGATGGCGTTGGCCACGAAGACCCAGAAGAACAGCTTGTACCACGGACGGTAGACGGCCGAGCGGACCTTGGACGTGTCGAGCCAGGGCAGGAAGAACAGGATGATGATCGAGCCGAACATCACCAGAACGCCGCCGAGCTTGGAGTCGATCGGGCCGACATTGAAGGTGATGGCGCGCAGCATCGCGTAGAACGGCAGGTAGTACCATTCCGGAACGATGTGAGCGGGCGTCTTCAGCGCGTCAGCCGGAATGTAGTTGTCCGGGTGGCCGAGGAAGTTCGGCTGGTAGAAGACGAACCAGGCATAGATGATCAGGAAGACGGAAACGCCGAGTGCATCCTTCAGCGTCGCATAGGGCGTGAAGGGCACGGTGTCGGTCTTGGACTTGACTTCAACGCCGGTCGGGTTGGTCTGACCCGTTACGTGCAGCGCCCAGATGTGCAGGACAACGACGCCGGCGATCATGAAGGGCAGCAGGTAGTGCAGCGAGAAGAAGCGGTTCAGCGTCGGCTGATCAACGGCGAAGCCGCCGAGCAGGAACTGCTGGATCCACTCACCCACCAGCGGGAAGGCGGTGAAGAAGCCGGTGATAACGGTCGCGCCCCAGAAGGACATCTGACCCCAGGGCAGAACGTAGCCCATGAAGCCGGTCGCCATCATCAGGAGGTAGATGACCACGCCGAGGATCCAGAGGATTTCGCGCGGAGCCTTGTACGAGCCGTAGTAGAGACCACGGGCGATGTGCAGATAGACGGCGATGAAGAAGAAGGATGCGCCGTTGGCGTGCATGTAGCGCAGCAGCCAGCCGTGATTGACGTCGCGCATGATCTTCTCGACCGAGTTGAAGGCGACGGTCGTTTCAGCGGCGTAGTGCATGGCCAGCACGATACCGGTCAGGATCTGGACGATCAGCATGACCGAGAGCATGGCGCCGAAGGTGTAGGCGTAGTTCAGGTTCCGGGGAACCGGGTAGCTGATGAAGCTATCGTGAACGAGACGCGGCAACGGCAGACGGGAATCAACCCATTTCTCAATGCCAGTCGTCGGCGTGTAGGTTGAATGTTCAGCACTCATTATCAGTAGTCCCCTCAACCGATCTTGATAACTGTGTCGGATACGAACGAGAAGGTCGGCACGTGAAGGTTCTCCGGCGCCGGACCCTTACGGATGCGGCCGGCCGTATCGTAGTGCGAACCGTGGCAGGGACAGAACCAGCCACCGAAATCACCGGCCTGGCCAAGCGGCACGCAACCGAGATGGGTGCAGGAACCGATCATGACGATCCAGTTTTCCTTGCCTTCGCCGGCGGAACGATCGAGGTCGCTCGCGGAAGCGTCGGCCGGAAGGTTGGCGTTGCGCGCAACCTGGTCCTTAAGCTCGTCCAGCTTGACGGCCTTTGCCTCCTCGACTTCCTTCTCCGTACGGTTGCGGATGAAGATCGGCTTGCCGCGCCATTTCGCCGTCAGCGACATACCGGGCTGAAGGCTCGATACGTCGACCTCGATCGAGGCGAGCGCGAGCGTTGATGCATCCGGACGCATCTGGTCGATGAACGGCCAGGCGACGGCACCAGCGCCGACGACGCCTGCCATACCGGTAGCCAGATAAAGGAAGTCGCGGCGAGTGGGCTCGCCCAAGGCCTCGCTTGAAGTGTCGTGTTCGCTCACGGCTAAACCATCCTCTCACGCAATATTGCGGAAACCGCATCCGCCCCCGGCGAAATTCCTGCCCCTTGCGGTTTGATCCAGGTCAAGGAACCACGCCCTATTCATAGTGCTGTCGCCCCATCGCCTTGCGGTTGCAAATGCGACATCGGCACAGAATCCGAAAAGAATCGGCGCGCGCACAGCACGCAGAATCCCCGTCAATCCGGCGCGTTCTATGCTTGATCGCAAATTATGTCCAGCCTTGACAAGGGCATGTGGGCAGATTGTCGCGGGGAAAAGCGCGGCCAATTGGCACAAGGACTTGACGGCCATCAGTTGGGCGGAATTTGCGCCCGCCGGATGGGCTTGAAGGCGTCCGTAAAGCGCCCTACTCCGCCGCCTCTTCCCGGGCGAGAAATCCGCCGGACTGGCGTGACCAGAGCCCGGCGTAAAGCCCGCCGCGGGCGACAAGGTCGGCGTGCGTTCCCTGTTCGACGATCCGCCCCTTGTCCATCACCACCAGCCGGTCGAGCGCGGCGATCGTCGACAGCCGATGCGCGATCGCGAGCACCGTCTTGCCCTGCATCAGGCGGTCGAGATTGGACTGGATCGCCGCTTCGACTTCGGAATCGAGCGCCGAGGTCGCCTCGTCGAGCACCAGGATCGGCGCATCCTTCAGCATCACCCGGGCGATCGCGATGCGTTGCCGCTGTCCGCCCGAAAGCTTGACGCCGCGCTCGCCGACATGGGCGTCGAGCCCCTTGTGGCCGCGCTGGTCCTGCAGGTCGGCGATGAAGTCGTAGGCTTCGGCTTTCCGCGCCGCAGCGATCAGTTGCTCCTCGTTCGCGTCGGGACGGCCGAAGAGGATGTTGTCGCGGATCGAGCGGTGCAGAAGTGAAGTATCCTGGCTGACCATGCCGACCTGGGCGCGCAGCGACTCTTGCCTGACGGATGCGATATCCTGGCCGTCGATCAGGATGCGCCCGCTCTCAAGATCGTAGAAGCGCAGCAGGAGGTTGACGAGCGTCGACTTGCCGGCGCCGGAGCGACCGACGATGCCCACCTTCTCGCCTGGACGGACGACCAGCGAGAAATCGTCGATGACGCGGTCGCCCTTGCCGTAGTGGAAGCGGACGTGCTCGAAGCGGATTTCCGGCTTGCTCACGGCCAGTTCCGTCGCATCGGGCCGATCGACGAGACCGATCGGCTGCGAGACCAGTTCGGCCGAGTTCTGGATCGTGCCGATATTGCGCATGATCGAGTTGAACTGCGTCATCATGCGGCCAAGCAGCATGTTTAGCCGGAGCACCAGTGCCAGCGTGAAGGCGACCGCGCCGGAACTGATCGAGCCTGCGAGCCAGAGATGGATGGCGTAGACCGCGATCGCCGTGATCATTAAGCCGGAAAGCAGTGCCAGTGAGGCGCGCACGGCCGTCAAGAGCCGCGTGAACGGGATGACCGCGCGCTGGAACCGGTCGAAGCCGCCGCGGATATAGCGGTCGTTCTCCTCGTCGCGCCCGAAGAGCTTCAATGTCTGGATGTTGGAATAGGCATCGACCATGCGACCGTTCAGCATCGACGCCATTTCGGCGGTATCGCGGGCGTGCTTGCGGATGCGTGGAACGAAAAAGCGCGCCAGCACCAGGAAGACGACGATCCAGAAGCCGACCATCGCGGCCAGACGCCAGTCGAGCTGTGCCACCAGCGCCATGGTGGACGCCGTGTAGATGACGATGAACCAGACGACCTGCAGCAGCGAGACGAGCAGGTCGCTCGTTGCCTGCGCGCCGGCCCAGACCTTGGTGACGATGCGGCCGGAAAAGTCATTCTGAAAGAAGGTCAGCGACTGCCTGGCGACGTGCACGTAGGATTGCCAACGCACCAGGTTCAAAAAGCCTGTCGTGATCGCCTGTTCTTCGACGAGCGCCGCCAACGACACCGCGATGAAACGGAAGACCATGACCGTCAGGAGCATGAACAGAAGCTCCGGGCCATTGGCGGCGATCAACCCGCTCCAGCCAGCTTCCGGCTTCACGGTGTCGAGCAGATCGACGAGCCGCCCAACGAAGTAGAAAAGACCCGCCTCCAGCATGGCGACGAGGCCACCCAAGACGGCCATAGCGATGAACGGTCCCTTGGCCTGTCTGGCGTAGAACCAGGCAAACCCCCAGAGCGATTTCGGCGGCTGCAGGCGCTCGCGCGGTGCGAAGGGCTTGATCCAGTTCTCGAAGAGGCTGACGATGGCGCTGAGCATGGTTCCGATATAGGCGGTTCGGCAGGAACAGCAATCGGTTTCGACACAATTGCAGATTACAAATGCGTAACGTCTAACAAAGAGGCCCGCCGCTCTTTCGAACGGCGGGCCTCAGGTTGCTTACTCTGCGGCCTCTTCCTTCTCGACGTCGTCGGCGATGAAGCCACCCGATTGGCGAGACCAGAGGTCGGCGTAGAGACCGCCATGGGCAACGAGCTCGGCATGCGAGCCGGTCTCGACGATGCGGCCGGCCTCGAGGATCACCAGCCGGTCCATCTCCGTCAGCGTCGACAGGCGGTGGGCGATCGCGATCACCGTCTTGCCGGCCATCAGCGCGAACAGGTTCTCCTGGATCGCCTGTTCGACTTCGGAATCGAGCGCCGAGGTCGCCTCGTCGAGGATCAGGATCGGCGCGTCCTTCAAGAACACGCGCGCGATCGCGATACGCTGGCGCTGGCCGCCGGAGAGCTTGACGCCGCGTTCGCCGACCTGGGCGTCCAGGCCCTTGCGGCCCTGGTTGTCCTCGAGCCCCTGGACGAAGTCCCAGGCGTTCGCCTTCTTGGCCGCCGCAATGATCGCCTCGTCGTCCGCTTCCGGATGGCCATAGGCGATGTTGTCGCGAATGGAGCGGTGCAAGAGCGAGGTGTCTTGCGTCACAACGCCGATCTGGGAGCGCAGGCTGTCCTGCGTGACGGTGGAGATATCCTTACCGTCGATCCGTATCGCGCCGTCCTCCAGGTCGTAGAAGCGCAACAGCAGGTTCATCAGCGTCGTCTTGCCCGCACCCGAGCGACCGACGAGGCCGATCTTCTCACCCGGCTTGATGTCGAGCGACAGGTGATCGATGACGCCCTTGGCCTTGCCGTAGTGGAAGCGGATGTTGTCGAAGGCAATCGCCCCCTTGTCCGCTGTCAGCGCCTTGGCGTCCGGCTCGTCGACGATGTCGTGCGCCTTGGTCATCATGCCGATGCCGTCATAGACCGTGCCGATATTCTCGAACAGCGCCGAGACTTCCCACATGATCCACTGCGACATGCCGTTGATGCGCATCGCAAGGCCGACGGCGATCGCGATCGCGCCGACGGAGATCGCACTCGTCAGCCACAGATGGATGCCAAGCGCTGCGATCGCAAAGAGCGCGATACTGTTGTTGGCATAGACCAGCACGTGGAACAGCGTCACCTTGCGCATCTGACGATGCACGGTGTCGAGGAAGCCGTCCATGCCGTCGCGCGCATAGCCTTCCTCGCGGCCGGCATGCGAGAACAGCTTGACCGTACCGATATTGGTGTAGCTGTCGACGATCCGGCCGGTCATCATCGAGCGCGCGTCCGCCTGCTCCTTGGAGATCTTCTGCAGCCGCGGCACAAAATAGCTGACGATGCAGATGTAGATCGCCAGCCAGATGCCGAGCGGGATCACCAGCCGCCAGTCGGCGGTGGCGACGACGGCGAGCATCGTGACGAAGTAGCTGACGACATAGACGAAGACGTCGAGGATCTTCATCACGGTTTCGCGCACGGCTAGTGACGTCTGCATGACTTTCGTTGCCACGCGTCCGGCGAACTCGTTGGCAAAGAAGGTCATGCTCTGGCGCAGCAGGTAGCGGTGCATCTGCCAGCGGGCGATCATCGGATAGTTGCCGAGCAGCACCTGATGCATGATCAGCGAATCGATCGCCACGAGGCCCGGCAGGCCGATGAGGACGAGTGCACCCATCCAGAACAGCCGTCCGCTTTCGGCGGCGAGGAAGCTCTCGCGGTCGGCGCTCGACAGCCAGTCCACCATGTTGCCGAGGAACTGGAACAGCGCCACTTCGCCAATGGCGATCAGCGCCGTACAGACGGACATGATGATGAGCCACGGCGCAGCCGGCTTGGAGTAGTGCCAGCAGAAGCCGAACAGAGTCTTCGGCGGAACCGTCGGCTCCTCCGGCGGATAGGGATTGAGGCGGGATTCAAACCAGCCAAACATAACATTGCTCCTTCAGAGTATTTTGAAGGAAAGCGGGATTTCGCCCCGCATTCTTATGATGAAAAAGTCAGTCCGGAAATGCAGCCCGAAAAGGGCTTCGTCTTCCGGAGTCCCGGAAGCGCGTCGATCTCGGTTAAAAGATAGGTCGCGGAACCGGTCAGGCCAAACGGTGGCCCACTACTCCAGGAAGGCGTGTCAACATCAATACATTCATGTTTGCCTCCGTCGGTTCGCGTTGAAGAGGTCCGATCTCTACCCTTATTCGCGCTCGCATGCCAGATTGTCGCAGGCACTTTCTTGCCCAATTTTTCATCGCTCCGACCGCTGTTGCCGTTTCGGCACAGATTAGCGCAGGCAATATGAGCGACCTCAAAAGCAAGCAGCGCCGGACGTTTCGCAGCGGAGAACAAGGATGATCGCTTCATCGGACACGCCTCCTGACCTTCAAAGTGTCGGCTTTCTCCTGCGGCGCCCCCGCGAGGGTGACGCAGACGCGCGCCTGAGGCTCGGCCGCCATCCGGATATCTACCGGATGTTCGGTGCGGGCAGGTCGTTTCCCGGCCTCTTCGGCCACGGTGAAGCGGCCGCCTGGGTAACGCGCATCGCCGAACATCCGGCCGCCTGGATCATCGATCAGGACGGCCTCGTCGGCGAAGTGCGGCTCGACAACATCAACCGCGCCGATCGCCGCGCGAACTTCGCCATCGGCATTTTCGATCCGGATCGCCTTGGCAAGGGTCTTGGCACGGCGGTCATCAAGCGGGTATTGGCCTATGCCTTCGACGAACTTGCCCTTCATCGGGTCTCGCTGAGGGTCCTCGCCTTCAACGAGCGGGCGATTACGGCCTATCTCAAGTCCGGTTTCTCGATCGAGGGCCGCGAACGCGAATCGGCGCTGATCGACGGTGAGTGGCACGACGACATCATGATGGGCATCCTGGCTGCGGATTTCGATACGCGGCGCAACGCCCCCGGAAACGAGTAACCTGACGTGAGCAATCTGCGCATCGCCCTTTACCAGCCCGATATTCCCGGCAATACCGGCACGATCCTGCGCATGGCCGCCTGTCTCGGGCTTTCGGTCGATGTGATCGAGCCGGCCGGCTTCGACCTCTCCGACCGAAACCTGAAGCGCGCCGGCATGGACTACATCGCGTCGGTGGCGCTCACTCGTCACGTCAGCTGGGAGCGCTTCGAAGAGTGGCGCTCGGCGAGCGGACGTCGGCTGGTGCTCGCCTCCACCAAGGCTGCCCTGCCCTATACGCGCTATGATTTCCGCCCAGACGACATCCTGCTTTTCGGGCGGGAAAGCGCCGGCGTGCCCGATCACGTGCACGAGCGCGCCGATGGCCGCATCCTCATTCCGATGGCCGACGGCCAGCGCTCGCTGAACATCGCGATCTCCGCCGCGATGATTGCGGGCGAAGCGATCCGGCAGGTTTCGCCGATTTGATACCGTCTCCATAGCCGTCTCCTTGGCGGCAGGCCGAGCCTTTGAGGGCCCGGCCGAGAGCCCTCGTCTCCAACGTTACGCCGCGACTTCGTTGTAAGGTTTGCTCTTGCGCGCCTGCTTCAGCACCCGCGCCCACCAGGTCAGGCGATCCATCATCAAAAACAGCGGCGCGCGGAGCTCCTCCGGTTTATAGAGGTTGCCGGCAGCATCGAACTTCGACCACGCCTTCGGGAAGGCCACGCCGTCGCGCAGTGTCACCGTGTGCAACTCTCCAAACACCTGGCGCAATTGCTCGACCGCGCGAATGCCGCCCGAGGCGCCGCCGTAAGAGACGAAGGCGACCGGCTTTGCGTGCCAGGGCTCGTAGACAGAGTCGATCAGTTCCTTCAGCGCCGCCGGGTAGCCGTGGTTGTATTCGGGCGTAACGACGATGAAGGCATCCGCCTCGGCGATCTTGCGCTCCAGCCATTCGCCGGGATTGACCGCCGCGCCAAGGCCGCGCGACGTTCTGAGCCGCGCCGGGTCGATAATCGTCAGGGAGAAGGTGTCGGAAGCCGATAGTTCCCGGATCAGCCAATTGGCGACTGTGTCGCAGAAGCGACCCTGCCGCGCGCTGCCATAGATCACGGCGAGGGTCATTTTCTCAGTCATGGGGATCAAGCTCCTGTTGTCTCAGTCATGGAGCCAATGCTATAAAACCTCAAGATTAGTTGAGGTCAATAGCCGTTATGACGATTGTGAAACAAAGCGAATTGCGCCGCGAACTGACCGTGGGCGAAGTGGCGGAGCGCAGCGGCGTCGCCGTCTCCACCCTGCATTTCTACGAGGCCAAGGGGCTGATCCGCAGCAACCGCACCCGCGGCAACCAGCGCCGCTATCCGCGCGGCGTGCTCAGGCGCGTCGCCGTCATCAAGGTGGCGCAGCGCACCGGCATTCCATTGTCGGAAATCCAGGACGCTTTGTCGGTTTTGCCGGACGATCGTCCGCTGACGGTCGAGGATTGGGGCAGATTGTCCGAAAACTGGCGCGAACAGCTGAACGAACGCATCGCCAGCCTGATGGCGTTGCGCGACCATCTGACGAGCTGCATCGGCTGCGGCTGCCTGTCGCTGCGCGAATGTCCTCTGCGCAATCCGCACGACGTGCTGTCGATGGAAGGCGCCGGCCCAAGGCTCATGGATGAAGACAGCCACCCTTGAGCGGCCGCCACGACCAAAGGTGCCTACGCATGGTCATTGTGCGGAAAAGAAGATGAAGTCAGAACTAAGAGGTCGAGTTGCGATAGTCCTTCCTCTTCTCGCTCTCATCCTGTTCTCATGGTTCTATTATCTTGACGATCGCGCATGCGCCGCAGGGGATCAGCAATGCGTCGTCAATACATTCCTGGCGCTTGCCCTGGGGACCGTGATACTCGGGCTGATAGCCATCATTAATCTATTGATTCTTCTCGGAAAAACTCTGATTTTCTTTCAGGATCGAAATCGAGGTTGAGCGCTGTGCTACCTCGGCACGGCAGGGAATCTGACGCGTTTGTTGACGTGACCGGTGATCTCAGAAAAAGCGGCAGGGGCGATGGATCAATCCGCGGTCGGCAGGCGGCGCATCGTAAACTCGATCTCGTCGCCCTCGAGCTGGCGCCAGCTTTCCACCTCGGTCCAGTAGGCGGCCTTCGGCCAGGTATCGAACCATTCCCGCGCTTTTGCACGGGCAGCACTGCGATCGAGCCGAAAGGTTTCCCGCACGAAAAGGCCGTCGCCTCGTGTCGGATTGTCCCGGCGATGCCGGGCGATCTGCCGCCGCAATCCATCGAGCGGCGGGCCTGCAGGTATTCTTGCCATGGGCTATACCTCTGGATTGTAAGATAGTGAGGCAAGCCTGCCTTTGCCAGAGCTTTGTGTAGGCGGTTTCGCCGGGGCCAAGGACACGCCGCGACCGAGTGGCCGAAGCGCTGGACCGCCGTTGCCATCAGCGCCAAAGTGTGAACTGTGGCGACTTCAATCGAATCGGCGGCATCTCATCGGAAAATCCCGCCAACAGGACGTAATCTCATGGAACGACCGCAGCTACCCCAGGGGCTCCCCGCAGACATCGAAGATAAGAAGGCGGAGGCGCGTGCATGGTTCGAAGGGCTGCGCGACACCATCTGCGCCGCCTTCGAGGCGGTGGAGGATGAGCTGACCGGGCCGCTATCTGACCGCGCCCCCGGCCGCTTCGTTGCCAAGGACTGGAGCCGTGAGGATGGCAAGGGCGGCGGTGGCCGCATGTCGATGATGGAAGGCCGCGTCTTCGAAAAGGTCGGCGTGCACACCTCGACCGTCTACGGCGAGTTCTCGCCCGAATTCCGCAGCCAGATCCCGGGTGCAGCCGAAGATCCCCGTTTCTGGGCTTCGGGCATTTCGCTGATCGCCCATCCGGTCAATCCCAACGTACCGGCCGTTCACATGAACACCCGCATGGTGGTGACGACCAGCAACTGGTTCGGCGGCGGCGCCGACCTCACTCCGGTGCTCGATCGCCGTCGCGTCATGACGGATCCCGACACGCAGCTCTTCCACCGCGCGATGGAGATCACTTGCGGGCGCCATGCGGTCGCCGACCATGCCAAGTTCAAGAAGTGGTGCGACGACTACTTCTTTCTGCCCCATCGAAACGAGGCGCGCGGAACCGGTGGCATCTTCTACGACTGGCTGCATTCCTCGGAAGAGCAAGGCGGCTGGGACGCCGATTTCGCCTTCACCCGTGATGTCGGCAAGGCGTTCGCCATCGTCTATCCGAAGATCGTGCGCACCAATTTCAATGCGCCCTGGACCGAAAACGACCGCGACGAACAGCTGGTGCGCCGCGGCCGCTATGTCGAGTTCAACCTGCTCTACGATCGCGGCACCATCTTCGGCCTAAAGACCGGCGGCAATGTCGAGTCGATCCTGTCGTCCCTGCCCCCGGTCGTCCGCTGGCCGTAAACTCAGCAGCTTAGACAGGCAGAGAGAAGCGCTCGCACCGCGCAGATGCGCTTCTCTCCGGACCATTCACAGCGTGTCCGAACCTATGAGTGGCTCACTCACCACGGTCGTTCCGAACGAAGATCTTTGGACCTTCCCTGACGTCACTTGCAGATCCGCACCTTCTTCCAGAAGACCTTACCGTCGGCGCCATAAGCCCGTTCCGTTTTGACGACGCAACTCGGTTTGCAGCCGTAGCTATAGTTCGCGGCCTTCGCCGGCATGGCCAAGGCAAGTGCCATCGTCGTCGCCAGAGCGATGGCGAAGCAAGAACTGCGCATTTTGTATATCCCCGTGTAATCCGACCGCGACGGAGCCGCCCGTCGCCTGACACGAGCCATCGCACGGATCAGTCCCACCCCGCTGTTTCGAATGAAACAGGCGAACAAAGCCCGCTATCAGGCGTTTCACCTTCGTCGAGCGAGGTGAAAACAATGATCTTCAAGAAACGGACATTTTACGG
Organism: Ensifer sp. ENS02; assembly: GCF_014851885.1. NCBI lineage: Bacteria > Pseudomonadati > Pseudomonadota > Alphaproteobacteria > Hyphomicrobiales > Rhizobiaceae > Ensifer > Ensifer sp. ENS02. The sequence goes on along the minus strand of NZ_JACVAO010000001.1, from coordinate 769,660 downwards.
CGATGAACCGGAGCGGCAGGTGGCCGATCACCCGGCCGAACTGGAGCGCCGCGTCGCCCATCTCCTGGCGGTCACGCCCGGCCTCGATGCAGCCGATGTCACTGTTACCGCCAAAGGCAACACCATTGTGCTTGCCGGTTTCGTGGCGACCGAAGGCGAAGTTTTCCGCGCCGAAGAGGCAGCAAAACAGGTGCAAGGCGTCGCGGAAGTGATCAACCGGATCGAGACGGTCACCGCAAGATAGAAGCGTCCTCGGTTCCTCAGATGGAGCCGAGCGTCCAGCTGACGATTTCTGCCGAAACACTGGCGAAGGCCTGATCCATGGCCTTGATGAAGGCCGTGTTGCCCGTGCCCTTGACTGCGGCCGTGGCGCGAAACGCCTTTTGCGCCAGCACCGTGCCGTTGCGATCGTTGAGGATCTTGGCGAAGATTTCGACATTGGCCGCGTCGGCGCCCTCGGTCGAAACCTCGAAGGCGCGGATTTCGGTGATGACCTGGTAGTCGATCGCCAGGCCCTGGCCGGGCTTGCCGACGCCGCCGATCTTGCCTGTGTCCTCGAAGGCCTGCACGAGCTTCGCCTGTACCAGCTTCGGCAGGCGGTCGCTCCACTGAGCCTTGGCGAGATATTGCAGTTCCGCGCCGGAGAGACGGATGACGACCTGATCGCTGTCGAGTGCCTTCAGAGCCGTCGGCTCCGGCACGAGGATCTGCTTGCCGGTCGATGCGCGACCTTCGACGGCTGGCCTCGCCGAAAGACTGTAGGTGTCGTTGGCCGCTTTGGTACCGCAGCCAGCAAGTCCTGCTGCCAGCATGATCATCAGGGCGGAGCGCCACGCTCCCGCTACTCGCACGCCCACCAGCCCTGGAAAACTCATACTGCCGTTACCTTTGTCCCACACAACTTCGGCGCATTCCCGATCGAAACACACCACCCGGCCCCACGCCGGCTGTGCCCACCGACTCAGCGTCGGGTGCGGCCATCATATTGCTTTACCGTCTCGCCGCCAAAGAGAAGGCGTTGCGGATCCTTGTCGAACGTCGAGATCGTGTTCTCGAGGCTCTGCACCGTGCGGCGCGTATCTGTGACGAGCGCCTCGACGTCGCGCAGCCCCGAATTCGAGAAGCGCTTGAGGTTCTCCGCAATCGGGCCGATCTGGGCGTTCAGATTGTCCGCCATCTTGCGGAACGAGGCGAGCGTCGCGCGGGCGTCAGCCGAAAGCGACGGCGCGTCCGCATCGCCGAGGAAACCGTCGACCTTCACGAGAATGCTGTCGACCCGGTTGGCCGAAGCGTTCAACTTGCTTGCCAGCTGCGTGACGTCGGTGATCGTGCGGTCGATGTCCTGCTGGCGCGCCGTGATCTTGTCGGCGAACTGCGAGATGTTGGCCACCGTCTTGCGGGCGTCCGCCGTCGCCGCTGTGATGTCGTTGACGACGAGCTCCACCTTCTGCTTGTCGACCGAGGCGACCAGCGTATCGACCCGCTCCAGCGTCTTCTGGGCGTTCTTGCCGAATTGCTCGTAGGTTTCGACCGTGCGCCGGAAGGCAGCGATGGTTTCGGAAACGCCGCCCGAGGCAGCCTTCAGGTCGGTGCTGATCTGCTCGACGTTCGAGACGATCTGATCGATCTTCTTCGGATCCACCGATTTCACCAGAGTTTCGGCAGATTCCAGAGTCGAATCGAGCTTCTTGGACGCAGCACTCACCGAACCGGAGAGTTCCGTCACGCTCTTCAGGAAGTCATCGATCGCGCCGGAATTGTTCGCGAGCGCATTCGAAAACGTCTCGGCATTGCCGATCGTCTTGGTCAGCGGACCGCGCACGTCAGTGACGAAGCCCTGGATGTCGGTGATGGCGCTGTTGGCGCGGTCCATAATCTGGTCGGCCGTCGCGAGCAGGCTGGTGACGCTCGACTGGTCCGCAAGGATACGCGCCTGCGTACCCTTCTCGATCGCAGTCTTCAGGATGTTTTCGTCGCCCTTGTGGCCACCGCTGAGTTCGATATAGGCCGCACCGGTCAGGCCTTGCACTTCCAGCGTCGCCTTGGTCGACTTGAGCACCGGCGCGTCGACCGAAACCTCGGTCAGCGCGATCGAATAACGCGGATCGTTGGCATCGATCGCGAGGTTGCGAACCGTGCCGACGGGAATGCCGTTGAAGCGCACCGGAGAGCCGACCGAAAGGCCGTTGGCCGACCCCGGAATGTTGACCACCAGCTCGATCATCTCGCCGCTACGGCCATACTGCGACATCCAGTAGACGAAGCCGAATGCGGCTGCGACCACGAACACCGTGAAGAAACCGACAATGGCGTAGTTCGCTTTCGTTTCCATTCGTACCGACTACCTTCGTGGCCGCTTCACCGGCTCTACCTCCGATCTCGACGCCTGGGCATCAAAATCGGCTTCTCAAGATTCATTGATCGTTCCGCACGATCGATCGTGCCCGCTTGCCACGGAAATAGGACTGCACCCACGGATCGTCGCAGGCCAGCATGTCTTCCACCGTGCCTTCGACCAGGACCTTCTTCTTGCCGAGAACCGCGATGCGGTCGCAGACCGAAAAGAGGCTGTCGAGGTCGTGAGTCACCATATACACGGTCAATCCCAGCGTGTCGCGCAGCTTGGCGATCAACTCGTCGAACTCCGCCGCCCCGATCGGATCGAGCCCCGAGGTCGGCTCGTCGAGGAAGACCAGGTCCGGATCGAGCGCCAGCGCGCGCGCAAGTGCGGCGCGCTTGATCATGCCGCCCGAAAGCTCCGACGGGTACTTTTCCGCCGCCTCCGGCGCAAGGCCGACCAGCTCGATCTTCACCCGCGCCAGCTCGTCCATGAGGCTCTGCGGCAGGTCGAGATATTCGCGCATGGGCACCTGGATGTTCTCGCGCACCGTCAGCGCCGAAAACAGCGCTCCGTGCTGGAAGAGAACGCCAAGACGCATGTCGAGCGCGATGCGTTCGCCCTCGGTGATGTTGTCGTAGTCCGCGCCAAGGATTTCGATCTTGCCGGACCGCTTCGCAAGCAACCTCAGAACCGTGCGCATCAGCACCGACTTGCCGGTGCCGGACGCTCCGACGAAGCCGAGGATTTCGCCGCGGTAGATCTCGAGGTTCAGCTTGTCGAGCACGATGTTGGAGCCGAAACCGACCGTCAGGTCGCGAACGGAAAGCACGGGCTCGCGCCCGTTCGCCTCGGTCGGCTGGTACCCCTCGTGACTCTTTTCGATTGGGTTCACGCTGTTCTCCGCATCAGAAATCAATGGCCGCGTAGAACATGGCGAAGAGCCCGTCGATCAGGATCACGACGAAGATCGACTTGACCACTGAAGACGTCACGTGGCGGCCGAGCGACTCCGCGCTGCCGCCAACCTTCAAGCCCTCGACGGCTGCCACGACCCCGATGATGAGCGCCATGAACGGCGCCTTGATCATGCCGGCGGCGATCGACGAAAAATCGATGGCTTCCTGCAATCGGGCGAGGAAGGTTGGGATCGTGATGCCGGAATAGCCCCAGGCAACGAGCGCCGCACCGACGAGCGCCGCGAAGTTTGCGATGATCGTCAAGAGCGGCAGCGCGACGGTCAGCGCCACGAGGCGCGGAAATACGAGTACGCCGACCGGGCTCAGCCCCATCACCTTCAGCGCATCCACCTCTTCACGCATCTTCATCGAGCCGATTTCGGCGGTGATCGCGCTGCCGGAGCGGCCAGCGATCATGATCGCGGTCAGCAGCACCCCGATTTCACGGAGCTGCAGGATGCCGACGAGATCGACGACGAAGACCTCGGCGCCGAAATAGCGCAGCTGGAACGCGCCCTGCTGAGCGATGATGGCGCCGATCAGGAACGACATCAGCGTGATGATCGGCACTGCCTTCACGCCCATGCGGTCGATCTGGTGAACGATCGCCGCCGGCGAGACGCCGCTGTGCCGTCCAAGCTTAAGCTGGGCGCCGCGCACCGCGGACCCCAGGATGTACATCGCAGCGACGATATCTTCCCACGTCGCCGCCATGACCTCGCCGACCGGGGCGAAGATGCGCTGAAACAGCGGCAGCCGTTCGCCGTTCTTTTCCGGCGAACGCAGTTCAGCCGGCAGGGCGTCGATCAGCTCGACATAGCGCTGTCCGCCTTCGGCGAAGTGAACGTTGTCGCGCGACGGGCCGACGACACGGGTCATGAAGCGGCGGATGATCCAGGCGCCTGCGGTATCCATCGCCGTCACGCCGGACAGATCGAACTGCGCGGCCCCGTCGCCCTTGCGCGCAAGGCCGTCGAGCTTTGCCGCCATCGCTTCGGCCGTCTCGTGCCGCCAGGTGCCGGTGAAGACATAGCTTCGCCCGCCGCCACTCTCGGACAGCGCGACATCGGCGGTCATCTTGCGGGCGGCTTGCGACACGTGTCTTCTGTTATCCCGATTTGCCTCTGCAAAACTCGTCCAATCTCGATAGATTTGAGGACAAGATTGTGCAGCAGACCTAAAGTGTTACCACGACTGTTGCGCGTCCGACCGGAGGCAACGACTGTGTAAAGATTCGTAAATCCTTCCACCGTCATAACGGCTCGCACCTTTGCTGTCACCCGAACGTTGCGGCGCTATGACGCCGGGCCAACAGATTACCTGCCGGAGACGCTTTCATGTCACTTTCCCTCGATGCCACCGTGGAACATTTCCCGATTGCGGGCACGTTTACGATCTCGCGCGGCTCCAAGACGACGGCAAGCGTCGTCACTTGCCGCATCGCAGACGATGTCCATACGGGCTCCGGCGAATGCGTTCCCTACGGCCGCTACGGCGAGACAATCGACACGGTGCTCGCCGAAATCGCCGCCATCCGCCACCACATCGAGGCCGGGCTCAGCCGCGCCGACCTGCAGCGCGAGATGAAGCCGGGTGCTGCCCGCAACGCCGTCGATTGCGCGCTGTGGGATCTGGAAGCAAAGCAGAAAAACAAGTCGGCCCATGTTCTTGCCGGCATTTCTTCACCGGAAGCATTGACCACGGCCTATACGCTTTCGCTTGCCGAGCCCGACGCGATGCGCGAGCAGGCCGCCAAATATGCCCACCGCGCGCTCCTCAAGGTCAAGGTCGGCACGTCGGATGATGCTGCCCGCATCCGTGCGGTGCGCGCCGGCGCACCGGAAAGCCGCATCATCCTCGACGCCAACGAGGGCTGGACGCCCGAAACGCTTGCCTATCACTTTGCGATCTGCGCCGAGGAACGGATCGACCTGATCGAGCAGCCGCTTCCCGCCGGCCGCGACGAGGCGTTGGCAACGATCGCCCGTCCCGTTCCGATCTGCGCTGATGAAAGCGTGCACGCGACCGGCGACCTCGCCGCTCTCGTCGGGCGTTACGACGCCGTCAACATCAAGCTCGACAAGACCGGCGGCCTGACCGAGGCACTGCGCATGCGCGATGAGGCGGTCTCGCTCGGGCTCAAGGTCATGGTCGGCTGCATGGTCGGCAGTTCGCTCGCGATGGCGCCGGCGATCCTGGTGGCGCAAGGCGCGGATTTCGTCGATCTCGACGGGCCGCTGCTGCTGGCGCAGGATCGCGAGCCCGGCCTGCGCTACGAGGCCTCGCTTGTCTTCCCGCCGGAGCCGCGCCTCTGGGGTTGAAGATACCAGGCGGTGACGGCAAAGCAGCAGCCGGCAAAGGCGACGACCGACATTGAATAGAAGCCGTTCACCCCGTACCAAGCGTAGAAATAGCCGGACAGGAACGTGAAGATCGCGGTGAAGATACCGGTATAGAAGAAGTAGAGCCCCTGCGCCGACGCTTCCTGTGATTCCACCACCCGCTCGACCAGCTTGTGCTGCATGCCGGTGTGCATGATCGCATAGGTGAAAGCGTGGAAGCACTGCAGGATGAAATAGCCGCTGAAGCCGAGATCCATCGGGAAGATGATCCAGCGCACCACGGCGAGAAAGCAGCCGGACAGGATCATCACCCAGACGCTGAAACGGCGGCTGATCGCCTTGGCGAAGATGAACATCGTCACTTCCGCCGCGACGCCCGCGCTCCAGAGCAGGCCGATCTCGGTACCGCTGTAGCCGATGTGCTGCCAATAGATCGCCGAGAAGGCAAAGAGCATCGCGTGGCTGGCGTTGACCAGCGTCACCCCGATCAGAAGCAGCTGCAGGTCGAGCTGCCGCAGCGACTTCGGCGGCGGCTCCGTCAATGCCGTGATCGGTGACGGCCGCCTCGGCTTGCCGACCCGTGGCGCGGCATAGGCCATGATGATCGTCAGGCCGAAGCCGATCGCCATCGCCGGCAGCACCATGTCGCTGCCGAAGATGCCCACCATCCAGCCGCCGAGCATCGTCGCGCCGATGAAGGCGACCGAGCCCCAGAGCCGCATATGGGCGTAGTCGAAGCCCCAGCGCCGCACGCCTGAAAGCGCGATCGCCTCGACGATCGGCACATAGGGAGAATAGACGGCCGACTGCAGCGTATAGATCAGCAGCACCGGCCAGAATTCGCGGAAATAGAACAGAACCACGGCCGTTGCGAGCGACAGGAAACCGGACCAGATCAGGACGATCGCCCGCTCGCCGAGCCTATCGGCAATGACGCCGGCGATCGGCGCCGTGATGACGCGCACGAACATCGGCAACGCCAGAACGACGCCGATCTCGAAGTCGCTCATCGACAGCGTGCTCAGCCACATCGGGAAATATGGCATCGCGAAGCCGTTGACGATCAGCGGCGCACAGAAGAGCAAAGCAATGCGAAGCGCAAAATGGCGCGGCGGAGGGCCCACATAGGCGGGCGCTTGGAAGGGAATCATCGTCTGACCTGATGGCTGTGCCCGATCTCTAGCACGAGCCGGGCGCTCCTCGCCATAACCTAGTTTTCGCGACAGGAATATCGCTGCGCCGCGAAGGTCAGGCCGCGCGCTGGGTCAGCAGTTGGGCGAGCAGTTTGTCCGCTTCACCAGAGGCTTCGCCTTCGCTGGCGCCGCCGCGCATCTGGTGCCAGGTGATCAGTTCCATCATGCCATCGTGGTGCTCGGCAATCGCCGTGCAGCTTTCCACCCAGTCGCCGGTGTTGATGTAGCGGATGTCGCCGATCTCCTCGATGACAGCATGGTGGATATGACCACAGATCACGCCCTGCGCATCGTGACGGCGCGCCTCCTCGGCGACCACCTTCTGGAACTCGCCGATGAAGTTGACGGCGTGCTTGACCTGAAGCTTCGCCCAGGACGAGAACGACCAATACGGCATGCCGAGACGTCGGCGGACCGCAGCAAGCCCGATATTGATGGCGATCGCCGTGTCGTAGGCCCAATCGCCGAGATAGGCGAGCACGCGGGCGTTGCGCACGACGACGTCGAATTCGTCGCCGTGCAGCACGAGATATTTACGGCCGTCGGCCCCCTCGTGCATGTAGCGTTGCGCCACCTCGATGCCGCCGAAATGCACGCCCGGAAAGTCGCGCAGGAATTCATCGTGATTACCGGGGATGTAAACGATGCGGGCGCCCTTGCGCGCCTTGCGCAGGAGCTTTTGCACCACGTCGTTGCAGTTCTGCGGCCAGTACCAGCTGCGCTTCAACCGCCAGCCGTCGACGATGTCGCCGACCAGAACGATCGTCTCCGCTTCATGATGCCGCAGGAAGTCGAGCAGGTAGTCGGTCTTGGCGGCCTTCGAGCCGAGATGGACGTCCGAGATGAACAACGTCCTGAGCTTTCGTACGGAGTTGTCTTGCTGCGCCGCCATCATGCGAGCCTCGTCTTCAGGTTATGCTTTCTGCCTTCGTGAAACCAGACTCGTGTTTCAGGAAGATGACATCAACATTGCGTCACCGGTCCCCCCGCTGAAATCAGCACTGCAAAACTGTACCTCGCTTCGAATTCATGCCAAAAGGCACGACCACGAATGAGGAATGTGAGAGCATGAATACGGGCGACAAGACGAAATCCCATACCGGTCCGGCCAGCGGCGACATCGACCAGCAGGCCCTTTTCTTCCACCGTTACCCACGCCCGGGAAAGCTCGAAATCCAGCCCACCAAGCCGCTTGGCAACCAGCGCGACCTGGCTCTTGCCTATTCGCCAGGGGTTGCAGCCCCCTGCATCGCCATTCGTGACAATCCGGAAACAGCCGCCGATTACACAGCGCGCGCCAACCTGGTCGCGGTCATCTCCAACGGCACGGCCGTCCTCGGTCTCGGCAATATCGGTCCGCTGGCTTCCAAGCCCGTCATGGAGGGCAAGGCCGTCCTCTTCAAGAAGTTTGCCGGCATCGACGTCTTCGACATCGAAATCGACGCGTCGAGCATCGAGCGCATGGTCGACGTAATCTCGGCGCTCGAGCCGACCTTCGGCGGCATCAACCTTGAAGACATCAAGGCGCCCGAATGTTTCGAGGTGGAGCGGCGCCTGCGTGAAAAGATGCAGATCCCTGTCTTCCACGACGACCAGCACGGAACCGCGATCATCGTCGCCGCCGCCATCCTCAACGGCCTCGAACTCGCCGGCAAGGACATCGCGACCGCCAAGATCGTCACCTCGGGCGCAGGTGCCGCCGCACTCGCCTGTCTCAACCTTCTCGTGACGCTCGGCGCCAAGCGCGAAAACATCTGGGTCCATGACCTCGAAGGCCTCGTCTACAAGGGCCGCGAGGTGCTGATGGACGAATGGAAGTCCGTCTACGAGCAGGATAGCAGCAACCGCGTGCTTGCCGACAGCACCGGCGGCGCTGACGTCTTCCTCGGCCTTTCGGCCGCCGGCGTCCTGAAGCCGGAACTGCTGGCGCAGATGGCCGAAAAGCCGCTGATCATGGCGCTCGCCAATCCGACGCCGGAAATCATGCCGGAAGCCGCCCGCCAAGCCCGTCCGGACGCGATGATCTGCACCGGCCGCTCGGACTTCCCGAACCAGGTCAACAACGTTCTCTGCTTCCCGCATATCTTCCGCGGCGCGCTCGACTGCGGCGCAAGCACGATCAACGAAGAAATGAAGATGGCGGCCGTACGCGCCATCGCCGGTCTTGCCCGCGAAGAGCCCTCCGATGTTGCCGCCCGCGCCTATTCCGGCGAGACCCCGGTCTTCGGCCCGGACTACCTGATCCCCTCGCCGTTCGATCAGCGCCTTATCCTGCGTATCGCGCCGGCGGTTGCGAAGGCAGCCGAGGAAAGCGGCGTCGCCACCCGTCCGATCCAGGACTATGACGCCTATCTCGACAAGCTGAACCGCTTCGTCTTCCGCTCGGGCTTCATCATGAAGCCCGTCTTTGCCGCCGCCAAGAACGCCCAGAAGAACCGGGTTATCTTTGCCGAAGGCGAAGACGAACGCGTGCTGCGCGCCGCCCAGGTGTTGCTCGAAGAAGGCACGGCCCGACCGATCCTGATCGGCCGTCCGCAGATCATCGAGACGCGCCTGCGTCGCTATGGCCTGCGCATCCGTCCGGATGTCGATTTCGAGGTCGTCAACCCCGAAGGCGATCCGCGCTACCGCGACTATGTCGAGGACTATTTTGCCCTCGTCGGCCGTCTCGGCGTCATCCCGGAAGCCGCCCGCACGATCGTGCGCACCAACACGACCGTCATCGGCGCGCTCTCGGTCAAGCGCGGCGAAGCCGATGCGTTGATCTGCGGCGTCGAAGGGCGCTACAGCAAGCACCTGCGCGACGTATCGCAGATCATCGGCAAGCGCGACGGCGTGCTCGATTTCTCGGCCTTGAGCCTGCTGATCTCGCAGCGCGGCGCAACTTTCTTCACCGACACCTATGTGAGCTACTGCCCGAGCGCCGAAGAGATCGCCCAGACGACGGTCATGGCGGCACAGGAAATCCGCCGCTTCGGCATCACTCCACGCGCCGCCCTCGTCTCGCATTCGAACTTCGGTTCGCGCGATTCGGAGAGCGCCACCAAGATGCGCACGGCGCTGCAGCTCGTGCGGGAACTCGCGCCCGATCTCGAGGTCGACGGCGAAATGCACGGCGATGCGGCGATCTCGGAAGCGTTGCGCCAGCGCGTCATGCCGGACAGCAGCCTGTCGAGCGAAGCCAATCTGCTGGTTTTCCCCAATCTCGATGCCGCCAACATCACGCTCGGTGTCGTCAAGACCATGACCGACAGCCTGCATGTCGGCCCGATCCTGCTCGGCTCGGCGCTTCCGGCCCATATCCTGTCGCCGTCCGTCACCTCACGCGGCGTCGTCAACATGGCGGCTCTGGCGGTGGTCGAAGCCAGCCATCCGGGTTGAGATGGCAACGCGGAGATCGCCACCGGTCTTCGCTGCATTCGGGCGCCATGCCGGCGCCGGCAAAACCGTATCCGGATGTCGCGCATGCTTCAGGCGCGGCATCGCTGGTTTTGCAGATCACCCGCGAATCAGCCCCTGTCACGCGGCCGATCGACGACCACAATCAAGGCGTGCGCAATTGGTCTTATACACCAATCGGGAAAGTTTGCGCTGGACAAAAGGTGAACCTCTAACCATGCTGGGGCCTCGGACGAGATTCGGTGTTGTGGCATGACTGAGCAGCAGGCTGTCCTCGACATGCTGGAAATCCTGGAATGTGGCGGCTGCGTCGAGCCCGCTCATTTCTTCACATTGATGCGTCGAACCTTCCGCATTGCCCATCTTCTCTATCTCGAAGCGGAGCCCTATGCGGACGAGCTCAAGGTTTGCCGGCTGCATCACACCTTCGGCGCCTACGCTGCCGAGATCTACCATGCCCGCAGCCTTCACCGGATCGATCCGATCCTGAAGCTGGCGCTTGGCGGCGTGCGGCCGGTGGAATGGACGATGGCGCGGCATCGCTTCCCGGAATGCGAACCGTTGTTCCAGGCAGCCCAGGAAATCGGCATATCCACTGAGGGCGTCGCCTTGCCATTGCCCTCGCCCGCCGGGCGCATGGCGTTGCTCGCAATCAACGTCAACATGACAGCCGGCGAATGGACGACCTATCGCCGCCATCACCTGCGCGATTTCCAGCTGGCCGCCAATCTCTTCCATGCCGCCATGCTGGAGCACGGCGCCATGGCCGGCAGCATTTCGACCCGAGAGATGCGGTTGACCGGCCGCGAGACCGAGGTCCTGACCTGGGCCGCCGCCGGCAAGAGCTATTGGGAAATCGCCACGATCCTCGGCATTTCCGAGCGCACCGTGCGCTTCTTCATGACCAATGCGCGACGCAAGCTGAATGTCGTTTCCAACACTCAGGCTGTGGCACAGGCCGTACGACACGCTCTGATACCCTCCGTTTGACACCCGACAATACGCCTCCACCGAAACCCCTCGAAATCTAGTGGCAAATATCGCGCATTTGAACTGTCGCTAGCGACAGTTACGCAACCGCCGCGAGCCTGACAGCATCGCCCCATCCCCAAACTCGGATGGAGAAAACGATGATCAGGATCCTGAACGGAAAGACCCGCGCACAACACCCGGCGGCCGTCGACGACATGTTCCGGTTGCGCAAGCGCGTCTTCCACGACTTCCTGAAATGGGACGTGCAGACCGAAGGCGACTGGGAAATCGACAACTACGACCAGGCAAACCCGCTCTACGTCCTGTCCTATGCGCCCGATACCGGCCGGCTGCGCGGCGCGCTTCGCCTCCTGCCGACACTCGGCCCAAACATGCTGGACGATACCTTCCCGATCCTGCTCGGCGATAATCCGGAAATCCGCAGCGCTTCGGTCTGGGAATCCAGCCGCTTCTGCATCGAGCCCGAGATCTCGCAGGACCGCGCCTCGAACCAGGTGACGGTCGCGGCCGCCGAACTGATGTGCGGCGTCGGCGAGCTGGGCCTTGCTTCCGGCATCAGCCACATCGTCACGGTGACGGATGTGTTCCTGGAGCGCATGTTCCGGCGCATGGGATGCCCGGGCGAGCGTATCGCCGAACCGCATCGCATCGGCTCCGTTTTCGCGGTTGCCGTCGCCTGGGAAGTAACGCCGGATCTGCTCACGCGGATGAAGGCGGTCGCTGCCATCGAAGGTACCGTGCTCGAACGTCCGATGTCGCTGGAAACCGCCCGCGCCGCCTAAGCGCATCAGTCGATCTGCGCTGTTAACGCAAACCGTCGCTTGTCGTTGCACGATCACCGACAAGCTCTATGATGGAGGCGAAACAGGAATGCCGCTGGCAGCCACCCGCAGAAGGTCGGCGCCGACCTGGCAACAGGAAGAGACTTTCGCCCGTGTTCACGCGCATGAAACACGTCGCTGCGGCCCTTGTGCCTCTGGTTCTGATCGGTGCCGGTCCGTCACTGGCATCGACGGCCTGCGACCGACTGAACGCGCGGCTCGCGCAACTGCCTGACTACGTCGCCAGCAATGCCGATGCGCGCGACTACGCAAGCGCGATCTCGCGGCAGAATATCGAGCTGCGGCGGGCAAAGAACGACCGCCGCCGCGCGGGTTGCGGTGGCGGCAACGCCATTGGCTTCGACGGCGGCGACCCCGACACCTGCTACGGCCTCAACAGCCTGATCGCCGAGATGGAAGACAATCTGCGCATGCTGAAGTCCGAGCGCGAGCAGATCGTCGCCGGCGGCAGCGACGACAGCCGGCGCCGCATCCTCGCCGCGCTGGAGATCAACGGTTGCTATGGTGACCGCGAGGAGTTCGCAAGCGTGGAACCGGACGTGCCGGAAAGCCACCGCAACATCGTTGCCGACCTGCCGCCGGAAGACGCCTACGGCCCGATGCTCGGCCGAGGCGAAGACGGCTACGCACCGCAGGAGCGCTACTATAGCGGCACGCTCAGAACCATGTGCGTGCGTACCTGCGACGGCGCCTTTTTCCCGGTTTCTTCAGATGCGACGCCGGCCGATTTCCCGCGCGACGAGCAGGCCTGTCGGGCGCGCTGTCCGGGGGCTGAGACCGAGCTCTATTTTCACGACCTCAACACGGAAGAGAGCGACAAGATGGTCTCGGCCGTGACCGGCCGTCCCTATACCGAAATGCCCAACGCCTTTGCCTATCGCACCCGCGCTGTCGGAAAACCCGGCCAGTGCGGCTGCCAGATATCGCAGACCGCCTCGACCACACCGAAGGCAAACGGAACGAAGATCGGTGACGACCAGTCGTCGATCATCGTCATCGAGACCAAGAAGCCGGAAGCGGCGAGCAATACCGCCAAGGCGCCGGCCGAAGAGCGGCCTTATGATCCGTCGAAGAACAAGGTTCGCGTCGTCGGCCCGACCTACCTGCCGCAGGAAGAAACCGCCATCGACCTCAAGCATCCGAAGGGACCGGCCTATCAGCCGGTCCAGAATTGATCGGACGAGGCCTTACGCCTTCTCCTTGCTGCGTCCCCATCCGTCTTCGAAAACCAGCTCGTCGAGCGGCAGGCGCTGGCGCCAGCCCTTCACGGCGAGTTCCGGCTGCTGATAGAGGCGATCGACATAGCCGAGGCAGAGCCAGGCAACGATCTCGATATGATCTGGGATGCCGAGAATCGCCTTGATCTCGGCCTCGTGGAAAATGCTCACCCAGCCGACGCCCACCCCTTCGGCCCGCGCAGCAAGCCAGAGGTTTTGCACGGCGCAGACGGTGGAATAGACGTCCATCTGCGGATTGTGGGTGCGCCCGAGTACGACGGCACCGCCGCGCGTGCGGTCGCAGGTGACACAGATGCTGAGCGGCGCCTTGCGGATGCCTTCCAGCTTCAGCGCACGGTACTTGGCCTGTTGTTCCGCCTCGAACATCAGCGCGGCCTCGTCATTGGCGCGGCGAAACGCCTGCCAGACGCGCTCACGCGTTTCTTCCGCCCGCACCAGCACGAAGTTCCACGGCTGCATGAAGCCCACGGACGGGGCGCTGTGCGCAGCGGCCAGCAGGCGCAAGATCAGATCATCCGGCAATGGCGCGGGCAGGAATTCATCGCGCACGTCGCGACGTGTCTCGATGGCACGGTAGACGGCCTCCCGCTCTGGCAGCGAAAAGGCGCCGGCAGCCGCAAGGCCGCCTTTCGGTTCAGTCAGCATCGTTCGATCCCCAACAATGCGAAAACCTCCCGCCGTCCACGCGGGGTTCGGTCTATCTCGCCAGGCCGGTCTTCTGACTTCGGTTCAACCGATCACCTCGCCTTCCCAGATCGATTGAAGATCCAGTGGCAAAACCTTGAATCAATTCAAGGCTCTCTTAGACGCGATCGTCCCCGTCACAGCGTTGGGCACGTTCCGGAATGACACCGGATTCCCGATTCTCCCGCTTTCGCGGGCACCTGACGACGGCACTAAGTGCACAGCCGTTTGAGAAAGACAAGCGGCGCCAACCCGGTCGAGACATGGCGCGCCACTTTCCGCCGGCTACTGTCGAGCTTAGTCGTTTGCCTCCGCCTCAAAGCGGAGCGACCGGATGCGGCGAGCCGTCATAGGCGCCCCAGACCGACTGATCGAAGCAAATCACCGATCCGGTCATCAGCCCGGACTCGGCCGACGACAGATAGGCGCAGGCCCGCGCCACTTCGGCCGGATCGACGAGCCGACCGAAAGGCTGGCCGGCCGCCGCCTTTTCAAGCCAATCGGCAGCCGCGCCATGAAACTCGCGCTGGATGCGGTCTTCGCCTTCGGACGCCATCCAGCCGATATTCAGGCCGTTGACGCGAATGCGGTTGCGAAGAAGCGCATAAGCCGTGTTTTTGGTCAGCGTTTCGAGGGCGCCTTTCGACGAACAATAGGCGGCAATGAACGGCTGGCCGGCCATCGCCGACATCGAGCCGATGTTGACGATCGTGCCCTCGGTCTTCTCCCGCCGCATGATCTTCACCGCCTCCTGCATCAGGAAGAACGGCGCGCGCACATTGATCGCGAACATGCGGTCGAAGAGTTCGGGCGTGGTATCGAGGATCGTGCCACGGTTGGTAATAGCTGCGGCGTTGACCAGCGCATCGACCCGGCCGAATTCCGCGTCGCAAGCGGCGACCACCTTGCGGGTGTCCTCTACTTTTTCCAGATCGGCCTCGACATAGACGACTTTCGCGCCGCTTGCCTTGCCGATCTGCTCGGCCTTCGCCCGCCCCTTGGCGGCGTTGCGGCCGCAGATGACGATGCCTTCAGCGCCGCGCTCGGCGAAAAGGCCAGCAATCGTCGCGCCCAGTCCCTGCGTACCACCGGTGACGATGGCGATCTTGCCTTGCAATTGTCCACTCATCGAATTCCTCCCTTGGAAATGATCGTTTGAAACGGCTGCGGCTCCCGGCTGAAACACACCGGGAGCCTGTCAAATTGTAACTCGCTCGTCAGCTCAGCTTGCGCTTCGCCTGCGCCTCCAGCACCGAGAGAAACTCTTGTTCGCCCGTCCCCGCAGTGAGAGCCTCGCGCATCAACTGCGCCTGCGTCTTCGGCGCCAACCCGCCGAGTGGCGGATCCCGGTCGAGATTGGTGGGGAACGAATAGCCCTCGGCACAGGAGGAGATCGCGTTGGCCGCTTCCGCCTGCGTCAGCGTCCCGCCCGCCAGCAAGGCCCGCAAGGCCGGATAGAGCGTCGCGCTCATGGTCAGTCGGTCAACGGTTTCCATTGCGCGACCGAAGGCCGAAGACACCTGCAGCAGGTTGGCCACGCGGCGGATATCCCGGGAGCGGTTGGTGCCGGCGGCATGGAAGAGCGCCGGGTTGAAGAAGACAACGTCGCCCTTTTCGAGGGGAAGCTGCACGTGGTGTGCGTCGAAATAGGCGCGGAATTCCGGCCGGTTGAGCGCCAGATAGCCCGGCACATAGGTTTGGCTATAGGGCAAGAACAGCGTCGGTCCGCTTTCGAGCGGCATGTCGCAATGGGCAACCGCCCCCTGCAGCGTCAGCACCGGTGAAAGCTTGTGCACATGCGCCGGATACTGCTCGATCACGGCCGCGGTCTGGAAGCCGAGGTGATAATCGCGGTGCGCCGATTGCGCCGCACCGCCAGGATTGACGCGATTGACCTGCGCCGTCATCTGGTAGTTCGGCCCGAGCCAAGCCTCGCTGACGAGCGCTATGACGGCATTGCCGTAATAGGAGGCGAAATTCTCCGGCGCGTTCAGGCAGTGCTTTTCCAGCGAGTTCCAGATGCGGTCATTGGCGCCGGGTTTGGCGAAGTGATCGCCGCCGCCGCTGTTGCTGCGATGTTGCTCTTCGATGATGGCGTCAAAGACCCCGCTTGCGACGTCGATTGCTGTCGTATCGGCAAAGGCGCGCTTGAAAACCGCCACGCCAGGCCCGGTCGCCAGTACCTCGCAGATCTCCGCCAGAACAGAACGCCGCGCCTCGGCATCGCCGCACGCCGCAATCAGCGCGGCGCTGTCATAGATCAGGATATTCTTTTCGCAGCCGGAAGCATGGGGGTAGTCGGACAGACTGGTTTGGCGTTCGACTTCCGCCCGGAACGCTTCGAGATCGCAAGCCTCTTCGGTGAGCCAGACGCGGTCGATCCGCTGGCGCGCTTTGTTGTCGGTCTTCATCGCGTTTCCTCCTCTGGAACATCCTGATGAACACGACTATAGGCGGCGGCAAAACATGATATAGAGCAAGAATCCATCAAAAATCCATCAGGAGAGCAAGGCGATGGCCCATCCGTTTCTGATCAAGGACATCGCCTTTCAGGCCGGGCTCAGCACCGCGACCGTCGATCGCGTGCTCAACGAGCGGCCGGGCGTGCGCCGCCAGACGGAGGCCCGGGTTCGCGCAGCCATCGAGGAATTGGAGAAGCAGCAGGCCGGCCTCGACATCCAGGGGCGCAAGTTTGCGATCGATATCGTCATGGAGTCGCCACAACGCTTCACCGATGCGGTGCGTCGCGCCTTCGAGAGCGAGGCGATGACCTTCGCGCCCACCGTCTTTCGCTGCCGGTTCCACTTCGCCGAGACGATGCGCCCACAGGAGATCGTGCAACTGCTCGACCGAATCCGGCTGCGCGGGACCGACGGCCTGGTGTTGAAGGCGCCGGACGTGCCCGAGATCGTCGCCGCAGTCGCCCGTTTCGAGATGGGCGGCACGCCCGTCGTGACGCTGGTAACCGACCTGCCCCATTCCCAGCGGACGGCCTATGCCGGCGCCGACAACCGGGCGGCGGGCGAAACGGCCGCCTACCTCCTCGGGGAGCGCTTTTCCGGCGCGCCGGCAACTGTGCTGGTGACCCTTTCGAGCGGCCGCTTTCGTGGTGAGGAGGAACGCGAGATCGGCTTTCGCCGGGTGTTGCGCGAGCGCTATCCGGCAATCCGGATCGTCGAGATCAGCGAAGGCCACGGCCGCGACAGCGAAACCGGCCGCCTGGCTCACGCGGCGCTCTCGGCCAATCCCGATATCAACGCGGCCTATTCGATCGGTGGCGGCAACCGCTCCGTCCTTGCAGCCTTCGAGCGTCTCGAACGTCACTGCGCGCTCTACATCGCCCATGATCTCGACGAGGACAATCTGGCGCTGTTGCGCGAACGGCGCATTCACTTCGTGCTGCATCACGACCTCAGGACCGATGCGCGCACCGCCTTTCGCACGATGATGCTGCGGCCCGGCGCCCAGGCGCCGGCAATCGGCCCGCAGCTTTCCGCCGTGGTGGTGATCACGCCCTACAATGTTCCGGAGTAACGCTGCTGCCGATCCGCGGGTAGCGTTCAGGCCGCCGACTGGCCGTCATTCTTCTCGGCCGGCAACACCATGTCGTCCGCCGTTTCGAAGCGGTTGCGGCCGCGCCGCTTGGCCAGATAGAGCGCTTCGTCCGCAGCCAGCAGCAACTGGCGTGCCGTCAGGCCATGCCGCGGCGCAAAGGCGATGCCGGCGCTGCCGCCGACAACGAGCATTTGGCCCTCGAAAGCGACCGGCGTCTGCGCGTCGGCGATCAGGCCGGCCGTCAGGCTGCGGGCGTCGGCCTCGCTGCAATCGCCGAGAATGACCGCGAATTCGTCACCCCCAAGCCGCGCGACCGTGCCCTTCGGGCCAGCCCGGTTGCGAAAGCGTTCGGCCATGGCCACCAGCACGGCATCGCCGGCGGCGTGGCCGTGGCGGTCGTTGACCTCCTTGAATTCATCGAGGTCGGCATAGACGAGCGTGAACGGATGCGTCGATGCCCGCAACAGGGCTGCCGCCAGCATGTCGTCGAAGCCGCTGCGGTTCATCAGCCCCGTCAGGCGATCGTGCTTGGCAAGGTGCCGGTTCAGCGCCTCGCTCTGCTGCAGGGCGGCAAAGAGCGTCGAGAACCGCAGCGCCACGAAGGCCATCAGCAGTGCTGCGACGATCGCCATGATAATGACGCTCGGCAACAGCTCCGCGCGGACGAACCCACCGGGCGATTTCGGCACCCAGGCGGCCACGAGACAGGACGAATCGGAGCAGCGCCCGACAGACGCATAGGCACTGCCTGCAGGCCGCTCGTTGAGCGGAACAAATGCCAGCCCGCGAATACCCAGCCGTGCCGCGATCTCGCGCGTCATTTTCGGCGTGACCGGCCGAACGGCGACCATCAGCACCGGATCGCGCCGTCCCGCCGGAACCACCAATGTCTCGGGGATGACCGCCTGCACCACGGCAACGCTCATGCGCCCGCCGATCTCGCGCAGGTCCACCGCGTGGATGCCGGGCACGGCCGGCATCACGGACTGCGCATCCGGCGTCGTGACATCGAGATTGTAGGTGCCGTCGTTGTTCCTGAGCGCATTGTCGTAGCGGCGCTTGGCTTCGTCTACGAGATCGTCGACCTCGTCGAGCGGCACGCGGGCCACCTCTGCCGGAACCGATGCGCCGTCCTTGAGCGCCGTCGAAACGGTGCGGGCCGGATCCGTGAAGATGATCCAGGAGAAGCCGTAGTCTTCCCAAAGCCAGCCCGAAAGCTCGTCGGCGACGAAACTCTCGCTGACATGCCCCGTCGCCAGCTCCTCGTAGGTCTTGTCCCAGAAGGACACCTGCGCCTGGAACTGAACGACCGCATCCATCTGGTGGCGCAGCTCGTTTGCGACAAGCCGACGCTCGGCCGAAAGGCCGAAGCGATCGGCCTCGGTGACGGACCGGTCGAGGACATAGATGAGGCTTGCAATGATCAGGACCGCGACCAAGGTACAGGCGGCATGGATCGCCCAGACCGTCTTGTCCCGTTTTGCCTGCCGCAACGCCTTTTCCACCACGCCAGTCCCCCTCGTCCGCACCGGCTCTGCCGGGCATACTAGCACTTGTGGAGGTGCGATGCGCAACGATGGCAGCCGATACTGCCGGCACCCTAGCGACCAAAATCGAAGTTTGGCTTAAATAAGCTGGTGATAAAATACTTAACGATTTCAACCGGCTGAATCGCCCGACAATCAGCGGTCGCAGCGGGGATCAGGAGAACGCGGGCGACTGCCCGCGCCTCCCTCTACGCATCCTATTGCGGCGCGGCCGCCGAAGCGCGCAGCAAGGCGACGATCTCCGCATTGCCTTGCTCCAGGGCAAGATCGCGTATCGACGGGCCGGCGGCGCCATCGCGCACGCGTGCATTCGCGCCCCTTTCGAGAAGCAGCCGCACCGTTCCTGCCTGCCCGTTGATCACGGCAAAGGCAAGCGGCGTCATCCAGTCGTGCTGTGGCTCCGGCCTGCCGCGCCCGCGGAACGTGCCGAACGGCGTTTCGATCAGATCCGGCTGCCGGTCGAGGATGTCGGCGAGGCGCGCGGCCACGCCAAAGGACGCAGCTGCGAAGATGTCGAGCGGCTGATCCTTCAGGAAAGTGACCATCGCGTCCTTGCCGTTGTATTTGGCCCAGCCGATCGGCGGTGCATGATGGTAGGGGTCGCGGGCTAAGGCATCGGCGCCGTGATCGAGCAGGCGCCTCGCCATCGCGACATGTCCATGCAACGCCGCCTCGTGCAACGGCGTGCGCGAGGTCATGCGGTTGACGTCGAAGCCGAGCGAGAGCATCAGCGCCACGGCGTCATGCCGGTCCTCACCCGCCGCCTCGTGCAGAATGGCGGGGTGTGTAGCCTGGGTTCGAGCGACAAGTGTCGGATCCCTATCGACAAGTTCCCTCGCCTCGTCGGCCTTCACTTCCCCAACGGCACGGGCCAGCCGGTCGACATCCTCCAGCGGCGCTTCGGTCGCGCCGCGCGACACGAGGTATTGTGCCAGTGCCGGATCGCCGCCGAGCTCCGCCCATTGATAGGGCGTGCGCCCCTTGATCGGGCGATTGACGTCGGCGCCGTGCGCAACAAGCAGCCGGACGCGATCGGACATGCGTCTTTCCAGTGCCCAGGCAAGCTGATAGTCGAAGACGCGTTCGCCATTTTCGACCAGGCCGCCATCGTTGCGCACCAGCCAGTTGTTGCGGTCGTCGGCATTGAGGCCATGGTCGAGAAGCAGCTGGAGGCAGGAATTGTCCGGTTCGAACATCCGGTTGTAGAGCGCCTGGCTGTCATTGGCTCGGGCACCGGCATTAAGCAGCAGCCGCGCAAAGGCAAGGCAATCCGGGTGCGATGGCTGCCGCTCCGGCCCCGCCTCGCCCTCGCCGAAGACGCCGGTCAAAGCCGTGAAACGATACTGGCCGTCGTCGAGCCAGTAAGCGTTCGGATCGGCCCCGCGCGCAATCAGGCGGGCGCCCGCCGGCAGCGACGAGCGGCCGGGAACGCGGGCATATGCGGCGTAGAGCAACGGCTCCCAGTCGAACGGACCGCCGCGCTTCTCTGCGAGTTTCGGGTCGCGATCGAGAAAGCGGTCGATCGCCGCGGCGTCGCCGAGCGCAGCGGCCACGTGAATGTTGTCCCCGGCAATCTCAGGATGGTCCTTGAGAAGGTCGAGTGCCTGAGCGAACCGCTCAGGATCGGCAGCGACGTCGCCGAAATAGGAGACTGTCGCCAGAGCGAGAAAGCGGTTTGCGACCTGTTCGGTCGACGGCGTGCCGGTCTCGGCTTTCTCCAGATGCCGCTTCAGCCGCGTCCAGCTGGCAAAGCCGAATTCGCGGGCAAGCACCAGCTGGGCATCCTGAAGGCCCATTGCGGTCGGTTCGGAGAAATAGGGAAGCGCCCGCTGTCTTGCACTGACATCGCCAGCCTTGACGGCCTTCAAAAAGGCCTTGGCCTGCTTGCGGATCGTATCGAGGGTAATGTTCGCGGAAAGATCGCGCGTGATCATGAAAGACCTCCTTTCATTCACGTCCGGTATCCGCGCCCACAGACTGAAAAGAGGTGTGGCAACCAAGTTCAGTGAAACAGGTGGGCCTTGCCCTTCCCGCGGATCGGATGCGCCCTGCGAACAACCTCATCGCTAGCATGGCCTCGATATACTTGTCCAGCGCGGTCAGCTTTCCGGTTCGTAGCGGACGAAGGCGAAACGATCGCCCGCGGGCGCCCAGTTGGGAACGTTGATCGTTCCCTGCCCGCCGAAGAGCTCGAACAGGATGCGGGCATTGCCCCCGTCCAGGTCCATCAGCCGCAACCGGACATCGAGATCCCTCGGATGATCGAAGACGTCGCCGTCATAGGAAAGCACCAGCAGGTGCTTACCGTCAGGCGACGGATGCGGAAACCAGTCGCCATAGGGGCTGTCGGTGATGCGCGTGACGTCGCTGCCGTCCGGGCGGATCCGCCAGATCTGCATCTGGCCGGTACGGCTCGAGTTGAAATAGATCCATTCGCCGTCTGCCGACCAATCGGGCCCGTCGTTGCGGCCCTCCCCATGGGTGAGCCTTCGCTCCTCGCCGCCGTCGACGGAGATCGTATAGATGTCGAAGACCTGGTCGCGGATGCCGCAATAGGTCACCGTGTTCCCGTCGGGCGACCAGCCGTGCCAATAGGAAGGCAGGTTGCGGGTGACGAGCCGCGGCGTGCCGCCTTCGACCGGCAGCAGGTAGATCGCCGATTTCCCGAACTCGGTCTTGTCGCTGATCGCGATCGTGGTGCCATCCGGGGAGAGGCCGTGGTCGTTGTTGCAGAGCGTCGCAAAACCGGTATCGATCTCCACCGGTTCGGAACCATCAAGGCCAAGCCGATAGAGCCTGCCGTCACCGTTGATGATCAGATGTGAGCCGTCCCGCGACCAGTTCGGTGCCTCGACCAGCCGGTCCGTCTGCCAGACAACCCGCGTTTCACCTGTTGCGATGTCATGGATCTCGACGGAACTCCGCATGCTCTTCTCTCCCGGACGAGGCCGCTATTTCTTGTCTTCACCCGCCGGCAGGGTCGCCAGAACCTTGGAACAGACCGATTGCATCAGAACGGAATCGCGTCGGTCCCGCCAGGTGGTGACCAGACCCCAGGCCAGCAGGAGCAGGATGCAGATGAAGGCAACGCCGACGACGGTGAGGCTTCCGGTCGCAAGGCCATAGACCCCAAAGATCGCAGGCGTCGCGAAATAGCCGATCTGCGCCGATAGCTGCCGGCCGGCGGAAACGTCGCTTGCCGACCACAGTCGCAGGAGCCGGATTTCCTCGTCCGTAAAATCTGGACGGCCCTGTCGGCCGTCCGTCTCTTCGGAGAGGATATCCATCGCCTAGCCCCGGTCGCGGAAGCGGTTGGTGATCGGGTAGCGGCGGTCGCGTCCGAAGTTCTTCTTGGTGATCTTGACGCCCGGCGCCGATTGCCGGCGCTTGTATTCGGCGATGTAGAGCAGATGCTCGACCCGGTGAACGGTCACCTCGTCATGGCCGCGGGCGACGATCTCGTCCGTCCCCATTTCCTTTTCCACCAGGCATTCGAGAATGTCGTCGAGCACCGGATAGGGCGGCAGCGAATCCTGGTCCGTCTGGTTGGGACGAAGCTCGGCCGAAGGCGCCTTGTCGATAATGTTCTGCGGAATGACGATGCCGGAAGGACCAAGCGCGCCCGGAGGAACCGTGGTATTGCGCCAGCTCGAGATGGCATAGACCTGCATCTTGTAGAGGTCCTTGATCGGGTTGAAGCCGCCGTTCATGTCGCCATAGAGCGTGGCATAGCCGACCGACATCTCCGACTTGTTGCCTGTCGTCACAACCATCGAGCCGAACTTGTTGGAGATCGCCATCAGGATCGTGCCGCGGGTGCGGCTCTGCAGGTTCTCCTCGGTGATGCCGGATTCCGTGCCTTCGAACGTATCGGAGAGTGCGCTGAGGAACCCTTCGACCGGCTCGGAGATCGGCACGATGTCGTAACGGCAGCCGAGGGCCTCGGCGCATTCCTTGGCGTCCTTCAGCGATTCCTGCGAGGTGTAGCGGTAGGGCAGCATGACCGTGCGCACCCGCTCCTCGCCGAGCGCATCGACGGCGAGCGCTGCGCAAATGGCGGAATCGATACCGCCGGAGAGGCCAAGCACGACATTTTTGAAGCCGTTCTTGTTCACATAATCGCGGAAGCCGAGCATGCAGGCGCGGTAATCCGCCTCCTCCCGCTCCGGCAGGCGCGACTTCAGGCCGTGCTCGCAATGCCAGCCGCTCTCGCCCTTCTTCCACTCCACGATCGAGATCGCCTCTTCGAACTGGCTCATCTGGAAGGCGAGCGACTTGTCGGTGTTGAAGGCGAAGCTGGCGCCGTCGAAGACCAGTTCGTCCTGGCCGCCGAGCTGGTTGGCATAGATCATCGGCAGGCCGGTCTCGATCACCTGCTTCAGCACGACCTGATGGCGCACGTCGACCTTGCCGCGATAATAGGGCGAACCATTCGGCGACAGCAGGATTTCAGCACCGCTTTCGGCCAGCGTCTCGCAGACGCCGAGATCGCCCCAGATGTCCTCGCAGATCGGAATGCCGATGCGCACACCGCGGAAATTGACCGGTCCCGGCATCTCGCCCGGATCGAAGACGCGCTTCTCGTCGAACTCGCCGTAGTTCGGAAGATCGACCTTGTCGCGGATCGCGATCACCTTGCCATCGTCGAGTACTGCCACGGCGTTATGTCGGCCGGTCTTCGACAGGCGCGGGAAGCCGATGATGACGCCCGGGCCGCCATCGGCCGTTTCGGCGGCCAGCTTTTCGACGGCCTGGAGGCAGGCCTTGAGAAAGGCCGGCTTCAGAACAAGGTCTTCCGGCGGATAGCCCGAAATGAACAGCTCCGTCAAAAGCAGGAGATCGGCGCCCTGTCGCGCCGCATCGGCGCGCGCCTCACGCGCCTTGGCCAGGTTTCCGGCGATGTCGCCCACGGTCGGATTGAGCTGGGCAACGGCGATACGAAGGAGCGAGGGGGCGTTTTTATGGGCGGTCATGAGCGGGCCTGTCGGTCTGTCCTGAACGATTGCATCTGACTTTCGCAATGTTCTTTAGCGCAATCTGCGGGAAAATACCCACAGCCAATCGCAGCCACGCGAAAAAAACCGAAAACTTCTGTTTTTCCCGATCCTTATACTGGGCCGTTCGTGCGGCTTCACGCCACGAAAAGCCACCCTCCATTCCCGTTAAGAAACCATTCATCCCCTGTTCAAAATGACGGGCGTATGACAGTTACACGACGCATTTATGAAATTGGAGAATATGTTGGCCAGTATCGATTCCGCTGTCGCGCGAGGCTCACGTGTCTATGCCGACCGACCCGGCTTCGCCGCACGGCACGCCAAGACGCTCGCTTCCACGCGCAGCGCCCTGTTCTCCCTGTTCGTTGCAACTGCCCTTGTCTTCGCCGTTGAACTGATCGTCCGTCAGTCGCTGACCGACACCCTTTCCTATGTCCTCGACCCGACGCGCCCGGCGCTGACGACCATCGGCATATTCTTTCTCATTCTGCTCGCTGTCGACGGTATTTTCGGCCGCGAGCACAAGTCCGCCGTGGTGATCGCGCCGCTGGCACTTCTTCCGGCCGTCATCTGCCAGCAGAAGCAGGTGTTCCTGTCCGATCCGCTCTATCCGACCGACTTCCTGTTCGGCCGCCAGATCATGGAGCTGATGCCCGTGCTGGTGAAGGACCGTCCGTGGACGGCGGTCGGCATCGCCGTCGGTCTGGTTGCCACCGTCGTCGCCATCGCCCTCCTGTTGCGCTTTGCCTGGCGGACCTTCCCGAAGCTGACGACCCGCGAGCGTGTCGCCCGCCTCGCCTTCGCGCTGCCGCTGCTCGTCGCCTTCTGGAACATCATGGATTACAACCAGTTCTCCTGGATCCGTGATCGCCTGAAGGTCATCCCGATCATGTGGGACCAGACCGAGAACTATAAGCACAACGGCTTTGCGCTCGCCTTTGCGATCAACCTGCCGATGGCCAATGTCAGCGCGCCCGCCGGCTACATGGCCGACGCGATCGACCGCATTCCGGTGAAGCCGCTTCCCGCCGGCACCTCGCACCGCGGCAAGCCCGACGTCATCGTGCTGATGAGCGAATCCTTCTGGGATCCGACCCGCCTGCCGAACGTCAAGCTGTCGCCTGACCCGATGCCGACGATCCGCGAAATGCAGTCGGGCAACGTCTTCTCGCCGGAGTTCGGCGGCATGACCGCCAACGTCGAGTTCGAGGCGCTGACCGGCTTCTCCAACGCGTTCCTGCCCTATGGCAGCATCCCGTACCAGCAGTACATCCGCAATCCGATCCCGTCGCTTGCCACTTTCTTCCGTGGCGAAGGCTACGTCTCGCGCGCCATCCATCCGTTCCAGAGTTGGTTCTGGAACCGCACCGCCGTCTACAAGGCCTTCGGTTTCGACATGTTCAAGTCGGAAGAGAACATGCCGCCGATGCAGAAGCGCGGCATCTTCGCCTCGGACGACTCGCTGACCAACGAGATCATCCGCCAGGCCGACGCGATGGACGACCCGTTCTTCTTCTTCGCCGTCACACTCCAGGGCCATGGGCCCTATGAGGCCAACCGCTACGCCAACAACACCATCAAGGTCGAAGGCGACCTGCCCGAGGCCGACCGCCAGGTGCTTGCCACCTACGCGCAGGGCATCAAGGAGGCTGACGACAGCCTGAAGAAGCTGATGGACTGGGCCAAGAACCGCGATCGCGAAACGGTTATCGTGCTTTTTGGCGACCATCTGCCGCCGCTTAACACCGTCTATACCAGCACCGGTTTCATGAAGGGTGTGACGGCGGAGCGCAAAGGTTCGAAGGAGCAGATGAAGGCGCAGCATGAAACGCCGCTCGTCGTCTGGTCGAACAAGACTGGCCCGAAGAAGAACGTCGGCACCATCAGCCCGGCCTTCCTCTCCTATCAGATCCTCAAGCAGTCCGGTTACGAGCACCCCTACTACACCGGCTTCCTCGGCAAGGTGTATGACCAGTACCGCGTTGTCGACCGCTACATGCTGATCCGCAAGAATGGCAAGGAAGTCGCCGAGTGGTCGCGCCAGCCGAAGGTGCCGGCACTCCTGCGTGACTACCGCTTCCTGCAACACGACATGATGTTCGGCGACCGCTTCTCGACCGACCGGTTCTTCAAGTCACACGCTGATCTCTTCGCCAGCGTCGAAACCCACTGATCGAAGACCGGAGCGGCCAGCAACCGCTCCGGTCCTTGCGGCATTTTCGCGTACCGCCTGATTTCCTTGCGGCGCTGACGCGCTAGATTGTCTCCGGCCAACTCCGGAGATCGCCATGCCGCACTTCAATGACATATCGAAACAGCTTTTCGGCAAGCCGCTCAGCGAGCTCGGGGAGATCGAGCGCCGCATTCTTACCCATGCCCGGGACCGACGCACGCTCGCCACCGATTCACATGCCGCCTTCACGGCACGGCTCTCCTTCGGCGACAGGCTCGCAGACAACATCGCCCGCGTCGGCGGCTCCTGGAGCTTCATCATCGGCTTTTGCGGGTTTCTCGTCTTCTGGGTTTTGCTGAACACCATTCTGCTCGCCACCGGCGCCTTCGATCCCTACCCCTATATCTTCCTCAACCTGATGCTTTCGATGCTCGCCGCGCTGCAGGCGCCGGTCATCATGATGTCGCAGAACCGCCAGGCGGAGCGCGACCGCTTCGCTGCCTCGAAGGATTACGAAGTCAATCTCAAGTCGGAAGTCGAACTGATCGCGCTGCATCACAAGGTCGACGACGTGTTGCTGCGCGAGATCTCCGAATTGCGCGCGGACCTGGCGACGCTCAACCGGCAGCTCGAACGCTATCGCACGCCCCCAGGACAGGAGTGACCGGACCCGGGCCGAACCGGGACGATGCGCTGGCGATAGGCAAGCCTGCTCTCGCGCGGATCCGGCGCCCGGACGCGGGCGCGCAGCCGCCGCGACAGGGCGAAAACTAGCTCATTTTCATAAATACTAATTCAACTGTGAATACACGTTTTGCAACATTCGCGAAATGCATGGGGATTCAACAACTTATCGGAGTATGAAAAAATTAATATTTGAGGATCACGTTATGGGTGCAGGGACATTCAAGAAATACAGCAACGTGGGTACGCGGAGATGCTGCAATGTCCAACTTCAAGCGCCTGATAGGCGGCCGGGACGGGGCCGCTGCGATCGAATTTGCAATAATAGCACCACTCTTCTTCATGTGCGTGCTGACCCTGATCGCCTATGGCGTCTATCTCAGTGCCGCCCATTCCATTCAGCAGATTGCTGCCGATGCCGCCCGCACAGCCATCGCCGGCCTCTCCCAAACCGAGCGTGAACGGCTCGCGACCGACTATATCCGTCGCACGACGATGGATCAGGCCTTCATCAAGTCGTCGCGCATGACCGTCACCGTCAGGGACGACGCCAACAACGCAAACCAGTTCACCGTCCGGATCAAATACGACGCCGGCGACCTGCCGATCTTCAACCTGTTCACATTCGCCATGCCGAGCGAACAGATCGAGCGCTTCGCAACCATTCGCATCGGAGGGGTCTGATATGCTGTGGAAACCCATGCGCTCCCTCGCCCGAGCCCGTAGCGGCAACATCGGTATCTCGGCCGCCCTGGCCATGCCGTTGGTGATCACGTCCATGGCCCTTGCGATCGACTACGGCTACCTAACCGTCCAGAAGCGTGAAATGCAGTCTTCGGTCGATCTCGCTGCGATCGCGGCAGCGGCCAACGTCTCCGCCGCCGAGAAGGCCGTGCTCAACCACTTCGCCAACAATGGCCTGAACTACGGCGTGTCGACGCCGAACGGTTTGTTGACCATCGACGGCAAGACCCTGCCGCCCGGTGACATCAGCACCGCCAAGCTTGATGGCGTCGCGACCGTAACGCGCGGGCGCTACGTCCCCGATCCGTCGGTCGATGCCGGCCAGCGCTTCATCAAGGACGCCACGCCCACGGACGCCGTGCAGGTGATGCTCGAAAGGAAGGGCGACATCTTCCTCGCCTCGATCTTCAGCGCCCCGCCGGACCTCAGCGTCTACGGCACGGCGGCGAGTTCGAAGATCGCGGCCTTCTCCGTAGGCTCCCGTCTTGCAAGCCTCAATGATGGGCTGCTCAACTCCATCCTCGGGCAGATGCTCGGAACGACGATCTCGCTCAAGGTCATGGATTACCAGGCGCTCATCGACGCCGATATCGATATCCAGCCCTTCCTGAAGATCATTGCGACCAGGCTCAACCTGACGGCTGCCTCCTATGAAGACGTGCTCAAGGCAAACCTGACGATGCCGCAGCTGCTTGCCTCCATGCGGCTGGTCCAGGGCCTGTCCGGAACGGTCACGACCGCACTCAAGAGCATCGAGCTTTCGACCTCGAACGACAAGCGCACCTTCACCGTGGCGCAGATCCTCAACCTCGATCCGAAGAAGAGCCTGCAGGTCGACGCCGGCTCCGATTGGGCGATGCGCGTAAGCGCGCTGCAGATCGTGTCGGCGGCTGCAGCCATCGCCAACGGCGAAAACCAGATCGCCCTCAATGCCGTGGCCGGCCTTCCCGGCATCGCATCTGCCAAGGTCAAGCTTGCGATCGGCGAGCCGCCCGTCGAAACGCCAAGCCACCGCCTCGGCACGCCCGGCGCAGCAATACGCACCGCCCAGACCCGCCTTGCCGTCGAAGTCAACGTCGATGGCCTGGCCGCCCTTGCCGGCATTCGCATCCGCCTGCCGATCTATGTCGAACTCGCCTATGCGGAAGCCAAGCTCGCCGACATCAGGTGCTATGGCGGCACGCCCGAAAATGCTTCGGTCAGCGTCGATGCGGTGCCCGGCATTGCCGAAATCGCCATCGGCGACGTCGATCCGGCGGTCCTGTCCAACTTCTCGTCAGACGCGCGGGTACAAAGAGCCAAGCTCGTGGACGCCCTGGTGGTCAAGATCGATGCGCTAGCCCATGTCGAGGCGCAAAACCTCAAGCCGACGCGCCTGAGCTTCAGCCCGTCCGAGGTCGCGGCCCGGTCGATCAAGACGGTCTCGACCAAGGACATCCTGACCTCGACGACGCAAACGCTCCTCAACAATCTCGACCTGAACATACAGGTCCTGTTCCTGACGCTCGGCAGCCCGACCATCGTGCAGCAGGCATTGGCCCAAACGCTCGGAGCCGTCACCAAGCCGGTCGACGATCTGCTCTACAACCTTCTGCTGCTCGTCGGCGTACGGGTCGGCGAGGCCGATGTCCGCGTCACCGGCGTCAAGTGCCAGTCGCCGGTCCTGGTGCAGTAGACCCGTTCAAACGGGGCGTTCGACGGCCACCGTCAACGCCCCGTTGAACAAATTCGGTTGCTGACACGTTATGCACAAGGTAGCCCTAGTAAAAGGAATGCAGCTGAGCGCGGCTGGCCGGCGGGGCACCGAGAATGCCCTTCACTTGGCGGGCCGCGCAAGCATTGGGGGTGTGCGCAGCAGATGCATGTGATGGCAGAGCAGGAAGGCGCAGCGCGGGATGGCTCGCTCGCCTTCACCGCGGAAGGTTTTCTTTGTCATCCGGAGTTACGCAACGTGCTCCAGGCGAGCGCGCGCGATCTGATGGCGGCCTACGACATGTTTCCCCGCATCGCTCGCCTTGTCGCCTCCCACCAGAAATGGACCCTCAGCCAGGCCGTCTACGCCCTGCACCTCGAGCGTGAGCCCGGCAATCCCGAAACGGGGGTTACGACCGCCCGCCTTCTCAAGTTCATCCATGAGACCGGCGGCGCCAGCCGCAATACCGCCGCTGCCTTCATCGCCGAACTGCTGACCTACAAGCTTTTGCGCGACGCGGAGGGCGGCCGGGGTCGCAAGAAGATCCGCCCGCTAGAGCCGACGGAAATCAGCGAAGGCGCCATGCTGCGCTGGTTCATGAGCCAGATGGGAACGCTCGATCGCTTCGACGGCCAAGGCCGTGTCGCCCGCGTCGAAGCCGACCGCACGGTTTTCGAGCGGGCTCAGCCGGTCGCCGCCCGCCTGCTGCTTTCGGATCGCCGGTGGACCCAGCCGCCGGAAGGTGTCGCGGCTTTCGTCTGGACCGAGTGCGGTGGCCTCCTGCTTGACGATCTCATGGCGCGGCCGAAGAACCTTGAGCCTGTGGACGGCAAAGTCTGGCTGGAGGCGAACCTCTCGGATCTCGCCACGCATTACATGATCTCGAACACCCATATCCGGCGGATCTTCACGCGGGCCCAGGATCTCGGCTTGCTTGGAAGAGCCGATGAGGGGCAGCGCGGCCTGTTCTGGTTGAGTGAGCGGCTGATCGAGGAATATTGCCAATGGCAGGCAGTTAAGCTTGCCGGCCTTGCCAACGGCTTCGAGCAGGCCGAGCGACAGGCGGCAAGCCCGCCGGCCTGAACCTCAGACGCGGCCGGCTGCGAATTTCGGCAGGTCGTCCTTGATCTCGTAGAAATCGCCCTGATCTTCGCAGAAGATATGGTAGCCCGGCTTCAGCACCGTCGGCTTGTCAAAGGCGCCCGCGAGGATCGACGTGTAATCCGAACCGTCCGCCTTCCAGAACAGCGCTGACCCGCATTGCCGGCAAAAGCCCCGGCTGGCCCTGTCACTGGCCCTGTACCAGGTTACGTTTTCCGCGCCCTTCAGCTCGAAGTCCTGGTCCTGCACGTTGGTGGCGGCGTAATAGAGCCCGGTCTGCTTCCGGCATTGGCTGCAGTGGCAGAAGATCAGCTCGCGCAGCTCGCCGCGCGCTTTGAAGCGAATGGTGCCACAAAGGCAGCCCCCGTGATGAATGTCCTGCATTGCCCCTCCCCAGGTTCATGACCCCACGATCCTGCCATGGAGCGTGCCGCCGCAAGCGACAGCCCGCGCCGCGCCCTGCTCCAGACACGAAAATGCCGGGCCAGCTTCCAGAGCCGGCCCGGCATTGTCAAATTCAAAGCATCCAAGCGACGTTCAGAAAACCTGAACAATGCCAGAGATTTAGATCAGCCGTTGACGACCATCTTCTTCTCGTCGCGGCCGCCCTTCATGCGTTCGGCGAGCAGGAAGGCGAGTTCCAGCGCCTGGTCCGCGTTGAGGCGCGGATCGCAATGGGTGTGGTAACGGTCGGCGAGATCGTCGCCCGAAAGCGCACGCGCACCGCCGGTGCATTCCGTCACGTCGTTGCCGGTCATCTCGATATGGATGCCGCCCGGGTGCGAACCCTCGGCGCGGTGGATCTGGAAGAAGCTCTCCACTTCCGACAGGATCCGCTCGAACGGACGGGTCTTGTAGTTGTTGAGCGTAATCGTGTTGCCGTGCATCGGGTCGCAGGACCAGACCACCTTCTTGCCTTCGCGCTCGACCGCACGGATGAGGCGCGGCAGATGCTCGGCCACCTTGTCATGGCCGAAACGGCAGATGAGCGTCAGGCGGCCGGCTTCGTTGGCCGGGTTCAGAAGGTCGATCAGCTCCAGCAGGCCATCGGCCGTCAGCGACGGACCGCACTTGAGGCCGAGCGGGTTCTTGATGCCGCGGCAGTATTCGATATGCGCATGATCGGGCTGGCGGGTACGGTCGCCGATCCAGATCATGTGGCCGGACGTGGCGTACCAGTCGCCCGAGGTAGAGTCGACGCGCGTCAACGCCTGCTCGTAGCCGAGCAGCAGCGCCTCGTGGCTGGTGAAGAAATCGGTCTCGCGCAGGCTCGGGTGGTTTTCCGAGGTGATGCCGATCGCCTTCATGAAGTCCATGGTCTCGGAGATGCGGTCCGCAAGCTTGCGGTAGCGTTCCGCCTGCGGGCTGTCCTTGACGAAGCCGAGCATCCACTGGTGCACGTTGTCGAGGTTGGCATAGCCGCCCATCGCAAACGCGCGCAGAAGGTTCAGCGTCGCAGCCGACTGGCGGTAAGCCATGATCTGGCGTTCCGGGTTCGGAATGCGCGCTTCCTCGGTGAACTCGATGCCGTTGATGATGTCACCGCGGTAGGACGGAAGCGTCACGTCACCCTGCTTCTCGATACCCGAGGAACGGGGCTTGGCGAACTGGCCGGCGATACGGCCGACCTTGACCACCGGCTGCTGCGCGCCGAACGTCAGAACGACGGCCATCTGCAGGAAGGCGCGGAAAAAGTCGCGGATCGTGTCAGCGCCGTGCTCGGCAAAGCTCTCGGCGCAGTCGCCGCCCTGCAGCAGGAAGCCGCGGCCTTCGGCGACATTGGCGAGGGCACTCTTCAGACGACGGGCTTCGCCCGCAAACACCAGCGGCGGATACTTCGCGAGGCGCGCTTCGGTCGCCTCAAGCGCTGCCAGGTCCGGATATTCCGGCACCTGCTGGATGGGTTTCTGCCGCCAGCTGTTTGGAGTCCAAGTCTGTGCCATTTCGATCACCTGTTGTCTGCCGCGGATCCAACCGCGCGGGTCACGCCCTGACGGCCAATGGCGGCCGCCCGGTATTCTGAAATTTCACTCAACATCCGCTCGCCCTGCCCCGGTCACTTGGCCAAGCCTCGTGCCCGCCCAGCCGGAAACGCCGCGGAATGCGGGCTTATAGACGTTAAGGAAACGCTTGGAAAGCCATCCTACCAGAATTCATTGCTTTGCAGGGCGCCCGGGGCGCAACGATATTTCCGCGGAGCGCACGATCCCGAAAGTCTTACTCCCTATATCGAAAGAACGATGCGCAGTTTCAATGGGATAGTGGCATCCCTGATGCTACAGCCGCCGCCAAGATAGGCGACAGATTGTTCAGCGATCGTGCCCGGCGGCTTGCGGCCGGCAATGGCTGGCCCTCACGTCCCAGCGCGCGCCTGTGCGTTCGGTGAGTGGCGCATCGGAACGCGTCAAGCGCGCGTCCGATCTGCGCCGGTTAAGCAGAAAAGAGAAGGCCGGCAGCACCCAGTGCAGGCCACGCCACTCCGGTCCGTCGAGCGGATCATCCAAGCCGTTGCGTGACCCGCGGCGACGTTCACGCTGCAGAACCGTCCACATGACCGCCCAATGTTCAAACATGGTCTCGCCTCCTTTGCCTTGAGACAATCGGAGACCTAATGTCTTCGCCGGCAGCGTTGTAGGCGCACCGTTGAAAGACGTCTTTCATCCGCGAACGGAAGTCAGGGCGGACGACCCGCGCTACTACGAGACAATGACCGCCATGGAGTGCTTATGGCCGAGGCAGCCTGGGACGATTTGAAACTCTTTTATCACGTTGCGACCGAGGGTGGCTTGAGCGGGGCTGCCACGCGAACGGGGTTGAGCGCGCCGACCATCGGCCGCCGCATGCTCGCGCTCGAGCGAGCGACCGGCAGGGCACTCTTCATCCGCAGTCAGCAAGGCTATCGCCTCGCCCACGATGGCCAGATCCTCCTCGAACATGTCCGTGCCATGCGGAATGCCGCCGCAAATATCTCCGACTGGCACCGCGACGCCTTCGCCCTGCCGATCGTGTCAGTCGCAAGCGACGCCTGGGTCGCAGGTTTCGTCGCCGATCATTCAACCGATATCCGCGCCGCTGGCGACAGTTTTCGCTTCTGCTGCAAGCATGCGCATCGCGGCCTCGACTTGACCTTCAGAGAGGCCGATGTGGCCGTCCTGTACGAACAGCCCCGCTCCGGCAACGTGGCAGTGCGCCGCTCGGTGAACATCGCCTATGCCGTCTATCGCGCCGGCAACATGCCGGAGCGCGAGGACTTTCCCTGGATATCGATTGGCACCGAAGTTGCCAGCTCGCCGGCTGAAAAATGGGGTCTTTGAAAACCGCGAGCAGCAGATCCATACGTGGACCGACAGTGCCGCCCTTCTCGTGCGGCTGATCCGCAATGGCGCCGGCCGCGGCGTCCTGCCCGCCTTCGTCGGCGAAGGTGATCCATTCCTGAAGCGCGAAGGCGAATTGATCGAGGGCCTGACGCATCCGTTGTGGATCGCGGCAAACGACGACGACCGGCGCCGTCCGGAAGTCCGGACGGTCATCGATCGCCTCGCTGATCTTTTCAAACGCGAGGAGGCGCGGTTTGCAGGAGCTTCCGCCTGAGGCGGCTCAGACCCGCTCGCCCTTGCGGATGCGATAGGACGGCGAATACATCGTTACCAGCTCTTCCGCCGCCGTCGGGTGCACCGCCATCGTCCGATCGAAATCGTCCTTGGTGCAGCCGGCCTTCAGCGAAATACCGAGCAGCTGCGCCATTTCGCCAGCGTCATGGCCAAGGATGTGAGCGCCGAGCACCTTGCGGTCGGCGGCATTGACGATCAGCTTCATGATCATCTTTTCCTTGCGGCCCGAAAGGGTCGCCTTCATCGGCCTGAACTCGGCGCGGTAGACTTCGAGTTCGTCGAACCGGCGTGCCGCTTCCTCTTCGGTCAGACCGACAGTACCGATTTCCGGCTGCGAGAAGACGGCAGTCGCGATCAAGTCGTGGTCCGGCGACACCGGATTGTTCTTGTACTCGGTCTCGATGAAGCACATCGCCTCATGGATCGCGACCGGCGTCAGCTGAACGCGGTCCGTCACATCGCCAAGCGCATAGATGCCGGGCGCGCTGGTGCGCGAGAAGGCGTCGACGATGATGGCGCCGCGCTCGTCCGTCTTGACGCCGGCGGCCTCCAGGCCGAGACCTCTGGTGTTCGGCACACGCCCGAGCGCCAGCATGACCTGGTCGACGACGATGTCGCCGTGCTTCATCGTGTGCGCGACGCGCTTGCCGTCGGCGTCGAGCGTGACGGACTGGATGATGTCCTCGCAAAGGATGCGGATGCCCTTCTCCTCCATCGCGACGTGCAGCCCGCGGCGCAGGTCATGGTCGAACCGCGAGAGAACTTCCTTGCCGCGATAGATCAGCGTCGTCTCGACGCCGAGGCCGTCGAAGACATTGGCGAACTCGACGGCGATGTAGCCGCCGCCGGCGATCAGGATCGACTTCGGCAGTTCCGCAAGGTCGAAGGCTTCGTTGGAGGAAATGCAGTGCTCGTGGCCGGGCAGCGCGTCATGCGGGGTCGGATGACCTCCGACGGCAATGACGATGCGTTCGGCCGTTACCGTCTTGCCGCTGTCGAGCAGGCGAACCGTGTTCGGGCCGACGAGCTCGGCGCGCGTATGCAGGATTTCGGCGCCCGCATTGTTGAGGCCCTTCTGGTAGAGCCCTTCGAGCCGGGTGATTTCCTGCTCCTTGGCGGCGACCAGCTTCTTCCAGTCGAACGTGCTTTCGCCGACCGTCCAGCCGAAGCCCGCTGCATCTTCGAAGTGCTCGGAAAACTGCGACGCGTAGACATAAAGCTTCTTCGGCACGCAGCCGCGGATAACGCAGGTGCCGCCATAGCGAAACTCTTCCGCGATCGCGACCTTCTTGCCGAGGCTTGCCGCCAGGCGCCCGCTGCGCACGCCGCCCGAACCGCCGCCGATTACGAAAAGGTCATAGTCGAAAGCGGGCATGGGCAGTCTCCTGAAAGCAAGCGGGCCGAAATGGCGATCTGAAAAGCGCGCCGAACGATCCTGGGCCGACACGCAACCGGGCGCAGCCGATGGCCGCGTCGCAGGCACATATAGTGGAGCCTCCGGGCAAAAGAAAAGCCCGGATCGCTCCGGGCTCCTCGAAACGTGATGAAGGCGCTCGGCGCCGCAGCTTATTGTGCCGGCGCCTGAACTGCACCTTCGGCTGCTGCCGGCTGGGTGGAGCCGACCTTCTCGTCGAGCGACTTGGTCGCTTCCTGGGTCAGGTCGCGCGATACGCCCGATGCCCAGATGTCGGCGGCCTTCAGGAGTTCGCGGGATGCGATCGGGCCGTCGTTCAGGAGCTTCTTGCCGGCGGCCGAGTTGTAGAACTCGGTGATCGCGTTCAGCTCTTCGAGCGAAAAGGTCTTGGCGTAGATCGTCGCGGCTTCGTTCTCGAGATCGGCGCGGCGGGCAGCAAGGCTCAGCGCCTTGTCGTCGACGGTCGCGGTGATCAGTTCCTGATGGTTCGGCGATGCCTGGATCAGCGTGTTCTTCAGGCGCTCGGCAAGGTTCGGCAGAATGTTGTCGAAGCTGTTGGTTACGCCGAGAGCGGCGATCGTCGCGCGCGCCGCCTTGATCTGGTCTTCGGAGACGTCCTGGGCCTTAACCGCCGGAACGGACGCGGACAGCAGAACCGTGGTGGCAGCGAAAGTGCGGACAAGACCTGCGAGTTTGTTCATTTTTACCCTTGCTCCTGTGTTTGTCGCATGCTGCCCGGGCGATTGCCGCCGCCAGGCCCGCATGTATGGAAACCTGTTGTCTTCACCGCTCCTGCCCCCGACGGGGCAGCGAAGCCGGCTCACGACGCAGTCAGCGTGCGTGCCCCTTGCGGCCCGGCAATGATTGCCAGCGAAGCGATGCCGATGAAAAGCCCGTGCTCGACGACGCCGGGAATGGCATTCAGCTCCCCGGCGAGCGCATCTGCATCAGGAATACGGCCAAAAGATGCATCGAGAATGAGGTGCCCACCGTCCGTCAGGAAGGCGCCGTCATGGGACTGGCGGACAGTGATATCGCCGGAAAGTCCGAGGCGCGAGGCAACCTTTTCGATCGCGATCCGGGTTGCCACCTGACCGAAAGGATTGACCTCGATCGGAAGCTTGAAGGCGCCGAGAACGTCGACCACTTTCGTCTCGTCGGCAATCACGATCATGCGCTTGGACGCAGCCGCAACGATCTTTTCGCGCAGCAGCGCGCCGCCGCCGCCCTTAATCAGACGCAGCTGACCATCGACCTCGTCGGCGCCATCGATCGTCAGGTCCAGTTCGGGCAGCTCGTCGAGCGACTTCAGCGAAACACCGAGTTCGAGGCAGAGCCGCGCCGTGCGCTCCGAGGTGGGAACGCCTTCGATGCGAAAGCCCGCTGCAACCTTCTCGGCCAGGAGCCGCACAAACTCCTCGGCCGTGGAACCCGTGCCGATGCCGAGACGCATGCCGTCTTCGACATATTCCAGCGCCGCGGCCGCGGCTTTGATCTTCATTTCGCGGGCGTCCATGCGCCGGTCGCTCCCTTGTGATTCGCACGGGCAGCAGGCCGCAATCAGCGAACGGCCGCCCGTTTTCCGCTGTGACACTTACACGCCCGACGACGCAAACAAAAGTCAAAATGAAATCGGCACTCAGGATTCCGTGTGCTTGCCGGCGTCGCTTGCCATTGCAATCGCCGATGAGTTCGCCTACCCGATCAACAACGGTTTTCAGCGCCAAGAGGTTTTCTCCTGTCTTCTCCCATTGTCGTCTTCGATCTCGACGGAACGCTCGTCGACACGGCGCCAGACCTGGTCGCCAGCCTCAACCATGCGGTTACCCAGGCCGGCGTCGAGCCGGTCACCTACGGCGACCTCACCCATCTCGTCGGCCACGGTGCCCGCGCCATGATCGAGCGCACCTTTGCGATGCGGCAAAAGCCGCTCGCCGAAGACATGCTGGAATGGCAGCTGAAGGAATTCGTCGATTTCTACCACGGCTCGATGCCGGGCGATTCGCGGCCCTATCCGGGGCTGGTCGACGCGCTCGACCGCCTATCCGGCGCCGGCTTCAAGCTCGCGGTCTGCACCAACAAGCCGGAAAAGCTCGCCACGCGTCTGCTCGAACGGCTCGGCCTGATCGAGCGCTTCGCCGCGATATCGGGCGGCGATACCTTCGAAGTGCGCAAACCGGATGCTGCCCACCTGCTGCGCACGGTGTCCAATGCCGGGGGCCTGGCGACCCGCGCCGTGATGGTCGGCGACAGCCTCAACGACTTCCTCGTCGCCCGCAATGCTCAGGTACCCTCGATCGCCGTTCCCTTCGGCTATTCCGATGTTCCGGTCGAAAGCCTCGACCCCACCGTTGTCATCAGCCACTTCGACGAACTGACCCCGGATCTGGTCTCGGGCCTGTTTTCCAAATAGCAGACAAGAAAAAGGCCGCTCGAAGCGGCCTTTTTCTTGCTTATCCTTCCGCCCGGCGTGCGCCGCGCGTCGCCTCGAAGGCCCGGTTCATATACATGTCGCGCTCATAGACGTCGTTGAAGTACTCGACCACGCCGTCCTTGTTCGGCCAAGCCGTGAAGTAGGCGACGTAGACGGGAACCTTCACCGGAACCTGCAGCGCCTTGTTGCGGCCGCCGGCGATCTCCTTGCCGACATCGTCGACGCTGGTGCCGAGCACGGCCGCCGCCATCAGGCGCGGATCGGCAAGCCGCACGCAGCCATGGCTGAGCGCGCGATTGTCACGCTTGAAGAAGCTCTTCGACGGCGTGTCGTGCATGTAGATCGCGTGACTGTTGGGGAACAGGATCTTCAACTCGCCAAGCGCATTGTCGCTGCTCGGCGGCTGACGCACGGCAACCGATGCGGTCGAGCCGTTCCAGTTGACCGATGCGGACGGGACCGGGCGACCGCCGACCTCGACCTGGTAGCCCATCCGGTCGAGATAGTTCGGGTCGCTCCTGAGCTTCGGCAGCATCTCGTTAACGATGATCGACTGCGGCACGCCCCAGTAGGGGTTGACCTCGACCGTCTGGATCTCGTCCTGGAAGAAGTAGGTCTGGTTCGCCTTGGACCCGACGACGACGCGCATGGAGAACTGCTCGGCGCCCTTGTCGGCGTAGGTGGCGGTAAAGGCCGGCTGGTTGATGAAGACGTAGCGGTCGCCGAGACCATCCGGCAGCCAGCGCGCCTGCTCCATGGCGATTTCGAGCTTGTTGATCTTGGAGGCGACCGTGTCGCCGCCCGTCAGGATGCGAAGCGACGCCTGGCCGACGACACCGTCGGCCTTGAGCCCGTGCTCCTGCTGGAAGGCCTCCACCACAGCAACCAGCTCCGGCGTGTATTCCGGCGTGCCCTGGTAGGCGGCAAGAACCGTGGCATGATCGGCCTTCAGCTTCTCCGAGCCCTTGAGGCGGATACCTGCGATGACGTTGGCGAGCTCGGGATTGCTCTGACCCGGCTTCAGCAGCGTGCCGGGCGCGATTTCGACGCGCTGCTCGACGCTCTGCTCGGAGCGCAGCTTCACCAGTTCGGCAGAAAGAGCGGCAAATTGCGCGCTCTTCGGGTTCTGCTCATTGAGAAGCGCGGTCATGTCGCTGCTTGCCGACATCTTGTCGAGAAGCGGCAGCAGATCCACCGTCTTGCGCTTGAAGTCGTGGTAGCCGGAGATCTTGTTCGGGTCGATGCGACCGCGCACCGTGTCCTGCACGTAGCTGAGCGTCGCTGCCGAAAGCGCGATCTCGAACTGCACAAGCTCTTTCTCGCGGGCGATCATGTCGCCGCGATCGAACGTGTCGGAGGGCACGCTGACGGCATAATCCTGCGGATCGAGGCCGACCTTGGCGGCGTCGGCAAGAACGGCAACCGCCGCCTTCGCCTTGGCGTTGACGCCTTCGGCGCCAATCCAGATGTAATCCATACGGGCGCCGTAATGGGCTTCGACCGCCTTTGCGACGTCACCCGAGGCGCGCACATTGATGCCGGGAAGGAACTGCCGCGCGTCAGCCAGCGGCATGCGCAGCACCGGCGGCAGCGCGTCGTTGCGCACGGAGCCGGTGACCAAGGGATCGAGCAGCTTGTCGGTTGCGATCCGACGCAGCGGCTCCGCCTTGTAGGTATAGTATTTCGGGCCGGTGATCTTCGGCAGCGGCTTGGCCGCCTGCTGCGGGTCAGCCATCGTGCCGACGCCGGGGAGCGGCTGGGTCGGTTGCACCTGCTGCGCCTCGGGCTTTTTTCTGCCTGCCCGAATGAAATCGCCGAACGTGAAGGCCGAAGCCGGCCGCGCGTCCATGGTCGCGATCGCACAGCCGCTCATGAGCGCCACGATCGCTGCCGTCTTAAGAACTCTCATATGAAACTACGTCCCCGTATCGCGTTGTCGCCGAATTCGGCTGAAGCCAGATTCTCGCCACGCCCTCGTGCGCTAAAAGTTATAGAAAAGGATGGTGAATGAAAAGGAAACGCGCCGATAACGATCGTCCTCGAACCTCCGTTTAGAATCTCCCCAACGCCTCATTTGCAGGACGTTCAGCGAGCGATAAAAATTTGATCCCACTGGATTTTATTTCGGTGCGCGCGTTGGCACGGGCGGCGGCCGGCGATCGGCGCTGGAAAAGAAGATGGCGTCTGTGACCGAAACATCACAACGCCGCCAAACGCCCGGCAAGGACCGAATCACGGTGACGCGGCATGCACCCGCCACGCCCAAGGGGTTTCAAACGATTGTAGCATGGCCAGCCATGGACCGCCCCTTTACAAGCTCCAGCCGTCGAGGCAGAGAGAGGCCCGGCACCCTGGAGAGATCGGCCACACGGCCCCTCGCCCAGGCTTGATGAACCGCATGATCAAGGCAGGTATCACGATGACATCGACGCGCACGGAAACAGATACGTTCGGCCCCATCGAAGTGGCAAACGACCGCTATTGGGGCGCCCAGGCCCAGCGTTCGCTCGGCAACTTCAAGATCGGCTGGGAAAAACAGCCGGCCTCGATCGTCCGGGCGCTCGGCATCGTCAAGCAGGCGGCCGCCCGCACCAACCAGGCGCTCGGCCGGCTGGATTCGACCGTCGCCGACGCCATCGTCAAGGCTTCCCAGGAAGTGATCGACGGCAAGCTCAACGACCATTTCCCGCTCGTCGTCTGGCAGACCGGCTCCGGCACGCAGTCGAACATGAACGCCAACGAGGTGATCTCGAACCGCGCCATCGAACTGCTCGGCGGCGTCATGGGCTCGAAGAAGCCGGTGCATCCGAACGACCACGTCAACATGAGCCAGTCGTCGAACGACACCTATCCGACGGCCATGCACATCGCCTGCGCCGAGCGCGTCATCCATGACCTGCTGCCGGCGCTGAAGCACCTGCACAAGGCGCTCGAAGCCAAGGTCAAGGCGTTCGACCACATCATCAAGATCGGCCGCACCCACACCCAGGACGCGACGCCGCTGACGCTCGGCCAGGAGTTCTCCGGCTACGCGGCGCAGGTCGCCTCCTCGATCAAGCGCATCGAAATGACGCTGCCGGGCCTTTGCGAACTCGCCCAGGGCGGCACGGCCGTCGGTACCGGCCTCAATGCGCCTGTCGGCTTTGCCGAAAAGGTCGCTGAAGAGATCGCCAAGATCACCGGGATCGCGTTTACCTCGGCGCCGAACAAGTTCGAAGCGCTCGCCGCCCATGATTCCATGGTCTTCAGCCATGGCGCGATCAATGCGACAGCCGCCGCCCTCTTCAAGATCGCCAACGACATCCGCTTCCTCGGCTCCGGCCCGCGCTCGGGTCTTGGCGAACTGTCGCTGCCCGAAAACGAGCCTGGCTCGTCGATCATGCCCGGCAAGGTCAACCCGACCCAGTGCGAAGCCCTGACCCAGGTCTGCGTCCAGGTGTTCGGCAACCACGCCGCACTCACCTTCGCCGGCAGCCAGGGCCATTTCGAGCTCAACGTCTTTAACCCGCTGATGGCCTACAACTTCCTGCAGTCGGTACAGCTGCTGGCCGATGCGGCCGTATCCTTCACCGACAATTGCGTCGTCGGCATCGAGGCACGCGAAGACAACATCAAGGCGGCACTCGACCGCTCGCTGATGCTGGTGACGGCGCTTGCTCCGAAGATCGGCTACGACAACGCCGCCAAGATCGCCAAGACCGCCCACAAGAACGGCACGACGCTGCGCGAAGAAGCAGTCGGCGGCGGCTATGTGACGAACGAAGAGTTCGACGCGGTCGTTCGTCCGGAAACAATGATCAGCCCGGCCTGATCCATTTTGATACACCACGGCGCCTCCAAGGCGCCGTGGCTTTGATGTCGCGAACGCACTGTCGATCGGCAAAATCTGCCGTGATCGGTCATGATGCGGCGGCGCGACGGCGGCAAATATTAAGACTTCGCAAATCATTTGCCCCTAAAAATAATGACCGATAAGCAGCGTTTCATAT
Source organism: Ensifer sp. ENS02 (assembly GCF_014851885.1). NCBI lineage: Bacteria > Pseudomonadati > Pseudomonadota > Alphaproteobacteria > Hyphomicrobiales > Rhizobiaceae > Ensifer > Ensifer sp. ENS02. The sequence goes on along the minus strand of NZ_JACVAO010000001.1, from coordinate 727,730 downwards.
TAGGGGGTTTGCAGATGCAAACGGCAAGCTCGGGCAAGGCTCAGACGCCCGATATCGCAGCGCAGGTAACCCATGCGATGCGCATGATGGGCGTGGCGCCCATCCCCCGCAACTACGAGCTCTATTACGAAGCCTATCTCGGCTCCAACCCGCAATTGTCGAAGGAGCTGGCAGCGCTCGGCAGCCGCGCGACCCAGGAAGAACTGGATGCAATCGGCGCGCAGTACTTCAGCCACATCCATCGCTCCACCGGCATCGAACGCGCCCACACCACGCTTGCGGCCAAGCTTGCCGAACTCGTCACCCTGTTGCGCGACGAGCAATATGCGCTCGAGAACTACAACAAGGTTCTCGACGAGGCCTATGTCAACATCGTCAGCAAGAGCGCGTCGAGCGCCGATATCCTGCGCAACGCAATCGGCATCCTGACCGACGCCACGGCCGAGACGATGAGCCAGGGCAAGGAACGCGTCGAGACTGTCGTGCAGAAGTCCTTCGAGATGGAGGTCATTCGGCAGGAACTCGACGAGTACAAGCGTATCGCCAACACCGACTCGCTGACGCGGCTCGCCAACCGCCGTGCCTTCGACGACAATCTGGCGGCCGTCTACAACAACGAGCACCTGCGAAACTTCACCGGCCTGCTCGTTGCCGACATCGACCATTTCAAGAAGGTCAACGACACCTTCGGCCATCCGGTCGGCGACAAGATCCTTGCGACCGTCGGCGGCGTACTGCGTGCCAACCTGCGCCGCGAAGCCTTCGTCGCGCGCACCGGCGGCGAGGAGTTCGCCATCATCCTCGGCGACAGCAGCCAGGAAGAATGCCTCCAGATCGCCGACCGCATCCGCACCGTGCTGGCCGCAACGCCCTTCCGCAACTCCAAGACCGGCGTCAATTACGGCCCGATCACGCTGTCCGTCGGCGTCTGCATGGCGACGGCCGCCGAAGACCCGGTCGACCTCTACAACAAGGCCGACATCGCGCTCTACTCGGCCAAGAACGCCGGCCGCAACAAGACGGTTCTCTTCGAAGACGGCATGCGCAAGGAATCCGGCCGCAACTGGCTGATCTACCGCCGCTGAGACCGCAGTGCCTACCTGAAATGAAACCGACAACGGGCGCCTTCACGGGCGCCTTTTGCGTTTCATGGGCAACGAGCCCGCTTTCCGCTCAAATGCGTTACCGGCGGCAGGAATCGGCGCCTGCGGCGCGAGCGATTGCGATGATCTCCGGCCGGTACTCGAAGTGCATCGTGTCGAAGTGATACCAGCGGCCGCCCCAGATGAAGCCGTGTTTCTCGAAGGCTTGGACGATGTCCAGCGGATAGCGGTTGCGATAGCCGCCCCTGGCCTTTCCGGCCCAACGCCAATAGTCGGCAAAGCGCGTGTTGATATCGATGGCCGCACCGAAGCTGTGGACCGACAGCGTCGCAGCGCCGGCAATCGGCCGCCAGTTGAAGGTACCGGCACTCGGGCTGAGATAGCGCTTGAGTTCGGCTTGCCGCGAAAGGTCCGCAATAACAGCCTTCAGCGCCGCCGCCATCCCGTGCTTCCTCGTCACTTGCAGCCGCTCGCCGAACCAGTCCACGCTCACGAGATCCCGCCGGACGGCTGCAGCGCTGCCGCCATAGAGCCGTTTCAGCAGCGCATCGCTGCGGATGCGCCCCGGGTCGAAATCGACCGCCGGTGGCGTCGCACAGGCGCCGAGCGGATAGATCTGCGACAGGCTGTCCTCGACGTCTCCTGCCGCGAGTTTCTCGGCATGGCTTTTCGCTCGGCCGTCGTCGATGACGATCGGCGGTCCGCCATCCCTGAGGACCAGGGCATTATTCTCGATGCGCTCGATGGCATCAGGGTAGCGGGCTGCCAGCAGCCTGAGCTTCTCCGACAGCAACGGCTCGGTGGCAGACGCCTTGCCGATTAGGAGAGCGAGCAGGAGTGCACCTGTCATAGCTTGCCGCAGCACCCTCGCCTCCAGCCTCTGTGCTTGGCCAATCGTGCCGATCAGCCGGGACGCAGCCTACCACATGGTCTTGGCGGCGCGCTCCGCCCATTCGCGGTCATAGGTGTCACGGTCGAAATCCGCCTTGGCGGCCTTCAGAAGCGTGCCAGGCGTCGGCAGCGATTCCGGATCGAGGAAGCGGTCTGGGTTCCAGAGCTGGGCGCGCATGACGGCGCGGGCGCATTGGAAATAGACCTCACCGATCGTCACGACGATAACGCTGCGCGGATGTTTGCCGTCGACCTCGAAGCTTTCCGTCAAGCCAGGATCGACACTGAGGACCGCCGTGCCGTTGATTCGCATCGTCGTGTTCGAGCCGGGGATCAGGAACATCAGCGCCACGCGCGGATCGCGCACGATATTGGCGAGCGAATCGACGCGGTTGTTGCCGCGCCAGTCCGGAATCAGCACGGTCCTGTCGTCGGCGATCCGCACGACGCAATCATCGTCCCCGCGCGGCGAGCAATCCAGGCCCTCCGGACCGACGGTCGCGAGCGCGCAGAAAGGCGATGCCTCGATCATCAGCCGGTATTCAGCCGTCAGCGTCTTGGTGACCTTGGCCACCGATGCTTCGCTGACGCCGCCGTAGAGCGCGTTGAGTTCCTCGACCGAGGCGATGATCGACATACCGTCCTCCAATGCTGCCAGAGTTCCCCGGGGAACGATCAGGGCGCTGATCTGCGCGCCGAATCCCGGGCCAGTGACCCTTCGGCCGATAGCATGACAGACTGATGACGACGTCAACGAAAAATAGTCAGGCGGCGGCTTTTTGATCTTCCGCGTGTATGAAGGCGTTGATTCGCGCAATCACCGGTGCGGCCGAAACAATGCGCCTGTGGCCAAAACCGTTTGCCCAGTGCATCTCGACATTCGGCCCGGCCGCCGCATAACGGCGCGCATGGTCGGCGGAGACTTCCTTGTCGTCTTCCGCATGGATGATGAGCGTCGGCACGGCACGCGCCTGGATCACCCGCGCGGCATCGAAATCATCAAGGCGCCGTCCGGACAGACGCTCGACCACGCCTTCGAAAGCCGCCTGCGCCTTTGGCGACAGGCGAAGGATTTTTCCGAACCCTTTGAAAAGCCAGGTCATCTCGCTCGGCGCGCCGATCAGCACCAGCTTTCTCGGCATATGGCTGTGCACGTCGCAGACGATGCCGCCGGCCGCACAGGCCAGGCTGCCGCCGCCGAAGGAATGGCCGACACAGACGTCGAAATTGCCGAAATGCCGCCAGGCCGCGTCGATCGCTCGAACCGCCGCCGGCATCGTCAGCGTGCGCCCCGGCGAAGCGCCGTGCCCTGGCCAATCGAGCGTCACCACCTCGGCGCCGCCCTTGACCAGGCCGTCGATCATCGCCGCCAGATAGTCGCTGCGCGATCCCCAGCCGTGCACGAGGAGAATGCGCTTGGTGTTGGCAGCCTCGCGCGGTGCGGCGAACTTGCGCGCCAGCACCCAGCCGCCGGCATAGGAGAGCGTCACCGGCTGCCCCCTGGCGATCACCGGAGCTGCAGCCGCAAGCGCCGCCCTTTCCTTGGCATTCTTCGGCCTTCTGCCGGGCGTGAGGGTGAACAGCCTGAAAGCGAGCCGCCCGGCCGCCTCGGGTGAAAACGCGTCGACGCCTTTCAGCGCGTTGCGGATGACCTTGATCGCAAAGGATGCCATAGTGAGAATCTCTAAAAATGTTCAATGCTGAACATAATTGTACAACGATGAACAAAAATCAAGTGACCACAGAACATCATTTTCCCTGGGACCACCCTCGCTTCCGCAGCTGGATCGCGGTTGCCCGTGCCTGCCAATTGATGCAGCAGACGGTAACCCGCGAGATCGCCCATCTCGATATCAAGCCCCCGCATCTCGACATCCTGATCAATCTCTACCGGTTCGACGGCATCTCGCAGCAGGAACTGGCGCGCAAGCTCCTGGTCGGCCGCTCCAACATGAGCATGCTGCTGCCGCATCTGGAAAAACGCGGCCTGATCCTGCGTCGCGGTGACGAGAAGGACAAACGGGTGCTCAGGCTATCGCTGACGCCCGAGGGCCGCACGCTGACGGAGGCCGCGATGGAGATCCACACGGCGCTGATCGAAAGATTGCTCGACGATGAGTCGATCGATGACTGCCTGGTGGTCACCCGCTCCATGGAGCGGCTGATCGGCCTGCTCTTGCGGGAGGAAGGCGAATTGGCCTGAGGTGGGCGCCACGCGGCCGTAGCGCCCCTGAAACCACACGCGGGCGCACGGTCGTCGTCAGCGAGGCTTCTCGGCCTTGTCCCGTGACATGCCCTTCTCCACGAGCTCCTGCTCGTAGCCGGCAAACAGTTCCGCACCCTTTTCGCCGAGTTCGCGCAGGTAGTTCCAGGTGAAGATGCCGGTGTCGTGGAAGTCGTCAAAGCCGATGCGCACCGCATAGTTGCCGGTCGGCTGCACCGAAATGATCTGCACGTTGCGCTTGCCGGGCACGGTCACCCGCTGACCGGGACCATGGCCCTGCACTTCGGCCGACGGCGAAAGCACCCGCAGCATCTCGGCCGAGAGATCGAAGGAGGCTCCGTCGTTGAACGTCACCACAAGCCGGTGGCGATCCTTCGACACCCGCAATTCCGTCGGCCAGACTTCGCTCATTTCGCTGCTTCCTTTCGCGTACGACAAACCGGATGCCGGCCATTCGCCGTAATCTGCGTCCCCCGATGCGGCATTGCTCTGAAGGACAACAATGCACTAGCGCAGAAATCGGCGCGCGAGAATTACCCGTCTCTTCCGATCAACACTTTGCGACAGTATGCGCCTTGACGCGACGATCTTCGACGACGACATTGAAGGGGCTGGGAGAAAGACGCTTGAACACAGCAACGATAGACAGATCTGGCGCTCTGCCGCTGGAGCAGAAGACAGCCCCGATGATCGACCCCTTCGGCCGGGCGATCACCTATCTGCGCGTGTCCGTTACCGACCGCTGCGATTTCCGCTGCACCTATTGCATGGCCGAGCACATGACCTTCCTGCCGAAGAAGGATCTGCTGACGCTTGAAGAATTGCAGCGTCTCTGTTCCGCCTTCATCGAGAAGGGTGTCCGCAAGCTCAGGCTCACCGGCGGCGAGCCGCTGGTGCGCAAGAACATCATGTTTCTGGTGCGCGAACTCGGTAGCGAGATCGAGGCCGGCCGGCTCGACGAACTGACGCTGACGACCAACGGCTCGCAGCTTGCGAAATATGCCGCCGAGCTTGCAGACTGCGGCGTCAAGCGCATCAACGTCTCGCTCGACACGCTCGACCCGGCAAAGTTTCATCAGATCACCCGCTGGGGCGATCTCTCCAAGGTCCTGGAAGGCATCGACGCAGCCCAGGCGGCCGGCCTGAAGATCAAGATCAATGCCGTTGCGTTGAAAGGCTTCAACGACGCAGAGATTCCCGATCTCATGCGCTGGGCCCATGGTCGCGGCATGGACCTGACCTTGATCGAGACCATGCCGATGGGCGAGATCGAAGAAGACCGGACCGACCACTACATGCCGCTGTCGGAAATGCGCCGGCAACTGGAAGAGCAGTTCACCTTCTCGGAGATTCCCTATCGCACCGGCGGCCCTGCCCGTTACCTCGAAGTGGCGGAAACCGGCGGAAGGCTCGGCCTGATCACGCCGATGACGCATAATTTCTGCGAGAGCTGCAACCGCGTCCGTCTCACCTGCACCGGCACGCTCTATATGTGCCTCGGCCAGAACGACGCGGCCGACCTGCGTACAGCGCTGCGCGCTTCCGAAGACGATGCCTATCTCAGCCAGGTGATCGACGAGGCGATCGGCCGCAAGCCGAAGGGCCACGACTTCATCATCGACCGCGAGCACAACCGCCCGGCGGTTGCCCGCCACATGAGCGTCACCGGCGGCTGATCTTTCATCGGGATACCAATTTGGAAGAACAACCGACAGGCGGCCCCTCAACCGCCTGCCGGCACCTTCTCCGCGCAGGTGGGGAGAAGGGAATGTGGGGCACACCTTCGTGTCCCCACGTATTCCGCGTGTAAGTGGATAGCGCCTGTATGGGCGCGCTTGACCGTCCGGCACGTTCCCTCGCCCCGCCTGCGGGGAGAGGGTTGGTCAGCGGGTGCCCAAGCCGCCCGCCCGGACACTCAAGCCGCGTAGCTTCGATGCCCCTGTCCGCGGGCGCCGATACCGTCCGTCCCGGTACGGAAGCGTTCGATCTTGTCGTTGAGCGCTTCCACCTGCCGGCGCAGGCCATGGATCTCGGCGGTGTTTTCCTCGACCATCGCGGCGTTCTGCTGGGTGATCATCTCGACCTGATGCACCGCCGAGTTCACCTCGTTGAGACCGGTGTACTGGTCGGCGGCCGAAGCCTCGATGTTGCTGACGAGGTCGTGGATCGTGCCGATGTGGCTGTTGATCACTGTCAGCGCGTCGCCGGTTTCCTGGACGAGAGCGACGCCGCTCCTCACCTGTGCCGAGCTTTCGGAAATCAGCCCCTTGATCTCGCGGGCAGCCCCGGCACAGCGCTGGGCGAGTTCGCGCACCTCCTGCGCCACCACCGCAAAGCCGCGGCCCGCCTCGCCTGCCCGCGCCGCCTCGACGCCGGCGTTGAGCGCAAGCAGGTTCGTTTGGAACGCGATCTCGTCGATGACGCCGATGATCGTGCTGATCTTCTCCGAGGAGCGGTTGATCTCGGCCATGGCATCGATCGCCTTGGCGACCACTTCGCCGGAATGCTTGGCGTAGGAGTTGGTTTCACCGACCGAAACCGTTGTCTTGCGGGCGCTTTCGGCCGTCGCGCGGACGATATCGGTCAATTGACGCAGGGCCCGCGAGCTTTCCTCGAGGGCTGCCGCCTGCTGCTCGGTCCGGCGCGCCAGATCGTCAGCCGACGCGGCGAGATTGCCGGTGCCGCCGGTGATCTCGCCGGTGACAACGCGCACGTCGGCAAGCGTCGCCCGCAGCGCCTCGACCGCATTGTTGTAGGTGCGGGCCATGATCACGTAATCGGCGGGCAGATCCTCGGACATGCCCTCTTCGAGATCGCCATCGGCAAGTGCTGCGAGCACGTCGGAGAGCGCGTTCAGCGCCTGCATCTGCTCGGCCTCGATGCGGGCGCGCTCAGCAGCCCGGCGCGTTTCCTCTTCTGCAGAAAGCGCGCGCGCGGCCTCGGCCTCACGACCAAGCCGGACATTCTCGACCGCATTGTCGCGGAAGACGGCAACCGAGCGCACCATGTCGCCGATCTCGTCGCCGCGGTTGCGGCCTTCGATGGCAACGTCGAGGTCACCGTTGGCAAGCCGCGTCATCGTTTCGGTCACGCGCTTCAGCGGACCGCGCAGCGTCTCGACCAGCATCAGGCCACCGATGATGGCGAGCAGCGTGCCGGCGATCATCGCCACGATCGAAACGTCGGCCGAACGCTGGCTGTCGACCTTGCCGGCCTCCTGGGCGCTGCTGACGAAGCTTTCGAGCGTCGTGCTGGCGGCTGCGACCATCGTCGCCGCTTCGCTCTTTGCCGTTTGCCAGCGGCCGCCGACGTCGATCAATGCAGCGGTGTCCTTGTCGATGTTGTCGAGCGACGGGCCGAGCTTACCCGGAAGGTCGCGAAGGGCAGCGTTCTTGCCGCCGAGTTCGCCGAGCTTGGCTGAGGTTTCGCGAACCGCCAGGATGTCGGCCATGACCGGCTCGCGGCCGGCGGCATCGAGCTTGCGATGCAGTTCGCTGATGTGCAGCCGCGTGCTGTCGAGGCCCTTGAAGGTGTCGCCCATCAGCGCGATCAGGGTCTTCAGCTGCGAGATCTCGGCATCCATGCCGACGAAGCGCTTGGCGGCCGTGTCGGAATTCTTTGCGGCCTCCTTGGCAAAGTCCGCTTCGTATTTCGAGAACTTGCTGAGGATCGGCACCAGCGCGTTCTTCTTCGCCTCGTTGTCATCGCCGCCGGCAAGGGTCGCCTGCACCTTCGTTGCCTGATCCTTCAGTTCGGCAATCGGCGCCTGCACCTTTTCCGAGGCGATCTTTTCCGCCTCTTCGATCTGCTTCATGAGATGCGGCAGAAGCTTGTTCGCCTGGTCGATCTTGGCGTCGGGGTTGACGGCCATGGTTACCGGCAGGCGGAATTTCTTGATGCGCTCCGCAAGGGCCTGATAGGCGGCGGCATCGAACAGCAACGCCTTGGCAAAAGCTTCCTTCTCACCCGATTCCTTGCGGATGATGTCGATCTGCTTGTAGGCGCCATTGCCCTGTTCGGTCATGTCGGCAAGCGCCTTGTCGAGTGACGCTGTTACCTGGTCGCGCTCGAGCTTGGTCGCCCAGAGCTTGTCCGTCTGGCTGCGCATGGCTTGACCAAGCGTAAGCACCGAAGCGATTTCCGCCTTGTCCTCGGCACGGGTCAACAGGCCGTCGAGCGTCTTCACGCCGCTTTCCTGTTCGTCGATCTGGGCCGACAGTGCCGTGCGCGTCTCCTCGCTCGGCGCATCAGCAAAAGCCTGCAGCGCGCCGCGCAGCGCCTGGAAATCCGAGAGATTGTTGATGGTTTCCCGCGTCACGGTCATATGGCCGTTGAGCGTGCGGGCAGTGAAGAAGCCGATGAGACCAATGCCGGCGATAAGCGCCACGAGCGGAACCACGAAAAGCAGCACCTTGGTGACGATACGCAGCCGTTGCAGCAAGCGATCGATGAAAGACATTGCGCACCCCTGATTATTCTTATGGGAAGCAGGCCCGCGCGGCGGTTTTTCTTGGTGGAAACACCGATGGGCCATCGGCCGGAGGCTCTCCCAAGCCTCAAGCAAACGTCCCTGGAATGGCCACCCTGCAAGGTTTATTGCGGCGCCACCCCGCCGATCGCGTCATGCGAATGGATGCGGAATTGCCGCGACGATAGGCAGCGAAACTTAAGATTCCGCGAATAAGCTTATGTTCGAGCACACCGGCTTTACCGGCATGCGACAGTCTTTCCGGCAATGGTTCTCCCTCGAAGGCAATCCTTCTACTTGTCGGACAAGAAAAGTCGGAGCGGCATGCGATCCCGTTTGCACAACCCGGCAGCCAATGCTTAAACATTAGGCGATCCATTCACGGATTCGCCTCCCCATCCGCCGGCAGCGCAGGCCGCTTGCCCGGCGTCGCAGGACAGCCAGCATGCAAGCCTCCACCAATTTCCGCGGCATTCTTTTCATGTGCCTGGCGATGGTCACGTTCTCGTGCAACGACGCGCTCGTCAAATCCGTCACCGGCGCAATGAATGTGGGGCAGATCATCTTCGTGCGCGGTTTGCTGACGACGCTGATGGTCGTGCTCGCGGCCTGGCATTTTCGCGCCTTCCGGCCGATCGGAACGCTGATGCGGCCGGTGATCCTCTTGCGCATCGCCATGGAGGCGCTGGCCTCGGTCACCTATATCTCGGCCCTCGGCCAGATCCCGCTCGCCAACGCCTCGGCAATCATGCAGGCGCTTCCCCTGGCCGTCACGCTCGGCGCCGCGCTCTTCCTCGGCGAACCGGTCGGCTGGCGCCGCTGGACCGCGATCATCGCCGGCTTCATCGGCGTGCTGATCGTGCTCCGGCCGGGCCCCGAGGGCTTCACGCCGGCGGCGCTGACCGTGGTTGGGTGCGTCTTCGTCACCGCCACCCGCGACCTCTGTACCCGCCGCATCGGCCACGACGTGCCGGCGCTCTACATCACCGTATCGACTTCGCTCGTCACCACCCTCGTCGGCGCCTTGCTCATCCAGCCGATGGGCGGCTGGCAGCCGATGTCGACGACGACCATCAGCCATATCGCTGCGGCAAGCGTTCTGCTGATGCTCGGCTACCAGACGATCGTGCTGGCGATGCGGGCCGGCGACATTTCGGTGATCGCCCCCTTCCGCTACACCAGCCTGATCTGGTCGATTGCGATCGGCATCTTCTTCTTTGCCGAGGTGCCGGATCACTGGATGCTGGTCGGCGTCGCGATCATCATCGGTTCGGGTCTCTACACCTTCTATCGCGAGACGCTGCGCGGTCGCAAAGCCGTCGCCCAGCGCTCGCTGACCGGCCCACTGGAATAGGAGCCGACAATGCCCGGAAGCCGTCCCTCGCCCCTGATCAGCGCACCCCTGCCCGCCGTCGTGCTTGGCGGCGGATTGTCGCGCCGTATGGGCAGCCCGAAGTTCGGCCTTCAGCTGGGCGGCCAGACGATGTTGACGCGCATCGTCGTCCGGCTCCGGCCTCAGGTGACGAGCGTCGCCGTCAACCTCAACGTCGATCCGGCCGGCGCCATCGACAGAGGCGTGCTCGTCATCGCCGACACAGTCCCCGGTTTTTTCGGCCCGCTTGCCGGCGTGCTGACAGCCATGCGCCATGTCGCGGCGACCAATCCGGCAGCAAGCCACGTCGTCGTTGTTCCGACCGATACGCCGTTCTTTCCGGATGATCTCGTCACCCGAATGATTGCCGGCCTGACAGAGCACCAGCAGATTGCCGTTGCGGCATCCAACGGGCAGATGCATCCGTTGTTCGGGCTCTGGCCGGTCGCCCTTGCGGACGAGCTTGAGACCTTTCTGACAAGTGACCCGAAGCGCCGCGTCCGCGCCTTCATCGAACGCCACCCTTCGGTAACGGTCGATTTTCCGCTTATCGCGACGGCAGAAGGCGCATTCGATACGTTCTTCAACGTCAACACGCCCGAGGATCTGACCGACGCGGAGCAATGGTTGCGTTTCTTCGAGGATGACAAAACATGAGCGCCATGAAGATCTTCGGCATCGCCGGCTGGAAGAATTCGGGCAAGACCGGCCTGATGGTACGGCTCGTCACCGAGCTAACGCGGCGCGGCTACATCGTCTCCACCGTCAAGCACGCCCACCACGACTTCGATATCGACAAGGTCGGGGCCGACAGCTACCGTCACCGCGAGGCCGGCGCCCATGAGGTGACGATCGTCTCCGGCACGCGATTTGCCATCATGCACGAATTGCGCGGCGCCCCGGAGCCAAGCTTCAAGGAGATCCTGGCGCGGCTCGCGCCTTGCGATCTCGTCCTCATCGAAGGCTACAAGCGCGAACCGATCCCGAAGGTCGAGGCTCGTCGTCTGGAGTCAGCGAACCGCGAGCCGCTGGCGCCCACCGACCCCCACATCTGCGCAATCGCTGCCGATCATCCGGTAGAAGGCTCCGATCTGCCAGTGTTCGAGCTCGACGACACGGCGGCAATTGCCGATTTCGTCGAGAAGGTCACAGGGCTACAGCGCAAAGGCGTCTGAAATGCGCGAAGGCGCTGCAGGCTCAACGCTGTGAGGCACGGCGATACTCTTCAGGCAGCTTCGCCAGCAACTCCTGCGCTTTCTGCATCCCTTGCGCGGCCGCCTTGGCATACCACTCGGCCGCGGCTGAAAGATCCTGCTCCACCCCATCGCCTCTCGCATAGGCGATACCGAGAAAGAATTGGGCGTCCGCATTTCCTTGCTCCGCCGCCTTGCGGAACCACCTGACGGCAGCCGGAGCGTCAATCTCCACGCCGATGCCATTGAGATAGGCGATGGCGAGATTGAACTGCGCCAAGGCATAACCCTGGTCAGCCGAAAGCTTGTAGAGCCGCGCCGCCTCCTTCGCGTTCTTCTCGATACCTTGGCCATTCGCATACATGACCGCCAGGTTGAATTGCCCTTTGGGATCTCCGCGATCGGCAAGCATCAGGAACCAGCGGTGCGCCTCGGCGTAGTTTTCATCGACGCCGGCACCCGTCAGGTACATGGCGCCGACATTCATCTGCGCTTGCGGGTTTCCCTGTTCTGCCGCCTTCAGGAACAGCTCGAATGCCTGAGCCTCGTCCTTCTCGACACCGCGACCCAGCATGTAGAAGATTGCCAGATCCACCTGCGCCGAGACCATGCCCCGGTCCGCCGCCATCCGGCACCACTTCACCGCCTCCCGATCGTCGCGCCCGACGCCGAAGGCGCGCACGTAGATCGTGCAGAGGAGATTTTGTGCCTGCCCGTTTCCGGCATTCGCAGCAAGCCGCAGCCAGCGATCACCCTCCTTGGTATCGACCCGCCCCGCCTCGCTGTTGAAATAGAGCCTGCCGGCATTCACCTGCCCTTCGATGTTTCCCTGCTCGGCTGCTCGCACATACCAGTTGAGCGCCTCGGGAACGCTGCGTTCGACACCGGTGCCTCTCTCATACATAACGCCGAGATTGTACTGGGCGCGGGGTTCCCCGCCGATCGCGGCGCGCGACTCCCAGCGATAGGCCTCCGCGTCATTCCTCAGCGTACCGTTGCCCCGCAAATAGGCGACGGCAAGATTGTGCATGGCCGCAACCAGCCCCTGGTCCGCAGCCTTCCGATACCATTCGAAGGCCGCGGCCGGATCGCGCGCCGTTCCGCGCCCCTCCTGAAGCATGTAGCCGAGATTGTATTGGGCCGCGGCATAGCCCTGCTCCGCTGCCAGCCGGTAGTAGGCGATGGCCTGCGCGTCATCCTTGGCGACACCCAATCCCTGTTCGTAGTGAACGCCGATATTGTACTGGGCGGCCGGCGTCTTCTGATCGGCTGAAAGCCGAAACCAGCGAAGCGCCTCGACATAGTTCTGCTTCACACCTTCGGCACCGTTGAAGTAGATCGAGCCGAGCAGGAACTGGGCTTTCGCGTTGCCCTTCGCTGCAGCCCTCCCGTACCAGCCGATGGCTTTCATGAGATCGTGGGCAACACCTTCGCCAGTCTGGTAGCGCATGCCGAGATCGACCTCGGCCTCAACGTCACCGGCCTCGGCGCGGTCCAGCACCTGCTCGAATGGTGGCAGAGCCGTGCCTGCGCCATAGGCACGCGTAGGCAAGGAAGCCTGCACGAGCAGTGCGATAACGAGCCCGACGACGACACGTTTCATCCCACCCCTCCAGAACCGGTCGCATAGGGACAGAAGCCTACGGGGAGGAACCGGCAACGGAAAACGGATTTCGACGGGCCGCTACTTTGCGTCGAGCAGCGGCCTCGTGGCCGACGAGACATGAACCGCCGCGGAGGGCGCGCCGCATTCACGGCCCACACTTGCGGCTTACGCCAACGGCCTCGGCGTGCGGATATTTTCCGGTATCAGCCGTTGCTGGCGGTCAGTTCGTCGCGCCGACGGTCATTTCGTCCGGAGTGTCGTTCAGTCGCACGAAGCTGTAGCCCTTCGCCTTGAGGTCGAGGATGCCGCGGGCAACGCCGGCGCCGGCGGAATGGGTCGGTTGGTTGATATGGGCGATGATGACGTCGCCGTCCTTGGCGGCGCGAATGCGCTTCTCCGCCATCGCCGCACCCAGCACCGAGCCACCATCACCGTTCACCGAGTAGCCGGCGATGCGGTAGCCCATGGCGCGGATCTGGCTCATCGACGAATGGGTGTATTTGGCCGTCGCGCCGCGAAACCACTTCGGCGCCGGCAGGCCATGCGCCTTGATTGCGACAGCACCGCCATCGACTTCGGCGGCGACTGCCGCCTCGGAGCCGGCTGCCGCGATGCCATAGACGGAAATCTTCACGTCGATCGGCGGCACGTGCATGGCGCCGTGGTCCTCGATCTCGAATAGATCCGGATGCGCCTTCATCACTTCGACGACGAGGCCGTTGCGCTTCAGCCAGCGCGCGGTGACGAAGATCGTCGCGGGGATGCGGTTTTCGATCAGTGTGCCGAGGATGCGCATGTCGGTGGCGCCGCTGCAGGCATCAAGCGTCAGCGCCACCCGCGGCGCTCCGCCCTTTCCCTCGGGATTGGCGGGCAGACGCAGATCCGGCTCGACGAGCCCGGGCGCGGCGATGGCCGAATGGGCGAGCGTGGTGGCGGCAACGAGCGCGAGAACGAAGGTTTTCATGGCAATCCGAGGAAGATAAATCTGGGAAGGAATGTCAAACGACGGAAACCCGCCTTTTACGAGGCGGGTTTCCTAGTCTTATTCGGGCAGTCCTGCCCGAAGCTTGATCCGCGCAGCGCCAAACATTTTGGCGCCGCGCGCGCCTTGTTAGCGCTGCGCGAAGCCCTGTTAGCGCTGTGCGACCGGGCGAACCAGCGGGGTCACACGGCGAATGGTGACGCGACGGTTCTGCTGTTCGGCGTCCTGGGTGCGAACCTTCAGGAAGCGCTCGCCATAGCCCTGGGTCGCCAGGTTTTCCGGCGGAATGCCGTAGACCTCGGTCAGCAGCGAGGCAACCGATTCGGCGCGCTTGTCGGAGAGCACCAGGTTTGAGCGGTCCGAGCCGACGGCATCGGTGTGGCCCTCGATGAAGAAGGTTTCACCCGGATCCTTGGCGAGGATCTTCTCCATCGCGGCTGCGACCTTGCGCATGGTCTTGGCCTGCGACATCGACACTTCGGCGCTGCCCGTCGGGAAGGTGATCGTGTCGAGGTCGACGCGGCGCACCTTGTCACGCAGGCGGGCGGAGTGGCGGACTTCGTCCATGGTGTAGACGCGCTCGACACGCTCGACCGGCGGCTCGGCCAGGAACTCGTAGTAGTCGCGATCCGGATCGTCGGAAACGTCGGCGATGTAGTCACGAACCGGGATGCGCAGGCGCATCGGCGGCAGTTCGTAGCCGACGTCGATGATCGCCGGACGCGGACCCTCGTCACGCTCGGGCGCATAGATCATCAGGTATTCGTTGCCGTCGCGGTCGACACGCGAGCGCTGCAGGATGTCGCCGTAACGGTTGTAGACGGTGACGATCCGGTAGCCGCCCGGACGCACGATGGTTTCGCGGGTACGACCGCGCGGAAGCTGATCGTAGTAAGTCTCTTCCGCATCGTAACGCAGGCGCGGACGGTCGTCGCCACGCACGAAGATCTGGTCGCCGACACCGAGGATCACCCGGTTGTCGACCTGCTCGACGATCTTTACCTCGGTGATGTTGTTGGTGATGTTGTTGACCGTCGTGTTGTTGTTGATCACCGTGTTGTTGATAACAGTGTTGTTGACGATGTTGGTCGTCTCCGGAACCACGAAGACCGGAGCCTCATCGACGCGCGTCCCCTTTTCGTTGAGGTTCGCTTCGATCTTCTGCGGTAGGTCGGCCGGCATCTCGGCAGCAATCGCAGCCTGCGCTGCGGCATCGTCGGCCGGCGGAGGGGCGTCCTCTTCCTTGGCGCGCAGTTCCTCACGCAGCTTCTGGCGCTCTTCGCGCGCCTGGTTGCCGCCGGCATTGTCGGCGTCCTTGTCGCTGTCGAGCACGGCAGCACCGTTTTCGACCGGCAGCACGACGGTTTCGTCGGTCGCGGCCGGATCATCGGCGATCTTCACCTTCTCTTCTTCCGTGCGGGTGTCGACCACTTCCGGAGCCGGCTGCTGCACCTGTGGCTGCTCGGCCGTTACCGGCTGCTCCGTGCCGGGCTCGGGCTGACCTTCGCCGGTCTGCGGCTGCTCGGTACCCGGGACCGGCTGTCCCTCGCCCGTCTGTGGCTGTTCGGCACCAGGCACCGGCTGTCCCTCGCCCGTCTGCGGCTGTTCTGCACCAGGCACCGGCTGGCCTTCGCCGGTCTGCGGTTGTTCCGCGCCAGGCACAGGCTGGCCCTCGCCAGTCTGCGGCTGCGGCTCGACGGCGGGAGCGGTTTCGCCACCAGCCTTCGGCTCTTCGGCAGCCTTCTGCTCGTCAGCAGCCTTCTGCTCGTCAGCGGCCTTCTGTTCGTCAGCAGCCTTCTGTTCGTCAGCGGCCTTCTGCTCTTCAGCGGCCTTCTGCTCGTCGGCGGCCTTCTGCTCTTCAGCGGCCTTCTGCTCGTCGGCGGCCTTCTGCTCTTCAGCGGCCTTCTGCTCTTCGGCAGCCTTCTGTTCGTCAGCGGCCTTCTGCTCGTCGGCGGCCTTCTGTTCCTCTGCAGCCTTCTGCTCTTCGGCCGCCTTCTGCTCTTCAGCAGCCTTGCGGGCAGCCTCTTCCTCAGCAGCCTTCTGCTGCTCGGCAGCCTGACGTGCGGCTTCTTCTTCAGCAGCCTTCTGCTGTTCGGCAGCTTGGCGTGCGGCTTCTTCTTCAGCAGCCTTCTGCTGCTCGGCAGCCTGGCGCGCAGCTTCTTCCTCAGCGGCCTTCTGCTGCTCGGCGGCCTGGCGCGCTGCCTCTTCTTCAGCGGCACGCTGCTGCTCGGCGGCCTGACGGGCAGCCTCTTCCTCAGCAGCACGCTGCTGCTCGGCAGCTTGGCGTGCAGCTTCTTCTTCAGCGGCGCGCTGCTGTTCGGCAGCCTGGCGCGCGGCTTCTTCTTCCGCCTGGCGCTGCTTCTGCAGCAGCAGTTCCTCGTCGGATTGGCCACCGCCCTCCTGTGCAACCTCGAATGGCTTCATCAGGCTGTCGGCCACCGCGGGCGGAACCGCCACGGACACCGACAGCACCGGCAGCGCGACGGTCGCGAACAGCTTGGATCGAATCGACATTTTGTCTTCCTTCCTCTTCCTGGGAGGTCCTGGCCCGCATCCTCTCGTCAACCTGTGACACGCTGAAGAAGAGAATGCGAACACGAATACTTACGGGGCCTTGACCCAAGGTTTCGGCTTTTTTGTGTTGGCCGCGAGACGCGCGGTCCAATGCAACGCCCAAACCGCGAACCGGTTCCTTGACAAGGGCTAGCGGAGGCAAGATTAACCGCCGCTGAACGCCCCGTTCATGTTTCTCCCGCGCGGAAAACCACAATCATCGGTCGAAACTTGATTCCCGTTGAGCGCCTTCGCTTTCCTGTTGATTTTTAGTGGAAAAGAGTACGAATATCGCCACAACCGGCGGCAGACGCCCCGGCTGAAATTGGCATCCGCGAAAAACAACAATGCCGGATGTCGACCAACAGAGAGGACTATCATGCGTATTTCCAAGCGGCTGGCAGCCGCCGCATCGGCTGCCGTTTTCGTGCTCATGGCAGGCTCGGCCATGGCCGACGGCGAAAAGGTCGTGATCGGCACGGAAGGCGCTTACCCGCCCTTCAACAACCTGGAAGCGGACGGCACGCTGACGGGCTTCGACATCGACATCGCCAAGGCGCTGTGCGTGGAAATGAAGGCCGAGTGCACTTTCGTGACGCAGGACTGGGACGGCATCATTCCGGCGCTCATCGCCAAGAAGTTCGACGCCATCATCGCGTCCATGTCGATCACCGCCGAGCGCAAGGAAAAGGTCGACTTCACCAACAAGTACTACAACACCCCGCCGGCAATCGTCGTGCCGAAGGATTCGCCGATCACCGAGGCAACCGCAGCCGCCCTTCAGGGCAAGGCGCTCGGCGCGCAAGGCTCGACCACCCATTCCAACTATGCCGAAGCGCATATGAAGGGTGCCGAAATCAAGCTCTATCCGACGGCTGATGAGTACAAGCTCGACATCGCCAACGGCCGTATCGACGCAGTCATCGACGACGTCGTCGTGCTCTCGGAATGGCTGAAGACCGCTGACGGCGCCTGCTGCAAGCTGCTCGGCACCCTGCCGATCGACCCCGTTATCAACGGCGACGGCGCCGGTATCGCGGTCCGCAAGGGCGACGATGCGCTGCGCGAGAAGTTCAACAAGGCGATCGAGGCGATCCGCGCCAACGGCAAGTACAAGGAAATCAACGAAAAGTACTTCCCATTCGACGTTTATGGCAGCTGATTGACGGTTTCCGGTGCGAATCCATAGTGAATCATGCCGGAAAAACGTCGGTTGATGCGAAAATTGCAACGGCGGATGGCTTGCCCTTCCGCCGTTTTTGTTTGACAAGTGCCTAAAACAAAGCGCGATCGATACGCATAAAAACAGCGCAAAAGGGGAAATCTCTGACATGAGCGGGTTGTTTGCCGGCTTCTATTCCATCCTCTCCTGGATCGGATCGATCGTCGATCCATTCTGCGGCCCGGTCGGGGTCTTTACCTGGCTCGCACCTGGCACGCTTCTCGCCTGCGGTGACACCGGATGGGGCGACGATATCGCCCACGGCTTCGTCATTACCGCGAGCCTTGCCATCGCAACGCTGCCCGTCGGCCTGTTGATCGGCTTCTTCATCGCGCTGGGCAAGCAGTCCGAAGAGCGCACGGTTCGGCTCGCGTCGAACATTTACACGACGATCTTCCGCGGCCTGCCCGAACTGCTGACGCTCTTCATCGTCTATTACGGCTTGCAGATCCTCGTTCAACAACTGCTGGCATCGCTCGGCTACGACGGTCCGGTCGAGATCAATGCCTTCTTCGCCGGCATGATCGCACTCGGCGTCGTCTTCTCCGCCTATTGCTCGGAGGTGCTGCTGTCGGCTTTCAAGGCCATCCCGCATGGACAATACGAAGCCGGTGACGCCCTTGGCTTGCATCGCGGCCGCACCATGCGCCTCATCATCCTGCCGCAGCTCGTGCGCATCGCCCTGCCCGGTCTCGGCAATCTCTGGATGGCGCTGCTCAAGGACACCGCCCTCGTCTCGGTCGTCGGCCTGACCGACATCCTGCGCCAGACCGGCATTGCCGCCCGCGTGACCAAGCAGGCCTTCGAATTCTACGGTGTTGCCTGCGTGCTCTTCCTGATCCTCGCGATGATTTCCTCGATCGTCTTCTCCTACATTGAACGGCGAACCAAACGTGCGGAGATGGGCCGATGAGTGTCGTTGCAACGATGATCCCGCCGCAGGCGCCGCCGCCGGTTCCGCCGAAGCCCTACACGCTCACCCGCTTCGTCGGCAGCGTTGCGCTCGGCATCTGGCTGGCACTCGGCGTCGGTATCTTCCTGACCGTGGTCGGCGGCTGGGATCCGGACAAGTTTGCCAAATACGGCCCGCGCTTCATCAACGGCCTCGGCGTCACGTTGATGCTGGTCGGCCTTTCGATCGTCATGGGCGCCATCCTGTCGCTGCCGATCGCCTTTGCCCGCATGTCGAAGAACAAGGTCCTGTCGTGGTTCGCCTACGGATACGTCTACTTCTTCCGCGGCACGCCGCTGCTGGCACAGCTCTTCCTCATCTACTACGGCCTCGGCAGCTTTCGCCCGCAGCTGGAAGCGGTCGGCCTGTGGTGGTTCTTCCGCGACGCGTGGAACTGCGCGATCTTCGCTTTCACGCTCAATACTGCGGCCTACCAGGCGGAAATCCTGCGCGGCGCGATCGAGAGCGTGCCGCGCGGCCAGCGCGAAGGCGCTGACGCGCTTGGCCTTCCCCAGCGCGTCGCCTTCTGGAAGATCATCCTGCCGCAGGCAATGATCGTGGCGCTGCGCCCCTACGGCAACGAGATCATCCTGATGATCAAGGGCTCGGCGATCGTCGCGATCGTCACCGTCTTCGATCTCATGGGCGAAACCCGCTATGCCTTCTCGCGTACCTTCGACTTCCAGATGTATATCTGGGCAGCCATTCTCTACCTCATCATGGTCGAGATCCTGCGCAACATCTGGAGCCTGCTGGAAGCGCGGCTGACCCGCCATCTGAAGCGATAGGCTTTCTACGTCGGTTTCGAACAAAGCTTGGCAGCACTCCCTAAGAGAGGCTGCCAAGCTTTTGTTATTTCACGAGAAAGTTTCACTTCGGGACAAATATTAGCCCTTGATTAACAAATCAGGCGTTTCATCATAGGGACCAACCTTTGCGAGAAGTGAGGTCCACATGACGAACGAGATGGAACTTCAGCTCAAGGGCTACGGACTGACGACGGCGCAGATCCTCTACCACCTGCCCGACCATCCGGCCTTCCTGCAAACCTATATCTGGCAGCACTACGACATTGCGCCGGACTTCCCCGAAATGCGCAGCTTCCTGAAATTCTGGGAAGAGAAACTGGACGGGCCGCTGCATTCGGTGCGCTACGTGCACCGCAAGCTGATCTCGGCCACCGAATGGCGCGCACTGAAGGGCGAGCTCATTCTGCACTGAGAGCCGCCGACGGCGACCGCTCTCTGTCACCAGGAACCCTGGATCGGCGAGGCGTGACGCCCGGCGCCCTCAGACATGCACCTCCCCATGCGCGAGTTCGCCTTCGCGCGGCTCCTTGTGCAGCGAGCCGTAGAGCACCAGCCCGTAAAACACGATGACACCAACAATCACCGGCCAGCCGGGCAAGGGACCGAGGGCCGCATTCTGGGCGACGTCCATCCAGGAGCGCACGTGGCCGAAGGGCTCGCCATTGGTGGAGATCTTCGGCGAGGAAATCTTCAGCGCCCACGCGAGCAGCAGGATCAGGTACATCCAGCAGTAATTGCGCTGCAGCCGGCGGCAAAGCGCCTCGCGGTAGCTCATCAGGAAAGCGGGCTTGCGCAGGCTCTTGGCGATCGACGCCGCCCAATTGAGGTTCGGCGTGCCATCGGGCGCCAGGATCTGGGCGAAGTAGCCGCGCTCCAATTGCCGTACCCGGGCGCGATAGACGTCGAAGAAGCGATAGCGCCGGGCTTCGATCAGGAGCAAGAGCGTAATCAGCAGCATGGCGAAGAGCAGCACGCCATGATGCGACGACGGTGTCGACAGCGAGACCGAGAGCAGCGCCGCAACGACGGTGATTGCCCAGTTGGAGGTCCGGTCGATGCGGTCGCGCCAGCCGGCCATGCGCCCCATTTCGCCGCGATAATAGTGCACCACCGCGTTGATCTGCTCCTGCGACGTCTGCGGCAAGGGCGGGCCTTTCGGCTCCTTCGTTTCGGCGCTCAAGATCAGCGGCCCAAGCTCGGCGGACATCGGCATTCCTCCCGTCTTTTCTTATGCTTGCGATGATGACTCCTTTCCTGTCGTCGATAAATCCCGATGGCGCCGCATCGCGACGTTTTTCGTCCGGAAGGCCAAGGAAATCCTGCCACTGACCGCCAAAACGCCAGATCCACGCCCGCAAACCTTTCGCCGACGGCGATTGCCAAAAACCGGCTGCGGACGTAAGAAGCGCCCATGACCCAGAAAAGCACGAAAATCGACGAGGAAGCGCTGGCCGAGGCCTATAACCGCGCCCTCTCCCTGGAAAAGTCCGGCAAGTTCGATGCCGCGGCGCAAGCCTATGCCGAAGTGCTGGCGCTCGATCCGGAAGACCACGGCGGCGCTGCCGTGCGACTGGCTTCGATGGGACGCGGCGAAACGCCGGTGAAGGCGCCCGATGCCTATGTCGCCACGCTCTTCGACCAGCATGCCGAAGTCTTCGACAACGTGCTCGTCGACCAGCTCGGCTACTGCGTGCCGCTCCTCGTCCGCCAACGCCTGCAGGCGCTTGAACTCGGGCCCTTCGACCGCGTGCTGGATCTCGGCTGTGGCACGGGTCTGACCGGCGGCGCGCTCCGCGACATGGCCGAAGACATCACCGGCGTCGACCTCTCCGAGAACATGGTCGAGATCGCCCACGAAAAAGACCTCTACGAGACGCTTTACGTTGCAGAGGCGGTCGACTTTCTCGACGACAACGACGACGAGCCCTTCGACCTGATCGTCGCCACCGACGTGCTTCCCTATATGGGCGCGCTCGAAGCGCTGTTTTTCGGCGCGGTCGACAACCTCGTCCCGGGCGGCCTGCTGATCTTCTCCAGCGAAACCCTGCCCGCAGAGACCTTCGCCGGCCGCAATTTCATGGTCGGCCCGCACCAGCGCTTTGCCCATGCCGAGAGCTACCTGCGCGACCGTCTCGCCGCCACCGGCTTCGAGATCGTCGAAGTCGGCGACATCACGGTGCGCCTGGAAGAAGGTGAGCCGATCGCCGGACATCTGGTGGTCGCGCGCTTCAAGCCCTGATCGGGCCATGACAGCATCATGAGAAGGGAGCATCGCACGATGCTCCCTTCTCTCTTTTCCGCACCCGCGCCATCGGCTACACCAAGGCGAAAGCAATGGGAGTATTCGGAAAATGGCAAAGGTTGCATTCATTGGTCTCGGCGTCATGGGCTACCCCATGGCCGGCCACCTCAAGGTCCGCGGCGGGCACGAGCTGGCGGTCTATAACCGCACCTTCGCCAAGGCCGAAAAGTGGGCGGCCGAGTTCGGTGGTCGCGCGGCGCGTACCCCGGCAGAGGCCGCCGATGGCGCCGATTTCGTCTTCTGCTGCGTCGGCAACGACGACGACCTGCGCTCTGTAACGACGGCCAAGGACGGCGCCTTCGAAAAGCTGAAGGCCGACGCCATCTTCATCGACAACACCACAGCCTCCGCTGAGGTCGCCCGCGAACTCTACGAAGCGGCCAAGGCCCGCAATGCCCACTTCGTCGATGCCCCGGTTTCCGGCGGCCAGGCAGGCGCCGAAAACGGCGTTCTGACGGTGATGTGCGGCGGCGACGAAGCCGCCTTCGATCGCGCCAAGCCGGTCATCGAAGCCTTTGCCCGCATGGTCGGCCTGATGGGTCCGGCCGGTGCCGGCCAGATCACCAAGATGATCAACCAGATCTGCATTGCCGGCCTCGTCCAGGGGCTCGCCGAAGGCATCCACTTCGGCAAGAAGGCGGGTCTCGACATCGAGAAGGTCGTCGACGTCATCTCCAAGGGGGCAGCCGGCTCCTGGCAGATGGAAAACCGTCACAAGACGATGAATGCCGGCAAGTACGACTTCGGCTTCGCCGTCGACTGGATGCGCAAGGACCTCGACATCGTGCTCGCCGAAGCCCGCCGCAACGGCGCCAAGCTGCCGGTGACCGCGCTGGTCGACCAGTTCTACGGCGATGTGCAGGAAATGGGCGGCAACCGTTGGGATACGTCCTCGCTGCTCGCCCGCCTCGAAAAGTGAGCCTTAGCCCGTCCTCGACCGCGGGCGAGATCATCGCTCACCTGCGGTCTCTCGGCTCTGAAGACAATCTCGCCGGCATGGCGCGTTTCGGTATCGTCACCGACGCCGCCATCGGGCTTTCCAACGTCGAGCTTCACAAGATCACCCGGCTGGTGAAGACCGATCACCGCCGGGCGCTGGCGCTCTGGCAAACCGGCATTCGCGAGGCGCGCATCCTGGCCGCCTTCACCGCCGATCCGAAAGTACTGACGCTCGACGAGGCGCGCCGTTGGGCGGAAGATTGCAATTCCTGGGAAGTGGTCGATACCGTCGCCGACCTTTTTATTGCCGCGCGCTTCGAGCGCGAACTGATCCCGGAATTTTCAGCCGACGAACGGGAATTCGTCCGCCGCATCGCCTTTGCGATGATCGCGACGGCTGCAGTTCACCTGAAGAAAGAACCGGACGCAGCGCTTCTCGCCTGGCTGCCGTTGATCGAGCAGCATTCCGGCGACGAGCGCAACTTCGTGAAGAAAGCGGTCAACTGGGCGCTCCGGCAGATCGGCAAGCGCAACGCCGCCTGCCACGGCCCGGCCCTTGCGCTTGCGAAGCGACTGGCGGAAAGCTCGAACCGCGCCGCCCGCTGGACGGGCAAGGACGCGGTTCGCGAACTGTCGAACGACAAGATTCTGGCAAGGCTTGGCCTCCCCTGAGTCTGCTAGCTGAGGTCAGTCCTCGCTGGATTTCGCCTGGTCGATCATCATGTAGTCGAGCGGCAGCTCGGTCGTATACTTGATCTGCTCCATGGCGAAGACGGAGGAAACGTCGCGGATCTCGATCTTGGCGATCATGCGCTTGTAGAAGGCGTCATAGGCCGCGATGTCAGGCACGACGACACGCAGCAGATAGTCCACGTCGCCACTCATGCGGTAGAACTCGACGACTTCCGGAAATTCGGACACGACCTCGGAGAAGCGGCGCAACCACTCCATCGAATGGGAGTTCGTACGGATCGACACGAAGACCGTGACCTTGGTGTTGATCTTCACCGGATCGAGCAGCGCGACGCGGCGGCGGATGACGCCGTCCTCTTCCATCTTCTGGATACGCCGCCAGCACGGCGTGGTCGAAAGCCCGACCTTCTTGGCGAGGTCGGCAACGGCCAGCGTGGAATCCTCCTGCAGCAGGCGCAGGATTTTGCGGTCTAGGCGATCCATAAAAGTCCCTCTCGAATTATTTTTCCCTCTATAGCGCGAAATTGATGAAGATAAAGAAAATTGTTTCAGTTCGTGAGAACGAAAACACGTTCGCGCAAGAAGGGCAGCACGTCCGCTTCGAACCAGGGATTTCGCTTCAGCCAGCCGGTGTTGCGCCAGCTCGGATGCGGCAACGGCAGGATCGCCGGCACGGCGTTGCGCATCGCGTAGCGCCGCCAGTTCTTCACCGTCTCGGTCATCGATTTCGGACAGTCCGGGCCGATATGCCAGCGTTGCGCATAGTGGCCGATCGCCAGCACCAGCTCCACCTGCGGCATCTGCTCCATCACCCGGTGGCGCCAAAGCGGCGCGCATTCGCGCCGCGGAGGCAAGTCGCTGCCATGGGCGTCATAGCCCGGAAAGCAAAAACCCATCGGCACGATCGCGAATTTCTCCGGATCGTAGAAGCTCTCGCGATCGACAGCCAGCCATTGCCGCAGCCGATCGCCGGACGCATCGTTGAACGGCAGACCGCTGTCATGCACGCGCAGTCCGGGCGCCTGCCCGGCGATCAGGATGCGCGCCGCAGTGGAGATCACCGCCACAGGCCGCGGCTCGTGCGGCAGCCGGTCGGCCTCGCCGCGCAGCGGGCTGTCGCGACAGATGCGACAGGCCGAAATTTCCGCCCGCAACCGATCGAGTTGAGCAATGCGGTCGTCAGGCATCGGCGATACCGGAAAAAAGTGCGGTCAGGCGTTCGAGCAGCCAGCTGCGGATCGCCGCAAGCCAGCCATCGATGAGGTGCGGCCCCTCGTCGGGATGACCGTTCGTCCGGCGCCACTCCTGCGGTTTCACGAATTCGCCGGCCCAGAGCCCGCGCTGCTCCCGTTCTGCCCTTGCCTCCTCAGCCTCATAGCGCCCGTAGCTCACCGCATAGCCCGAAAGCACCATCTCGCGCCCGACATCGCGGTGGGCAGCATCGCAAACGCCGAGCTCGCGGCCGTATTTGTCCCGGCCGTGAAACCGACAGCGCACATCACCCGCCGAGACGAGCGCCCGCAATCTGTCGCGCGCCTCGCGGCCGCAGTCCCAGGCGACGCCGTCGCGCCTGCAGGTCTGGTCGAGCTCCGGCGCGTCGATGCCCTCGATGCGGACGCGTTTACCGTCGATCCGCAGGCTGTCGCCGTCGCTCGCGATCGCCGCGCCCCGTGCCGAACCGGTCGCAGATCGCTCTCCGACGGGCAGCCTGTCGGCGACAAACGCGCCGATCACCAAGAGGATGAGAATGATCCATCCGCCGGCCATGCCGCCACGTCCGCCGGACGGCGCATGACCGCGGGACCTGCCGCGGCCCTTGGGAAACCGATATGTCGTCCGTCCGAATTTCACGCCTACCCTAACCTCGATTGCCGCGGGACTGCCTCGCAGACCAGCGCGTCATAAACATGGTCGATTCCAAAAGATTAGAGAAGGAACCTCACATGCAGCGCGATCCATCACGACCTGAACACGGCTGCGCCACAATGGTTGTCGAATCCTTCACGCACCGCAGCAACTTCTTAAGGATTGCTCACTAGACTGCAACGCAATCGCAACCGTCGCATATGAGCATGAGTATCGCTGCCAGCACATCGACCGATAAGATTATCGTCGACAAATCGCGTAGCCATCGAAACAAGGCCGTTTCGAGGACGGTCCGCGCGACGCGCGAGCGGCTGCAGACAGGCTCGTCGGTGCCCTCGGGCTTCGAGCGCGAGATGCTCAATCTCTACATCGACAGTGCTCTGCATGGCGCGATCGCCATTCCGGTGCTTGTTACGCTGATTGCGGCGGTCGGCATCTATCTCTCCGGCAATCTCGGTTTCGTCCTCTGGGCGGTCATGACGCTCTCGGCCCATGCCGTCACGCTCTTCTTTGCGCGCAAGGCACGCCGGGAAGACATCAGCGCCGAGAAGGTTCCGGTCTGGCGCCGCCGCTTCCTGCTCGGCCAGGTGCTGATGGGCCTCTGCTGGGCGACCTTCGTCGCACAGGATTGCGCGAGCTGCGGCAACGTGCGCTTCGGCTTCTTCGAGGGCACGGTGCTGCTGGTCGCGCTTGCTGCGACCGCTATGGGCACGTTCCTGCTGCGCAATGCGCTCCTTTACACTTTCGCCCCGGTCGTGGCAGCCCTCGCCTTTGCGTCGCTCACGACCGGCGACGTGATCTATATGGGGCTCACCGGCGTCATCTCGCTGTCGCTGCTCTTTCTGGTGCTGATGACGGACCGCATGAACCGCGCAAGCGTGCACATCCTCTCCGTTCAATCGGAAAAGGACGACCTGATCGCGGAACTTGAAGTTGCAAAGTCGATGTCCGACGAAGCCCGCCGGCGTGCCGAAGAAGCAAACCTCGCCAAGTCGCGCTTCCTCGCATCCATGTCGCACGAGCTGCGCACGCCGCTGAACGCCATTCTCGGCTTCTCCGAGGTGATGTCGACAGAGGTTCTGGGCCCGCTCAGCAACCCGACCTACAAGGAATACACCAACGACATCCACCGCTCTGGCGAGCACCTGCTGAACCTCATCAACGAGATCCTCGACCTGTCGCGCATCGAGGCCGGCCGCTACGACCTCAACGAGGATTCGGTCAGCCTGGTCGATATCGCCGAGGATTGCATCGGCATGGTGCAACTGAAGGCGCGCGCCAAGAACATCACCATCCACCAGCAGTTCGAACACGGCATGCCCTCGGTCTGGATCGACGAAAAGTCGATGCGCCAGGTCATTCTCAATCTGCTGTCGAATGCCGTGAAGTTCACCAATACCGGCGGCGAAGTCACCTTCAAGGTCGGTTGGACCGCGGGCGGCGGCCAGTATCTCTCGATCAAGGACAACGGCCCCGGCATTCCCGAGGAAGAAATCCCGATCGTGCTCTCGGCCTTCGGCCAGGGCTCGATTGCCATCAAGAGCGCCGAACAGGGCACGGGTCTCGGCCTGCCGATCGTCCAGGCCATCCTCGCCAAGCACAATGGCGAATTCATCCTGCGCTCGAAGCTGCGCGAAGGTACAGAGGCGATCGCCATCCTGCCGGCGCGCCGCGTGCTCGAAAGCCTGCCGGCGATCGAGGATGTCGCAGCCCCGGTTCGCCGCCGCAAGAGCTTCGCCTGATCCATGCACATCGAAACGCAGCGCCTCAGGCTTCGGCCCTGGGAAGAACGCGATATCGCGCCTTTCGCGCTTGCCAATGCCGATCCTGAAGTCCGGCGCTACTATTATCCGGCCATTCTGACGCGCGACGAAACGGCAACGATGATTGCCGACTGCGCCCGCCATCTCGCCGACCGCGGCTTCGGCTTCCTCGCCGTTGAACGCAAATCCGATGGCGCGCTGATCGGCGGTCTCGGCCTTTCTGAGGCTGGAGACGAAATCCCCGGCGGACCGCAGGTCGAAATCGGCTGGATCCTTGCCCGCCCGTACTGGCGGCAAGGATACGCGCTGGAAGCGGCGAGCGCCTGCCTGGACCATGCATGGCGCACACTCGGCCTTGCCGAGGTTATCGGCTATACCTCGCGCATCAACCAGCCTTCGCGGGCGCTGATGGAAAGATTGGGCATGCGCTCGGATCCGGCCGATGATTTCGACGACGTCACGGTACCCGGGGGCAACCCGCTGCGTCCGCATGTGCTTTATCGGGTGAAGGCGCCGGCCCGTTAGCCGGTCAGTTCATGAAGCCGTCGAAGATCACGACATAGGCGGCATAGACACCGTTGGCGACAATCAGGCAGAGGCAGGCGAAGGAGCCGAGATCCTTGGCGTTCTTACCCATTTCCGAGATTTCGGGAGAAACGCGATCGACAATTTCCTCGATTGCCGTGTTGATCGCCTCGAAGGCCATCATCAGCAGGAACAGGATCGCCATCGCCACATATTGGAAGAAGGTTGCGCCGACGATGATGAAAGCGATCATCGCGGCGGCAAAGGCGATCAGCTCGTGGCGAAAGGCAGCCTCGCCGATCAGCCGCTTGGCGCCGCCGAGCGAATAGCTCGCAGCGGCAAAGAGATGCCGAATGCCGGTCTGCTTCTCGACAGGACCCGTCTGTCCAATGCGGTGCGTGGTGTTCTTGGCGTCCATTTCGTCTCGACAGGGCTTGAAACTGTGCTTGCTTCGACATCGTGATTAAGGCGAATGCAAGGCGGTCTCGGTTGCGGGCACCCAAGACTATAGCTAGGGCGCGCATTTGCGCTTTGGATAGGCGAGAAGGACGCATCCATCAAGGCCCGGCACGCGACAGCTTCGCGCCCGTGACAGGCCTTGGACAGAAACCGGCCGGCCTTCCTGCAAAGCCCGGCCGGAACTTCACTATTCCTTGTTGCTGACGCCGGCCTGGGCAAAGGTCGCCATGCCGCTGTGGCAAGCGGCCGCTGCCTTGACGATACCGGCGGCAAGGGCCGCGCCCGTGCCTTCGCCAAGCCGCATGCCGAGTGCCAGCAGCGGCGTCTTGCCGAGCTTCTCGATCGCGCGCAGATGCCCCGGTTCGCCCGAAACATGGCCGATCAGGCAATGGTCGAGGGCCGACGGGTTGGCCGCCTTCAGGATCGAAGCCGCAGCGGTCGCCACGTAGCCGTCAATGATGACAGGTACCTTCTGGACGCGGGCGGCCAGGATGGCGCCAGCCATGGCCGCGATCTCACGACCGCCGAGGCGACGCATCAGTTCGAGCGGATCGGACAGGTGATCGCGATGCAGCGCCACGGCCTTTTCGACCGCGGCGATCTTGCGCTTCAGCACCTCGCCTTCGGAGCCGGTACCCGGACCGACCCATTCTTCGGCCGTGCCACCATAAAGGCCGAGATTGATCGCGGCCGCGATCGTGGTGTTGCCGATGCCCATTTCGCCGATGCACAGAAGATCCGTGCCGCCGGCAATCGCCTCCATGCCAAAGGCCATGGTCGCGGCGCAATCGCGCTCGGACAGCGCGGCTTCCTCGGTGATATCACCGGTCGGGTATTCGAGTGCGAGGTCGAAGACCTTCAGCCCGAGGTCGTGGCTGACGCAGATCTGGTTGATCGCAGCGCCACCGGCGGCAAAATTCTCGACCATCTGTGCGGTGACGGATGACGGGAACGGGGTCACGCCCTGGCGGGTGACGCCGTGGTTGCCGGCAAAGATCGCCACCAGCGGCCGGTTGACCACCGGCGCCTTGCCCGTCCAGGCGGCGAGCCAGAAGGCGATTTCCTCGAGGCGGCCGAGCGCGCCCGGCGGCTTCGTCAGCTGGGCGTCCCGCTCCCGCGCGGCAACAAGGGCTGCCGCATCCGGGCCCGGCAGGTTGCGCAACAATTCGCGAAAATCATCAAACGGCAGGCCGCTAGCACTCATGGGAGGAATCCTTGCATCATCGTGAAGCTCTATCTACGCCCCTCATAGAGGGCGCCGAAAATTCGGGCAACGACATTTGCGCCAATCGGCGTCGCCGTCTCGATCCGCGAGCGGTCGCAGACGGCCTATGAAAGGTCTGGGAAAAGTGTGCGCGGCCCTCGCGGGTGCGCCCGCCCGGCTTGCGAGACTCGCCGCAGTCGGCGAGTTTGGCAGCGGCCGGGTCGATGGCCGCAACCTTGGAGGAGCCATGGGCTTCGTTGGCGATTTCTGTGACGATGTGGCGCGGTCGATCGGCTTTCTCAGCCGCATCCCGATGCCTGCGCGCCATTTCGAAGGTTATGACGGGCGCTTGAGCCGTGCCGTGCGCGCCTTCCCGCTAGCCGGCCTGGCGATCGCACTGCCATCGGCGGCCGTCGCCATGGCCCTCATGGCGCTGCAGGTGAGCTCGCTCTTTGCCGCCTTTGTCGTCGTCGCCATCCAGGCGCTTGTCACCGGCGCACTGCACGAAGACGGGCTTGGCGACACGGCCGATGGCTTTGGCGGCGGTCGCGACCGCGAAGCGGCGCTCGCGATCATGAAGGACAGCCGCATCGGCACCTATGCGGCCGTCGTCCTCATCCTCTCCTTCGGCCTGCGCGTCTCGGCGCTCGCCTCGATCCTGCCGCTCTTTTCGCCGCTGGGCGCCGCCATGGCGATCCTTGGCGCAGCGTGCCTCAGCCGCGCCGCCATGGTCTGGCACTGGTCGTCGCTTCCGCCGGCGCGCAGCGGCGGCGTCGCGGCCTCGGCTGGCGAGCCGGAACCGGCGGCCACGCGCTTCGCGCTTGCCTTCGGACTTCTTGTCGCAATGCTGCTCTTCTATCTCGCGCAGGTCCCGGCGCTCGGCGTCATCGCGGCGCTCGTCGCATTCCTTGCCACGGTCAAGGGCTTCGCTCGGCTGGCGATGCGCAAGATCGGCGGACAAACGGGCGACACGATCGGGGCGACGCAGCAACTGACCGAAATCGCCGTGCTCGGTGCCCTTGCGCTGACGGTTTGAAACATCGATATATCAAGGGAAAACTGAGCACGCCCATGGAATCTCCCTGCATTCTCGTCTGTTCGATCGATGACAAGACCGGCTACTGTTTCGGCTGCGGCCGTACCCGCGACGAAGTCGGACGCTGGACGCTCTATACCGATGCCGAACGCCGCGCGATCATGAGCGTGTTGCCTGCGCGGCTTGAGACCGTCGAACGCAAGCCGCGGCGCGAAACCCGACGCACGCGCATGGCGAGGGAACGCGGCGAAGCATGACCCGTCTTGCCATCCTGCTCTCGATCCTGGCCATCGGCCTTATCCTGCTGATCATCAACCACGACACCGGCCGCACCATGGGGCTCGCCAATGACCAGTTCGGGCAACTGGTCTCGCTCGGCGCCATCGCCACGCTGATCGGCGCCGGCATCCTGCAGAGCCGCCGCCGCTTCGGCGAAGGCCTGCGTCAGATCGCCATCTGGCTCTTCGTCGTTCTGGCGCTGGTCTCGGCCTATGTCTACCGCTTCGAGTTGGAGGGCTTCGGCAACCGCCTGCTCGCCGGCCTCATCCCCGGCCGCGCCACCATCATCACCGACAGCGAGGGACAGCAGGAAGTGGTGCTGCAGAAGATGCTGAACGGTCATTTCGAGACCACTGCGACGGTCGACGGCAAGGACATCAGCATGCTGGTCGATACCGGCGCCAGCAACATCGCGCTCACCTATGAAGATGCGGAAAAGATCGGCCTCGACCCGGCCAACCTCAACTATATCGTCACGGTCATGACAGCCAATGGCCGGGCCCAGGCAGCCCCCGTGATGCTTCAGGAGATCTCGATCGGCCCGATCACCCGCCGCAACATCGGCGCAACGGTCGCAGCCAAGGGCAAGCTCGATCAGAGCCTGCTCGGCATGAGCTTCCTGTCGACGCTGGAGATGCTGCAGATGCGTACCGACGAGCTGCGTCTGCGCGACTGACCGGCATCGGCCCCGGCGCGCGGTCGTGTCACGCATAGAAGCAAGGGGAGCACGGCATGGATTTCATGCGACTGCTGAAGTCGATCGAGGAACTGCTCTATGAGCTCGTCTGCTGGCTGCTGTTTTATCCGCTCACCCTGTGGCGCACGCTGCGCCACCCGCAGGCGATGATGCGCTATGCCGACGTCGAGCTCGGCGACGACCTGCCGGAGCAGTACTCGGATGCGCTGAGCCCGCCGCTTTTTCTGCTGATCACGCTGCTCCTGGCGCATGGGCTGGAGCTCGGCCTCGTCAGCCGCGCAGTTCCCTGGGCGCCGACGTCGCTGCTTGCCTCCGACTCCAACCTGCTGATGTTTCGGGCTGTCGCCTTCAGTATTCTGCCTCTGCTGATGGCCGTGAAGCTCTTGCGCAACAAGGGTGCCAAGCTGACACGCGAGACGCTGCGTCCGCCCTTCTTCAGCCAGTGCTACGTCACGGCACCCTTCGCTTTTGCCATCAGCCTCGGTGGCCAATTGCTCTTGGCCGGGCACAACGCCTTCACCACTGTCGGCGCCGCCTTCGTGGTCGCTTCGATCGTCTGGTACATCGTTGCCGAAACGCGCTGGTTCATGGCCGACCTCGGGCTCTCCGCCGTGCGGTCGCTCCTCCACGTCGTGGTCACGATTCTTCAGGCGCTGCTCGCGATGGCCGTCGCCAGCACGATCATCGCCTATGCCAGTGGAGCCGTGCCGGCGCTAGCACCCTGACCAGACCGACGGAAGTCAGTTACGCAGGCGGTAGCCGGTGCGGAAGATCCAGGCGAGCACCGACATGCAGACAGTCAGGAAGGCAATGATGATCACCGCGCTGAAGATCGGGTTGACGTCCGACACCTCGAAGAAGCTCCAGCGGAAACCGCTGATGAGGTACAGCACCGGGTTGAAATGGCTGACGGCCTGCCAGAAGGGCGGCAGCATCTTCACCGAATAGAAGCTGCCGCCGAGGAAGACGAGCGGCGGGATCACCAGCATGGGGATCAGGTTCAGTTGCTCGAAATCCTTGGCCCAGATGCCGATGATGAAGCCGAACAGGCTGAAGGAAATCGCGGTCAGCACAAAGAAGAAGACCATGACGAAGGGATGAGCGATCGTCAGGTCGACGAAGAGCGATGCCGTCAGGAGAATGATCGTGCCGATCATCATCCCCTTGGTCGCCGCGGCGCCGACATAGCCGAGCACGATCTCGACCATCGAGACCGGCGAGGAAAGCACCTCGTAGATCGTGCCGGTGAATTTCGGGAAATAGATGCCGAAGGACCCGTTACCGATGCACTGGGTCAGAAGCGTCAGCATCATCAGGCCGGGCGTGATGAAGGCGCCATAGGAAACGCCGTCGATCTCCTGGATGCGGCCGCCGATCGCCGCGCCGAAGACGATGAAATAGAGCGACGTGGAGATAACGGGCGACACCACGCTCTGCAGAAGTGTGCGGCGGGTGCGGGCCATCTCGAAGAAATAGATCGACTTGATCGCTTCGATGTTCATCGCCCTGCCCCCACGATTTCGACGAAAATGTCTTCCAGCGAGCTCTGTCGCGTGGAAATGTCCTTGAGCCTGATGCCGGCTTCGGCCAAGGCGGCGAGCAAGGTGGTAATCCCGGTCCGCTCGGCGCTGGTGTCATAATCGTAGATCAGACAATGGCCGTCGCCTTCGAGCGTCAGGTTGTAACCCGAGAGCACGTCAGGCACGCCATCCAGCGGATGGGCGAGATCGACGCGCAACTGCTTGCGCCCGAGCTTCGACATCAGCGCCGCCTTGTCCTCGACCAGCAGGATCTCGCCGCCGTTGATGACGCCGATGCGGTCGGCGATTTCTTCCGCCTCTTCGATGTAGTGTGTCGTCAGGATGATCGTCACGCCCGAGGCGCGCAGCCGCTCGACCACGTCCCACATGCTTTTGCGCAGGTTGACGTCGACGCCGGCCGTCGGCTCGTCGAGGAAGAGGACCCGCGGCTCATGCGACAGCGCCTTGGCGATCAGCACGCGCCGCTTCATGCCGCCCGAAAGCTCGCGCAGCATGTTGTCCTTCTTGTCCCAGAGCGACAGGTCCTTCAGCACCTTTTCGATATGGGCGGGATTCGGCTTCTTGCCGTGCAGCCCGCGGGAGAAGGTGACCGTATTCCAGACGGTTTCGAAAGCGTCGGTGGTCAGCTCCTGCGGCACGAGCCCGATCATCGCGCGGGTCTCGCGGAAATCGCGCACAACGTCGTGCCCCCCGACCATCACCGTTCCGCCGCTCGGATTGACGATACCGCAGATGATCGAGATCAGCGTCGTCTTGCCGGCGCCGTTCGGCCCGAGCAACGCCAGGATCTCGCCTTCCTCGATATCGAGGCTGACGCCCTTCAGCGCCTTGAAACCGGAGGCATAAGTCTTCGACAGATTGGAAACGGAAACGATTGGCGCCATGAAAACTGATCCGGAAGGAGGGGCAGAGTCTTGAGGTCCCGCCCTATATGGGACAATTCATTCCGATTTGCAGCCGGCTGGAATGAAAAAACAAGATGACTGTGCGTCAACGAGGCTGAGACAGTCGCGTATCGGCGCCCGCTCCGGCCGATGTCTGCCTCGGGAGCTTGCGGTCAACCAGCCGGTCATGGACCAGCATACCGGCCAGCATTGCCACCACGAAGAGGACCGTTGCCGGCAAGCCAAGCGACAGCGAGGCGAGCGCCGGGCCCGGGCAAAGCCCGACCAACCCCCAGCCGACGCCGAAGATCGCCGAGCCGACGATCAGTCGCCGGTCGATGACCTGATTGTTGGGCAGATGAAAGGCCCCGTCGAACAGCGGATGTTTCAACCGGCGCGTCGCCAGAACTCCGAGCGCCGAAACGAAGACAGCGCCGCCGAGCACGACGGCAAGGCTTGGGTTCCAGTTGCCGGTTATGTCAAGAAAAGCCCGCACGCGGGCCGGATCGAGCATTCCCGACAGCGAAAGACCGAACCCGAATACGACGCCGGAGACGAGCGTCGCGGCAAGGCGGAGCAAGGCGCTGTTCATGCGAAGAAACCCGCAACGAAGACCGTGACGATCGCCGCTCCCATGAAAGTGGCGACCGCGGCGATCGAGCGGCGCGACAGCCTTGCAAGCCCGACAACGCCATGACCGCTGGTGCAGCCCGAGCCCATGCGCGAACCGAAGCCCACCAGCAGGCCCCCAACCACGAGAAGCGGCCAGGAGGCCGTCACAGTCACCGACGGCCAGGCATCGAAAATGAGGCGGTACAACGCCGGTCCGGCAATCAGCCCCAGTACGAACAATGCGCCCGACGAAGCCTGTACGCCCTGCAGCAGCCGCCCTGCGATGCCACTGATGCCGGCCACCCGGCCATTGGCCACCATCAGGATCGCCGCCGACAGGCCAATCAACAGCCCGCCTACCAGCGCATTCCCGTATTCATTCATGCTTTTGAACCATCCCGACAGAAAATCTGATAGAGCGAGCCGACGAGGCGCGCCACCTTGTCGTGGCTGAGCCGATAGAAAACCTGCTTGGCCTGCCGACGGGTCGCGACAATGCCGGCATCCCGCAACACCGTCAATTGCTGTGAAAGCGTGGGCTGGCGAATGCCCAGCATTTCCTCGAGCGCCGCGACAGAATGCTCGCCTTCGAGCAGCGCGCTCACGATCAGCAACCTGTTGCGGTTGGCAAGTGTCCTGAGGATTTTAGAAACTTCGGCGGCATGCACAGCCATATCGCTGCGCATCCCCGGAAATTGCATGACCGTTCCCATTTCGTCCTCCTGCGGCGTCAAGGAGTGAGTAGGGCCCCCAATGCTTGTAGCGGCCAACCAGACACTATCCAAGATTGTTATACGAAATAATATAATATCGTATTACTTATTACAAAACCAGACGAAACGGAGAGATCGGCACGGCCTCGCCAACCCGAGGTTTTCTCATATGCAGAAAAACATATAGAAAATTCAGTCTGTTACAATTGGATCCGAAAATGCCGGGAATCGCCATATTTGGGGCAACCGTTCGGAACGCGACCCGGACGAGTAAAACCTAAAGTATAATACTACTTATTTACGGAATCAGGTCGATTTGCAGATCTTCGCCGACAGCCGGCCAGGAACGCACTCGAACGAAAGCCGGCGCAGGATTTGCTCGGCCGACCACAGCAATTACGCCCAGCTGTCACGAAACCGTGACGCTCTTCGATCAGTTTGCAACGCGCGGGCCGCAACATCGCCCTTTGATTTGCGCTCGTGATTTGCAGGCCGGAGCCTCCCCCTTTTGCTCCGGTCGTTGGGCCGGCCTCCCCGCCGGCCTCTTTTTTTTGCCGGCTTCCGAGCTTCGATAGCCGGCATCTGGAAACCACTGGTGCCAACCGGCTGAACACCTAATCGCAGTGCCGATAACCGGTCTTGCGCGTCCTCAGGTCGAAGTGGAAATGGTCCTTGTGGAACGGGTCGCTGCCAGGGCCGAGCACGGTGTTGAAGTACTTGCAGCTGTCGGAACGCACGGCCTTCAGCAACGCCTTCTCGCGGAAGGCGAAGAAGCCCTTCTTGCGCACGTCGATTTCCTTGCCGTTCTTCAGCACGAACTTGCCGACATCGATGGCGTTGCCGCGCGCATGTTCCGACATCGGATTGCCGCGACGCGAATTCATCGTACGGCAGGAGTAGCCGCCAAGCGGCTTGATCGTCTTGATGCCGGACCAGTAGCGGTAGCGTGACGACGGGGCGAGTTCGTACTTCACCCACTTCGCGAAAGCCTCGGTCACCTCGCAATTGAGCTTGACCGCCGGCTTCACACCGATGCCGCCGGACAGCCCGCTGAGTTCGATCGGATAGTCGATGCCGCAGGACGGACCGTTGCTGATGCGCGGAATGTCGCGGAAGGTGACGCCGAGCTTTTTCAGGCGCTGGCGGCAAGCAATCTCGGAACCGGGCATCGCGCCGGTATATTCGGGCGTCGACATCGGATTGTTGGCGCGCGGCAGGAAGGCGACCTGCTGCGGCTCCTGCGTGCGCTGAAGGCGCTGCTGTTCCATGGCGCGGGCGCGCTGCGCCTGTTCGGCGGCCATCTTGTCCGGCGACAGCGGCGGCAGATCCGGGTCATAGCCAAGGTTCGCTTCGGCCGGCGCGGCGCTGTTTGCGCCGCCGAGCTGGCGCACATTCTCGTCACCAATGCCGCCGACCACCGGCTGGCTGGCATTGCCCTCGGCAATGTCGTTGCTCTGCTCTTCCGCAAGCCCCACCACCGGCTGCTCCACGCCGAGCATCGCATCCATGTTGACGCCCTCTTGGGGAATAGCGCT
Source organism: Ensifer sp. ENS02 (assembly GCF_014851885.1). Classification (NCBI taxonomy): domain Bacteria; kingdom Pseudomonadati; phylum Pseudomonadota; class Alphaproteobacteria; order Hyphomicrobiales; family Rhizobiaceae; genus Ensifer; species Ensifer sp. ENS02. The sequence goes on along the minus strand of NZ_JACVAO010000001.1, from coordinate 691,307 downwards.
CGAGCCGACGCTTGCCGGCTGCGCGCCCGTCGCCACCGCCTCGTCGCTATCGAGCATCGGAAGCGCGCGGCGCGTCTGCTGAGGCGCCGCGTGCTGCGGATTGGTCTGGAAGGTCGAGGGCTGCGTGGCGGCCGGATAGGCGGCCACCTCCTCTGCCGGCACGGCATCGACAGGAACCGGCCCGATCGACCCGACCCGCGCCCCGCCATCGATGCGGCCGGGCGGCGAAAGCGCGTCATCGGTCGAGCAGGTGACGAGCGAAAACGAAAGAACGAGCGCCGTCAGCGGGCGATGGAGACGAGTAACATAGGCCATACCGAACTGCGCCTTCCTCCAGGCGGCCCGAAAAAGACCGCCGTCATCGCCCCGCTGCCCCTGCCGCCGCCACCGCGTTCAATTGGCACGCAATGGTTGCTACAGCACCTGCAATTGCTGCCTTTTGCCTGTGTCGCAAACCGGGCACAGCGGACAAAAAGCCTGATTTGCCTGGCATTTTATTCAAATACGGTAAACGAAGGCTTGCGCGCCAACCGCTGGAAATGGGGTGTCCGCGCCGCGAATGGTCCATCCATACCGACAAAAAAAGAGCCCGCGTCCTCGTCGGACGCGGGCTCGCATGCTGAAGGCCTGATCGCTTGGGCCTTAGCGGCACTCGCCGCGATGGACGATCTGGAAACCGGCACCACCCGCCTCGCAGGCGTTGGAGAAGGTTTCGATGCGGCTGCCACGCTGGCCGCAGACCGGGGCATATTCGCGGGTGCAGAACTGGCCCTCGGATGGACGGTCGTCCTCCCTGCGGCATTCGCCGCGGCCGATCACCTGGAAGCCCTCGGAACGCGCCTGGCAGGCGTTCGAGAAGGTCTGCGTGCGGCGGCCGCGCTGGCCACACACCGGATTGTATTCCATCGTGCAGGCCTGCGGCTCGCGATCCGGCGGGCGATAGTCCGGACGGCACTCGCCGCGGTGGATGACGTTGAAGCCGTCAGCGCGCGCCTGGCAGGAGTTCGGGAAGCTGCGCATACGATTGCCGCGCTCGCCACAAACCGGCGCATATTCCATCGTGCAGGCCTGCGGGCGCGTGGGCCTCGGCCCCGGCCGCGGCTCGTCGACGACGACGGTACAAGCGGAAAGAAACCCGAGCGCCAGCATCATGAGCGCGATCGGCCGGGTCAGAAGTAGTTTGAGAAGTGCCATGGTGTCCCCTCTGGTGCAGCGGCCGGCAACCGGAGCGACGCCCCGTCGAACACCTCCCGCTTCTCGCGTATCTATCCCCGGCGGTGCTGAGGTCAAGACGGAGAATGTCTCCGTGCACGACAACCGGTGTGACGACGGCGGCACCTAAACGCGTATCCTTGCGACAGCATTGCGGCCGACCCCGAATGAAAAACCCGCGCGGCGTAGCGCGCGGGTCGCAATCGACAAACCTGTGGCGTCAGGCGGCGCGGCCGTAACCCGCGTGCGAGCCTGAAGGCTGCAGCCGGAACTTGGTCAGCAGCGACTTCAGCTCGCGGCTTTCGGCCGCCAGCGTCTGGCTCGCCGCGGTGGTTTCCTCCACCATCGCCGCGTTCTGCTGGGTCATCTGGTCCATGCTGTTGACGGCGACATTGACCTCCTGCAGCCCGGTCGCCTGCTCCCGCGCGGCCGTGGCGATCGAGGCCACCTGCTCGTTGACCCGGTTGACCTGCGCCTCAATCTCCGAGAGCGCCTCGCCTGTGGAGCGAACCAGATCGACGCCGGCGCCGACCTCGCGCACCGAGGCGCCGATCAGTTCCTTGATCTCCTTGGCGGCTCCGGCCGAACGCTGCGCCAACTCGCGCACTTCCTGTGCGACGACGGCAAAGCCGCGGCCCGCCTCGCCGGCGCGCGCTGCCTCGACCCCGGCGTTGAGCGCCAGCAGATTCGTTTGGAAGGCGATCTCGTCGATGACGCCGATGATCTGGCCGATGCGACCGGACGAGCTTTCGATCCGCCCCATGGCGTCGATGGCATTGCGCACGATGCCGCCGGACTTTGCGGCGCTGGTCCTGGTCCGGTCGACCATCTCACGCGCTTCGTTTGCCCGTTCGGAGGCATGGCGAACCGTCGAGGTGATTTCGTCCAGTGCCGCGGCCGTCTCTTCAAGGGCGGCTGCCTGCTGCTCCGTCCGGCGGGAAAGATTGTTTGCCGCTTCGGAAATATCGCCGGCGCTGGCGGTGACGATCTCGGTCGAATGCGAGATCGAGCCGATGACATCGCGAAGGGCTGCGACGGCCGTGTTGAAGTCGTCCCGCAGCTTGCCGTATTCCGGCGCGATATGGCTGATCTCGGCGGTGAGGTCGCCACTCGCCAGGAGTTCGAGCGCCGCACCAACGGTTTCCATCGTCTCGGCCTGCGCCTCAGCCGTCGCCCGCTGGCGCTGCTCGTTGCCGCGCCGCTCGGAACTCAGTCGCTCCTGCTGTTCTGCCTCACGCGAGCGCAACTCCAGCCGTTCGCGCACCGAGTCACGCAGGACAACGAGGACCTTGGCCATCTGGCCGATCTCGTCGCCACGGTCGGTTTCCGGCACCTCCGAGGACAGATCTTCGTCGGCGATCGCCCGCATCGAGGCCTTCAGCTTTTCGACCGGCTTGACGACGCTGCGCACGATCGCCAGTGCCGCCATCAGGATGGCAAGAGCGGCGGCGGCAAGAATGCCGGCAACCTGCCAGGCGCGGTCGCGGAACATCGCCGCCAGGTCGTCGGCATAGACGCCGGTCCCGACCACCCAGCCCCAGGGCTTGAAGCCGGCAACGTGCGAATACTTCAGCACCGGCGCGTCGGCACCGGGCTTCGGCCAGTAGTAGTCGACGAAACCCTGGCCGCTCTTTTCGACGGTCTTTACGAACTCGACGAAGAGCTGCTTGCCGTTGGGATCCTTGTTTTCGGTGAGGTCCTTGCCGTCGAGCTCCGGCTTGATCGGATGCATGATCATGGTCGGATGCATGTCGTTGACCCAGAAATAGCCGCTGCCCTGGTAGCGCATCGCCTTGATCGCTTCGAGCGCGCGCTTCTGCGCCTCCTCGCGCGGCAGCGTGCCGGCCACTTCCAGCTTGTGATAGGCGTCGAACACGGCGATCGCGTTCTCGTCCATCGCCGCAAGCATCGCCTTTCGTTCGCCGACGAGCTTTTCCTGCGCCTGGAACAGACCGAAGGTCAGCGCCGCCGCCATGGTCAAAAGCGCAAATGCCACCAGCGCGTAGAGACGCGCCGAAATCCTGAATTTCTTCATTGCCAATCCCCTGCCCCTCGGCGCTCCCCGCGCCGCCCCAAATCCTGGCTGCCGCGGCATAGCCGGCAGGCACTCCCAGAGCCTGCAGGTTAGGATGAGGTCTTTGCAAAGCCCCTAACGAGAAACCCCTAAATTTGGCATTCCTCATTCACCCCCTGCGAAAGTATAACGAGCCGGCACCTCAAGGACGTTGCCAGCATTTGTGCGGCAGCGGGGTCTTCCCTCCGCAAGCGCGCTCGGGTTACATCTTGTCTCCAACAGGGAGACAGGCTGCATGACCGAACAGACGAGACCGACCGGCGAACTCACCTTGCGCACGCTCGCCATGCCGGGCGATGCCAATGCGGCGGGCGACATCTTCGGCGGCTGGGTGATGGCGCAGATGGACCTGTCCTGCGGCATCCGCGCGGCAGAACGCGCCCGCGGCCGCGTCGTGACGGCGGCGGTCAAGGAAATGGCCTTCGCGCTGCCCGTCAAGATCGGCGACACGCTCTGCATCTATACGGACGTGGTCAAGGTTGGCCGCACCTCGATGACGCTCAAGGTCGAAGCCTGGGCGCAGCGTTATCTCTCGCATCTGATGGAAAAGGTGACGGACGCGATCTTCGTGATGGTCGCGCTCGACGAGAACGGCAAACCGAAGCCGGTGCCGGCGGAAGAATAGGAGCGCGGCGTATGGAGCCTGCCCATACCGACCCGGAGATCTTCTCGCATATCCGCGTCGTCATGGGCATGATCGTCAGCCTGAGCCTCGCTCGGCTCTTGAGCGGCATTGCACTCTTCGTCCAGCATCCCGGCAAGACGCGCGTCTACTGGATCCACCTTGGCTGGGTCCTGTTCATGTTCGTCTTCCTCGTGCACTTCTGGTGGTGGGAGTTCCACCTGCATTCGCTGGCGGTGATCGATGTCAGCGTCTACCTCTTCGTCGTCCTCTATTGCTGCGTCTTCTTCTTTCTCTGCGTCATGCTGTTTCCAACGACGCTCGACGACTACAGCGACTACGAACACTACTTCATGTCGCGCCGGGCCTGGTTCTTTGGTGCCCTGGCGCTTGCCTTTGCGGTCGATCTCGTCGACACCGCGTTGAAGGGAAAGGCCTATTTCGCGTCCTACGGCTTTGAGTACCCGGCGCGCAACGCCGCCTACATCCTGCTCTGCATTGCCGCCGCCTGGACCCCGAGCCGCCGCTTTCACGCGGTCTTCGTCGTCGCAGCCGTCGCCTACCAGCTCGTCTGGATGTACCGGGCTTTCGATCTTCTCGATTGAGACGCGGCAGGGCCGTCGTTGAGGATTTCCGTCCAGTGGTCTTGATCCAGCGGCACGGCAGTGCTTTATCCGTTAGTCATATCTATATCTCGCATATGCAGGTCGGGGGACTGTTGCATCATGGAAATCTTTACCGCTGCCGGCCTGGCGGCGCTTCTTCAAGTCATCGTCATTGACCTCGTTCTCGCCGGCGACAACGCCGTCGTGATCGGTCTTGCCGCCGCTGGCCTGCCGACGGACCAACGCAAGAAGGTCATTCTCGTCGGCATCATCGCCGCCACGGTGCTGCGCATCGCGCTTGCCAGCGTCACGGTGCAACTGCTCGAAATCATCGGCCTGCTGCTCGCCGGCGGCATCCTGCTGCTTTGGGTCTGCTGGAAGATGTGGCGCGAAATTCGCGAACAGCAGGCAGCAAACGCGGCGGGTGAAAGCGGACAAGGCTCCGAGGCGCCCAGGAAAACCTTCATGCAGGCGGCCATCCAGATCGTCGTCGCCGACGTCTCGATGTCGCTCGACAACGTGCTCGCTGTTGCCGGCGCTGCCCGCGAACATCCGACGATCCTGGTAATCGGCCTTGCGCTCTCGATCGCCATGATGGGCATCGCCGCCGGCTTTATCGCCCGGCTGCTCAACCGCTATCACTGGATCGCCTATATCGGTCTCGTGATCATCCTCTATGTCGCGCTCGACATGATCTATCGCGGCGCAGTCGAGGTCTGGCCGCATCTGGCCCCGGCCGTGGCGGCGGTGATGTAGTTACCGCAACGCCGACGACAAACCGCTTTTCGCTGAAAAGGCAGGGTTTACGCCCTGCCTTTTTCTTTGTGTCCGTTGGGGGCGTCAGCCCTTGAAGATGAAGGAAGCACCGGCCGCGATCAGCGCGAAGCCGACCAGATGGTTCCAGCCGATCGACTCCTTCAGCCAGAAGACGGAGAAGGCTGCAAAGACGATCAGCGTGATCACCTCCTGCATCGTCTTCAACTGGGCCGCCGAATAGACCTGGTGGCCGATGCGGTTTGCCGGCACCGCCAGGCAATATTCGAAGAAGGCAATGCCCCAGCTGGCGACGATCGCCATGTAAAGCGGCGACGACGTGTACTTCAGGTGCCCATACCAGGCAAAGGTCATGAAGACGTTGGAGATCAGGAGCAGAAGAACGGGCCAGAGATAGGCGGGAGAAAGGGTGAACGACATGAAGAACCTCGGCGTGCGAATCACGCTGAGACGATGCGCCGCCGCCCCGTAGGCGCGCAAGTGCCGCCGCTTCTCCGGCGTAAAGACCTGCCTTGGAAGGCACCGACCCACTATTTTTTTGATGTCTGACGCGGCGAATCGCCGTTTCGCATCAGCTATTTCGGCGATTAGCAATCCCTGCCCTAATATTTTACGGGTTTTGCCACAATTTTGCACCGGCGCATGGTGAATGAAGCTTTGCTGCCCGACGGGGCAGACAGGGGAATACCACACTTCGAAACGGCAGTTGCCGTGAAGCTGGCTCCGCGTTTTGCCGCGGTTCGCCGGCGTGCCTGATGCGGCGTTTTCAACGCCTGCACGCGCGCGTCCGCTGATATCTCCCCGCCCAACATTGGAAACCGTTGAGCAACCGGGTGCCATGCCGGCGATTGCCAGGCCGCCCCGACCGTTCGCACCAAGCAACTTGTCAAGGAGACCTGACCATGAAGGTCCTGGCGTTTCTTGCGGCTGCCTATGTCGCGCTACTGACACCTGATTTCGCCAATGCGGGCATGCTTGCCCAGGCGCAGCAATACAAGGGCCTACACGAGGTCAAGAACAACAAGACCCTTCGTGCAGCGCTCGGCATCAACCCGGCCCGCACCCCCTGGTGCGGCCACTTCATGGGCATGGTCGCCCGCAAGGCCGGGCGCAGTCCGCCGCAGAGCTTCGGCATCGCCCGTTCCTGGCTGCGTTTTGGCGCGCCCGTGAAGCTCTCCTATGCCCGTCCCGGCGACGTCGTCGTCGTGCGCACCGGCCGCGGCTATCACGTCGGCATCCTGTCCATGCTGTCGAAATCGACGGCCCAGCTGATCGGCGGCAACCAGTCCGGCGGCGTCAGGGTCTCGCAGTTCGCACGCGGCCAGGTGGTCGCCATCAGACGGTAGCGCGGCCACAACCGCGCCCGAGCGAGCTTCTTTCAGCGCCGGCTTTCCGGAATGCTGGCTTGCGCCCTCAAGCGAGCTTCAGCTGCATGGCACAGCGCCGCTCTGCCGGCAGCCCGTGCGCAGCCTCGTTGGCAAGGATTTCGGCAAGACGCGGATCGAGTTCGCCCGCATCGAGCGCCACAAAGCCGAGCTTGCGATAGAAGTGCTCGTTCCAGGCAAGATCGCGGAACGTCGTCAGCGTGACGGCGGCGCATGACGTCACGCGCGCATGCGCGATTGCCGCCAGCATCAGCGTGCGCCCAAGCCCCTGCCCCTGACGTTCCGCCTCGACGGCAAGCTGCCAGATGTGCATGGCATCGTCGGCAACCGTAGCGCAAAGAAAAGCGATCGGCCGATCGGAGGCGTCGACCATTACCACCGATAGTCCGGTGCGCAGGAATTCGCGATGAGCTTCTGCCGATTGCACGTCGTCGTCGGCAATCCAGGCAAGCTCGGGGACGGTGCGGAACACCTCGCCGGAGGAGCGCTCGATGGCGGGCAGAAGAGAAAGGTCGCTTTCGCGTGTGGGTCGAATCAGCGGCATTGTGGCGCCATCCTACCGCTGCACAGCGCCGCGTCGACCCCGCTGCGTGTTCCCTGGCTGACCGCCACGCCGCTTAAAGCGACAACGCCATCAACATCTCGTCGAAATAGGCATCGTCGACCCGCAGCGCGCGCTGTTCCAGGCCGTATTCGACAAATCCCGCCTTCCGGTAGAGGCTGAGGGCAGCGGCGTTCGACGAGACGACTGTCAGCAACAGCCGCTCCACCTTGCCCCGCGCTTCGGCGATAATCCCGTCGACGAGCAAACGCGATAGCCCGGTTCCTCGTGCCTCCGGCAAGACGTACATGCCCCAGAGGGTCCCCTTGTGCTTTGCCTTTGTCGCCGTCTGGATCGCGAGGCCAGCAACACCCATGAGCTTTTCATCGCTATCGAAGGCGCCGAGGACGAAGCCGCTATCAAGACGTTCCGCTGTGACCTCGATCGGCCGGCTGGCCTCATCCTCGTAAGATGAACCGAAGGCTTCGGGATGCTTCAGCAGGCCGTCTAGCCGAACTGCCCGATAGGCCTCGGCATCACTGGAGGTGAGCCGGCGAATGGAAAAAGGCGCCATCACTGTTGATCCCGAGCGTGATAGAGGTTGCCGGCCTGAACCAAGCGCGGCGGCATGAAGGCCGCGAACCTTGCACAATCGGCCGCTCCGCGGAAGCACCGGCGAGTACAATCTCGCGTAGAAGCCGCGTGGAGCAATTTTACGCATTGAGCAGCGTCTTCAGGCCCGATCAGGGCGATTTACGCTTCTCGGACTTTCTAATTTAAGTTACGCTTAATTTCCTTCTGACCAGATGCCGCAGGAGGGGCCCGCCGCCTTGGAACGGAAGCTCGCCGTGATCCTTGCTGCCGATGTCGCTGGTTACAGTCGCCTTGTCGCGACCGACGAGGAAGGCACGCTTGCGACCCTGGCCACCTACTGCGAGACGATTTCCGGCCTTGCTGCGGAGCATGGGGGCCGCGTCTTCGGCGCGGCCGGCGACAGCCTGGTCGCGGAATTCCAGAGCGCCGTGCAGGCCGTGCGGGCGGCGGTCGCCATCCAGCGAACCCTTCAGCGCCGCAATGCCGACCTACCGCCAGAAAGGCGCATGGAGTTCCGCATCGGCCTCAATCTCGGCGACGTGGTTGTCGACGGCGGCAATCTGCTCGGCGACGGGGTCAATGTCGCCGCCCGGCTCCAGCAGGTGGCGCAGCCGAACGACATCTGCATTTCCGGCGCGCTCCACGACCAGATCGAAGGCAAGCTCGAGTTTCCGATGCAGCGCCTCGGTGAGCGCGCGCTGAAGAACATACCGCGTCCGGTCCTGGTCCACCGCGTCGAGTGGCGCGAGAACCCGGCGGGCGGCGACTTGCCCGGCATGCCGCTTTCCCTGCCCGACAAGCCATCGATTGCGGTGCTGCCCTTCGTCAACATGTCCGGCGATCCCGAGCAGGATTTCTTCGCCGACGGACTGACTGAGGACATCATCACCGCGCTGTCGCTTTACCGCTGGTTCTTCGTCATCGCGCGCAACTCCTCCTTCGCCTACAAGGGCCGCGCCGTCGACGTCAAACAGATCGGCCGGGATCTCGGCGTGCGCTACATCGTCGAAGGCAGCGTGCGCCGGTCCGGCTCGCGGGTGCGCGTCACCGGCCAGCTGATCGAGGCGGAGACGGGAAACCACCTCTGGGCGCAGCGCTACGAGCGTGAATTCGCCGACCTCTTCGCCATTCAGGACGAAATCACCCAGCATGTGGTCGCGGCAATCGAGCCGGAGATCCTGATCGGCGAAAACCGGCGCGCGCAATTGCGAGGCACCGACAATCTCGGCGCCTATGAATGCCACATGCGCGGCACCCTGCTGCACAATGCGCAGGATTCCGCCGCGCATTTCGACGAGGCGATCGAATGGCAGCGCCGCGCCATCGCCCTCGATCCGGAATTCGGCCGCGCGCACATGATGCTCGCCCGCTCGCTGTTTGCCCGCTGCTTCTTCGGCTTCAGCAAGGACATCGACCGCGACAGCGCCGAGCTGCAGGCGGAGGCCGCGCGCGCGGTGGTGATCGACGATCACGACCCCTATTGTCACTATGTCATGTGTCTCGCCAACTTCGCGGCCCAGCGGCCGCACGCCGCGGTCGAGGAAGCGCAACAGGCGATCGACATCAACTCCAACTTCGCGCTCGCCCACATGGCGCTCGGCTGGGCGCGCATCTATATCGGCCGCTTCGCCGAGGCGCTGGACCCGCTGCACAAGGCGTTGCGGCTGAGCCCGCACGATCCGCTCACCTATCTCTTCCTCAACCGCATGGCGCTCGCCCACTACCATCTCGGCAACTACGACGAAGCCCTGCGCTGCGCCGAACGGGCGCTGCTCTTGCGCCGCACCTATTTCAACCTGGTGATGCTGATCACCTGTCTCGGCCAGCTCGACCGCATCGATGAGGCGCGCAAGCTTCTTCCGGAAGCGATCGCCAACGCACCGAACGACGTGCCGCGCTACTGGCGCTTCTTTACCGCCTATGTCGATCCTACCGACCACGCGCATTTCAATGACGGGCTCGTCAAGGCGGGCCTGCCCATGGTTCCGTAGGCCGCCATGACACGATCGCAACTGTTCGGGGTTCTGATCGGCATGACGGTGGTGGCGTTCTTCACCATTCTGCGCGCCCAGGATCCGCAGTTGCTGCGCCAGGCGCGCGACGTCACCTTCGACGAATACCAGCGCATTGCGCCGCGCCGCTTCGAGCCCATGCCGGTCAAGATTATCGACATCGACGAGGCGTCGCTGCGCGAGCTCGGCCAATGGCCCTGGCCGCGCGATCGGCTGGCGAAGCTGACCGACCGCTTGAGCGAGATGGGTGCGGCCGCGATCGCCTTCGACGTGCTCTTTGCCGAGCCGGACAGATTGTCGCCGCGCACGGTGGTGCGCGATGTCGGCGGCGTCGATCCGTCCTTCCTTGCCGCCCTGCCGGACAATGACGAGATCTTCGCCGAGGCGATCCGCGACAAGCCCGTGGTTCTCGGCTTCGGCCTGACCAACGAGGGCAGCTACCTGCCGCCGGTCAAGGCCGGCTTTGCCCTGACCGGCGAAAGCGCCAACGAAGCGCCGCCACGCCTGCGGGCCGCGACGCCGCTCAGGCCGCAGCTCGAGGCCAATGCCGCCGGCCTCGGCCACATCAGCCTCAATCCCGGCTCGTCCTCGGCGGTGGTGCGCACCGCCCCGCTATTCCTGAGCGACGGCCAGCAGTTCTATCCGAGCCTGGCCATGGAGGCCCTGCGGGTGGCCCAGGGCGCTTCGACCTATGTGCTGGCGGCTGCACCCGACGTCGCCAACACGCTGACCGCCGTCAAGATCGGCGACTTCGTCGTACCGCTGATGTCGACCGGCGAGGTCTGGCTCTATGTCACGCCGGACACGACGGAACGCTATATCTCGGCGCGCCGCATTCTCGCCGACGGCGAGCCTTCGCCGGATATCCGCGCCGGCATCGAAGGCAGCATCGTCTTTATCGGCACTTCGGCGGCCGGACTGCAGGATGTGCGCACCACCGCGCTCGGCCAGAACGTGCCCGGTGTTTCGATCCACGCGCAGATCGTCGAGCAGATCCTGTCGGGTCGCTATCTTTCGCGCCCGGATTGGGCGAACGGGCTCGAAATCCTCTCGATCGCGCTCGCCGGAACGTTGCTGGTGCTGCTCACCACCTTCGTCAGCCCCGTGGTCGCACTCGTCTGCGGCATGGCAGTGACGGCGCTGGCGCTCGTCGCCTCCTGGATCGCCTTCTACTATGGCGGACGGCTTTTCGATCCGCTGGCGCCGATCCTCGCCGCCTCGATCACCCATTTCGCGGCCACTGCCTACCGCTTCCTGGTGACCGATCGCGAACGCCGCGAGGTGCGGCAGGCCTTCGGCCGCTATCTCTCGCCGTCGCTGCTCTACCGCATCGAGCATACGCGCAATGCCCTCAGCCTCGGCGGCGACGATCGCGAGCTCACCGTGATGTTCGTCGACGTGCGCAGCTTCACCGAAATGAGCGAGCGCATGACGCCGACCGAGGTCGTCGCCTTTCTCAACACGCTGCTCGATGCGCTGAGCCGGCATGTGCTGGCCAACGAGGGCACGCTCGACAAGTTCATCGGCGATTCGATCATGGCCTTCTGGAATGCGCCGGTCGACGTCGCCAACCATCCGCAAAAGGCAGTGCGTGCAGCGCTTGGCATGCGCGAGACGCTGGCGCGGCTCAACGCCGACAATGCCTTCGGCTTCGGCGCCGATCAGGAAGTGCGCATCGGCATCGGCATCCATACCGGGCTTGCCTGCGTCGGCAACATGGGCGCCGAGACGCGGTTCAACTATTCCGCCGTCGGCGACACCGTGAACATCGCCGCGCGCATCGAAGCGGCCTGCAAGGACGTCAACATCGACATTCTGGTGTCCGAGGCGACCGCCCAGGCTCTGCCGGACCATGCCATGCTCGACGCCGGCTCCCTCGGGCTCAAGGGCAAGACGACGCGAACGCGGGTCTATGCCGTCGCCGGCGACGAAAACCTCGCTGCCTCGCCCGCCTTCGCGGATCTGCGCGGCCTGCACGATCGGCTGGTCGCCGCACTCGGCGCTCGGACGCAGACCAGCCGCAGCATCGTCAACGCCGCCAAGCTGAAGGCAGCGGCGCTGACGCCGGCACTCGCCGGTTTCTACGCCCGGATCGGCCGCCGCGCCGACCATTTCGCGCAGACCACCGACGAGAATACCAAGCGTCCTGCCGAATGATCTTGCCCACGGCAGCCGAAAGCCACCTCACAGAGCACATGCGGAAGCGACCGCAGCCTGCTGATTTAGTGCAGTTTTCAAGAAACACGGCTCGCCAGAGGAAGGCGGCAAGGCGCACCGGCTCGGCTTTGAGATCAGGCGCGCGCCAGCAAAGCCTTCGCCGCCCCTTCAATCGTGGCTTGGGGCCTGATCCTGCGTCCCCTGATCCTGGCTCGGTTGATCGCCGCCACCGCCGTCTTGCGGTCCTGGGTCGCCGGGGTTGTTCGGCTGCGGCCCGGGATCACCCGGGTTTTGCGGCTGCGGGCCGGGATCGCCCGGGTTCTGGGGCTGCGGTCCGGGATCGCCGGGGTTCTCCGGCTGCGGGCCAGGATCCCGGGGCTTTTCTTCCGGCGGCGGCTTCTCTTCACGCGGCTTTTCTTCAACGCGAGCCGGTTGCTCTGGGATGGTACGGGTGGTGCCCTCGAACTGCGCCGCGCGCAGCCCGCAACCGCCGCCCACCCAGCCGATCGCTCCGGACAGGCGTTGACCTCCGGAGAGGAACGGCAGCGCCTGGGCATTGCCCAGGGATTTTAACGTCGTGCGGCTGACCCGTTTCGGTTCGGTGGCTCGGCGGCCGGGCTTGGCGACGACGCAATCGCAGCGCTGCGTCAGCTGCCGGCAGCCGCCTGGACCGCAGAAATCCGCCGCGCCGCTGAGCAGCACCACCGCGGTGGTGCCATCCGGGCCGACAAAGAAGTCGAAGGCGGTGCCGCGCACCCCGATGGTGCCGGCCGGCGTGACGATTTCATAGGCGGAATGGCCGGATTTGCCGCTGATCCAGCGGAACGTGCCCTTGGCGGCCATGATGGTCAGCTTCTTCACCGACTTCTTGTCGTCATAGACGAACTTGTCGATGACGACGGAAGACCCCCAGCCGACGGCAAGCTTGGTGCCGTCCTCGAAGACGAACTGCCCGAGCCCGGACTTCGATGTCGATATCCGTTCGTTCTTGTAGACAGGGTCTCTGACCGCAATCGCACCCCGCGCACCGTTGACCGCTGTCCGAATCTCCACTGCCTTGCCGACCGGTTCGGCGGCAAACAGGGACATCGGACCAAGGACCACGGCACAAAGCCCAAGTGCGGCACCACGCAAGCAGAACATGGCACCCTCCAAAGAACTATTGTTATCACGCGGCAGGCTTGGCTGTCTTCTCGCCCAATCGGGGTAACGCTGCGTCAGGCGCGCAACCGTAAGGGTTACAATGCGACAGGAATCCGACCCGCCTCGGTTGAAGCCCGCGATTCAAGGCGCAAACGTCGCCGGAATCGACTTCGGCAACCGGGGCGAAATGTTGCCCTTTTGTACTCCCTCGCCTCTTCACTTTCGGCCGGACTCTCTCCATATTCCCCGCCATGACCAAAGCTCCGAAGAATGCCCCGCCGAAGCCCTCCACCCCGTCCGGTTTCGAAGAAGCGCCGCAGGCGCCTTTGTCAGGCACGCCTCTGTCCGGCAATGTTTCCGACTGGGTGAAGCAGCTTGAGGCGGACGCGGAAGCCTCGGCCTTCGAAACCCAACGCCAGATCGCCTCCAAGGCCGGCAAGCACCGCAAGACGGTGGAGATCGCCGCCTCCAAGGCGGCGCGCAAGGCAGCGGGCGCCGATGACGAGGCGCAGCCGAAGAAGGCGGGCAAGAAAGGCAAGGTCGAGATCGTTGGCAGCAAGTCGGCGCGCGGCACCTCCATGGGCGGTTCGACCGACCCGAAGACCCGCGCCGCCGCCGGCCTCAATCCGGTGGCCGGCCTCGACGTCTCGCTGGAAGACGCCGCCAAGCTGACCTCCACCTCGGGCGTCACCGCCACCGTCGAGGCGCTTTCGGCGCTGATCGAGAGCGGCAACCCGCTGTTCAAGGACGGAAAGCTCTGGACGCCGCATCGCCCTGCCCGGCCGCCGAAGTCCGAAGGCGGCGTCGAAATCCGCATGGCGTCGGACTACCAGCCGGCCGGCGACCAGCCAACGGCGATCGCCGATCTGGTCGAGGGCCTGAACTCCGGCGAGCGCAGCCAGGTGCTGCTCGGCGTCACCGGCTCGGGCAAGACCTTCACCATGGCCAAGGTGATCGAGGCGACGCAGCGCCCCGCCGTCATCCTCGCGCCGAACAAGACGCTCGCCGCCCAGCTCTATTCCGAGTTCAAGAACTTCTTCCCGGACAACGCGGTCGAGTACTTCGTCTCCTACTACGACTACTACCAGCCGGAAGCCTATGTGCCGCGGTCGGATACCTTCATCGAGAAGGAATCGTCGATCAACGAACAGATCGACCGCATGCGCCATTCGGCCACCCGCTCGCTGCTCGAGCGCGACGACTGCATCATCGTCGCCTCGGTCTCCTGCATCTACGGTATCGGCTCGGTCGAGACCTATACCGCCATGACCTTCCAGATGAGCGTCGGCGACCGGCTCGACCAGCGCCAGCTGCTCGCCGACCTGGTGGCGCAGCAGTACAAGCGCCGCGACATGGACTTCCAGCGCGGCTCGTTTCGCGTGCGCGGGGATACCATCGAGATCTTCCCGGCCCACTTGGAGGATGCCGCCTGGCGCATCTCGATGTTCGGCGACGAGATCGACGCGATTACCGAGTTCGATCCGCTGACCGGCCAGAAGACCGGCGACCTGAAATCGGTAAAAATCTACGCCAACTCGCACTATGTCACGCCGCGCCCGACGCTGAACGGCGCCATCAAGGCGATCAAGGAAGAGCTGGTGCATCGCCTCGCCGAACTGGAAAAGGGCGGCCGCCTGCTCGAAGCCCAGCGCCTGGAGCAGCGCACTCGCTACGACATCGAGATGCTGGAGGCGACCGGCTCCTGCGCCGGCATCGAGAACTATTCGCGCTACCTCACCGGCCGCAATCCCGGCGAGCCGCCGCCGACGCTGTTCGAATACATCCCCGACAATGCGCTGCTGTTCATCGACGAGAGCCACGTCTCCGTCAGCCAGATCGGCGGCATGTATCGCGGCGACTTCCGCCGCAAGGCGACGCTGGCCGAATACGGCTTCCGCCTGCCCTCCTGCATGGACAACCGTCCCTTGCGCTTCGAGGAATGGGACGCGATGCGCCCGGATACGATCGCCGTTTCGGCGACGCCCGGTTCCTGGGAACTGGAACAGTCCGGCGGTGTCTTTGCCGAACAGGTCATCCGCCCGACCGGCCTGATCGACCCGCCGGTGGAAGTGCGCTCGGCGAAGACTCAGGTCGACGACGTCCTGGGCGAAATCCGCGAGACGGCGGCCGCCGGCTACCGCACGCTCGTTACCGTGCTCACCAAGCGCATGGCCGAGGATCTCACCGAATACCTGCACGAACAGGGCATTCGCGTGCGCTACATGCACTCCGACATCGACACGCTGGAGCGCATCGAGATCATCCGCGACCTGCGTCTCGGCGCATTCGACGTGCTCGTCGGCATCAACCTTCTGCGCGAAGGCCTCGACATCCCCGAATGCGGCTTCGTCGCCATTCTCGACGCCGACAAGGAAGGCTTCCTGCGCTCCGAGACCTCGCTGGTGCAGACCATCGGCCGCGCCGCCCGCAACGTCGACGGCAAGGTCATCCTCTATGCCGACCAGATCACCGGCTCCATGCAGCGCGCCATGGACGAAACCAGCCGCCGCCGCGAAAAGCAGATGGCCTATAACGAGGCCAACGGCATCACCCCGGAATCGGTGAAGGCCAAGATCTCCGACATTCTCGACTCGGTCTACGAGAAGGACCACGTCCGCGCCGACATCTCCGGCGTCGCCGGCAAGGGCTTTGCAGACGGCGGCCACCTCGTCGGCAACAACCTGCAGGCGCACCTCAACGCGCTGGAAAAAGCGATGCGCGACGCCGCCGCCGACCTCGACTTCGAAAAGGCCGCCCGCCTGCGCGACGAAATCAAACGCCTCAAGGCCGCCGAACTTGCAGCGATGGACGACCCGATGGCACGGGAAGAGGCACGGTCGCAGGAGGGTGGCAAGCGGTCCGCCTCCTCGACGTCATCCTCGGGCTCCACCCGAGGATCCAAGTCCACCGACGACAAGTCACTCTTCCAGAAACCCCACCTCGACGACATGGGCCGCGACGTCGCCACACCTGCCGGCTCGGACCAGTCGCTGTTCCGCCGGAACACCCTCGACGAAATGACCGTCGGCCGGACGGAAAAGCCGGTGATCGGCCATGTGCCGGACAAGCCGATTCTCACGCGAGCGAAGCCGGGTGTCGGGTCCTATGAGGACCCGGCGGACGAGAAGCGGCAGAAGGGTCGGACCAAGGGGAAGACGGGGCGGCCGGGGCGGTAACGCCGAAGTGCAGTGGGCTCAATAATATTTCCAATTCATGAACTGCTATAAGTTTTCTTTTGGGGTAAATCATTGACGTAAATAGTTGGCTCGAAGAGATCCTCCCGAAATACGACAGACTTACAGATTCTGTCACGAGCATCGCAAGAAGCTTACTAGAAGAAAATAATATAGAGTATCTCTCTATAACAGGAAGAACAAAAGAAAAGAAAAACATAAATGAAAAAATTACACGGAAAGGATACAATAACCCACAAAAACAATTAACAGACATATCTGGAATACGAATTATACTATTTATAGAATCAGACACAATTAAAGTCTCAAATATAATAAAGTCATCATTCTCGATAGACGATGAAAACAGCATCAACAAGGACGAAAGTCTGTCTTCAAACGAAGTTGGGTATAGATCAGTTCACTATGTGTGCGACCTCGGCCCTCAGCGAGAGAATCTTCCGGAATTCGCCGGATTGAAGGGACTGAAGTTCGAATTCCAGATAAGAACCGTATTGCAACACGCTTGGGCAGAGTTGGCTCATGACCGCTCCTACAAGTTTCGCTCTGCGCTGCCCAAAGAAATTCAGAGGCGCCTGTATCTACATGCGGGCCTACTGGAAATAGCCGACAAGGGGTTCAGCGAGATCGCAAACGAGATTGATCTCTACTCTAAGAAGATATCAGAACAATACGAATCGGGAAATCTCGATATTGAAATAAATTCGATTAGTCTCACAGAATTCGCGGAGTCGTGGGCAAAGGAAAACAAGTATCCACTGAAACAAATGTCCCAATCAACAAACTTTACAGAATTGATAAGAGAACTTCGTGGATTCGCCATTAATAAGATAGGCGATATTCGCGATATAATTCCTCATAAATACGCTGAAGAAGCCAATAAACTTCAAATAAAGTCAAATATTTTTGGACTTATTAGAGATTGGATGATTATAAAAGATATTGATAAACTTAAAAAAGAAATAAAGACCAACTGGGTCATATCTGATCCGGATTTCGAATTTCCCGAACAGGAGCTGTATAAAAAATTATCGTCTCCGGAGAACTACAAAAAAATTATTGAGTATGCTTTAAGGGAACACGTCTCTGATGATGAAGATGAGGGAGACAGTTAGCCTGCAGCCCCCAAATCCGAACACGCCCTTCTACATCCAACACTACTCAGGCGCCTCTTGGTGAAAGATTGGCTTATGGCGGGTCGTCCAGCCGTCAAGGGCACCGGGGAATCCAACAGAATACAATTTGAGGCGTCGTCATCTTTTCACCGATCCTAGTAGACACGGCGAGCCGTTCGGATCCCTTCCACCCCCTTGCCGCCTCCCCTGTTCCCCGCTACAACCACCGCATGATCAAGACCGCGCTCATCGCTGCCAACTATTATGCGACGTCTCCATAGGGAGCGGCGCGTTTCGATCATGCCTTGAAACAAGCCGCCGTCAGGCGGCTTTGTTTTGTTCAGTGCTCCCTGGCGGCATAGCCATGGAGAGTACCGATGACCCATTCCGACAATCCAACCGATGCCTTTGAGCCGCGTTCCGCGATCACCTGGACGCTGGTTGAGCGCGGTTATGTCAACCAGGTGACCGATCTTGCGGGCGTCGACGGCGCCTTTGCGGCCGGCGTCGTGCCTGTCTATGCCGGTTTCGATGCGACGGCGGACAGTCTGCATGTCGGCCATCTCATGCCGATCATGGCGCTTCGGCGTCTGCAGCAGGCCGGCCACAAGCCGATCGTTCTGATTGGCGGCGGCACCACCCGGATCGGCGATCCCAGCTTCCGTTCGGCGGCACGGCCGATGCTGTCGGAAGACGAGATTGCGGCCAATGTCGCCGGCATCCGCAAAGTGTTCGAGCGGCTGCTGACCTTTGGCGACGGGCCGTCCGACGCGGTCATGGTCAACAATGCCGACTGGCTGGACCGGATGGCCTGGATCGACATGCTCCGGGACGTCGGCAAACATTTCTCTGTCAACCGCATGCTTTCCTTTGACAGCGTGAAAACGCGGCTGGAGCAACAGGAGAACCTGAGCTTCCTCGAATTCAACTACATGATCCTGCAGGCGGTCGATTTCCTCGAGCTGTTTCGCCGCACCGGTTGCCGGCTGCAGCTCGGTGGCGGCGACCAGTGGGGCAATATCGTCGGCGGCGTCGATCTCTTGCGCCGGATCGAGGGCGCGGAAGTCTTCGGCATGACCACGCCGCTCCTGACCACCGCCTCGGGCGTCAAGATGGGCAAGACAGCGGCCGGCGCGGTCTGGGTCAACGAAGACCGCCTGTCGCCCTACGACTACTGGCAGTTCTGGCGCAACGCCGAGGATGCCGACGTGGTGCGCTTCCTCAAACTCTTCACCGAACTGCCGATCGACGAGATCGAAAGGCTCGGTCGCGCCGAGGGTGCGGAACTGAATGCGGTGAAGGAGCGGCTTGCCAACGAGGCGACGGCACTGGTGCATGGGCGGCAAGCGGCCGATCATGCACAGCAGACGGCGCGGCAGGCTTTCGGGCAAGGCGAAGCCGCCGCGGGCTTGCCGACCGTCGAACTCGACGACGCCGAGCGCACTGCCGGCGTGATGCTGATCGACCTGCTCGTCCGGGCCGGGCTGGCGGCATCGAAGAGCGAAGCGCGGCGGGCGATCTCAGGGCGCGGCGTCCGCATCGACGGCGAGGTCGTCGAGGATGGCGACGGACTGCTGACCGTCGCCGGGCGCCCGCTGCGGCTCTCGCTCGGCAAGAAGCGCCATGTGGTGGTGAAGTAGCGGTTCTCCGCTACGACCACAGCCTCACCGCCCTCGACCCGGCGCTTGTTTTGGACCCTCCTCGCGCCACATCTGCGGCGCGGGGGATGCGTCGGCAAACCAAAGCGCCTGTGTGCGCTGGCTCGGCATCTCCTGCCGCGCCGACGCGCGGCAGCTGGATCTCTGTGACGCGCACAGAGATGAGGGCGGAGATGATGCAGCCGCAGAAATCGTGGCTTGGGCGTGACGACGGTAACCGGCGGCGCTCTTATGAAATCGGCTCGCAGCGAACCACCTTGGCCGAAGAAGTGCCGGGATTACCCGACCGCCCTCATTCCTGTGCCTGTCACAGGAGTCCAGCAGCGCCGCGTCTGCGGCGCGAAGGGCCTACTGCCAAAAAGTTTGCCGGAACGAGCCGCCGCAGTTTTCCGCCGTGCGGCCGCATTGGTACGGGATCCCTGTGACGAGCAGAGATGGACGGGGCTGCAGCCGCCAAGATCGCGGCTCCAACGGCCCGGACAACACATCGGGGCTGTGGCGGGCGGCATCGTGGCGCCAACGCCGCTCGAAAGTGAGCCCGCCCACGGCCACGCCGACGTCGCGGCGATCAGCCCACCGCAACCGCCCTCGCCTCGACCTGCCCTGCGTCGTCGCCAAACTCCTCGCCCCACTTGCAGAGCGCATCCGCCGCCACGTTCAGCGCGGCACCGCGTTTGGTCAACGAATAGACCACCTTTGGCGGCGTTTCCGGATAGGTGGTGCGGCTGACGAGGCCATCGGCTTCCAGTTCGCGCAGTTGCTGCGCCAGCATCTTCTCGCTGATGGCGGGCATCGCCTGACGCAGGCGGCCGAAGCGGCGCGCGGCCTTGCCGAGTTCGCAGAGAATATCGACCTTCCACTTGCCCTCGATCGCCCGCAGCGCGGTCATGAAACCGCAGTTTTCCATGGCATCCGTCACGTCATCCTCCCTTACGCCGGGGTAACCACTTACCCGCGCGTGCGTATTGCGACCCGATTGTCCCGTCTTACGTCTCAGCCGCGACGACAAATGCGTCGCCTCGAACAAGCGAAGCGGGATGCGCGTAGCGAGCGCCGATCCCGCACCAAGGATATGGAGACTGGATATGCAACCTGCAATCAGCGTTTTGGGAATGGGGCGGATGGGGTCGGCATTGGCGCATGCGCTGCTCAAGGCCGGGCACCCGACGACGGTGTGGAACCGTACGCCGGCAAAGGCCGCGCCGCTCGCCGCAGCCGGAGCCGAAGTGGCGGCCAGCGTACGCAACGCCGTCGCAGCCTCCGACATCGTCATCGTCAATGTCAGCGACTACCAGGCGACGCAGAGCCTGCTGCGCGACCCTGACGTCACTGGCACCCTCAAGGGCAAGCTGATCATCGAGCTGACCTCCGGCACGCCCGATGGCGCCCGCGAGGTGCAGGATTGGGCCGGGCGGCATGGCATCCGCTACCTCGACGGTGCGATCCTGGCGACGCCCGATTTCATCGGCACCGAAGCGGGCACGCTGCTCATCTCCGGCCCGGCCGCGGCGTTTGAGGAAAGCCGCGCAGTGCTCGGCGCGCTCGCCGGCAATGTGCAGCATATCGGCGCTGATCCGGGCCTTGCCAACGCGCTCGACAGCGCGGTGCTCGCCCTGATGTGGGGCGCGCTGTTCGGCGCGCTGCAATCGATCGCCGTCTGCCGCGCCGAGGCGATCGATCTCGAAACGCTTGGCAAGCAATGGTCGGCGACGGCGCCTGTCATCGATGGCCTCGTCGCCGACCTGATCAAGCGCAGCGCCGCCGGGCGCTATGCGGCCGACGACAAGACGCTTTCCTCGGTCTCGCCGCACTATGGCGCCTTCCACCATCTGGTCGAGCTGATGGCCGCCCGCGGCATCGACCGGACGATCACCGACGGCTACGAGGCGATCTTCCGCCGTGCCATCGACGCCGGCCACCTGCACGACGATTTTGCATCGTTGTCGCTGTTCATGGGGCGTCCGTAACGCGTAGGTGACGGGGCGCGCGCCGTCCGCTGTGCCGCCCCGCGCCACAATCTTTCAGATTTGCGCTTTAAGCCTTTGATCCATCGCCGCGTTCTGCGCCTGCCGCGTCCTTGCTCCGCGTGCGGCGGTGCGCACTCACTTCGCGGCCTCCGCACCGCCCCCTTCGCCTGCCGGCTTGAGTACTCCGACCAAGGTCTTGCCGTCGGTGAAGTAAGGATCGCCGCCGCCGTTGCGACCCGATGTGGTGGCGCCGACGCCGGGGATCTCATAGGTCGATGCCACTTGCCCGGCCTTGTCGAGGTCGTCGATGACCAGATTGCGTTCGGCATCGAGATCGGGGCCGATGTGGTGGGTGATCTGGCCGGTATCGTGGCTGAGGCCGACGCCGCGGTCGAAGCTGGCCGAACCGAGCCAGAGCGGGCCGCTGCCCTCCACAGGCTTGGTCGTCTGCCAAAAGCGCACATGGTTGCGCTGGTCGGCGCTGTGGCCGACCGGCTTCTCGAAGGCCAGGTCCTGCTTGCGCCCCTCATAGAACAGCGGACTGACGGGCGCGTCGAGATCCGGCCGGTCGAGCACGACGCTGAGGCCGATATCGACCGAGGACCTGAGCGTCACCTTGTCGGCGGCGTCCCATCCGGCCGCGGCGAAGGCGCGGATGATCTGCTCCTTGGAGCCGACCAGCCCGACATTGATCGGGTCGCCGGGAATACCCTGCTCCGTGGACGTTACCATGGGATTGAGCGGAACCCTGCGCCTGGAATCATGGAAGACCCAGAGTTCCGGGACGAGAAAATAGCTGACCGCGAGATAGGCGGCGAGCATGGTCGCCAGCAGGAGAACGGCTGCACGCATGTGTGAGCGGCTCATGCCACTCTCCTTCGCTCCAGACGATGGCAGAAGTCCCGGCTATCGGACACAGACGAAGACTATGGCACCGATGGAGGCGACTGCACAGCGGTGCCACAAAGGCGAACGCCGGTGATATCAACGCCGCCGATCGCGCCGGCCGACAGCCAGGTGTCCGGATCACGGTTGTCGTCGTCGTCCCGGCGTACTTACCACCGGCAAAGTCGAGACGGCGCCGCCTACTCCGCCGCGTGCGCCTTCACCTCCAGCGCCTCAAGCTCGTAGGAATACCCCTCCAGCATTTCATAGGCCTGCTCGATCGTCTTGATCTGCTCGTCGGTGCTCTTGATCGCCTCGGCGATCGAGCGCGAGCGGGCGCGCAGCATCGAGCCGAGCACGTCGGTCTCCGGCCGGCGGCCGAGGCGGTCGAGGTGCTTGCGCACGCGGGCCCGGTGGCGCTCGAGCTCAAGGATGTGGAACCGGCTCTTGACGATATCGTCCGAAAGCTTGCGGCGCATGGCGGCGACGGGATCGAAGCTGCCGGGCTCGCGCTCGTCGAGGATGAACTCGTTGACCAGCGTTTCCAGCATCATCAGGCCCTTGAGATCGCGCGCGTCGGCCAGCTGCGGATCGTAACCGGTGTCGTCATAGACCTTGCGGCGCACCGGATCCTTGAGCAGCTCATAGGCCACCTGCAGTCGCGCGAACTGTTCGGGATCGCCGCCGGAATCCGGATGCGCGGATTTCGCCGCCTTGCGATAGGCGTTGCGGATCGCCTGATTGTCGGCGTCGCGTTCCAGTCCAAGCAGTTCGTAAGGGTCGATCACGCTGTCCCTCTCCGTATGTCACTCTCGCCACCAGCAAGACCTGGCCGGCGCACTCTCACCAATTCAGCCCCGGCGACACCTCGTCCGTACGGCGACACCTCGTCCGCACGGCGATACTTCGTCCGTCCTCGCGGCCGCCCGTCTGCGCCACTGGCTACGCCATCGGCGGCCAAGACGGAACCAACCTTCGGTAAAACCTGCGCGTTATCCCGGGGATGCGCAAGTCTTATGGAGAGGCGCAAGCCTTCCCCCAGGCAGTCCGCCCCCAAAACGCAAACGCCCGTTGGCGGCGCGCACGTTCGGTCGAGGTCGGGACGAAATTGTGTCCGGAAACCGGCCGT
The DNA here is from genome assembly GCF_014851885.1 of Ensifer sp. ENS02. Lineage (NCBI taxonomy): Bacteria > Pseudomonadati > Pseudomonadota > Alphaproteobacteria > Hyphomicrobiales > Rhizobiaceae > Ensifer > Ensifer sp. ENS02. Next base: position 668,240 of record NZ_JACVAO010000001.1, on the reverse strand, counting down.
CCCCGATTTTTCTCCCTGCCCGGAAAGCGACGGTCGAGAACCGGCCAAAGCCCTGCAAAGACAGAGGCTGGACGGCTTCCCGCGGCGCACAAGGCGCTTGCCTTTTTCTGCAAATCCTGTCACTTCTTGCCCCGTTCGGGCGATTTCTATCCCGGAGACTGGACTTTCAACTGCGCCCGGCCTTGTGTCGGGACCGCCGGCAGCGGCACCGTAGACGTCTTTTCCCCGATATCGTGACCACTCGACGCCTTTCCGCTTGCAAGCGGAAGACGAGATGCCCACATCCCCCAGGGGGCGCGGGCAACGCAAATTGACTGAAGGAAAAGGACTTCTTCCATGGCCACCAAGGGCATCGTAAAATTCTTCAACCAGGACAAGGGCTTCGGCTTCATCACGCCGGATGGCGGCGCGAAGGACGTGTTCGTACACATCTCCGCCGTTCAGGCCGCTGGCCTCGCTACGCTCAAGGACGGCCAGCAGGTCACCTTCGACACCGAGCCGGATCGCATGGGCAAGGGCCCGAAGGCCGTCAACATCCAGGCTGCCTAAGCCGGATCGTCCAGTCGGACATTCATTTGGAAACGGCGCTCCGCAAGGGACGCCGTTTTCGTTTGGGGGGCGCCTCAGCCCCCACGGATCAGCTCCTAACCCGGCCTTATAGGCAGCGGGTCTCCAGAAGCAGCTCCAGCCCCCCATGCTCGGGCTCGACCCGAGCATCCAGAACCAGAGGCGCCATCTTCTCTCGACGCAGCAAAGCCTGCGCCGGACGCGCGGCCCAATGAGCGCTCAGGCGAACTCGAGGACGACAAACGGAGAGGTCTGCGGCACTTACCCTCGAACGCCCCGCGGGCGCCCGCACACTCGATGACCGCCTACTCCGCCGCCTGCTTGGCCGCCGTCGCCTCGAAGACCGCGTCGAAGGCCGCGTGGATTACGTCCGGCCCCGCGCCCTGGCGGGTCGCATCGGAGGACAGGATCTGGCGATAGCGTCGCGCACCCGCCCAGCCCTGGAACAGGCCGACCATGTGGCGGGTCACGTGGATCAGCCGGCCGCCATTGGCGATATGCGCGGCGGCGTAATCGGCCATGGCGTCACGGACCTCCGCCCAGAAATCAAGATCGAGACGATGGCCGCGCTCTGAGAAGGTGGCTCCGTCTTCGACGATTGGCTTGGCGCCAGTCAGCGGATGCGGGAAATGGCGATCGGCCGCTGTCAGCATGGCGCTGTCGTGATAGGCAGCACGGCCGAGCATGACGCCGTCCAGATGCGGAAGCTGCTCAAGCGCCTGATTCAGGGTCTGAAGACCGCCGTTGATACCGATGAAAAGATTGGGATTTTCCTGCTTCAGCCGATACACGAGGCCATAGTCGAGCGGCGGGACCTCGCGGTTCTCCTTGGGGCTCAGGCCCTGTAGCCAGGCTTTGCGGGCATGCACCCAGACGGCGTCTGTGCCGGCATCGATCACCTGCGCGACGAGCGTGCGCAACGCCACTTCCGGATCCTGGTCGTCCACACCGATACGGCACTTGACCGTAACCGGGATTTTTACCGCCGCCTTCATCGCCGCAACGCAGCCGGCCACCGTTTGCGGCTCCTGCATCAGGCAGGCGCCAAACGTGCCGGACTGCACCCGGTCCGACGGGCAGCCGACATTCATGTTGATCTCGTCATAACCGAAGCCTTCGGCGATCCGTGCCGCCTCCGCCATCTTCGCCGGATCGTTACCGCCGAGCTGCAGCACCACCGGATGCTCGGATACGTCAAAGCCGAGCAGCCTCTGCCGGTCCCCCCGCAGGATCGCCTCGGCGACGATCATTTCCGTATAGAGCAGCGCATGCTTCGATAGCTGCCGCGCGAAAAACCGATAGTGCCTGTCCGTCCAGTCGATCATGGGCGCAACGGCGAAGACCGGTGCGTTGAAATACGCCTTAGTGCGCGCAGCTTTTCCTGCGGTCTCAGTCATCTTTCGTGCGTCTCTTGTTCAATGGCCGCGGCAAGGGCAGCGCCGAATATTCGCGCATGCCGCCAGCAGGCATTATCTAGTGTTGCCGGGCTTATATAACGCGACGCCGAAGAAAGCGAGCTTTAGACACCTACGGCAATGAGAGGCAACGAGGAGGCCTCAGCAACGCGACCCGTCAGCCAAAGGGAACGGTCGTCCAGCGGTAGCGAATGCTGCGCAAGAGGAACGGCGGCAACGCCGCCACCTGCAGTGACAGTCGCTTGCACTCGCGCCAGAGCTTCTGATGTATCTTGAGCTTCAACTTCACGCGAGCCGCTGCTCCGGCCGGCTTGCGGATCGTGCTTCCATGCGCCGGGTCGGCGCTGTCGAGAAGCATGCCCTGGATGCAGACGGCCGGATAGAGCTGATGAATGCGGCAGTCGTCCGGCCGCGGCACCTCATCGTCGAACATGAAATGATCGACAGGGCATGGAAACGCCCCTTCCGAGAGCTCGAGCAGTCTTTTTGCATAGTCACGAGAGATGACATAGCCGCCCGTGCCGACATGACATCCCCGCAATGCATGGATCGTACGCCCGGCATCGGCGAGCACACGGGCACGGCTGAGAAACACCTTCTGCCGGAAAGTTTCGATCTTCAGCAGGCCCACTTCGGCCGGGATCCAATCCGATGACGACAGCGCGTGGGTTGCGCTCGGGGAAAAGAAGACATCGTCCTCGATCACCGCGCCATAGGCATCGCTCCCTTCCGCGATGATGGCCCAGCACTTCCGATGGCTCATGAAGCAGGCGATTTCAGCCTTGTTCATCCTCTTCCACTGCTTCGACACCGGCTGCATCGCCAACACGGCGTCATCGAGCTCTCGCCCGTCAACGGCAGCCACGCGCTCAAAATTCAGGCCGAAGGTGGAAAACTGGCTTCCGATGTGGATCAGTCGCTCAGGGGAACGGTCGAGATTGATCACCAGGCAGCGCATGGATACCCCTTGCTTCCTTCCATCTTGACGTGTGTGGGCCGAAGGCGCACGCCGCTTGGTCAGCCTATCGCGCCCGATCCTCGGAACTGCGAAAAAACGCTCCGAAATCAACGGCAGGGTAACCGAACCCATCGTCGGGATTCGTACAACTGCGCGACGAGCTACCACGGATCGCACGGCGTCACAACGATCAGCGCTGAAGCGACAAGCGCCTGCGTTGCGACAACTCCCCTGAACTCCTCGCGATACGGCACTGACGAGGCCACCAGCAAGGTGCCAGCAACACGGCCGCCGTCGATAGCGTCCTGCCGACGGCGGCTCCCCGCCGGGCATGGTTTCCACTTTGTTAAGAAGAATCGCACATCTTGCCGCCTCGACTGGATCGTCATCGGAGCGAAACATGAGCTACGATTGGAGCGGCGCACGGCGCCGACGGACAATAGCGACCGTCATCGGCGCGGCATTTCTGCTGCTGGCGCTGGCGGCCACGGTCGCTGCCGCGGTTGGCACAAGCCTTTTTTGAGCGACAAGCGCTTTTTGCGTCTTCGTTTCACAAAGGACGAAACTCGCAATTGCCAACGGAAAGAAGGCAGATGATCAGCTCGCCTCAGCCCCGCCGCTACGCACAGCACGGGGTTGACGGCGACCGCGGACAGGACTAGGGCAGCGTTCCTGTATCGTTACCGGTCACAGGAATAAGGACAGACGGCATGAAACGCGCGATCGCGGCACTTCTCACGCTTCTCTTGGCCGGGTGCCAATCGATGGAGTTGGAGGCGCCTGAGGTCGCAAAACCCCGGCCGACCGCCCCGTCCGTTCCGACGCTTTCGGGCGATGCGCTCCAGGCCTTCCTCGTCGGCAAGACGCTGCGCTACAATCTCAACGGCGTCAACTCCACCTTCTTCCCCGACGGCCGCTACGGTTATCGTGACTACGAGGTGCGCGATGGCGGCAGCTACACGATCACCGGCGACGAGGTCTGCATCACCTTCGAGGATGGCGGCCGGCGCTGCGACCAGTATGCGCAGATCGGCTCCGACTATTACCGGATCGAGGAAGGCGGTCGCCGAACCAAGGTGGACCGCGTCGTCCCGGCGGCCTGACAATCCCGACGGCAACGGGCGTGCCCGTATAACCCCTCATTCCCGAGGGGTTCAATTCGCCGGCCTTCTGCCATAGTGCGCGCGGGAATGCGGCCTTGTGGGAGGACGGGTGGCCCCATTGCGAGCGACACAATGCCTGGCGCTGTCGAAGGCCGACATGGAGCGGTTGCAGCGCGTCTTTGACGCGCTTTGCATCGAACAGGGCTGGGCGCGAGACGGGGAGCCTGCGCGGCGGCATGCCAGGATGCTGATCGACGACTATCTCGCAGGCAATACCAGCGAAGGACGCCTGCTTATTGCCGGTCGCGCCTTCGCCGAAAGCTTGCAGCGTGGCATCGCCAGATAACGCCAATCGTGGCACTCGCGCCAGGCGGAGCGGCCGCCGGCGGCAGCCTGTCCTGCCATAACCGAAAAGCTGCTTACAAAAGCGAACTCCTGCGCTACATTAGCAAGATCGACTGCCGACCTTCTCGAGAGGAGCCAGAGGCCGGCGGTCGCAAATGCCGATGTTCATTGAGATGATCTCGAGGAGGAGACGCATGCAATTAGTCTGGAAACAGCCGATCGAACTCGACTTCGTTAGCGGCGATTGCCGCACCGTCAAAGGCCCCTCAGACGCCCTCGCCTGCCTTGCAGACCACTGGCCTCGCCGCGGACCATTCTATGTCGCCGCCCGCAGTGCCTGCCGCGCCGCCATCGACGGCCGTCGCACCGCAGAAGAGGCCCGATCGCTGTTCATCTCGGCCGCCGAAGAAGCCGAGTTGCCTACGCACTAACGCGCCTACCGGCGCTGAACGAAAGGTGCCGCTGGAAGGCGGCGAGCGTTTGCCATCGAGCAAGCGACACGATGACTTTTTTGATTGAAAGCTTCGGCCATTGACGGCCGCGTACGATTATTCAGGCTCCGGGCATTCGCCCAGCAAACGCATCATTTCAGCACATTACTGCCCAATCTCGGGTGATTTTTCCAGAAATGGCCCGATTTCTGTCGTGAAGCATTCATTTCTTTCTACTATATTCTGAGGTGCCTCACAAAAACCAATTTCGGAGCGCCTTAGTCCCATTAAGGGAATTCAAGAAAAACGATATACGGGAGAGAACATATGAGCGAGAGCAATCTCTATCGCATCGTTGAAGTCACCGTGAAGCGTGAAGGTGGCCGTCGTGATCTCGGCATCATGACCGTGCGCCAGGCCCTTGAGCTTCCCCAGGTCCCCAGCCTCGAATACAGCCATCCTGAACTCAACTCGCGTTCGGACGGTCGGTTCCTGACCCGAGACCAGCTTCAGGCCTACGCTCATTGCGCCTGACTTTGCCGATGATGGCATCCTTTCGGATGCCGTGATCGCGCGCGCCCAGGTGGGCGCGCCTTAATCAAAATCTTCGTCCCCAATCCTTGTTCTTAATTTTTCTGCGGATCGATTCCGATTCGCGGATTTATGCAGTAACGTCCGGATTCTCTCTTGCCTCGCCTCAACCGAAATCGGCCAACGGCGAACGCCCAACAAACGCGCGGTGCTCTTCCTGTCGGTTGCGACAGGCGGACGCCCAAGACCGGACGATCATGGAAACAATCATCCCCCCACCGCTTCCCGTGCTGCTGCCGATTTCCGGCAGCCTCGTCGGCTTTCCGGTTCGCCGGGTCTATTGCGTCGGCCGCAACTATGCCGCCCACGCGATCGAAATGGGCCACGACCCGGACCGCGAGCCGCCGTTCTTCTTCCAGAAGAACCCGGACAACCTGCTTGCAGCCGGTAGCGCCTTCCCCTACCCGCCCTTGACCACCGACGTTCATCACGAGGTCGAACTGGTCGTCGCCCTGAAACGTGGCGGCAGCAACATCGCCGTCGAGGACGCGCTCGATTGCGTCTACGGCTATGCCGTCGGCATCGATTTCACCCGCCGCGACCTGCAGGCGGAGGCGAAGAAGGCTGGCAAGCCCTGGGCTGCAGCCAAGGCGTTCGAGCATTCCGCCCCGCTCTCGGCGATCGCATCGGCCGAAACGATCGGCCATCCGCTCAACGGCAATATCTGGCTGAAGGTCAACGGCGAACTCCGCCAGCAGGGCGATCTCGACCAGATGATCTGGAAAGTGCCGGAGATCATCGCCGAACTCTCCAAACTCTTCACGCTGGCCCCCGGCGACGTCATCATGACTGGCACGCCCTCGGGCGTCGGACCGGTCGCGCGCGGTGACGAGGTCACCTGCGGCGTCGACGGGGTTGCGGCGCTCGCCGTCAGCGTCGTCTAACCGGCTCACTTCCGGCAGGCGGCCCGCCGCCTGCCGACCGGCCCCGATCGGCCATGTTGCGAAAGGACAGAATGGATGCCGCTTTACGCCCTTGGATCACTTCGCCCACAGACGCCGCCGAAGGGCAGCTATTGGGTCGCCCCGGACGCCAATGTCATCGGCCAGGTCGAGATCGGCGAAGAGGTCGGCATCTGGTTCGGCGTAACCCTGCGCGGCGACAACGAGCCCATCCGGCTCGGGGCGCGCACCAACATCCAGGAAAACGTCGTCATCCATGTCGATCCCGGTTTCCCGGTGACGATCGGCGAAGGCTGCACCATCGGGCACGGCGCCATCATCCATGGCTGCACCATCGGCGAAAACTCGCTGATCGGCATGGGCGCGACCGTGCTTAACGGCGCCAAGATCGGCCGCAACTGCCTGGTCGGCGCCAATGCGCTCGTCACCGAAGGCAAGGAATTTCCGGATAATTCGTTGATCGTCGGCGCGCCGGCCAAGGCGATCCGCACGCTGGATGATGCGGCGGTCGAAGGCTTGAAACGCTCGGCAGCGCATTACGTCAAGAACTGGCGGCGTTACGCCGCCGACCTCACCCGGCTGGACTGAGCGCCAAACACCTCAAGGTAAGCTTTCCACGGGCCCTGAAGAGTTGCCCTTATGCGCAGCTCTGGCAATGGCCGCGGATCTCGATCGTCGTCTTCTCGGTCTTGAAGTTCTGCGCCCGCGTCAGCGTCGAAAGCCGCTGCTCGATCGCCTCGTCATGAAACTCGGTCACCTGGCCACAGCCTTCGCAGATGGTGAAGGCGGTGACGCCGTGATCGTGTTCGTGGTCATGCGGGCAGGAACAGGCGACGAAGGCATTCAGGCTTTCCAGCCGATGCACGAGGCCATATTCGAGCAGTTTGTCGAGTGCGCGGTAAACCTGCAGCGGGGCGCGGAAGCCGTGATCGCGCAGCTTGTCGAGAATGGTGTAGGCGCTCATCGGCCCTTCGGAGTGGCTGAGCGCATCCATCACCAACGTCTGGTTCTTGGTCAGTTGCGGCGTAGCCATTAGTGGTGCCCTCCAGGCGTGGAATGATGCGCCGCCTCGAGCGGGCGGCGGCCGATCGGTAGCAGACTCAGAACGAAAAGCCCAACCGCGGCAACAACGATAGACGGTCCCGACGGGGTATCCCAGTGAAGCGAGCCGAAAAGTCCGCCGGTGACGGCGAGCGCGCCGATGACCGATGCGAGTACCGCCATCACTTCCGGCGAGGTCGAGAAGCGCCGTGCCGTTGCCGCCGGGATGATCAGCAGCGAGGTGATGAGCAGAATGCCGACGATCTTCATGGCGATCGCAATCACCAGCGCCATCAAGAGCATGAAAAAGAGCCGCGTGCGTTCGGGCTTCAGACCCTCGGCTTCCGCCAGTTCCGGATTGACGGTGGAGGCCAGGAGCGGCCGCCAGAGATAGACAATCGCGAATATGACGAGGATGCCGCCACCCCAGATGATGTCGATGTCGGACTCGGAGACCGCCAGAATGTCGCCGAAGAGGAAGCCGACGAGATCGATGCGCACCCAGGTCATGAAGGCGACGATGACGAGGCCGAAGGAGAGTGCTGAATGGGAGAGGATGCCGAGCAGCGCATCCGTCGACAGCGCCCCGCGCCGCTGCAGGAAGAGCAGCAGCACCGAGACCACGGCCGCGACGATGAAGACGCTGAGCATCAGGTTGAGCTCGAGCAGCAGCGACAGCGCCACGCCGAGCAGCGCCGAATGGGCCATGGTGTCGCCGAAATAGGCCATGCGCCGCCAGATGACGAAGCAGCCGAGCGGCCCGGCCATGACGGCAATGCCGATGCCGGCGATCAGCGCGCGCACGAAGAAATCGTCAAGCATCGCGCTTCTCCTTCACTTCATAGCCGTGCAGTCGCGAATGATGGCCGCAGCCGCAATCCTCGCCGTGATCGTGCACGTTTTCCTCGTCGTCGTGGTGATGGCCGTCACCGGGGTAGCAATGTTCGGTGATCGAACCGTCCGCATGCAGCACCCGGCCGTCGGGCAAATGGGTGTGGTCGTGGTGGTGGCTGTAGACCGCAAGCGTATTGGCGGCCCGCCTGCCGAAAAGCTTCTGGTATTCCGGGCTCTGGCTGACCGCCTGCGGCGTGCCGCGGCAGCAGACATGGCCGTTGAGACAAACGACCGTATCGGTCTCGGCCATGACGATATGCAGGTCGTGCGAGATCAGGAGAATGCCGCAGCCTGTGCGGTTGCGGATCTGCTTGATCAGTTCGTAGAGCGCAATCTCGCCGCTGAAATCGACGCCCTGCACCGGCTCGTCGAGCACCAGCAGGTCCGGCTTGCGGGCAATCGCGCGGGCGAGCAGCGCGCGCTGGAACTCGCCGCCGGAGAGATGCTGCACCTCGGATTTCGCCAGATGCAGCACGCCGGTCGCCGACAGCGCCTCCTCGATCTCCCGCCCCTTCAAGGGGCCGGTCAGCGTCATCAGTCGCTCGACCGTCAAAGGCAGCGTCCAGTCGACGGCAAGCTTCTGCGGCACGTAGCCTACTTTCAGGCCCGGCTTGCGCTCGACATAGCCCTCGTCCGGTTTCAGCACTCCGATCGCCGTCTTCGCGGTCGTCGATTTGCCCGAGCCGTTCGGGCCGATCAGCGTGACGATCTCGCCCGGGCTGATCGAGAATTCGACGCCACGCACCAGCCAGCGACCGTTGCGGCGCACGCCGGCATTGCTGAGATTGACCAGTGGCAGCGCTTCTGGGGAACGGAAATTCAGCATGAAAAAATTCCGGATTGCATGGTTGCCACTGGCTATCGCACACGTTATAGCATAACGCAATTGATGTAATAACATTACATGACGACTTCAAGGCCGGCAACGGCCCGTTGGAGTAACAGTTTTGCATGCCCGAAGCGCGCTTGGCCGATGTGGCAGGCACGCCAATCAAGCCCGGAGAACCCGATGAAATCGACATCCGCCCTGCTTTTTGCCTCTACCATGCTTCTTGCGGCACCTGCCGCAGCGGACAGCCCCAATGTGGTGGTTTCGATCAAGCCGATCCACTCCCTTGTCGCCTCGATCATGCAGGGTGTGGGCGAGCCGTCGCTAATCGTCGAGGGCGCCGCCTCGCCGCACACCTACAACATGAAGCCTTCGAACGCCTCGGCCCTGCAGGCGGCAAAGGTGGTCTTCTGGGTCGGTCCCGGCCTCGAAGCCTTCCTCGACAAGCCGCTCGACGCCTTGAGCAGCGGCGCAAAGGTGGTGGAGCTCAGCGAAGCGCCCGGCATCGAGAAGCTGAAATTCCGCGAAGGCGGTGCATTCGAGGCGCATGACCACGGCGACGAAGGCCACAGTGAAGAAGGCCAGAGCGAGGAAGGCCACAAGCATGCCGAGGGCGAAGCGGGGCACGATCACGGCCATGACCACGATCACGGCCACGGCGATGCCGATCTGCACATGTGGCTCGATCCCATGAATGCCAAGGCGATGGCCGCCGAGATCGAAAAGACGCTCACTGAGGCCGATCCTGCCAATGCGGACGCCTACAAGGCCAATCTGGACGCCCTGAACAAGCGCCTGGATGCGCTCGACGCCAAGCTCACGGAAACCGTGGCACCGGTGAAGGACAAGCCCTTCGTCGTCTTCCACGACGCCTATCAGTATTTCGAGCACCGCTATAAGGTTCGCGTCGCCGGCTCGATCACCGTCAGCCCTGAGGTCCTGCCTGGCGCGGATCGGGTGTCGCAGATCCATGCCAAGATCAAGGAACTCGGTGCCACCTGCGTCTTTGCCGAGCCGCAGTTCGAGCCGAAGCTGATCAATGTGGTGATCGAGGGAACGCCGGCGAAATCCGGTACGCTCGACCCGGAAGCCGGCACGCTGGAGGCCGGCCCGGATCTCTATTTCCAGATGATGGAAGGGATCGGCACCTCGCTGAAGACCTGCCTCGCCTCGGCAAGCTGACCCGTCCTCCCAAGGCGGTATCGGTGGGCGCTCGCTTGGCTCGGCTATACGGGCGCCCGCCCCTCTCTCTATCATTCTCGGGATTGGCATTCTCGGCGAGATGGTGCGGAACCGGGCCGCCTGCTGGAACCTCGGGTCAAGGAGGATTGACGGAAAGACTAGCCACAGGCGACCAAAAGATTGGAACGACGACCTGCCGGCAAGTTGGGTTCAGCCCAGAGGTCCGGTGCCAAACTTCGCACTCGTATCAGGCGAGCAAACGCGCTCGCCTTTTTTACCGACGGTATTCGTAACGATATAACATACAGGACCAATCGATGGAAAAGCTCCCTGTCACCGTTCTCTCCGGCTTTCTTGGCGCCGGCAAGACGACACTGCTCAACCACGTGCTTTCCAACCGCGACGGGCTGCGCGTCGCCGTCATCGTCAACGACATGAGTGAGGTCAACATCGATGCGGCGCTGGTGCGTGATGGTGGTGCCGGTCTGTCGCGCACGGAAGAGCAACTGGTGGAAATGACCAATGGCTGCATCTGTTGCACGCTGCGCGACGATCTCCTGAAGGAAGTCCGCAACCTCGCCGAACAGAACCGCTTCGACTATCTGCTGATCGAATCGAGCGGCATTTCCGAGCCCCTGCCCGTCGCCACCACCTTCGATTTTCGCGACGAGGACGGTGAAAGCCTGGCCGATGTCGCGCGGCTCGACACGATGGTGACGGTGGTCGATGCCGCGAACCTGCTGGCCGACTATTCCTCGCTCGATTTCCTCGCCGACCGTGGCGAAACGGCGGGCGAAGGCGATACACGCACCCTCGTCGACCTCCTGGTCGAGCAGATCGAGTTCGCCGACGTGGTGGTCTTGAACAAGGTCGGCACTGCGACGCCCGAGCAGGTGGATGCCGCCCGCAAGATCATCGTCGGGCTCAATCCCGATGCGCGGCTGATCGAAACCGATTTTGGCAAGGTGAACCTGCGCGAGGTGCTTGGAACCGGCCGCTTCGATCTCGCCAAGGCCGAAGAACATCCGCTCTGGTACAAGGAACTTCACGGCTTCAAGGACCATATCCCGGAGACCGAGGAATACGGCATCCGCTCGTTCGTCTACCGCGCCCGCCGCCCGCTCGATCCCATGCGCTTCCAGGCCTTCCTCAACCGTTCCTGGCCGGGCGTGCTTCGCGCCAAGGGCTTCTTCTGGCTCGCCACCCGACCGCATTATGTCGGCGAGATCAGCCAGGCCGGCCCCCTTGTGCGGACCGGCAAGATGGGGCTCTGGTGGTCGGCCGTGCCTCAGGAGCAATGGCCGCGCGAACCAGGTTTCCTGAAGGCGGTCGGTCCCTACCTGGACCCGGTCTGGGGTGATCGTCGCCAGGAGATCGTCTTCATCGGCGCCGACCCGATGGACGAGGCGGAGCTTCGTGCCGAACTCGATGCCTGCCTGATCGCCGACGAGCGCTTTCGTCCGGAACGTTGGCGCGATCTTGCCGACCCCTTCGCCAGCTGGTCGCCACGGGCCGCCTGATGGCAGACGCCGCGCGCGTACCGCGCCGACCGCGCTTCACCTGCATGGCGCTCAACGCCGCCGGGCGGCCGGTGCCGATGTTCGATCCGTTTCTGGGAGATGAACCCGCAGATGGGGACGCGCCGGAAGCGGCAGGCGCTATCGAACTCCTGCTTTTTGGCGACCGGCAAAACCCACGCGCCGGTGACCGAAAAGGCGAAGGGGCGGCGTGAAAACGCCGCCCCTTCGCTGAACCCAGAGTGCCTTATCAGCGTGCTGCCGCCAGGCCGACAATGACGCCGGTGGCAAGGCTGATCAGCAGGAAGTCGTTGCCGGACCGTACCCATTGCTGGCCGCGCGGCGGCTGGCGAAGCTTGTAGTAACGGTAGTCGCGCACCTGCGCCATGTGGCGGCGCTCGGCCGGCGACAGGCGATGGCCGCGCGCCCAGCGCTCCTTCTTCTTGACGATCACCCGCTTTTCGATCGTGACGTGCTTGTCGACGTGACGATCCACGCGGCGGTCCATGTGACGATCGTAATCGCGATCGACGGGTCGACGCGAACGATCATAGTTCTGCGCCACCTCGAAGGATCCTGCCGGCTGGGCAAGGGCTGCGACCGGCGTAATCAGAACGGAGCTGGCGACGAGCGCGATCAGGAGACGTTTCATTCGGGTGTCCTTTCTTTGTCTGCACCCGAAAATTAGACCCCGCTTCCTGAACCGAATATGAAACTCTACATTACAAATACGTAATGATATCCATCACTTATTCCATAATTCTAATGTTTACGGATCAACTTGCCGCAAGGCTGACGTAGCGGAAGCGGTCGAAATCGGCAGCCTTGCCCGCGCCTGAGGTGTCGAAGGCGAACATGCCGGCGAAGGCCCCGGTGAAGGATCCATGCTCGCCGCGGCCGCCCTCGTCGGAGACCACGCCCGCATCGAGAACCGGGCCGATCGGCTGCCAATCCACCGCTGCGTTCGCCCGCCAGAAGAACTGCAGGTCATTGTCGCGAACGTCCATGGCAAGGTCGATCGGACCATCGGGAATGGCGATGCCGCTGCCGACGGGGAACTGCAGCCGGCCGTGCGGAAAATCGCCGGGGCATGAGAGGATCGTCAGCGCCCGGCCCAACGTTTCGTGCCAGGTGATGCCGAGCGCATGGAACTTGTGGCGATTGTAGTAATGCGTCACACCTGCAACCTGTTGGTAGGTTACGGCCGTGAAATCGACCGTCGTCTCGGCGCGGAAGGAATGATGCTCCTGCCGCCGCGCGACCAGCGCCTGCTCGAACCAGCTGCCGATGCTCTCTCTGCCGAACAGCCTGAGGTGGCCCGGCCGCCATTCGAGCGAGAAGATCCGCTCCAGTTCCGGCGTACGCAGCCATTGGAACTCGACGGGCAATGCCTGGCCGTCGAAATGCGTTTCCGTAACCACCGGTGTCGCCACCTGCCCCGCCGGTCCCGGCGCCGGCACGAGCACCTCCGGCACCGGGCCGCCGTTTTCGAGATAGAGCCAGCCATCATCGCGCCAGACACATTTTTGCAGGGCCGTCTCGCGACCGAGCGTACAGCGGCGTCCGGGAGGCAGCGGTCGGCCGGTCAGATGCGTATGATAGGCCTGCCCATCTGGCGTCTCGAGATATTGGCCGTGGCCCGCGCGCTGCAACGGCGCTTCGGGGTGATCCTTCGACGTGATCAGATAGATATCCGGATGCATCTCATAGGGGCCGTCGATCGCGCGTGAGCGGGCCATGGTGACGGCGTGGTCGTAGCCGGTCCCGCCTTCCGCCGTCGTCAGATAATACCAGCCGTTTCGCTTGAACAGATGCGGCCCCTCGACGAGGCCGAGTGGTGAGCCGGCAAAGATGTTCTTCACGGGGCCGACGAGCCTGCGTGTCCGTTCGTCCCATTCCTGCAGCAGGATGCCGTCAAAGGCCGGATGTTTCGGCGAGCCGCCGAAGCTTTCGGTGCGGTGGTTCCACTGCATGTTGAGGAACCACTTGCGGCCGTCGTCATCATGGAAGAGCGACGGGTCGAAGCCGGAGGAATTGACGTAGACCGGATCCGACCAGGTCGCCTCGATCGCCTCAGCCGTGACGATGTAGTTGTGCGCGTCCTTGAAGTTGCCGTCGAAGCGCTTGACGTCGGTGTAGACCAGCCAGAACAGGCCATCGTCATAGGAAAGACACGGCGCCCAGACGCCGCAGCTATCCGGGTTGCCGCGCATGTCGAGCTGGCTTGCCCGCTCCAGCGGCCGGCGGACGAGTCGCCAGTTCACCAGATCCCGCGAATGGTGGATCTGCACACCCGGGTACCATTCGAAGGTGGAGGTCGCGATGTAGTAGTCGTCTCCGACACGGCAGATCGAAGGGTCCGGGTTGAAGCCCGGCAGAATGGGGTTTCGGATCATGGCAGTCATGGTTCAGGCGTCCTCCCTTGGCGGCGCCATCCGACCTCAAAAATCATACAAATTCAAGCCTGCAACGTTGCAGTAATTCGCGCGTCGTATCGCCTGTGCCCGGCTTTCCACATCGATTCGCTTGGCGATGTGCACCTTAAGGCGGCTGACGATCGCCGTGCCTCGCCGTCTGCAACCGGATTGCACAAACAATGGGCAAAGCGCTGGATCACCCTATTCTACTTTAGTCGGAGGCGGCCGAACTACACGGGAAAATCGCACCTCAGACTTGAACGTGCGCTTGAAATCGGCACTCTGGCTATGCTTGGCACAAGAACCATAAAAGCCATCGCGGGGAGGAAATCGATGAGAGCTTTGCTCGGCTTTAGCCGACTTATAGACACGATCACGGAATTTATCGGAAAGAGCGTTTCATGGCTGATCCTGGCCGCTGTTCTCGTCAGCGCCGGCAACGCAGTGATCCGCAAGATCTTCAACATGTCGTCGAATGCCTGGCTCGAGGCGCAATGGTATCTGTTCGGCGCCGCGTTCATGTTTGCGGCCGCCTATACCCTGAGCCAGAACGAGCACATCCGCATCGACGTGGTCTACGCTCAGTTCTCGCGCCGCGTGCAGCATTGGATCGACCTTCTTGGGCACCTCCTCTTCCTGATGCCCTTCGTGCTGCTCGTGCTCTATTACCTCTTCCCCTATGTGAAGATGTCCTACGTCTCGGGCGAGGTCTCATCATCCGCCGGCGGCCTGATCATCTGGCCGGCCAAGGCCATCCTGCTCTTCGGCTTCCTGCTGCTGGCCTTCCAGGGCGTGTCGGAGATCATCAAGAAAATCGCGATCATGACCGGAAACATGGAAGACCCGACACCCTATGTGCCGACCCATGCGCCGCTTGACGATGTCGTGTCTCCGGAGACCCGTCCATGATCGAATTCATTGCTGAAAACCTGGCGCCGATCATGTTCGCGTCACTGATCGTGTTCCTGCTTTTGGGATACCCGGTCGCCTTCTCGCTCGCCGCCAACGGCCTGCTGTTCTTCATCATCGGCGTCGAACTTGCGCCGCTGTCGGATTCGATCAACCTCTCCTGGCCCCTGCTCAACGCGCTGCCTGACCGGTTCTGGGGGGTGATGTCGAACGACACATTGCTTGCCATCCCCTTCTTTACCTTCATGGGGATCGTGCTCGAGAAATCGGGCATGGCGGAAGACCTGCTCGACACGATCGGCCAGCTCTTCGGCCCGATCCGCGGCGGTCTTGCCTATGCGGTCATCTTCGTCGGCGCGCTGCTTGCAGCCACGACAGGCGTCGTTGCCGCCTCGGTCATCGCCATGGGCCTGATCTCGCTGCCGATCATGTTGCGCTACGGCTATGACCGGAAAGTCGCCTCGGGCGTCATCGCGGCTTCCGGCACGCTCGCCCAGATCATCCCGCCGTCACTCGTGCTCATCGTTCTTGCCGACCAGCTCGGCCGTTCGGTCGGCGACATGTATGCCGGCGCGCTGATCCCAGGCCTGGTGCTGACCGGACTGTACATGGTCTACATCCTGATCATGACGATCCTGAAGCGTGATTCCATGCCGGCCCTGCCGCTGGAAGCCCGCACGCTGGGCTCCGGCGTTACCTCGCTGTTCATCGCGCTCGCGGTCGCAGCCGGCATTGCCTATGCCGCCCACGTCTATCTCTACCCGACCCAGGGCGAGAACGCCGACATTCTCGGCGGCACAGTGGGCGTTGCCTTCATCTATATCGTCGCCCTGCTCGACCGCGGCCTGAAGATCAATGCGATGTCGAGGCTTGCCCAGCAGGTCATCATCGTGCTGATCCCGCCGCTGGCGCTGATCTTCCTCGTCCTCGGCACCATCTTCCTCGGCATCGCAACACCGACCGAAGGCGGCGCCATGGGTGCAGTCGGCGCGCTGATCATGGCGGCCGCCAAGGGTCGTCTCAATCTGGACGTCGTGCGCGGCGCACTGACGGCAACGACAAGGCTTTCCGCCTTCGTGCTGTTCATCCTGATCGGTGCACGCGTCTTCTCGCTCACCTTCTATGGCGTCAACGGCCATATCTGGGTCGAGCACCTGCTGACGGCGATGCCGGGCGGCGAGACCGGCTTCCTGATTGCCGTCAACCTGCTCGTCTTCTTCCTGGCGTTCTTCCTCGATTTCTTCGAGCTCGCCTTCATCATCGTGCCGCTGCTTGCGCCCGCTGCCGACAAGCTTGGCATCGACCTCATCTGGTTCGGCGTGCTCCTCGGCATCAACATGCAGACGAGCTTCATGCACCCGCCCTTCGGCTTCGCGCTCTTTTACCTGCGCTCGGTCGCGGCCAAGGTGCCCTATCTCGACAAGATCACCGGCAAGTCGATCCAGCCCGTTACGACCGGCCAGATCTACTGGGGTGCCGTACCCTTCGTCGGTATCCAGATCGTGATGGTGGGCCTGACGATCATGTTCCCGCAGATGGTCATGCACTACAAGGGAACCGGAACGGGCGTCGATCCGAACACCATCAAGATCGAGGTGCCCGGCTTCGGCGCCGGCGGTGGCGGTCTCGGCCTGCCCGGCGGCCTGCAGCTTCCAGGTGGCAGCCCGCTCGACCAAAAGCCGGCCGATCAGGGTGGCGCCCAGCCGCAGACCGCTCCGTCGAACGACCTCAGCCAGCCTCCGTCGTTTGGCAGCCCGGGTGCCCAGCCACAGCCGGCCCCCTCAAACGACCTCAGCCAGCCGCCGTCGTTCAAGTAGGACCGCCGGCAGACAGAAAAGCAAAGGGCGGCCGATAAGCCGCCCTTTCCATTTCTACAATCGCTGAGACGACGACCGAACTCGTTCAATCCAGCCGCTTGGCCGGATTTTCGCGGTACCAGTCGACGATCATCGGCATCGCCTCCTCGAATGGACCGCCGACATAAACGTTGAGCAGCCCCATGCGCGCCTCGCTCTCGTTCTTGAAGTCATGCATCGTCCCGCGCGGGATGACGAACAGCGAGCCCTTCGGCTTCTGGTGCCAGATGTCGCCGACGAGCACGCTCGCCGTGCCCTCGATCACGTAGAAGATCTCGTCGTTGTCGTCGTGCTTGTGGGCGCCCGGTCCCTCGTGCCTGGCATCGAGCCACCATTCCGAGACCGAAAATCGACCAGCGGTTTCAGCGCCGTCGGCTTTGAAGACGGCCTGGATGGCGCCCATGTCGTAGCGGCGGCCCTCGTCGGGACCGAGCACGACCGATTGGCCTTCGCTTGGCATAGTTCTTCCTCCGTCCTGTTGAGGCAGCAACCCTACCACGAAATGCGTTCAGTACGGCGCGCAGCAATACGCCGTGCGCGCGGCAACGAAAAAGCCGCCCGCAACGGATATCGCGAACGGCTCGTTTCAATCGGCAATGAGGGAAAAGCTTAGAGCTTGCCGCCGCGCTGCTGGATCATCATGAAGGTGTCGTAATTGTATTCGGCGATCTGGGCGTTGAGGTAGTACTCGCCGCGGAAAGCCTTGATCGAGTCCCAGATCTTCTTGAAGGTCGGGTTCGAGGCTTCCATCTCGGCATAGACCTCGTTGGCCTTGTCGAAGCAGGCTGACAGGATTTCGGCGCTGAACGGGCTGAGCTTGGCACCCGAAGCCACCAGGCGCTTGATCGCCGAGGGGTTCAGGTAATCGTACTTCTGCAGCATGTTCGCGTCAGTGGCGTGGCAGGCGGTGCGCAGCAGCGACTGGTAGTTCTTCGGCAGTCCTTCGAACGCCGCCTTGTTGAACATGGCGTGGACCGTCGGACCACCTTCCCACCAGCCGGGATAGTAGTAGTAGGGCGCAACCTTGTAGAAGCCAAGCTTCTCGTCGTCATAGGGGCCGACCCATTCGGCAGCGTCGATGGTGCCCTTTTCCAGCGCCGGGTAGATGTCGCCGCCGGCGATCTGCTGCGGCACGACGCCGAGCTTCTCGACGACCTTGCCGGCGAAGCCACCGATGCGCATCTTCAGGCCCTGCATGTCGGCAACCGTCTTGATTTCCTTGCGGAACCAGCCGCCCATCTGCACGCCGGTGTTGCCGCCCGGGAAGCCGACGAGGCCTTGGGTGCCGAGGAACTCGTTGAAGAGGTCGATACCTCCGCCATGGTAGTGCCAGGCGTTCATGCCGCGCGCGTTGAGCGCGAAGGGAACGGCTGCACCGAGCGCCCAGGTTGGGTCCTTGCCCCAGTAATAGTATGCAACCGTGTGGCAGGCTTCGACCGTACCGGCAGCAGCCGCGTCAGCGGCCTGCAGGCCTGGAACGATTTCGCCGGCAGCGAAGACCTGGATCTGGAAAGCACCGTCGGTTGCCTCCGAGACGTATCTCGACAGCACTTCGCCGCCGCCATAGATCGTGTCGAGCGACTTCGGGAACGACGACGCCAGGCGCCAGTTCACCTTCGGGTTTGCCTGCGCGATGGCCGGTGTCGCAAGCGCGGCTGCACCTGCGGCCGCCAAGCCGCCGAGGCTTGCGTTTTTAATGAATGAACGGCGATCCATGGTTCCTCCCCTAGTTCTCGCCAAAGGGCGGGCGCAGCGCGCCTCTACCCATCAATCCACCCTGCCCCTTCCCGGACAAACGGTGGCTCTCCTCCTCGTTACCCGCCGAAAGCGACTGAGATCAGCGGCGCAACCGGCAGGCATTGTCGCACCTTACAGAAACACCGGACCATGTCCAGAAGCCGCTTTCCGGCGTTTATTCGACTTTTGTCTAATACGCCGGAAAGCGATGTGCTTTGCCTAAAATGCAGGCAAATCAATATTTTCGGTCGAAATCAGAGCTCGGCTGACTTGGCCCAGAGGTTGATGTCCGCCTCGCGCGCATAAAGATCGATCTCGGCCAGTTCGTCGGCCGTGAACGTGTCGTTTTCGAGCGCCTTGACGCAATCGACGATCTGCTCGGAACGGCTGGCGCCGATCAGTGCCGAGGTGATCCGGCCGTTGCGCAGCACCCAGGCAAGCGCCATCTGCGCCAGCGTCTGGCCGCGCTTTTCGGCGATACCGTTCAGCTTGCGGATGTTGTCGATGATCTCGGGGCGGATGAAGTCCTTCTTCAGGAAGTGGTTCTGCGCCGCGCGGCTATCAGACGGGATGCCGCCAAGATACTTCGTCGTCAGCATGCCCTGGGCGAGCGGCGAGAAAACGATCGAGCCGATGCCGAGATCTTCGAGCGTATGGATCAGCCCATCGTCCTCGATCCAGCGGTTGAGCATGGAGTAGCTCGGCTGGTGGATGAGGCAAGGCGTGCCGAGATCCTTAAGGATCGCGGCGGCTTCGCGGGTGCGCTGCGAGTTGTAGGAGGAAATCCCCACATAGAGCGCCCGGCCCGAACGCACGATATGGTCGAGCGCACCGCAGGTTTCTTCGAGCGGCGTCTCAGGGTCGAAACGGTGCGAATAGAAGATGTCGACATAGTCGAGGCCCATGCGCTTCAGGCTCTGGTCGCAGGATGCGATCATGTATTTGCGGCTGCCCCATTCGCCGTAAGGGCCGGCCCACATGTCGTACCCAGCCTTGGACGAGATGATCAGTTCGTCGCGCAAGTGCGCGAAGTCCGTGCGCATGATTTCGCCGAAGGCAGTCTCGGCCGAGCCCGGAGGCGGGCCGTAATTGTTGGCGAGGTCGAAATGGGTGATGCCCAGATCGAACGCCGTGCGGCACATGTCGACCTTGCGGTCATGCGGTGTGTCGCCACCGAAATTGTGCCAAAGCCCCAGCGAGATCGCCGGCAGCTTCAGGCCGGAACGGCCGAGACGGTTATATTTCATGGTGTCGTAGCGGTTTTCCGCCGGTAGCCAGGTCATCGCACAATCCTCCGCGATCGATCTCCGGATGGCGAACTCGTCCGCCACCCTCAAAAATGAAACGGTTTCCGTAGCGGTTGGCCGCTACGGAAACCTCAGTTCACAAAGGTCTAAACCTCTCCGGTGTCGCTATGAAGCGGCAGCGACGCGATTTCCCGACATTTCTTCTTCGGTCTCGCGCAAGAGCGCCCGAGCTTCCTCGATGCCGAGGGCGGCCGGCTGGGTGCAGGTGGTGGAGAGTTCGATGAAACGTCCCTCCTCGCCAGATTTCAGGATCGACACCATGACGTCGACGCCGTGCAGCGCGCGGTCGAGCGAGCAGCGGGCATCGCGGCCTTCGAGGATGGCGAGCGCCATGTCGGCAAGGCCGGCGGTGCGGTAATTCGCCATCGGCCCCTGCGGATGCTCCTGGTTGGCAACACCGAAAGGATGATCCCAGGGCTCCAGCGGCTCGATTTTCTTGTCGCGGCCGCTTGCTTCCACCGTGCCGCCGAAGAAGTTCGGGTCGGGCACGTAGAGCGAGCCTTCGGTGCCGTAAAGCTCCATGTTGGCATGGCGGTGCGACCAGACATCCCAGCTGGCCGACAGCGTGATCGTCGCGCCGTTCTCAAATTCGAGCAGCGCGTGGATGTTGGTCGGCGTCTTGACCGGGATCACCTCGCCCTTGCGCGGTTCGCTGGTGATCGTGCGGGTCGGGTTGGCCATGGTGGCGAGCGCCGCCACGCGCTTCACCGGGCCGATCAGGTTGATCAGGTTGGCGATGTAGTAGGGACCGAGATCGAGGATCGGGCCGCCGCCGGGCAGGAAGAAGAAGTCCGGGTTCGGATGCCACATCTCCATGCCCGGGCTCATGACGTGGCAGGTGCCCGAGGTCACCCGGCCGATCTTGCCCGCGTCAACATAGCTACGGGCAAGCTGATGCGCGCCGCCGAGGAAGGTGTCCGGCGCGCAGCCGACGGAAAGGCCCTTCGCCTTGGCGATCGCCCTCAACTCCTCGCCCTGCTCCAGGGAGAGCACCAGCGGCTTTTCCGAATAGACGTGTTTGCCGGCTTCGAGGATTGCCTTGGAGACCGGATAGTGCGCGTCCGGAATGGTCAGGTTGACGACGATGTCGACATCGGGATTGGCGAGCAGCGCCTCGATGCTCTCAGCTTTAACGCCGTATTCGGCCGCCCGCGCCTCGGCTGCCGCCGGGTTGATGTCGGCGCAGGCGACAACCTTGATGCCCCGGAAAAGCGGGGCAAGCTTGAAGTAGGTGGTGGAGATGTTGCCGCATCCGATGATGCCGACGCCAAGTTCCTTGGTCATGGATAAACCTGCTTCTCAATAGGATTGGATGGAGGCGAGCGAACGCTTGGCGAAGCGCTTGAAATCACTCGGGTTGTCGTGCTCGGCGATGAAGTAGCGGGCCTTCGTGCCGGAAAGTGCCGCAAACAGGCCTTTCCAGTCGACCGTGCCCTCGCCGACATCGGCCCAGCCGTCCTCGTCCTTCTTCTCGCCTGTCGGCGCGATGTCCTTCACATGCACGGCGGTGATGCGGTCGCCATACTTCTTGATCCAGGCGATCGGATCGGCGCCGCCGCGGATGATCCAGGCGATATCGGCCTCCCAGGAGAGATCCGGTCCGCCCGCAAAGATCAGGTCCTGCGGAATACTGCCATCCGGAAGGGCCGCGAACTCGAAGTCGTGGTTGTGCCAGCCGAAGATCAGCCCGGCATCACGATAGGGCTTGCCGGCCTTCTGCAGCCGCTCGCCGAAGGCGCGCCAGCCGGCGGCATCGTTCGGGCGCTGGTCGGGCATCAGGTAGGGGCAATAGATCGCCTTGATGCCGAGCGCCTTGGCGATTTCGAGCACGCGCGCCGGATCGCTTTCGAGCATGTCCAGGCCAAAGTGCGCGGTCGGCATGGCGAGACCATTGTCGTCGAGACCTTCCTTGAAGCTGGCGATCTCGGCGTCGCTGAGCGCTGCGTAAAGCGCGCCGTAACCTTCGACCTGGCTGTAGCCGGCGTCGCCGAGTGCTTTCAGCACATTGGCGAAAGGCGGGAAATTGCGAGCGCTATAAAGCTGGAAACTGACGTCCTTCATGAAATCCTCCTCGATTTCGTCCTGGGGGTCTTGGGATAGTGGGATCTTGGGGTTGTTGGGGTCTCGGTATCACCTGAGCCAGGTATCGTAGTCCGACACCAAGAGGTGGGCGGGGCCTGCGTCCTCCTCGATCGCCGAGAAGCGACCGACCGGCTCGCGGAAATAGTTGTCGGTGAGATCGTCGTTGACGGTCGATAC
This sequence comes from Ensifer sp. ENS02, assembly GCF_014851885.1. Lineage (NCBI taxonomy): Bacteria > Pseudomonadati > Pseudomonadota > Alphaproteobacteria > Hyphomicrobiales > Rhizobiaceae > Ensifer > Ensifer sp. ENS02. Next base: position 645,980 of record NZ_JACVAO010000001.1, on the reverse strand, counting down.
TTCGCCCATCAGCACGTCGGCGCCCTCGGCCCAGAAGGCGTGCCAGTTGCCAGGGAGAAGTGTGACGCTTTCACCGGCCTTGAGCTTCAGCAGGTCGCCAGCTTTCAGCGTGCGCTGCCGTGCATCGGTCGCCACAACGACGTCGCTCTCCTCGTCAACCGAGCCGTCCGGTTTGGAATTGTACATCTGCAGCACCAGCGAACCGCCGCCACGGTTGATGATGTCCTCGGTCTTGACCGCGTGACGGTGCAGCGGGTTGACCTGGTCCTTGGCGGTGATCATCAGCTTCTCGGCGTAAACCATGCCCTGCCCGGTCTTCAGATTGGCGGCATTGCCGTTGCGCAGCGTGAAGAGCACTAGCCCGAACTCATCGAAGCGGCCCTTGCCATAGTCGGTAATGTCCCAGCCGAGCCGGGCATCAAAGATCGTCGGACTGTCGGAAGCGACGCGCGCCTTCAGTTGCTCCGGCGACCAGTAGGCAAAGGGTGGCAGGGTGAAGCCGAAGCTCTTCATGAAGGCATCGCTCTCGGCGATGATGTCGTTGACGTGGCTGCGTTTCATGGCGGTCAACCCTTTCCCTGGCAGGATTCGAGATCGAAGGCGGAAAAGCGCGGCAGGTCACCTGCGCCAAGCGGCACCTTCGGGGTGAAACGGATGACCTTCGTCTCGCCGGCCAAGAGGTCGAAGGCGTTGTCGGAATAGCGCCCGGCGACATCCGCCTCGATCATCACATGCAGCGCCAAGCCGCTCGCCTTGACCGTGACGTCGAAGGCGCCTTCGCCTGCGGGCGCGACATCGAGTGTCAGGCCGGACGGCTTGAGGTCGAGCGCCTTGTAGGTGCCGTTGACGTGGTGCCCCTCACCGCGCATGCCGTTCGATGCCTCGAACGACCAGAACAGCAGGTCGCCTTCCGGAATGTCGAATGCCGCGATCGTCGCCAACGTTGCCGCCCGGTCCGGGCTGCAGGTACCGGCGACCGCCGCGAGCGGCATGCGCTGGCCATCGAGCGAAACCAGGAAGGTCTGCAGCTCGACGGTCACCGGCTCTGCCGTATCGTTGACCATCGAGAACGCGATTTCCTTTCCGTCTGCCGATGGGATCGCTGCGACCGAGACCGGCTGGAAGAAGCGACGGACCATGTAGTGCATCGCCTTCCAGCTGCCGCCATAGTCGAGGCTCGACCAGGAGGCGACCGGCCAGGTGTCATTGAGCTGCCAGTAGAGCGTGCCCATGCAATGGGGCTTCAGCGAGCGCCAGTAGTCGACGGCCGTGCGGATCGCCAGCCCCTGCTGCACCTGGCTGAGATAGACGAAAGCCGGAAAATCCTTGGGGAAACGGAAGTAGCGGAACATCGTGCCGGCGATGCGCTCGTTGCCGCCGACATTCTTCTGGTGGCTCTCGATCACGGGCGACGCGATATTGAGGTCCTTCTCGGCCGCAAACTGCCGGATGACCGGCATCGACGTATAGGACTGGAAGCCGAACTCCGAGCAGAAGCGCGGCCGCACGGTGCGGTAATTGTCGAAGGACTTGTTTTCGTGCCAGACCGACCAATAGTGCATGTCGCCGGAACCATCGGCATGCCAGGCGTCGCCGAAGTCGAGATATCCCGACGCCGGGCTCGACGGCCACCAGATCGCTTCGGGCAGCGCCGCCTTCAGCGCCACCTCGATGGTGCGGTTCAGCCGGTCATAGGAGACGAGATAACGGTCGCGATCCTTGCGCGGCTCATCGAACCAGGTGAGCGCGCCGACGAGCTCGTTGTCGCCACACCAGACCGCGATCGACGGATGCGACGACAGGCGCTTGGCCTGGTAGTCCACCTCGGCTGCGACATTCCCCAGGAAATCCGGCGTCGAAGGATAGAGGTTGCAGGCGAACATGAAGTCCTGCCAGACCATGAGGCCCAGCCGGTCGCACAGATCGTAGAACCAGCCCGGCTCGTAGAAGCCGCCGCCCCAGACGCGGATCATGTTCATGTTGGCATCGACAGCCGAGGTCAAAAGGTCCTCGACGCCTTCGCGCGTCACCCGCGACGCCAGCGCATCGGCCGGGATCCAGTTGGCGCCCTTGCAGAAGATCTCGCGGCCGTTGACGCGGAAGGCGAAGCGGCTGCCGGCCTCGTCCTTGTCGGTCAGAAGCTCGACGGTGCGGAAACCGATCTGACACGTCACCTGCTCCTGCGGCACCTCGACGGTCAGCCGCGACAGGTCCTGCTCGCCGCTTCCAGCCGGCCACCAGCGCTTGGGCTCGCTCACGGAGAAGACATGGGTGATGCGGGTCTCGCCCTTGCCGACGGCGCAATCGAGCCGTTCGCGGTCCTCATCGAGCGAGAAGTGCACCGGCACAATGCCCGGCCCATCGGCAAAGAGCGTCAGCGTCACCACCAGATCGACGCTGCCATCCTCCAGCCAGACCTGCTTGCTCGTCACATGCTCGATGCGGGCGATCTCCAGCCGGCAAAGGGCGATCTCTCCGTAGACGCCGAGCGGTGCGATCGCGAGGTTCCAGTCCCAGCCGAAATGGCACTGGGGTTTGCGCAGCATATTGCCGTTGGCGATCGGTGAATTGCCAGGGTGATAGGGCACGTAGAAGGGCTGCTCCGCCTGCCGCCGCGCGCCTTCGGCAATCGAGGAATGCAACACGATGCGGATGCGGTTCTCGCCTGCAACCAGCGTCTTCGAGACATCCGGGCGATAGCGGCGGAAGCAATTCTCCGCTTCAAGCACCAGCTTGTCATTGACGAACACCGAGGCAACCGTGTCGAGGTATTCAAGGTCGAGATACCAGTAACCGGCAATGTCGTCGGCACCGACCGTGACCGTGCGCTCGATCACCCAGTCCTTGTGCGCCACCCACTGCACGTCGTTCTCGTTGCGCCCCACATACGGGTCGTCGATCACGCCGGCCTTCAGCAGCGCCGAATGCACATCGCCCGGCAACTCCATTGCCAGCGCACGGCTATTGTCGACGGAAGAAAGTTGCCAATCCCCTGCGAGATCGAGACGAATGGCGGTGCGGGTGAAATCCTCAGAGAGCATGCGCATGGTTCCATAGATCGACCGGCCACGCCGGCACAGTCATTGCTGGGAGGTGCCGGGCAGAGGTGGCCGCCCGGCATCTCCTTATTTCAGAGTCGGTTCTCGCTTGTCGCATCGAAGATCGAGGCGACGCCCATGTCGAAGGAGAGCGTGACCGCCGTGCCCGGCGCATAGCGCCGCTGGCCGGCGATACGAACCGACATCGACTGTCCGGCAAGCTTCAGCCACAGCAGATTGTCGGCGCCCATCGGCTCCTCGATATCGACGACCGCCCGGTGCGAGGCCGGCGCGCCACTTGCCGCTTCGTCGACGCGCACATGCTCGGGCCTCAAGCCCAGCACCACCTTCTGGCCATGCACGAAGGGCGCGCGCGACGGATAGGCCGACACGTCGAAATCGACGCCGTTGGCGTGGACGTAGGCGCGCTGGTCGCGCAGCTGCAGTTCGCCGCGAAAGAAGTTCATCGACGGCGAACCGATGAAGCCGGCGACGAACAGGTTTTCCGGCGCGTTGTAGATCGTCATCGGGTCGGCAAGCTGCTGGATCACGCCGCTCTTCATGACCGCGATGCGGTCGGCAAGCGTCAAGGCCTCGATCTGGTCGTGGGTGACGTAGATCATCGTGTTCTTCAGCGACTGGTGCAGCCGCTTGATCTCGACGCGCAGCTCCGAGCGCAGCTTGGCGTCGAGGTTGGAGAGCGGCTCGTCGAACAGGAACACGTCGACATCGCGCACCAGCGCCCGGCCGATCGCCACACGCTGGCGCTGGCCGCCCGAGAGCTCCGAAGGCTTGCGCTTCAAGAGCGGCTGGATCTGCAGGATCTCGGCGGCGCGGCTGACGCGCTTGTCGATCTCTTCCTTCGGCACCTTGGCGACCTGCAGGCCGAAGGAGAGGTTCTTCTCCACCGACATCTGCGGATAGAGCGCGTAGGACTGGAACACCATGCCGATGCCGCGGTCCTTGGGCTCCTCCCAGGTGACGTTCTTGTTCTTGATGAAGATCTGCCCGTCGCTGACATCGAGCAGACCGGCGATGCAGTTCAGCAAGGTCGACTTGCCGCAGCCGGACGAGCCGAGCAGCACCAGGAACTCGCCGTCCTTGATGTCGAGGTTGAGCGTGTCGAGCACAGTGACGGCACCGAAGCTCAACGACAGGTCTTTGACCGATACGCTGACGTTTTGCATGTTGTTACCCTTTCACTGCGCCGGCGGCGATGCCGCGGACAAAAAGCCGTCCGGAGACGAAGTAGACGAAGAGCGGAACCGCCCCGGTCAGGATCGTCGCCGCCATGTTGACGTTGTATTCCTTCACGCCCTGGACCGAATTGACGATGTTGTTGAGCTGAACCGTCATCGGGTAGTATTCCGGCCGGGTGAACACGACGCCGAACAGGAAGTCGTTCCAGATGCCGGTGACCTGCAGGATCATCGCCACGACGAAGATCGGCAGTGACATCGGCAGCATGATCTTGAAATAGATCGTCCAGAAGCCGGCGCCATCGACGCGCGCGGCCTTGAACAGTTCCTCCGGCAGACCGGCGAAATAGTTGCGGAAGAGCAGCGTCAGGATCGGCATGCCGAAGATGGTGTGCACGAGGATGAGGCCGGTGAGCGTGCCGTAGATGCCCATTTCCCGCAGTACGATGACGATCGGATAGATCATCACCTGATAGGGAATGAAGGCGCCGACAATCAGGATGGTGAAGAACAGCTCCGCCCCCTTGAAGCGCCAGTTGGCGAGCGCATAACCGTTGACCGAGGCGATCGCGATCGAGACGATCGTCGAAGGAACGGTGATGCGCACCGAGTTCCAGAAGCCGCGCGAAAGGCCGTCGCAGTTGAGCCCCGTGCAGGCGCTCGCCCAGGCCTTTGCCCAAGGCTCGAAGGTGATTTCAACCGGCGGGGCAAAGATGTTGCCGAGCCGGATTTCCGGCATGCCCTTGAGCGAAGTCATGACCATCACGTAGAGCGGCAGCAGGTAGTACAGCGCCACGACGATCAGCGTGCCGTAGATCATGATGTTGCGGCCAGACAACGCCCGGCGGGGCTTGGCGCCGCGGGGGCCGGCGACGACCCGGTTTGTCTGCGCCTGCAGCGCGGCCTCTTCAGTCACCGAATTGAAAGCAACGATATCAGACACGCTTGCGCCCTCCCCCGAATTCCAGATAGGCCCAAGGCACGATGATGATGGCGACGGTGATGAGCATCATCGTCGAGGCGGCAAAGCCCTGACCGAGGTTCTGCGCCTGGAACATGTAGTCGTAGACATACTTTGCAGGCACTTCCGACGCGATGCCGGGACCGCCGCTCGTCTGCGCCACCACCAGGTCGTAAACCTTGACGATGCCGCTGGCGATGATCACCAGCGTGGTGATGAAGACGCCGCGCATCATCGGAATGACGACGAAGATGTAGGTCTTCCACATGGGTATGCCGTCGACGCGCGCGGCCTTCCAGATGTCCTCGTCAATGCCGCGAAGACCTGCGAGCATCAGGCACATCACGAGCCCGGTGCCCTGCCAGAGGGCTGCGATCAGGATGCCGTAGATGACGATGTCGGCATTATAGAGCGGGTCGAAGGTGAAGCTTTCCCAGCCGAGCGAGCGCACCACCGACTGGATGCCGAATTCCGGATTGAGCAGCCATTGCCAGACCAGGCCCGTCACGATGAAGGACAGGGCGAAGGGATAGAGCATGATGGTGCGGAAGGTATTTTCGAAGCGGATCTTCTGGTCCATCAATGCGGCCAGCACGAAGCCGATCAGCAGGCTGAAGATCAGCGAGAAGATGCCGTAGATTGCCAGATTCTGCACCGAAATCAGCCAGCGCGGCGCCGCCCAGAGGCGCTCGTACTGATCGAGGCCGACGAATGAGAGCCGCGGCAACAGCTTGGAATTGGTGAAGGAATAGACGACCGTCCAGATCGTGCCGCCGAGGAAGATCACCACGGCCGTCAAGATCATCGGGACGGAGGCAATCTTCGCGTTCAGGTTCCGCAGCCACTGGTTCGGTCGGCCCGAACCTTGTGTGTAACCCGCCATGTTTCGTTCCTCCGGAACTGCATTGGGTTTCGGACGATGGGCAGCCCCGCGCACTCAGCGCGCAGCGCTCTGCCACATCAGGGCGACAACCACTCCCATGGGGCCCGCAAACGCATCACGCGCGGACGACCGGCACATCCTGCCGAATGGGAGGCTTTGACCGGCCTCGTTTTCAAAGAGGCCGGCCAAGGCAGTTGCGGTTACTCCGCGTTCGCGATGATGTCGGCGAAGCGCTTCTGCGCGTCTTCCGGCGTGATCGACGGGTTGGCGAAGAATTCGGAGAACAGGTCTTCCTTCTGCTTCTGGCTGTCGGCCGAAAGCAGCTGGTCGGTACCCTGGATCACGTTGCCCTTGGCAAGAATGTCCAGCCCCTTCTTCATGCAGTCGTTGGCAGCCGCCAGATCGACGTCGCCGCGCACCGGCAGCGAACCCTTCTTGAGGTTGAAGGCGACCTGCGTCTTCGGATCGAGCAGCGTCGAGGCCAGCGCTTCCTGCGCCTTCGACTTTTCCTCGTCCTTCAGAAGCGGGAAGTAGAAGGCGTCGCCACCGGTCGAGATGATCTCGTTGACGCCGAGGCCCGGCAGGCAGGTGTAGTCGGTTCCGGCCTTCTGGCCGGCAAGCGCGAATTCACCTTGCGCCCAGTCGCCCATGATCTGGCCGCCGGCCTTGCCGGTGATGACCATGTTGGTCGCCTGGTTCCAGTCCTGGACGTTGGAGCCCTTCGACATGCGGCGGGCATCGTCGGCAGCCTTGAAGACCTTGGCGATCTCAGGACCCGCTGCCACTTCCTCGTCCTTGTCGCCGAACACCTTCTGGAAGGTGTCCTTGCCGGCGATCGCCACCATCAGCACGTCGAAGGCGCCGGCTGCCTGCCACGGCTGACCGCCGACGGCGAGCGGCACGATGCCTGCCTTTTCGAGCGCGGGCGCCGCGGCCACGAATTCATCCCAGTTCTTCGGAACCTCGACGCCGGCCGTCTTGAAGGCCGCATTCGACAGCCACAGCCACTGCCAGGAGTGGATGTTGACCGGGGCGCAATAGATCTTGCCGTCGATCGTGCAGGAATCAAGCAGGCTCGCCGGCTTGATGATGTCCTTCCACTTCTCGCGGGTTGCGACATCGGTGAGATCACGCATCAGCCCGGCCTGAACCAGTTCCTCGGCCTGGCGACCATGGTTGAACTGCGTGGCGCCCATCGGGTCGCCACCGGTGATGCGGCTGATCATGATCGGACGGGCGGTGCCGCCAGAACCGGCGATCGCGCCGTCGACCCAGTGATTGCCCGTCGCATCGAAGGCCTTGGCGAGTTCCGCGACCGCGGCAGCTTCGCCGCCCGAGGTCCACCAATGGGTCACTTCAAGATCGACAGCGTTAGCTGCGCTGAGCGGCAGGGCCACGGCGGCTGAAAGCACGGCGGCGAAAGAACGTAAATTCATGAGTCTCCTCCCTCACTGTAACGTTACCGTAAAAAACTTAGTGCAATCGATTACAGGACGCAACACCCACCACAATCGATTTAAACAGAATTTTAAAAAACACCCATTGCGTGCATACGGCAGCCGCGTTCCAAAGCGCTTTGCGCGCAATGGCGGCACCCACGCGGCCAGCAGGAATCCCTTACATCGCGCTGAAATACATATATTTTCCGCAAAAATGGCGTACCGGCATCGGAGGCGCCATCTCGCAAGTGCAAAAAGCATGCGCCAAAACTTCCGATTCAACCAGTCCGCTCCATCTTTCGCAGCGCAGCAACGAAAACGCTCGACATCGCAACTGTATCGTTACAGATTTGAAGCAATTTGATCCATCCAAAGCAGCATAGCCGCCACCGACTTTTCGTATATAACGCGATGACGTGACAGGGCGACGGCGCGGCGGATGGAACTGAACCGACGCGTTTCGCTGCCGGACGGGCAATCTGGCGGCGTGCGGCAAGAGAGTGGGCGGGTGACGGCAATGGACAACAAGACGAAAAACAGGCCGCAGACACTGCCGGATGGAGCCCGTCCGACATTGAAGACGATCGCCTTCATGACCGGGCTCGGCATCACTACGGTTTCGCGGGCGTTGAAGGATGCGCCCGATATCGGTGCGGAAACCAAGGAGCGTGTGCGGCTCGTCGCCAAACAGATCGGCTACCAGCCGAACCGCGCCGGCGTGCGCCTGAGAACCGGCAAGACCAATGTCATCAGTCTCGTATTGACGCTGGAAGAAGAGATCATGGGCATCACCAGCCCGATGGTCGTCGGCATCACCGAGATCCTTGCCGGCACGCCCTACCACCTGGTCGTCACCCCCTATAGCGCCGTCAAGGACGCGCTGGCGCCGATCCGCTATATCCTCGACACGGGTGCCGCAGACGGCGTGATCATTTCGCGCACCGAGCCGCACGATCCGCGTGTGGCGCTTTTGACCGAGCGCGGCCTGCCCTTCGTCACGCACGGCCGCACCGAAATGGGGATCGTTCACCCCTATCACGACTTCGACAACGAGCGTTTCGCCTACGAGGCGGTACGCAAACTGGTGGCGCGCGGCCGGCGGAAGCTGGTGCTGCTCGAGCCGCCGCCGCACCTCACCTTCTATTCACACATGCGCGCCGGTTTCGAGCGTGGGCTTCGCGATTTCCAGGCGGATGCAGTCGGCTTCCACCAGACCAACATTGACCATTCGCTGGTCGAGATCCGCGACGCCTTCGAACCCCTGATGCGCTCGGCGGACGCGCCCGACGGCATCGTTTCGGGCAGCGGCTCCGGTGCGATCGCTTTGATCGCCGGCCTGGAAATGGCCAAGAAGAAGCTCGGCGAAGACTGCGACATGGTCTCGAAGTCACCGAGCGACTTCCTGCGCTGGCTGCGCCCGGAAGTCATGACCATGTACGAGGACATCCGCGTGGCCGGCCGGGAACTGGCCAAGGCAGTCATCGGCCACATCGACGGCCAGCCGCCAGAAACGCTGCAGAGCCTCAGCCAGCCCGAGTTCCAGCCGCCAATCACGCGTGGCTTGCGCGCCTAGGAAAGGCTGAAAACGGCCCTCAAGTCTTGCTTGTGACGCAGAAACCTGCGACAGGCCGGGGCAACAATTGGGCGCGACTGCGCCCCGCTCCTCCCTTCAGGCTACCGCAGACATGATCCGTATCGAAAACATCAGCAAGCAGCTCAGCCACCGCATCCTTTTCATCGAAGCCTCCGCCGCGCTCAACCGCGGCGAAAAGGTCGGCCTCGTCGGCCCGAACGGCGCCGGAAAGTCCTCGCTCTTTCGCATGATCACCGGCGAGGAAATCCCGGACGAAGGCCAGGTCGCCGTCGATAAGGGCGTCACCATCGGCTACTTCAACCAGGACGTCGGCGAGATGTCCGGCAACAGCGCCGTTGCCGAAGTGATGAACGGCGCAGGCCCTGTCAGCGAAGTTGCCGCCGAACTGCGCGAGCTCGAAGCCGCCATGGTCGATCCGGATCGCCTCGATGAAATGGACGCGATTATCGAGCGCTACGGCGAGGTGCAGGCGCGCTACGAGGAGCTCGACGGCTACGCGCTGGAAGGCCGCGCCCGCGAAGTGCTGGCGGGCCTGAGCTTTTCCCAGGAGATGATGGACGGCGACGTCGGCAAGCTCTCGGGCGGCTGGAAGATGCGCGTGGCGCTTGCCCGTATCCTGCTGATGCGGCCCGACGTGATGCTGCTCGACGAACCGAGCAACCATCTCGATCTCGAAAGCCTGATCTGGCTCGAAGACTTCCTCAAGAACTACGACGGCGCACTGATGATGACCTCGCACGACCGCGAGTTCATGAACCGCATCATCACCAAGATCATCGAGATCGACGCAGGCCAGCTCAACGCGTATTCGGGCGACTACGGCTTTTACGAGCAGCAGCGCGCCCAGAACGAGAAGCAGCAGCAGGCGCAGTTCGAGCGCCAGCAGGCGATGCTCGCAAAGGAGATCAAGTTCATCGAGCGCTTCAAGGCGCGCGCCTCGCACGCCTCCCAGGTCCAGAGCCGCGTAAAGAAGCTCGAGAAGATCGACCGGGTCGAGCCGCCGAAGCGCCGCCAGACGGTCAACTTCGAATTCCGCCCGGCGCCGCGCTCCGGCGAAGACGTCATCAACATCAAGGGCGTGCACAAGAAATACGGCAGCCGCAGCATCTATGAAGGTCTCGACTTCATGGTGCGCCGCCGCGAGCGCTGGTGCATCATGGGCATCAACGGTGCCGGCAAGTCGACGCTTCTGAAGCTCGTCGCCGGTTCCACCGAGCCGGACGAAGGCAATGTCGCGCTCGGTGCCAGCGTCAAGATGGGCTACTTCGCCCAGCACGCCATGGACGTGCTCGATGGCGACCGCACGGTGCTGCAGCAGCTCGAAGACACCTTCCCGCAGGCGGGCCAGGCGCCGCTGCGCGCGCTTGCCGGCTGCTTCGGCTTTTCCGGGGACGATGTCGAGAAGAAGTGCCGGGTGCTTTCGGGCGGCGAGAAGGCGCGCCTCGTCATGGCGATCATGCTGTTCGACCCGCCGAATCTGCTTGTTCTCGACGAACCGACCAACCACCTCGACCTCGACACCAAGGAAATGCTGATCAAGGCGCTCGCGGACTACGAAGGCACGATGCTGTTCGTTTCGCACGACCGCCACTTCCTCGCAGCCCTTTCCAACCGTGTGCTGGAGCTGACGCCCGAGGGCATCCATCAGTATGGCGGCGGTTACACGGAATATGTCGAGCGGACCGGCCAAGAAGCGCCGGGTCTTCGCAGCTGAAGCAAAGCAAGCTGGGCGTCGCGCGCCGGCGCCCAGCATTTCGCAGTCACCGCCTTCCTCGGCGGGACCGAGGACCTGCAAGCAGAACCCAAACGCATAACGCGACCCTGCTCTAAATCGGTACTGAAAAAACTAGGTTCTTGTGGCGCTGCCGTGGCAACGCCCACCGATCCTAACTTATCGCGCCGTGAAATCGATGGGACTTTGGTCCGACTCTTGCTGCCAAAGGTCTGAGTGTCATTGCCGCGCCATGCACCGGTCACATATTGCACGGGCTGGGGCGCCATCGCAGCAAACTAAAAGCTGCCAATCACTTCAGACAGGTGATGTTCGGCATGACATCGAGAATTGCATGGAAAGACAGGCTGACTGACCGCGCGTGGGGCTTCCTGTCCAATCCCTTGACCATCGGCATCTATCTTGCGTTCGCCATGCTTTGCGCCTTCGTCGGCAGCGCAACGACCGGTGTCCCGGCCTATCTGCTTATGGCCATCGGCTTTCTGCTGGTGATCTTTGTCGATCCGCCAATGAGGCTGGGTAGGCTGCGGCAACGGCGCCGCAGCTCGTCACCGGCAAACACGGTTACGCCATTCCCGCGTCGAGCGGATGAGCGCGAAACGATGCGGGGTTCGCAGCGCCCTGGCGAACGCAGCCGAATCCGCGACGACCGCCACGCTTCTCGGCGCTAGCCGCGCCCGCCAGGGGTCTTTGGGACAACTGGCGTCACGCGGTGCACGAGCCTCAGCCCGCAACAATCGGCCCTTTCGGCCGCTTTCCGTCTGACGTACATTCCCATGAACGGACGCATGACGTCCACGGTGCAGCCAAGCCATCCAGCATGAGATGGCGATGAAAGCGCGTGGGCACGATGAAGACGAAACACTACGTGCTGCAAATCTTTCGCGCCGTCTTCACCGACAGGCTGCTGCTGATCATCGTTGTGCTGATGATTGCCTCGCTTTTCGCCGTCCTGCCGATCAAGTCCTGTTCCAATCCCACCGCGTCAGGCGGCGGGGGAACCACAGAACGATCTGTACCCGTCTCGATGACAGGCTAGCACCCCGTCCAGGCAAAACGAGGCCCAAACGAAAACGGGGCGACCCGAAGGCCGCCCCGCATTGATCTGTTTACCCGAACGGTCAGGCGTTGAGGCCGCTGCCCCACGGGCCATGATGGCTGTCGGCGCCGTCGACGCGGTCAAAGCCATGGGCGCCGAAGAAGTCGCGCTGCGCCTGGATGACGTTGGCCGTGCCGCGGCTGCGGCGGTAGCTGTCGAAATAGCCGAGTGCGGAGGCGAGTGCCGGAACCGGCAGACCGCCGAGAACGGCTGCCGAGACGACGCGGCGCAGCGCCCCGTCGGTGTCCTTGACCATGGCGGCAAAGGCTGGCGTCACGATCAGGTTGGCGGCGTCAGGCGCCTTGGTGAAGGCGGTGGTGATCTCGTCGAGGAACTGCGAACGGATGATGCAGCCGGCGCGCCAGATCTTGGCGATCGTCGGCATCGGCAGGTTCCAGTTGAACTCCTTGGACGCCGCCGACATCACGGCGAAGCCTTGCGCATAGGCGCCGATCTTGGCGGCAAGCAGCGCGCTTTCGAGATCCTTGATGAAGGCTGCCGTGTCGGCAACCTTAAACTCGCCGACTTGGGGAAGCCCGAGGATCTTCTCGGCCGCTTCGCGCTCGTCCTTCATCGAGGAGATGCTGCGCGCTGCAACCGCCGCCTCGATGCCGGTTGCCGGCACGCCCATGTTCTGCGCCTCGATCACCGACCACTTGCCGGTGCCCTTCTGGCCGGCCTTGTCGAGGATCAGGTCGACGATCGGCTTGCCGGTCAAAGGATCGGCAGCCTTCAGCACCTTCTCGGTGATCTCGATCAGGTAGGAGTTGAGGCGGCCCTTGTTCCAGGTGCCGAAGACTTCGCCAATCTCGCTCGCCGACATCTTCAGGCCGTCGCGCAGGATGCCGTAGATTTCGGCGATCATCTGCATGTCGGCATATTCGATGCCGTTGTGGATGGTCTTGACGAAGTGGCCGGCACCGTTTTCGCCGAGCCAGGCGACGCAAGGCACGTTGTCATACTTGGCGGCGATCGAGGTCAGCACGGTCTCGACACGCTTCCAGGACTCTTCCTTGCCGCCGACCATGATCGACGGACCGTGGCGCGCGCCTTCCTCACCGCCGGAAACGCCCATGCCGATAAAGGTCAGGCCACTGTCCTTCAGCGCCTCGAAGCGGCGCATCGTGTCGCGGAAGTTGGCGTTGCCGGCATCGATCATGATGTCGCCCTTGGCGAGATACGGCTTCAGGATTTCCATCTGCTGGTCGACCGGCTCGCCGGCCTTGATCATGATGATGATCGGGCGCGGCGGGCGGATGGCGGCGACAAACTCTTCAATGGTGTCGCAGGGCACGATCTGGCCCTGGAGGTCGCCGGCCTCCGCGTAGAATTTGTGCGTCGCTTCGACGGTGCGGTTGAACACCGCGATCTTGTTGCCTTTTTCAGCGATGTTGAGCGCCAGGTTCGAGCCCATGACGCCGAGACCGATTAGGCCGATTTCCGCCTGTGACACGTGATTGCCTCCATTGGACAGAAGTGCCGGGCGCGATCGGGATAAACGCGTCTGTGCCGGCCCTTCGAATTGAACTTCGCCCCCTCGCGCGGGGCTCTGTCGAAGGCCCAGGCGCGAGAAGCGACGGCGGAGGTTGTTTTGGCATTCAAATCGATTAAGGACAAGTGATTACTGACGAAATCACTTCTTTTCAGGCTTGCCATCGCCATCGTCGAGCACCCGCCAGGAGGCGCCTTCGAGGTCTTCGTATTGGCCGCTCTTCAGTGCCCAAAGGAAGGCGGCGAGGCCAATCCCACCGAGAAACAGCGCGATGGGAATGAGATAGATCAGCGTGTTCATGAGGCGCTCCCGACCGGCCGCAGCGTGACAGGTGCCTTCTGTTCGGCGACCTCCGTGACATTGCCGGTCGCCGCGCGCAGGCGCAAGGCGTTGGCAACGACGATCACCGACGAGGTCGACATGGCGACGGCCGCGATCAGCGGTGTGGCATAGCCGAGGATCGCGATCGGGACGGCGATGACGTTGTAGCCGATCGCCAGGGCAAAGTTCTGGCGGATCAGCCGCCCGGCCCGGCGCGACGTATCGATCGCCATCGGCACGGCGTTCAGCCCCTGGTGCAGGAAGACGAAGTCTGCCGCCTGGCGGCCAACATCGGCGGCCGTTGCCGGCGCCATCGAGACGTGCGCGGCGCGCAGCGCCGGCGCGTCGTTGATGCCGTCACCGACCATCAGCACGCGGTGACCACCCTCGGCGGCCGCTGCGCATTCATCGACCTTACCGCGTGGCGTCAGTTCCGCCTTGAAGCGCTCGATGCCGGCCCGCTTGGCGAGGGCGGCGACGACCGGCGCGCGGTCGCCCGAAAGAATGCCCGTCGAAAGGCCGAGCCGTCCAAGCTCCTCGATGCTCTCGCGGGCAAACGGCCTGAGCCGGTCCTCGAAGCGGAAGCAGGCGAGTTCGCGGCCATCGAGCGACAGGATCACTTCCGACTGGCCGGTCGCCTCGCCGGCATCGCCGCAGGCAAAGGCGCGGCTGCCAAGCCGGTAGAGACCGGCTTGCGTCTGCGCTTCAATGCCGGCACCGGGGATTTCGCGGATGTCGCCATTGACGACGGGCGCGATCGCCGCCGCATCATGAATGGCCATCGCCAGCGGATGGCGCGAATGAACGGCGAGCCCCGCCGCCGTCGCGAGGATCGATGGCTGAATGTCCCCGCCATTGACGAGCCGCGGCTCGCCAACCGTGAGTGTTCCGGTCTTGTCGAGCAGCACCGTATCGATCTCGGCAAGCCGCTCCATCGCCGAGCCGTCCTTGACCATGACGCCGTTCTGGAAGAGCCGTCCGGCGGCAATCGCCTGCACGACAGGTACCGCAAGCCCGAGTGCGCAGGGGCAGGTGATGATCAGCACCGCGACGGCGACCAGCATCGCATGATGGAAATCGCCGTTGACGAACATCCAGCCGATGAAGCTGAGCAGAGCCAGCAGATGCACCGCCGGCGAATAATATTGTGCCGCGCGGTCGGCGATGCGGCGGTAGCGCGCCCTGCCCCCTTCGGCGGCTTCCATCAGCCCCATGATCTCGGCAAGCAGCGAGTCGCGTGCCGCCGCCGTCGCCTCGATCGTCAGCGGTCCGGTGAGGTTCAGCGTACCCGCCTCGACGACGTCGCCGACCTTGACCGGCGCCGGCGCGCTCTCGCCATTGACGATCGAGCGATCGAGATCGCTGGCGCCCATGAGGATGCGGCCGTCAACGGGAATGCGCTCGCCGGCAGCGATCGCCAGTTTCTCGCCGGGCTTGATCTCGTCGACAGGGCGATACTCGCGTCCGCCGTCAGCATCCACCACCATGGCGCCGCGCGGCGAAAGCCTCGCCAGGCCGCTGATCGCCGAGCGGGCCCGCCCGCGCATCATGTGGTCGAGCGTGCGGCCGATCAGCAAGAAGAAGAGCAGCATCACCGTGCCGTCGAACCAGGCATGGGTGCCGTGGGTGATCGTCTCGTAGAGCGAGATCGAATAGGAGAGCGTGATCGCCAGCGCAATCGGCACGTCCATGTTGGTACGGCCGTGCTTCAGCGCGTTCCAGGCGGACGCATAGAAGAAGCGTCCGGCATAGATCAGCGTCGGGGCGGCAATCAGCGCCGAGATCCAGTGAAAGAGATCGCGGGTCGCCGCCTCCGCCCCCGACCACACCGAGACCGAAAGCAGCATGATGTTGGCCGAGGCAAAACCCGAGACGGCAACGGCGCGCACGAGCTTCTTCAGCGTCTGATCGCCGTCTTCCTCGCCCGGCGCGAAAAGATGGGTCTCATAGCCGCGCGAACGGATGGCCCGCGCCAGTTCCCGCGGATCGGTACGGGCGCCATTTACCTCTTCCTTCCAGACGATCGACACGCGCCGCGACGAAAGGTTCACGCGCGCCCGGTCAACCTCCGGCCGTGTCTTTAAGGCGCCCTCGAGCGTGGTAATGCAGGCGCCGCAATGCACGCCGGGCACGCTCAAATCCGTCTGGCGCAGGCCGCCGCCGAGCGACCGGCTCATCAACCACAGCTCTTCCGTTGTCGGCAGTCCCTGCCCGGCCCTGTCGACCTCCAGAGCCATTTCGGTTCCGGGAGCACAGCAGCTCATTTCGCAGCTCCCGGCACCATGAAGCGGATGGCCTGGCGGTAGACGACGGTCTCGCCTGATGTCGCGGTGATATCGGCGATCCACTGGCCGCGCTTCAGCGCGGTTGCGGCAACGAACACGCCCTCGCCCTGATGCGCCATCTCGACCGTGACGTCCTCATGCTCCTCGACCGGGCGTTTCAGCACAGCCACCACCTTGTCGGCAGTCATCTCCGGGTTGCCCCGGCGCGTCAGCGTGTAGCGCAGCGCCTCGTTTTCGACGCTGAGCTTGCCGTCGAGGCCATCGGCGACAAAGGCGTTCGCTTCCTTCACCTTGCCGTTGAACTGCTGGCTCGCGACATAGGTGTTTTGCACCACCAATCCGCTCCAGCTATGGCTGGCGTTCCAGGCCATGATCAGATTGACGGTGATGATCGTGCCGAAGAACAGCACCATGACGCCGAGCATGTGCCAGCCGGTGAAGGGCCGCGGTGCCTTTGCCTGTTTTGCCCCTGCCTGGTTTATCGTCATTTTGCGGCTCCCGGGCTGTTGAAGTTGGCCTTGTAGACGTCGCGCTCATGGCTCGACGGATCCTCGACGATCAGGCTGAAACCGTCGTCCGCCTCGCCGAGCTTGTCCTTTGGCAGCGTCACGAACACCTTGACTGCCGTCACCTTGTCCGGATCGACACCGAGGGCGAAGGTGCGGCCGTCGCCCGCTGCCTGGCCGGCGATGCGCATGGTCGCAGAGGGCATCCCGTCGATTGCGAGCGTGATCGTGCGTTGTTCCGGGATCATGTTCAAGAGCTTGACCATGTAGCCGTTGCGCACCGAACCATCGGATTCGACGACGAATTGCGGGTTGCGGTCGTGCAGCACGTTGAGTTCCAGCCGGTCGCGCGACAGGAGCGCATAGAGCAGACCGATACCGACCAGCGTCCAGACGCCGAGATAGACGAGCACACGGGGCCGGAAGACGATCTTCCAGTTGAAGTGGCGAACCTTGTCCGAAAATGCGCCGTCGGCGTTGCGCACCCGACCCGGATCGATCGCCGCCGTACCGCCATTGGTGGCCAGCGCCATGTTGGCGGCATAGTCGTTGAGCGTCGCATAGGAAATCAGCCCGCGGTCACGGCCGAGCTTGTCCATGACACCGTCGCAGGCATCGATGCAGAGCGCGCAGGTGATGCATTCGAGTTGCTGGCCGTCGCGAATGTCGATGCCCATGGGACAGACGACGACGCAGGCGTTGCAATCGACGCAATCGCCGACGGCCTCCCCGGCAGCGACGGCCTTTTTCTGGTGGCGCGAGCGCGGCTCGCCGCGCCAGTCGTTATAGGTCACGACCAGCGAGTTTTCGTCGAGCATTGCCGCCTGGATGCGCGGCCACGGGCACATATAGGTGCAGACCTGCTCGCGCATCAGTCCACCGAAGACATAGGTCGTCGCCGTGAGAATCGCGACGGTCATGTAGGCGACCATGGGCGCTTCCAGCGAAACGAAGCTTTTCAAAAGCGTCGGCGCATCGGCGAAATAAAAGATCCAGGCGCCGCCCGTGGCAATGCCGATCATGATCCAGATCGAGTGCTTCGACACGCGCTTGACGATCTTGTCGAACGTCCAGGGACCGGCATCAAGCTTCATGCGGGCATTGCGGTCGCCTTCGATATAGCGTTCGACCACCAGGAAGAGATCGACCCATACCGTCTGCGGACAGGTATAGCCGCACCAGGCGCGGCCGACGGCAGACGTCACCAGGAACAGGCCGAAGCCGGCCATGACGAGCAGGCCTGCGACGAAGAAGAACTCCTGCGGCCAGATCTCGATGAAGAAGAAATAGAAGCGCCGGGCGGCGATATCGACGAGCACAGCCTGGTCCGGCGCATGCTCGCCACGATCCCAACGGATCCAGGGCGTCAGATAATAGATGCCGAGCGTCACCAGCATCACCAGCCACTTGAAGCGGCGGAAGCTGCCTTCGGCACGCTTCGGGAAGATCTTCTTGCGCTTTTCGTAGAGCGGCTTGCGCACATGCGCCGCATTGACCGGTTCGGCCTCGTGACGTTCGACGGAGGCAGGATTTGCGGCGGATTGTGGGCTCATTTGTGGGAAATCCCCGGATATGTCATGTATTGCACCACGTTTTGCCTGATTTGGCGGCCGAAAACGTTGATCTGTGTCAAGTTTGCGGGCTAAAGCGCCAGCATGCGGCGAAAGGTCCAGGCGCTCGAAAGAGATGCCAGGCTCAAAAGTAGTAAACGGCCTTTCCCATCCGATCCGCACCGCGGTTCGCCACATCACCACACCTTGCAATACCAATGAGGAACCGCATGGACACGATCATCGGCTTTCTGAACACGATCTTTTGGGGCTACGTGCTGATCTACGGCCTGCTCGCCGTCGGCATCTACTTCACCCTGCGCCTCGGCTTTCCGCAGATCGTGCATTTCGGCGAGATGTTCCGGGTCTTAAGCAGCGGCGGCTCGAAGGATGCGGCCGGTATCAGCCCGTTCCAGGCGCTGACCGTCAGCCTCGCCTCGCGCGTCGGCACCGGCAACCTCGCCGGTGTTGCCGTTGCGCTCTATCTCGGTGGTCCCGGTGCCACCTTCTGGATGTGGATGGTGGCGCTCGTCGGCATGGCGACGGCCTATGCGGAAAGCGCGCTGGCGCAGCTCTACAAGGTGCGCAACGAAAACGGTCAATATCGCGGCGGTCCCGCCTTCTACATCGCCCGCGGCCTTAACGCGCCCTGGGCGGCGACGATCTTCTCCGTCTGCCTGATCCTCTCCTTCGGCCTCGTCTTCAACGCCGTGCAGGCCAATTCCATCGCGGACGCCGTCCAGGGTGCGTTCGGTGTGCCCAAGATCGCCGTCGGTATCGCGGTTGCGACCATCTCCGGCATCGTCATCTTCGGCGGCATCCGCCAGATCGCCCGCGTCGCCGAAATCGTCGTGCCCTTCATGGCGATCGCCTATCTCCTGACCGCGATCTACGTGCTCGTCGTCAACGCGTCGATCGTGCCGAGCGTGCTGTGGACGATCATCTCCAGCGCCTTTGGCCTGCAGGAAGCGGCAGGCGGTGTCGCCGGCGGCGTCACGGCTGCGATGATGAACGGCGTCAAGCGTGGCTTGTTTTCCAACGAAGCCGGGATGGGCTCGGCCCCGAACATCGCGGCCGTCGCCACGCCCGTGCCGCATCACCCGGCGTCGCAGGGCTTCGTGCAGTCGCTCGGCGTCTTCATCGATACGATCCTGATCTGCACCGCGACCTCGGTCATGATCCTGCTGTCGGGCACCTTGGAACCCGGTTCCGGCGTCACCGGAACGCAGCTGACGCAAGCGGCCATGAACGTGCATATCGGCTGGGCCGGCAGCTACTTCATTGCCATCGCGATCTTCTTCTTCGCCTTCACCTCGATCATCGGCAACTATTCCTATGCGGAGAATGCGCTCACCTATCTCGGCGGCGCCAATCGCGTCGGCGTTCTGGTCATGCGCTGCGCCGTGCTCGTCATGGTCGTCTGGGGTGCGTCCGAAAGCATCACCACCGTGTTCGACGCGGCAGACGCCTCGATGGGGCTGATGGCGACGATCAACCTCATTGCCATCGTGCTCCTCTCCGGTACCATTGCCAAACTGACGAAGGACTATTTCGCCCAGCGCCGGCAGGGTCTCGACCCGGTGTTCCATGCGGCCGACTATCCGGAGCTGCAGGGCCAGATCGACGGCGAGATCTGGTCGCGCCAAGAGGCGGCCGGCACGGTCCGAAGCGTGGAGGACAAGGCATGGACGGCGCCCACGGGCCGCTGAGACAGACGGAGCCGGCTCCGGCAGAGCCGACACTGGCCAAGCGGCGCGGTATCTATCGAGAGTATGCCGCGCCCGGCGCACTCGTCGGCCATGTCGAATGCCTCTGGCGCCACCAATTGCCGGAGGGGACGGCCGCACCCATCGCGGTCGTGCCCGACGGCTGTGTCGATATCCTCTGGTCCAGGCACGGCCTGGCGGTTGCCGGGCCTGACCGGGTGGCCGCTTTCCCCGTCTTCGCGCCGGGCACCGACATCATCGGCCTGCGCTTCCGCCCGGGCATCGCGGCATCCTTCCTGCACACATCGCTTTCGCAGATCATCGGCGCGGTCGTTCCGCTCGACGCCTTCTGGGGTCCAGCCGCGCGCAAACTCGAAACCAGGATTGAGGACGCGCCCGATGCGGTCCGCCGCGCCGAGATGCTCACGGAAGCGGTGCTTGAGCGCCTGCCGGCCGTCTCGCCGCCATCAGGCGATATCGCCGCCACCCTCGCCCATCTGCGGCCGAGCCATGGCTCGTCCGACAACAACCCCATCCGCGCCCTCGCTGCCGTCACCGGCACCAGTGAAAGGACGCTGAGGCGCCGCTGCCACCAGCATTTCGGCTACGGCGCCAAGACGCTCGACCGCATCCTGCGCCTACAGCGCTTCCTCGGGGCATGCCAAAGGGACCCCTCCGCCACGCTCGGCCTGCTTGCGCTCGATGCCGGCTATGCCGACCAGGCGCATCTGTCGCGCGAGGCCAGGCAGCTGACCTCGCTCTCACCCGCCGAAATCCGCCGCCAGCTCGTCGGCGACCGGCGGGCGGCCTGACTGGCCGTTTCGTTCAAGACCGGTCGGGCGACCCGTGCTACTCCGTCATGCAGGAGAACAAAGCATGGCAACACTTGAAGCAAAGATCGTTCACACCACCATCGACCGCGACTGGCGCGACGTCTATGCCTTCATGGCAAAGCCCGAGAACATGCCGCGCTGGGCGTCCGGCCTGTCGTCGGGCTTGACCCGCGAGGGTGATCACTGGCTGGCGCCGGGTCCGCTCGGTAATGCCCGCGTGCGCTTTGCGCCTGACAACGCCTTCGGCGTCACCGATCATCTCGTCACGCTGGAAGACGGCACAGAGGTCCACAATGCGCTGCGCGTCGTGCCGAACGGCGACGGCGCGGAGGTGATGTTCACGCTGCTGCGGCAGCCGGGCATGAGCGCCGAACAATTTGCCGGCGATGCCGGCTGGGTGGCGAAGGATCTCGCCACCTTGAAATCGATCATGGAATCCGGAGAAGACAGGTAGAAAAATGGGTAACAAGGGCAACGACAGCCGCATCGACTATGTCGAGTTCAATGTCTCCGACATCGCCGCCACCAAGGCCTTCTACGGCAGCGCCTTCGGCTGGACCTTCACCGACTACGGCCCGGAATATTGCGAATTCCAGGACGGCCGACTGACCGGCGGCTTTACCACCACCGGCCCCGTCGGCAGCGGCGGACCGCTGATCATCCTCTATGCCGACAAGCTCGAGGATATGCTCGCCCGCGTCGAAAAGGCCGGCGGCAGGATCGTCAAGCCGATCTTCACCTTCCCTGGCGGAAGGCGCTTTCATTTCGCCGACCCGGATGGTTACGAACTGGCGGTCTGGTCTGCGCAGTAAATTGCCGGGAGGGTCAGGCCAGGAGGGCGGTGGCGCTACGACCGCACCGCTTCCCTGTGGACACGCGCTCCGGCTTTACGCCGGTTTAATCTCTACACGTCAGAATTGCGCTCGACGAACACGAGGGCGCGCAAGAGCATGGCCGACACGCATGATTTTCTGAAGAACTCCGTCATCATCGGCGCGCATCCCGATGACGAGTTGCTGTGGTTCACCTCGATCCTCCGAAAAGTCGACGAGGTGATCATCCTTTACCGCGATATCTGGTCGGAGCCGCAGATGGGCGACGCACGCGCCGCTGCGATCAAGGCCTACCCGCGCGGCAACGTGCGCTTTCTGGAAATGGAAGAAACCGGCTCCTTCGATTGCGCCGACTGGACGAACCCGAAGCCCGGTCCCTTCGGAATGGAGTTCGGCACCGAAGGCACACGCCGCGAAGCCAAGCGCATCGTCAAGAAATCGCTGTCGCAGATCATGCCCGGCAGCTTCCGCCACTCCACCCGGCCAATCGCCCAGGCTTACCGGGACAATTACGAAACGCTCTATCGCACGCTGCTGCCGCTCCTGAAGCCCGACATGAACGTCTTCACCCACAATCCCTGGGGCGAATACGGCCATGAGGATCACGTCCAGGTCTTCCGGGTGCTGGACCGGCTGCGCGACGAGATCGGCTTCAAGCTCTGGATGTCGAACTATTGCACCGAGCGCTCCATGCCGCTCGCCATGCAGTATTTCAGCCGCAGGCCGCAAGACTATATCCGTCTGCCCGCCGACAAGGGCTTCGCCGAGCAGGTGGCAAACATCTACCGCCAGCACGGCTGCTGGACCTGGCGCGACGACTGGATCTGGTTCGACGACGAGTGCTTCATGGAAGCGCCGTCGAGCAAGCCGGAAAGCGGCGGTTTTCACCTCCTGCCGATGAACCTTTTCAACTTCGGCACGGTCGTGAGAAAGCCGGTCAACACCTCGCTGCTGCTCGGCACGGCGCTATCGAGCGTCGTGGTCGGCGCTACCATCGCCGCAGCCCTCGAATAAGAAGGCCCGGCGCCTGCCGCTTCGGGCGTCGCCGTCAGGCAAGCGCCGGTTCGGCGAAGTAAACCACCATCCGCAGATGCCGGTGCTCGTCCACAACCAACGTCTCGTGGCGGAAACACAGGCGCTCGCCCCCGGCATCGATCAGGGAACCGATCCCGCGACGGACCTCGTCAACGCCAGGCGCTGCCCACCAGCGCCTGAAATCGGCCGACAGGTCCTTCAGGCTTTCGACCAGGGCCAGCATCGACGGATCATCCGGCGCCACGGCAAAATCGTATCGGAACTGGGCAAGCAGCTTCGGCGCGTCCTCGCGCCAGGCAGGCATGCGCCTCCGTATCTCGGGATCGGCAAACACCATTTGCAGGATATTGCCAAGCTCCGGCTGCCGGGCGCTAAAGCCGAACAAAGCGTCTGCCGCAGCGTTCCAGGCAACGACATCCCAGCGCAGGTTGATCACATGGGCCGGCCGGACCCTGAGCTCGTCCAGCAACGTCTGGATCAGCGGCGAAACGGTGACGCGATGATGTGCCTCCGGCGGTGGCGGCCGCTTGTGGGCAAGCAGGAACAGATGGCTGCATTCGGCGTCGTCGAGCTTCAGCGCTCGCGCCACATTCAGCAGGAACGCCTCCGACACTTTGATGTCGCGCCCTTGCTCGAACCACGTGTACCAGGTGAGCCCGACGCCGGCGAGCGCTGCCACCTCCTCCCGCCTGAGGCCCGGGGTGCGCCGCCGCCCGGTGAAGGCAAGGCCGGCATCGGCCGGCGTCAGCTTCGCCCTGTGTCTCGTCAAAAACTCCGACAGCTCGTTCTTGCTTCGCTCAAGACTTCGTTCGTTCACGCTGTTGCTCTCAGTAATAGGATAACTACTTAAATTGTAACAGGATGATTGTGCCCTGAAGATGTGGTCTCCGCAACCAGCCCAAGCGAAGACGGAGGCCACTTTTGACAATTCTCAGCGACCGACCATCCCACCTCACCGACCATGCCGATCCCGGTGAAACGCGCGCGGGCCTGCGAGAATGGGCCGGGCTCGCCCTGCTCGCGCTCCCCACCATCCTGCTCGGGCTCGACCTGACGCTGCTGCATCTCGCTTTGCCGGCGCTCGCGGCGGATCTGAAGCCCACCAGCACCCAGGCGCTCTGGATCGTCGATGCCTACGGCTTCATGATCGCCGGCTTTCTGATCACGATGGGAACGCTCGGCGACCGCATCGGTCGCCGCAAGCTCTTGATGCTGGGCGCGGCCGCCTTCGGCGTCGCCTCGGTGCTTTCGGCCTATTCCACCAGCGCCACCATGCTGATCACTGCACGCGCGGCACTCGGCGTTGCCGGCGCAACGCTGATGCCGCCGACCCTGGCGCTGATCAGCAACATGTTCCTGAACCCGCACCAGCGCGCGCTTGCGATCGGCGTCTGGGCGACCATGTTCGCGCTCGGCATGGCCGCGGGGCCGATCGTCGGCGGCATCCTGCTCGAACGTTACTGGTGGGGGGCTGCCTTCCTCGTCGCACTGCCGATCGTCGGGCTGCTGCTCATCGTCGCGCCGTTTCTGCTGCCGGAATATCGTGCCCCGCAATCGGACCGCCTGGACATGGCCAGTGTGGCGCTGTCGCTGGCGGGGCTGCTGCCTATCGTCTACGGCATCAAGCAGGTCGCCAAGGATGGCCTTGGGCTCGGCGCCACGCTCGGCCTGACCGTCGGCCTCGTCGCCACGCTCCTCTTCATCCGGCGACAACGCCGGCTTCGAAGCCCGCTGATCGACCTCGAGCTCTTCTCCGACCGCGCCTTCCGCACCGCGCTGTTGATCCTCCTGATCGGCCTGACGGCTGTCGGCGGCACGATGCTGCTCGTCACCCAGTATCTGCAGCTCGTCGTCGGGCTTTCTCCGCTGTCGGCGGGCCTGAGAATGGGCCCCTCGGCGCTCGCCATGCTTTTGGCCGGCATCACCGCACCGCTCATCGCCAGGCGCTTCGGCCCCGGCCCCGTGATCGCAGCGGCGCTGGCGCTCTCCGTGGTCGGCTACCTCCTGCTCGCCCAGCTCGGCCATACGCCATACGGGGTCGGGCTGGTAACCGCCGCATTTGCGCTCGTCTATCTCGGCCTTGGAACCATTGCCGCGCTTGGCACCGATCTCGTCGTCAGTGCAGCGCCCGCCGAAAAGGCCGGTTCGGCCTCGGCCCTCTCCGAAGTGGTGCAGGAACTCGGCCTTGCCGTCGGCATCGCCACGCTCGGCAGCCTGACCACCGCCGTCTACCGCATCGAAATGGCCGGCCAGACGCTGATCCCCGGCGAGATCGGCGACAGGCTGTCGGACAGCCTCGCCGGCGCCGTATCCGTCGCGACCGAGCTACCGGCGGGCATGCTGGAGCAAGCCCAGGCCGCCTTCATGACCGGCTTCAACGCAGCCGCCGCCGTTTGCGCCGTCGCCATCGCGATCATGGCGACGCTGGCCGTGGTTTCGTTGCGAAGGCGTGTCGGCGAAAAGGCGAGATCTTGAGTGGACACGTCGGCCAATTCATTGACATTTCCCCTCAATGACGAAACGTCTCCAGATGAAAAAGGCCGCGCCCTTTGGCGCGGCCTTTTCGACTGGATGGATGAGAGCTGCCCCTCACTGTCCTGCCGGACATCTCTCCCCGCCTGGCGGGGAGAGGAACGCTGGGGTCACCCGCCCGGCATCAAGCCTGAAAAGTCTGAGCGGTAGCCCACTCAAGAACGTGATGGGCGGCTCCATCGCCAACCATACTTTTAACCTGGCGAGGCTAGCGCGGCTTGCGCCCTTCTCCCCGCCTGGCGGGGAGAAGGGCCAGCAGGCGAATGAGGGGCGCCACCATCACCTACGGATGAGTGGCAGGTCCGCAAGCCCCTCGTTCCTCTTATTCGCCGCCACCCAGCGAATGCACGAAGATGGCGAGCTGCTTGACGGTGGTGTCGCCGAGGCGCGGCAGCCAGGCGGGCATGACGCCGTGCTTGGGCGCCTTCATCTGGGCGACGATCGCCTGTTCGCTCGAGCCGTTGAGCCACAGCGCATCGGCAAGGTTGGGCGCGCCGAACTCGCGGTTGCCCTTGGCGTCGGCACCGTGGCAGGAGGCGCAGTTTGCCTCAAACAGCGCCTTGCCCGGCTCTACCATGGAGGCATCCGACGGCGTGCCGGTGAGGCTGACGACATAGGCCGCCGTCTGCTTGATCTCTTCCGGCTGCAGGATTTCCGCGAAGGACGGCATTTCCGAGACACGGGTGTCGTCGTCGCCGTTATAGCGGATGCCGTGGGCGATCGTCTGGTAGATCTCTTCGGGCTTGCCGCCCCAGAGCCAGTCGTCGTCGTTCAGGTTCGGGAAGCCGGCAGAACCGGCCGCACCCGAGCCGTGGCACTGGGCGCAGTTGACCTTGAAGGCCGAGGCACCGCCGGAAACGGCGAAGTGCTGCAGCTGCGGATCGGCCATGATGTCGGCGAGCGAGCTCGACGCGATCTTCTCGAGGTTGCCTGCCTGCGCCGCCTTGGCGCTGGCAAGCTCCGCACTCACCTCGGCGCGGCTCGAATAGCCGAGCACGCCCTTGGTGGCGTCGGTCAGAAGCGGCACGGCCGGATAGACGATCATGTAGCCCACCGCCCAGACGATGGTCGCGTAGAAGGTATAGACCCACCAGCGCGGCATCGGGTTGTTAAGCTCGCGGATACCGTCCCATTCGTGGCCGGTGGTCTCGACGCCGCTGATTTCGTCGACGTGTTTGTCCGCCATTCTATTAATCCTCCTTCAGGGGGATGGCTGCGGCATCATCGGCGGCCTTCTTGGCGCCGGGCCGGAAGATGAAGGCGACGACGCCCAGGAAAAAGAGCGTCATGGCAAGGAGCGCCCAGCTATCGGCGAACTGGCGCATGGCCGTGTAGGTTTCCATGGTGCGGTCTCCTTAGCGATAGCCGGTGGTGTCGTCGTAGGTGGAGAAGTCGACCAGCGTGCCGAGCATCTGCAGATAAGCGATGAGCGCGTCCATCTCCGTCAGCTTCTGCGGATCGCCGTCGAAGTCGCCGAGCTTGGCCTTCGGATAGCGGCCCTCGACGCCGGACGTGTCGGCGTTCGGATCTGCCTGCGCCTTGATGTCGGCAAGCGCGTTGTCGATCATCTCGTCCGTGTAGGGCACGCCGACCGCCTTGTTGGCCTTGAGGTTCGCGGCGATGTTGTTCACATCGAGCGGCGTCGCCTTGAGGAAGGCGTAGCTCGGCATCACCGATTCCGGCACCACCGAGCGCGGCTCGATCATGTGCTGCACGTGCCACTCGTTGGAGTAGCGGTCGCCGACGCGCGCCAGGTCCGGCCCAGTGCGCTTGGAGCCCCACTGGAACGGATGGTCGTACATGGATTCCGCCGCCAGCGAGTAGTGACCGTAGCGCTCCACTTCGTCGCGGAACGGGCGGATCATCTGGCTGTGACAGACATAGCAGCCTTCACGCACATAGATGTCGCGGCCGGCAAGCTCCAGCGGCGAATAGGGACGCATGCCCTCCACCTTCTCGATGGTGTTTTCGAGGTAGAAGAGCGGCGCGATTTCCACGATGCCGCCGACGGAGACGACGAGCAGCGAGCCGACGAGCAGCAGGGTCGCGTTGCGTTCGAGCGTCGCGTGTTTGTCGAGAATGGACATTCTCTATGCCCTCCTATTCCGCAGCCTTGAGCGCGGGCGTCGCACCGAAGATCGGGGCTTCATCGCGCACGCGGCCGAGGATGGTCATGGTTACGTTGAAGGCCATGAGCAGAGCTCCGGCGAGGAAGAGTGCGCCGCCAAGGGCACGCAGCACGTAGTAGGGAACCATGGCCGCGACCGATTCCGCGAAGGAATAGACGAGGAAGCCCTGGTCGTCGTACTCGCGCCACATCAGGCCCTGCTGGATGCCGGCAACCCACATGACCGCCGCGTAGACGACGATGCCGAGCGTGGCGAGCCAGAAGTGCCAGTTGACCATGCGCACACTGTAGAGGCGCTCGCGGTTCCACAGCTTCGGAACGAGATAGTAGATCGCGCCGAAGGTGATGAGGCCGTTCCAGCCGAGCGCGCCGGAATGCACGTGGCCGATGGTCCAGTCGGTGTAGTGGCTGAGCGAGTTGACCGTCTTGATCGACATCATCGGACCTTCGAAGGTCGCCATGCCGTAGAAGGCAACGGCCATGACCATCATGCGGATGATCGGGTCGGTACGGATCTTGTCCCAAGCGCCCGAAAGCGTCATCAGGCCGTTGATCATGCCGCCCCAGGAGGGCATCCAGAGCATGACCGAGAACACCATGCCGAGCGTCTGCGCCCAGTCGGGCAGCGCGGTGTAGTGAAGGTGGTGCGGGCCTGCCCAGATGTACATGAAGATCAGCGACCAGAAGTGGATGATCGACAGGCGATAGGAGTAAACAGGGCGATTGGCCTGCTTCGGGATGAAGTAATACATCATGCCGAGGAAGCCGGCCGTCAGGAAGAAGCCGACGGCATTATGCCCGTACCACCATTGTGTCAGCGCATCCTGCACCCCGGCAAAAGCCGAGTAGCTCTTGGAGCCGAGGAAGGAGACCGGAACCGCCAGGTTGTTGACGATGTGCAGCATCGCGATCGTGACGATGAAGGCGAGGTAGAACCAGTTGGCCACATAGATATGCGGCTCCTTGCGCGTCAGCAGCGTGCCGAGAAAGACGGCGAGATAGGCGACCCAGACGATCGTCAGCCACAGGTCCACATACCATTCCGGCTCCGCATATTCCTTCGACTGGGTGATGCCCAGCAGATAGCCGGTGGCGGCCATGATGATGAAGAGCTGGTAGCCCCAGAACACGAACCAGCCGAGATTGCCGCCGAAAAGGCGGGCACGGCTGGTGCGCTGGACGATGTAGAAGGACGTTGCGATCAGCGCGTTGCCGCCGAAGGCGAAGATGACCGCCGAGGTGTGCAACGGCCGCATGCGGCCGAAGTTGAACCAGGGCTCGATGTTGAGGTCCGGGAAGGCAAGCTGGAGTGCAACCACAACACCGACGAGAAAGCCGACGACGCCCCAAAAGACGGTGGCGATCACGCCGTACTTGACCACCTCGTCAAAATACTCCGACTGGGGTGGCGGCGGTGACGTCCTGCCCGCCGAAGCCGGGCTGAACTCGATGCGGCGCATCAGGAGGATGGTGCCGGCAAGAAGCGTGAAGAACAGCACCCACATATGGGCTTCGAAGTGCCGGTCCTGGGCAAACCCGGCGCCGACAAGCGCCAGGAATGCACCGACCCCGAGCAGGATCATCTCGAATGTGTATTTCATGGTTGGGTCCCCAACTTTATCCGAACGCACGCGACAACACCCCGAAACGAGGGGTGTCACCGCAGCTTGCCCGAAAGTGTCAGAATCGGGGCAGCCCGGCCTTGATTCAGATCAAGGCTTTGTCACCTCGTTTGGATCATCCTCGGCAAACAATAGGGAGCGCCGTGGGAGCTGGCGTCTGAAGCCGATGAAAAAGACTTTTGAAGACGGACGAATCCGCAGCCGGCTGGACCCGGCCCCCCGGCGGGAGTCCGTGGCCGAGCCGTTTGCCTGGCTTGCCCGCGCCCACGAGGAGCAGCTTGCGCTCTGCAATTGCCTGGAGGAAATCGCCGACAGCCTGCCTGCGGAAATCGACCGGCAGAAATGCCTCTATGCCGCAAAGGTGCTGGAGCCGCTGATCCGCGAGATGCACTCGGGCGAAGAAAACCTCGTCTTCTCCTGGATCGAACGCACCTACCGCGGCGATCCGACGCTCGGCGCGACGCTGGAGCGGCTGAAATACGAACACTGCGAGGACGAGTGCTTCGCCGAGGAGTTGACCGAAATGCTGGAGCGCCTCGGCGCTGCCGACCAGACGGTCAATGCCGAGACCGCCGGCTACATGCTGCGCGGCTTCTTCACGAGCCTCAGGCGGCACGTCGGCTTCGAGCAGGAATGTCTGCGCAGCGTCACCGCGCCGGTCGGATAAACCGGCCTTTGGGGCAGCGCGCCGCAAAACGGACACGTCAGGCGGCCGTTATCCGGCCGCGCATCCCCTCATGCATTTTCGATTGATACCGCCGGAACCGGCGCCTCAGGCCGCGATCGCGCGGCGGCGGTCGGCATGTTCCTGGATCACTAGAATAGCGCCGATGAGCTTGCCGGTGCTCGACATGCACGGCGTCAGCCGGCAGCGCACGACGACCGTGCGCGCGTCGACCGTCTTGGCGAAGGTGTAGTCCACCACCTCGCCGGCGAAACACCGGTCGAGATAGGATTTCACCCGAAGCTCGAACCGCTGGATGCCGATGAACTCGACAATATGCCGGCCGATCAGGTCCATCGGGCGGCTTTCCAGATGCTCGGCATTGCGCGGATTGGTGTAAAGATAGCGGTAGTCGGGCGTGATCACCGCAAGCCGGTCCGGGAAGCTGTCGAGGATCGCCTCGTTGAGCAATCCTTCGTCCGCCCTGCCCTTGTTCGGCTGCGCCGGCAGGCGCTCCAGTTGCAGGTCGGCGAGGTTCTCCGCACCGGTCGCCGCGAAGTAGCGATTGATCAGCGATTGCAGCAACTGCGAATGGCGCAGCACGCAGGAAATGTCGTCGGCTTCGACGCGCAGAATGTCGATCAGGAACTGGAACTGAAGCCGGGCATCTTCGACGCTCACCGCCTTCTCGTCGTAGACGGATCTCAAGATCGGATCCAATTCGCGATCCAGAATGCTGATCAAATGCTCGTCTGCCGTACGAACGGCATACTGCAGCTGCGAATATTTGAACCAGAACAGCTCAATCAGTGCGTTCAATTCGAAACCCCAATTCCCCCACGGCAAAACCGCTTCGATGCACTTACAAAACAGGCGTAGATGCTCAGGACACTGATCTGGTTCTTGACGTTTCCCCCACCACTTCCGCGTAAAACCGCACTGCTCGGGTCATCCAAAGCGCTTGCAGGCATTTTCTCACGCGACAGGCATAAGTTTACACTCATTGCGATAGCGTTCAACAGCAGAAAGAAAAACTTAACGTTTACGCACGTTTTCGAGGGAAGATCGGCGCCGATGCCCCCGCGTACTTGGCAAAACGCAAAGCCCGGCACACGGGGTGCCGGGCTTGCAGGAAGATCAAGCCTGCTTGCGCAAGACGCAATCTGGCTGGGGTCGCGGGCGAAGGAGAATCAGTCTTTCAGGTAGCGCTTGATGTGCCAGCGGTCGTGATACCAGAGCCATTGGCCGGGATACTCCCTCACCCAGCTTTCCACCTTGTCGTTCAGAACCTGCGCCGTAGCGGTCACGTCGACGCTGCCGTCGGCCTTGCGTGGGATGGCGATCGCCGGTTCGATCTCCAGGCGGAAACGGCCACCCGGCAAGCGGATGCAGCGGGCCGGATAGACCTCGCAGTTGAACTGGCGGACGAGCTTGGCGAGCAGCGGGTTGGTCTGCACGTCCTGGCCGAAGAACTTGGTCTTTAGACCCTTGCGGAACTTCTGGTCGACGAGAACCCCGACGCCCTGGCCGCGCTCCAGCTGGCGGGCGAGCGCAAAGGACGAGCCCGCATGCGACGGCACGAGCTTGCCCATGCGTTCTGCGCGGAAGTTGAAGACCTTTTCGGCCACGTATGGGTTGTTCGGCGGCCGGAACAGCACCGTCACGTCGAGCCCGAAGGCTGAGCCGGCGACCGGCAGCATTTCGAAATTGCCGCTATGCGCGGTAAAGACGATGAAGGGGCGTGGATTGTCGCGAAGCTCGAGGAACAAGGGAATGCCCGAGACTTCGATGCGCCCGGG
Source organism: Ensifer sp. ENS02 (assembly GCF_014851885.1). Classification (NCBI taxonomy): domain Bacteria; kingdom Pseudomonadati; phylum Pseudomonadota; class Alphaproteobacteria; order Hyphomicrobiales; family Rhizobiaceae; genus Ensifer; species Ensifer sp. ENS02. Next base: position 614,729 of record NZ_JACVAO010000001.1, on the reverse strand, counting down.
CGTCGTGCGCTCCGGGTCGAAATCGAAGAGACGGTCGAGGAACACGTATTCGGCCGCCATGCGGCCCATGTTGCCCCAACTTTCGAGCGCGATCTGCTCGATCTCCGCTTCGCTCTTTTCCGGGAATGCGTTGCGCAGGTTCGTCAGCGTCAGCTTCTGACGGCTGGTCTTCGGGCCGATGAACCGCAGGGCGCGATCCATGAAGTTGATCGCGCCGTCAGCGGGAAACATCTTCAGGATCGTCAGAAGCAGAAACACGAACTGCGCAATCAGCCACTGGCGGAAACGATCCGCCGCCAGCACCAGCCGTGTGATCAGCATGCGCACGTCGATCAATCCATCTTCAGGATGATCTTGCCGAAGATCTGGCGCGATTCCATGCGCTCCAGCGCGCGGTCGATCTCGTCCAGGCCGATTTCGGTGTCGATGACCGGATGTACGAGGCCGCGCGCCATCTTCTGCATGGCGTTCGCCATGTTTTCCATGCGGCAGCCGAAGGAGCCGAGCAGCTTCAGCTGCTGCTGGAACAGCATCATCAGGTTCATGTCGGTGGACACGCCCGAGGTCGAGCCGCAGGTGACCAAGCGGCCGCCGCGCTTCATGCAGAGCATCGAGCCCGCCCAGGTGTCCTTGCCGACGTGTTCGAACACGACGTCGACGCCCTTCTTCTTGGTGAGCTTGCGCACCACGCCTTCGAAGCGGTCGGTGCGGTAGTTGATGACGTGATCGGCGCCGAGCGCCTTGGCCTTCTCGATCTTGTCGTCGGAGCCGACGGTGGTGATCACGGTGCAGCCGATCTTCTTGGCAAGCTGGATCGCCGCCGAGCCGATGCCGGAGCCGCCAGCATGCACGAGGATGGTTTCGCCGGGCTCAAGCTTGGCGTTATCGAACAGCATGTGCTCGACGGTACCGAAGGTGACCGGAGCGAGCGCAGCGGCAACCGCATCGACGCCCGGAGGTGCCGGAACCAGCAGGCGCGCCGGCAGGTTGATCTTCTCCTGTGCGAAGCCGTCGAGGTGGAAGCCGTGAACGCCGCCGACATGTTCGCAGAGGTTGTCGCGGCCTTCCTTGCACGGACGGCAGAGGCCGCAGGTGCGCGCGCCGTAGATCGAGACGAGCTGGCCCGGAAGCACGCTTGAAACACCGGGACCGATGCTGTCGACGACGCCTGCTGCCTCGGCGCCGATGACGAGCGGCATCTTGCGCTTGGCGAATGCCATGCCGCGCCAGCCCCAGACGTCGATATGGTTGAGCGCAACCGCCTTGACGCGCAACGTCACCTCGCCCGGGCCGGGTGCTTCCGGTTCCGGAATGTCGGTGATTTCGAGCTTGCGGTCATCGAGCAGTTGCAGGGCGCGCATGGTTCTTCCTTTAAATGTTCAGATCGACAGGCGGCATATACACGTCTTGTGGGCATGTCGCCATTCTACAGAGAGCGGCGCGTTAGCCCCCTCTGCCCTGCCGGGCATCTCCTCCACAAGGGGGGAGATTGGATGTGGCACCCCTTTGCCCTTCACGAAAAGCACCGAAATCGGGCCTTGTTATTGGAGCGATCGGCCGGCCGCGCGTCGATCTCCCCCTTGTTGGGGGAGATGGCCGGCAGGCCAGAGGGGGGTATTTCGTTTCACCAGGTCCGGCTCAAGCCGGCTCGGCCGTCATCACCAGGCTGGCGTTCTGGCCGCCGAAACCGAAGGAGTTCGACAGCACCGCAGACACCTGCTGGCTGCGTTTCACGTTCGGCACCACGTCGAGCACGATCGCCGGATCGGGGTTCTGGTAGTTGATCGTCGGCGGCAATGTGCCCGTCAGCATCGTCTGGATCGAGAACACCGCCTCGACCGCGCCGGCGGCCGTCAGGGTGTGGCCGATCATCGACTTGTTCGACGAGACCGGGATCGACGGCAGATGCTCACCGAAGACGGCAGACATCGACAGATATTCCATCTTGTCGTTTTCGGGCGTCGAGGTGCCGTGCGCGTTGATGTAGCCGATGCCGCCTTCGTCGATGCCGGCGTCGGCAAGGGCCGCGCGGATCGTCGCAATCGCCGGGCCGCCGTCGGGCGACGAGCGCGTGCGGTGGAAGAGATCGGCCTTCTCGCCGCAGCCCTTCAGGATGCCGTAGACACGGGCGCCGCGGGCAACGGCCGCTTCCAGCGATTCCAGCACCAGGGTCGCAGCGCCTTCGGCGATGACGAAGCCGTCCCGATCCTTTGTGAAGGGCTTGGAGGCCTTCTCCGGCGGATCGTTCTGGGTGGAGAGCGCGGAAAGCAGCGCAAAGCGGATGAGTGCTTCGGCGCTGACGGAGCCGTCGGTCGCGACCGTCAGCGCACGATCGGTGCGGCCCTGGCGGATCGCCTCGACGCCGAGCTGGATCGCGGTCGCGCCCGAGGCACAGGCCGTCGAGAGCGTCACCGGCAGGCCGCGCGTGCCGAAGCGATCGGCAAGGCGCTCGGAGATCGAGCCGAAGAGCACGGCCTCATGGAACACCGGATCGGCCTTCTGGCGCATCGCGGCGAGGAAACGGTTGTACGCATCGCCCGGCTGTTCGGAAGGCGGCGAGCGGTCGGCAAGCTCGAAGCGCGCGCTCCATTCCGGCTCGATCGGCGGGGCGGCCAGAAACAGCGGACCGTTGAAGTCGCCGGAAAGCCCGGCCTGCGCCAGCGCTTCCAGCGTCGTCTCGCGCGCCATGGCGTAGGAGCGCTCGACGGAGTTGGCCGCCGGCACCTCGATGAAATCGACCATGCCGGAGATGCGGGTGTTGAGACCCTCCGTCGGGAAACGGGTGATCTTGCGGATGCCGGAGACGCCGCCGGTCAGCGCCGACCAGTTGTCCTCGAGCCCCTGGCCGAGCGAGGTGATGACGCCCATGCCAGTGACGGCGACGATCGGACGACCGAGATGATCCTTGTAAGCGTTGCTCATCAATCGTTCCTCTTATTCGGCCGAAAGGACCGCGACGCCTTCGCCGCGTGAATGACCGACGGTGGTCACGACCGCCGACCGGGCAGCCGCCGTCATCGGCTTTTCGAAGCTGCCGTCGAAGGCCGGCACCTTGGCGCCGTGGCCGAGCGTGAGTGCAGCAAGCGCGAGGCCCGCCGGAAACTGGGCCTCGATGCTGTGCCCGACGACGCCGCCATAGGCACGCACCGGCGCGCCGGCCAGCTTGGCCTGCAGGAACGCCTTTTCGCTGGCGACGAGATCATGAAAGCCTGACGTGCCGGAAAAGACCACGGTGCCTGCCGGGTCGAGCTTTTCGGCCGGTTTCGCAAGGTCCGCAAGGCGTGCTTCGAGCTTGCCGTCAGCGCGGCTGCCGCGGTCGCTGCCGATCGCGTCGATCGTCGCATAGATGCGGGCACCACGGGCTTCGGCGTACTCGCGTGATTCCAGCACCAGGAAGGCTCCGACCGACCCGGGGATCATGCCGCCGCCGTTGTCGCGGCTGCGCGACCAGATCGGGTGCCAGTCACCGGTCGCCTGACCCTGGATCGCCTCGATCATCAGCATGATGTCCAGGCGTTCGGCCGAAAACGCGCCGCCGACGAGCGTATGGGTCGACTGGCCGGCCTTGATCCGGGCAAAGGCGGTTTCGATCGCCGAGATGCCGGCCGCTTCCTCGCCCATGAAGGTGCGCGACGAACCGGTGACCTTGTGCACGATCGAGATGTTGCCGGCGAGTAGGTTCGAAAGCTGGGCCAGGAACAGCGTCGGGCGCAGTTCGGTCGTCAGCTTTTCATTGAGGAGCTGTTCGCGGTCGTTGCGCTTCAGCGCCTCGTCGACGATCAGCGAATCGACGTTGATGTCACGCTCGCCGCCGCCGGCAGCGACGATCATGTCCATGCTGCCGCAGGCTTCGAGATTATCCTTGAGACCGGCGTCATCGAGCGCCAGGCCCGCGGAAAAAACGCCGAGACGCTGCCAGTTTTCCATCTGCCGCTGGTCGCCACGCTTGGCGATCTGCTGCGACCAGTCGATCTCCGGCAGCGGGTGCACCGGATAGGGGCTGAACTTTTCGGTCTCGACGCGCACGGCCGGCGACGTGCCGGCGGTAAGCAGCGCCAGATGCGGCTCGACGCCGACGCCCTGGCTGGTGACGATACCGACGCCGGTAATGACAACGTCGTTTGCAGATTTGCTCATCTTACTTCTCCGAACCGGCTGCCGCCGAAAGCGCCGCCATCAGACCCACTTCTCCAGCCCGCTTGCGCACGATATCGCCGAGCGGAACCTGATCGAACGGCATCGTTCTCAGTTTCAGCTGGGCATCGCAGACCTTCTTGCCGCCAGAGGTGATCTTCGCCTTGGTGACGGCAAAGCCCGAACCTTCATGCTCGAGGAAAGCCTCGATCTCGAGTTCGGCCGAGGGCTCGACGAAGGTCCGCATCTTGGCGCCGTCGACCGACATCAGGAAGGGCATGGCGGCGAAATTGGTGGCGGCGAGCACCAGGAAACCGGAGGCCTGCGCCATGGTCTCGATCAGAAGCACGCCGGGCACCAGCGGGTAGCCTGGGAAATGGCCTTCGAACACCGGGCTCTTCTCCGGCACGACGGACCGCGCCGTCAGCCGGCCAGCCGAAAGATCGACCGTTTCGACACGGTCGATCATCTGGAAGTATTCAAGGAGCATTGAGGCTCACCCTGTTGGTTTCGGGCTCAAGTAAAAACGCCAATGCCGCCTGTCAAGCGCGGGGCGCGACGGGCGGCATTGGAAATCGAGTGGCAAGGCTCGGGCGAAAGCCCGATCAGCCCTTGGCAGCCCGCAGTTCGTCGATCTTTGCGCAGAGGTTCTTCAGAACGAAGTATTCTTCGGTCGAAACCTTGCCTTCGTTGACTTCCTGCGTCCACTGCTCGAGCGGAATCTTGATGCCGAATTCCTTGTCGATCGCAAACACGATGTCGAGGAAGTCCAGGCTGTCGATGCCGAGATCGTCGATCGTGTGGCTTTCCGGCGTAATCGTCTCGCGATCGATCTCGCTCGTTTCCGCGATGATGTCGGCAACCTTGTCGAATGTAGCTGTCACGCGCATACCTCTAATATTTTAAGTCGAGTCTCGGCGATCCTATAGGTAAATGCGCCGCAAAAGCCAATGGCCTTGATGGCAAAGGCTTTCGAATTGGAAAACGGTGTTGCGACAGAGCATGGTGTCAGACGGCCACCGAATGCCGGCCCCGACCGTTGCCGAGATAGGCGTCGAAGGTGGCTGCAACCGAGCGGGCAAAGGGCCTGCCGCGTTCAGTCAGGCGGAAAACCCCGTTTTCGATCGTCGTCAGCCCATCCACGTCGCGCGCCCGAAACAGCCGTGCCTCCTCGATCACAGCGCCTGCCAGCCCGGGAAACGCTTCCTCAACCTCAGCAAGGGAGAAGGCAAAACGGCACATGACGTCGGCAATCACTTTTGCTCTCAAAGTGTCGTCCGGTGTGAAGCGATAACCGCGGACCGCAGCGAGCCCCGTGTTTTCCACATGGCGCAGATACTCACCGGTCGCCGGCATGTTCTGGACATAACCTTGACGAAACTGGCCGATCGCGGAGGCGCCAAGCCCGACGAGCGTTTCGGCGGCATCGTCGGTATAGCCCTGGAAATTGCGACGGAGACGCCCTTCCCGGCTGGCCCGCGCCAGGCTGTCGTCGGGCTTCGCAAAATGATCGATACCGATGGCCTCGTAGCCGGCGGCAGCCAGCATTTCGGCCGCGCGGCTCATCTGCGCGAAGCGCTCGACGATGCCGGGCAGGCTTTCGTCCGGGATCATCTTCTGATGCGTCTTCATCCACGGCACATGGGCGTAGCCGAAGAGTGCGACGCGATCGGGGTCGAGCGAAAGCACTGCCTCCATGGTGCGCTCAAGCGACAGGAGGCTCTGATAGGGCAAACCATAGAGCACGTCGCAATTGACCGAATGCACGCCCCTTACCCGTGATGCCTCGATCGCGTCACGCGTCTGCTCGAAGGTCTGGATGCGGTTGATCGCCTTCTGCACGACGGGGTCGAAATCCTGGATGCCGAAGCTCGCCCGCGTCATACCGATCCCCGCCAGCGCATCATGGCGCGCTTCGTCGAGATCGTTCGGATCCATCTCGACGCTGATCTCGCAATCAGCCGCGAAGGTGAAGTGATCGGTAAAGGCGCGTTTCAGCGCGATCAGGTCGTCGGGCCTGACGAGCGTCGGCGAGCCGCCGCCGAAATGCAGGGCCGTTACCTTGGCTTCGCGGCTCACCCGCCCGCCGATCTCTGCAATCTCCCGATGCAGGCCCGTGAGGTAGGTTGCCACCGGATCATACCGCAGCGTCTGCTTGGTATGGCAAGCACAGAACCAACAGAGCCGGTCGCAATAGGGCACGTGAGCATAGAGCGAGATCGCCTCATCCGGACCGATCGCCCCGAGCCAGCTTTGATAGTCAACCGGCCCCACCGCTTCGGAAAAATGCGGCGCGGTCGGGTAGCTGGTGTAGCGTGGCACGGGATTCGCATGCTTGAGGATTAGCGCGTCGTCCATCAGTCTCTCCGCTGTCATGAAAACGGCTTAGGACGGATCGGCAATGAGGCCTTTGATTTTGATCAAGTCGGCGAATTAACACGTTAAAATTGACAATGCTCAAGCCAGCATGAGACATTGTTTCGCGCTTTCGGAATTAGCACCTGTCAACTCTTGATTTAACGACCCGCATCCTCTTTGGTCATCCAGGGAGCAATGGAATGCAGGTAGAAAGAATTGCAGATCGTGAACGAACATCGCCGCAAGGATATCCATAATTCGGACGTTCCAGCCGTCTGCTCCGCCTGCGAGGCGCGCCATGGCGGCGTTTGCGGTACGCTCTCTCCGGATCAGCTTCTCGACCTCAGCCGTCACTCCACCCGCCGCAGCATCGAGCCCGGCCGCGAGGTCATCGGCCAGGGAGAAACCACCGACAGCTACGCAAATATCATCTCCGGCGTCGTCAAGCTCAGCAAGGTGCTGGCCGATGGCCGTCAGCAGATCGTCGGCCTGCAGTTCGCCCCTGATTTCATGGGCCGGCCCTTCACCCGCGAAAGCGCGCTGACGGCGGAAGCGGCTGTCGACACCGACATCTGTTGCTTCCCGCGCAACGTCATCGAGCGGCTGGTCTCCGAGGCTCCCGGGCTGGAACACCGGCTGCACGAGCAGGCGCTGAAGGAACTGGACGAAGCGCGCGACTGGATGCTCACCCTTGGCCGCAAGACCGCGCAGGAGAAGGTCGCAAGCTTCCTCTACATCATCGCGACTCACATCGACCCGGAAAACGGCACCTCGAACGTGTTCGACCTGCCGCTGTCGCGCGCCGACATCGCCGACTATCTCGGCCTCACCATCGAGACCGTCAGCCGCCAGATCACCAAGCTCCGCAAGGAGAACGTCATCCGCATCGAAAACAGCCGCCACGTCACCGTGCCGAGCCTCGACCGGCTGATGCATGTGGCAGGCATCGACTGACGGTCGCCAGCGGCTCTTAGGTGCCTCATCAAGTGCCCGACAGAATTGGCTTTCCTCGGGTTTAACCCGAGGAAAGCCAAGCAATCACGTTGAAGATGGGGACGCGCATTCTACCGTTCACTTCTTACGAAACGCTCGACGATGAAGCGGAAATAGTGCCTCGGATCCCTTCTCCCCTTCAAAACAGAGAGAAGGTCCCGGCAGGGGGATGAGGGGCTGGCTAGGCAGGCGTCACCGCGTAATTACGATCCGCGTGTTCTTCAGCCCATGTTCCCGCGTCAGCGCAAAAAACTCCGCCGCGTTGTTCGGATGGAGCCGCACGCAGCCGTGCGATGCCGGGCGGCCGAGGCGTTTGATGTCGTAGGTGGCGTGGATGGCGTAGCCGCCGTTGAAGAACACGGCATATGGCATCGGCGCGTCGTCGTATTTGCGTGAACGGTGATTGCGAGAGAGCCATTTGGCGCTCCAGCTGCCGCGTGGCGTCACATAGCCCTTGCGCGCCGTCGACACCTTCCAGCGATACATGACGACGCCGTATTGCCGCACGGTCATCGTCTGCGACGACAGGCTGATATCGGCAATGAGATTGGCGGCGTTCGCGGGTTGAACGGCAAACTGCAGCAGAGCGGCAATCAGCGCAGTCAGAAAGCTTTTGCGCATGCTTCTCTCTCCGGGAAGACGAACACGTACCGGTGGAACCAAACGTTCCAGGAGAATAACTGATCGAATATGATACGATCTTAATACATATGGAAAGCAGAGTCTTAATGCGAAGGTCAACTTCCGCGATCAAATCATTGCGATTGCAAGAACAAACCCGGCCATGACCGTACAGGCGCCATAAAATACAGCAATACCGGCGTCGATGTCTTCGCTTGTTGCAACCGCTCGGCCCGGACCGTTGATCATCGGTTCGCTGACCTTGACGCCGCCATAGATCCGCGGACCGGCAAGCTGCAGATCGAGCGCGCCGGCCATGGCCGCTTCCGGCCAGCCGGAGTTCGGCGAGCGGTGCAGGCCATGGTCGCGAAGGGCCACGGTCAGCGCATCCTTGGCGGCGCTGGCGCCACGATGGATCAGCGCACCGGCTGAGATCAAAAGGATCGAGAGCCTCGCTGCCGGCAGGTTGGCGAGATCGTCGAGTCGGGCCGAGGCCCAGCCGAAGTGCAGATATTTCGGCGACTTGTGGCCGATCATCGAATCGGCGGTGTTCAGCATCTTGTAGGCAAGAAGCCCCGGCAGGCCGGCAACCGCGTACCAGAAGGCCGGCGCCACGACGCCGTCGGAGAAATTCTCGGCAAGGCTTTCGATCGCGGCGCGGCAGACCGCCGGCTCGTCGAGCGTCTTTGGATCGCGACCAACGATCATCGACACGGCGGCACGCCCGCCTTCCAGCCCGCCCTGTCGCAAGCCCCCGGCCACGCGACGCACGTGATCGGCGAGGCTCTTCTGTGCCAGGAAGACCGCGACCACAACCGCCTCGAGCAGAAAGCCGAGCGGTCCGAGGACGGCGAACAGGCGATGCAGCAGATGGCCGAACCAGGCGCTGATGCCAAGCAACAAAAGGATCGCGACGACGCCACGAAATTTGCGCGCGCTATCCTCGAGGTCCTCCCGGTTCAGCCGGGCGTCGAAAAAGCCGATGGCCTTGCCGAAAAACACGACCGGATGCGGCACGCGCGCCCAGAGCCAGTCCGGATCGCCGACAACGCGGTCGATCACCAGCGCCAGCGCGAGAATGAGCAGGATCGTCTCCGACACCTCAGAGCTCCATGCGGGCAAGCGCGTCCGCCAGCCGTCGGTCACCGGCCGCGTCAGGCGCAAGACCGACCCTGAGCCAGGTCGGGGCATAGTCGAACTTGCGCGTGAGAATATGGGCCTCGCAGAGCCGCTCCTGCAGCAGAGCCGCCCTGGGATGCTCGACCAGCACGAATAGCCCCGTGCCGCCGATACGGTTGAGCCCTGCCCCATCGAGAGCCGCATCGAGGCCGCCGCGACGCTCGAGGATGCCCGCCGCGATCGCCTTCGTATCGCCCTGCATCAGCGCTTTCGAGATCGTCAACGCCGGGCCGGAGACAGCCCAGGGACCGAGCCAATCGGCAAAGGACGCAAGCACTGGCTCGGTCGCAACGACGAAGCCGAGGCGCAGGCCCGCAAGGCCGAAGAACTTGCCGAAGGAGCGGAAGACGATGAGGTTGCCTTGCCCTGACGCGTGACCAGCGACACTCAGTTGCGGCTCAAGATCGCCGAAGGCCTCATCGACCAGCAGCAGTCCGCCGCTCGCCTTCTGCCTTGCGGCGATCGCCAGAATCTCCGCCGGCGCCAAGGCGCGGCCGGTCGGGTTGTTGGGGTTGACGACGATGACAAGCCCATGTTCGGCCGTGAGCGCGTCGGCATCCGCGACGCGATCGACAGCAAAGCCGGCCGCTTCAAGCACGCGGGCATACTCGCCATAGGTCGGCCCGAAGATCGCGACTTGCCTGTTGGCCGGAGCAAGACGTGGCAGGAGCTGGATCACCGACTGGGTGCCCGGCACCGGCAAAGGCAGCACGCCGTTGGTGCGGTAGTAGTCGGCAGCGGCGCTCCGCGCATCATCCACCGTCTGCCGATCCGGGAGCCGGTGCCAGGCGCGCTCAGGGACCGCGGGCAAGGCGACAGGGCATGGATTGATGCCGGTCGACAGATCGAGCCAGTCTTCGGGCCGGCCGCCATAGCGCGCTGCGGCCTCGGTGATGCCGCCACCATGAACGATCGGTGCGCTCATGCAGCACCTGCGACGTCGATCAGATGCATGAAGGAACCGGCGACAGGGCCGCTCCGGAGGCCCGCCTGGCCGAGATCCTCGCCGGCGGCGTCGCTGACCGCAAACAGCCGATCGGCCGCCCCTTCGGCGACGATAGTCGCATAGTGGAATTCGTGCGCCGTCATGGGTCCATCGAAGAAGGCGTTGTCGACAGGCACGACGCGGCGATAGCCGAGGTGCCGCCTGCGCTCGGCAAAACTGGTTACGAGCGGCAGCAGGCCGAGCATGTCGTAGCGTGTGCCATCGGCAGCGACAAGCCCTTCACCGAGCACCATATAGCCGCCGCATTCGCCGAAGATGCGGGCGCCGCGTTCCGCCGCGAAATGCATGCCGGAACGGAATCGGGCGGCGGCGCTCAGCTGCCCCGCATGCAGCTCCGGATAGCCCCCCGGAAGATAGACGGCATCGGCTGCCGCATCCGGCCCCTCGTCGGCGAGCGGCGAGAAGAAGGAAATCTCCGCGCCGCCTTGCCGCCAGCCGTAAAGCAGGTGCTCGTAGCAGAAGGCAAAGGCGATATCGCGCGCGACCGCGATGCGCTGACCGAGCGGCCGCAAACGCTCGGCATCGGCCGCCGCGGGCACCTGCGGGAAAACCGTCGCCATCAGGCGGATGGCATCGAGATCGCAGGCAGCCTCGACCCGCGCGGCCGCCGCCTCGATGAAGCCCTCAAGCGCTGAGTGTTCGCCCGCCTGCACGAGCCCGAGATGGCGCTCCGGCAGTTGCAATGCGCTGTCCTGCCGGAGCACGCCGAAGACAGGCATGCGCACCTTGCCGAGCGCATCGCGCAACATCATTTCATGCCGGTCGCTGCCGACCTTGTTGAGGATGACGCCGACCACCCGGATATCGTCGCGATGATCCGCATAGCCGCGCACGAGGGCGGCAACCGACTGGGACATGCGGGCGCAATCGACCACCAGAATGACCGCAAGGTTCAGCGTCGCGGCGAGGTCCGCTGGCGTTCCCGAGCCGTCGGCAGCACCGTCATGCAGTCCCATCATCGCCTCGACGATCAATGTGCGCCCGCCGGAGGCGGCATGCGACGCATTGGCAAGCAGCAGTTCCGGGCGCATCGCCCAGGGGTCGTAGTTGAAGCAGGGCTCGCCGGTCGCTGCCGCGTGGAAAGCGGGATCGATATAGTCCGGCCCCGCCTTGCCGGGCGCGATCGCCACGCCGCGCCTCTTCAGGGCGCGCATCAGCCCGAGCGTCACCGTCGTCTTGCCGGAGCCGGACGCGGGTGCGGCAATCAGCAATCCGCTCATGCCGGGTTCCTGAGAATGCGATTGGCGAACGGGTCGGCGGCAAGCTTGCGCCCGTCCAGCGCGCCGATCCAGTCGAGCGCTGCGCGCAGCCTCACCACCTCGCCGACGACGACGATCGCCGGCGGCTCCAGCCCTGCCGCCGCAACATCGGCCTCTGCACGCGCAAGCGTCGTTTCCAGCACCGCCTGCTGCGGCGTCGCGGCGTTGCAGACGAAGGCGACCGGTTCGTCCGGCGAGCGGCCGCCGGCAATGAGGTTGGCGGTGATCGCGCCGATATGTTTCATCGCCATGTACATGACGATGACAGGCGAGCCGCTGGCGATGCCCTGCCAGTTGATGCGATCCGGCACCAGGCCGGAGGAATCATGGCCAGTCAGGAAAGTGACCGCGTGGTTGACCTCGCGATGGGTCACGGGAATGCCGGCATAGGCAAGCCCGCCGATACCGGCGGTGATGCCGGGCACGATTCGGAACGGCACCTGGTGCTCGACCAGCGTCAGCGCCTCCTCGCCACCGCGACCGAAGACGAAGGGATCGCCGCCTTTGAGGCGCAGCACCCGGTTGCCGGCGCGCGCGAGTTCGACGAGGCGAAGCGAGATGTCGCGCTGCTTCGGCGACGGCTTGCCGCCACGCTTGCCCGCAAACTCCAGCACGGCACCCGGCCGCGCGAGCTTCAGGCAATCCTCGTTGACCAGCGCATCATGCACGATCACATCCGCCTGGCGCAGCGCATTGGCCGCATGCAGCGTCAACAGGCCGGGATCGCCGGGGCCGGCGCCGACCAGCCAGACCGAACCTTTTTCGAGCGCCGGCAATCCGGCAAAGAGGTCGTCGATCATGCGTGCTGTCCCACCTGTATTTCGGCGCCACCCAAAGGCACGCCTGACGCGCTCTCTAAAGAACCGGATTCCACTTGAGAGAAACCCCGGGCAAAATATTGATTCAATTCAACAACATAACAACGCATCAGACAGCCTCCGCCGCCTGGATGCGCTTTTCGGCGCGCAAGGTCGCCGGCCCGGCAAGTGCGGCCGTCGCATGGGCGGAGACGATCTTCTGCACAATCAGCACGGCTTCGCGACCGGCGCCGACCAGCGCTGCGCCCTCAGCAACGCCATGACAACCCGTGTAGGCAAAGACGATCTCGGAGGGGTTGGCGAGCCGGGAAGCTTCGGCTTCGAGCGTGGCGGCATCGTAGAACGCGGCCGGAACCGAGAAATGCTGAGCGGCCGCCAGGATCGCCGGCTCCTCGGCGCGAGCATCGAGCGAGGCGACCAGCCGCAGATCGCCGGGCGCAGCACCGGCATCGGCAAGCGCACGCTCGGCAAGGGCGATCACCTCTTCGGCCGGCGTGCGACGCTCGCAGCCGAGCCCGAGCACCAGCCCGGCTCCTGCTTTCGTCGTCTGTGCAGAGTGTTTGCCCGATGGCATCGGCGGCCGGCTCCCTTCGTTGTTCTCCTTAACGAAGCGCCGGCTGGGACGATCCGTCCCGGCCGATCTGGACAGCACCGGCTGATGGCCCCCTGACTGGGTCGGCCGCACCGGACGCTCTTTCAGTCCGCCAAAGCGGACGCCGTCGCATATCCTTCATTTTTACCGGAGCGCGGAAGGCCGGTCAAACCGGATTGCGCCATCGCCATGTCGCGTTTGAGGAAGATCGTCATCCGCCTGCCGTATCGCAAGGACAGCCCTTCTTCGGCACCATGCGGGCGAGAGCGCCTCCATCCAGAAAGACAGCGAGCCGGAACAAGGCTTTGAATCTTTGTCGGTTTTTCAATTTCGACACCTGCATGGACAGCAACACCGCGACAGAAGGCTTTGCAAATCGCGCCGGGCTCTGACACAAGGCGGAAAATCCCGCCTGACAGCTCTCCTCTCGAGTCCCCGCCGTGCAAGATCTCGCCTTCCACCTGCTCGCCTTCCTGTTCGTCGCCGCCTTCATCGCAGGCTTCATCGATTCGATCGCCGGCGGCGGTGGCATGATCACCATTCCGGCCATGCTCATTGCGGGGATCCCGCCCTTGCAGACGCTCGGCACCAACAAGCTGCAGGGATTGTTCGGCTCCGGCTCGGCCACGCTGTCCTATGCCCGGCGCGGCCACGTGAACCTGAAAGAGCAGCTGCCGATGGCGCTGATGTCGGCCGCCGGCGCCGTGCTCGGCGCCCTGCTCGCAACCATCGTTCCCGGCGACGTGCTGAAGGCGATCCTGCCCTTTCTGCTGATCGCCATTGCGCTTTATTTCGGCCTGAAGCCGAACATGGGCGACGTCGACCAGCACAGCCGCGTCACCCCCTTCGTCTTCACGCTGACGCTGGTGCCGCTAATCGGCTTTTATGACGGCGTCTTCGGCCCCGGCACCGGCTCGTTCTTCATGCTCGGCTTCGTTACCCTCGCCGGCTTCGGCGTGTTGAAGGCGACGGCGCACACGAAGTTCCTCAACTTTGGCTCCAACGTCGGCGCCTTCGGCGTCTTCCTCTTCTTCGGCGCCATCCTCTGGAAGGTCGGCCTGTTGATGGGCCTCGGCCAGTTCCTCGGCGCCCAGGTCGGCTCGCGCTATGCCATGGCCAAGGGCGCCAAGATCATCAAGCCGCTGCTCGTCATCGTCTCGATCGCGCTCGCGATCCGGCTGCTCGCAGATCCGACGCATCCCTTGAGGATCTGGCTGGGGCATTGAGGCGCGGCGCGCTCGGCAAATTCTGCGCTGTCCTAACGGCCGCAACCGCGCAGCCTGTGAGGCGTGGCTGGGCCACACCGGCGGGCAAAACCGCACATGCATGTCCGTTCTGCGATCGTGGATGAGCGGTTGACCGGGTCGACATGGCGCAGACATGCTTGCCGATAGACGGCAGCACTCTCATTCCGGCGCCAATGCACGGGCCTTTGCGAGAAGGGTCTCGTCGCCGTCGCCCAAGACCTCCAGCAAGCGTTTCATCTCGGCGCCGAACACTTTCCAGAAATTCGGATCGCCGGCTTTGATCGCTATCGCATTGTCGATCAGGTCGGCGAGCTTGACGGTTTTCGCCGCGGCGGGCGCCGATGCGAGGTGCTGGCGATCCAGTTCCTTGCGCACCTCTCGGTTGCCGTGGAACGGAGTGGATATGTCGGTAAGCCACGCAACCAGTGTTGCGACCTTGGGGCCGAACGCTTCCTTGAGCTCCAGCAGCGTCACGTCGGTATCTTCGACCGTATCGTGAAGCAGCGCTGCGGCGATCATTTCGGGCGTATGGGGCACGCTTCGAACAATCTCCGCCACCGCAATCGGATGAACGATATAGGGCCGACCGTCATACTTACGCTTCTGTTCGCCGTGTGCTCGGGTTGCAAACTGGAGCGCGCTGTTCTCGAGATCGGTCATTATTTTGCGTTCAACGCCGGCTTCCATCACCTAAACCCAATCCCAAGCTTTCAGAACGAACCAGGCGACCCGTGATTTCTATCGCCGTCAGGCGTCGCTTCGAGCGACGCACGCTTGCCTGCCCGCGCGAAGGTCGCGGGCGGTCAACGCCTGACAGTTATGCCAAGATCAGGCGCACCGGATTTCGACCAGCACGAGCACTGCTCTCCGACCGGACCTGCGCCATAGCTGCATTCGTTCTCCCGCGTCTTGCAAATCCGTGGACGGCGCGCTTCGGCGAGCGCCTTGGCCTTGGCTTCATCCGCAGCCCTTTGCTTGCGCGTCGTTTTAGTTTTCGGTTTCGCCTTCTGGCTGGTCGTCGTTTCTTGAGCTCGTGACGCCCCGCTCTTCACGGTTTGCGCCTGCCCCGCCACACCTGATGACAAGAACAGCAAGACCGATGCGACACCAACCGCAGCTCTGAGAGTATTCTTCAAGGTTCACCCGTATTTAGCCTGTCGACGGTCTAACATGGGTGCGGCCTCCTGCCTATGCAATCGCTCGGCGGAAGGAGCAGCCGTCAAGACTCGAATTTTGCCGACCTTCCGACACGGCGGGGGCGACGATGACAGCCTCCAACGCTTGGCAATAAGATCCGGTAACCACGACGAAAGTCGGACAGCTCCGGCGCTTGAACCTCTAGTTACTAGAGATTGCAAGGTGATCAGAATGCTTCGCCGGGTAGACGCTCAAATGGGCCGCCTACCCGTCGTGCGCTCCTGTCTTGTCAGCTCGCTCCAGAGGTTTCCATGTCCACCACCCTTCCCGCCATCCTGATGCTCGTCGTGGGATTGTCCACGCTCGCGCTGGCGATCCTCCGCCGTGTGCAATCCGGCCGCTCGCCGGTCGTGCTGACCTATGGCGACGATGCGGAAGGGTTTGCGGGCAGGCTTTTCCGCCTGATCGTCGCAGCGCTGGTGATCCACCTGCTGGCGGTCGCCATGCTCCCGGCCTCCGTCGATGCTGCCCTCGGCCGGATCCCGGCGCTCGACACCCCCATCCTTCACGCCGTCGGCCTGGCGCTGATGACGCTCGGCGGCGGGCTGACGATGCTGTCGCAATGGGCGATGCGTCATTCCTGGAAGATCGGCATCCCTGAAAAGCAGGACGCGCCGCTTGTGACCTCAGGCCTCTATGCCTTCTCGCGCAACCCGATCTATGTCGGCATGGTGACCGCGCTGATCGGCACGGTGCTGGCGGTGCCCAACGTCATCTCGGTGGCGCTGGCGCTCTCCGCCTGGATCTCGATTTCCTACCAGATCCGCATGGAGGAAACTCACCTCGCCAAGGTCTTCGGCGACGCCTACGGTGCCTATTGCAGGCGTGTCCGCCGGTGGGTCTGAAGCAGGGTTCACCCTCAGGCTGCGACGCTTCCAGCGTCTGCCGAACTGCGCGACTTGGCCCGACGGATCAGGAAGGCGCTCGCTCCAATTGCCGTCAACCTCCATCCCGTCCTCCCGCTCGTCACAACCACTGCATGTGTCGGGATTACGGATTGATTGAGGCGAGCATTCAGTGAACAGGCACCAGAGCAGGCGCGCTCAAAACACCGCCAGCAACAGCGCCCCGGCGGCAATGAAGGCGACGCCGAGCCAGTTCATCAGGTTGAGCTTTTCACCGAGGAAGAGCACGCCGAAGATTGCGACCATGACGATCGAGAGCTTGTCGATCGGCGCCACGCGGGCGGCGTCGCCGAGCTTGAGCGCGCGGAAATACGCAAGCCAGGAGGCGCCGGTGGCAAGACCGGACAGCGCGAGAAACAGCCAGGTGCGTCCGGAGATTTCCGATGGCTTTTGCCACTGCCCTGTCGCCGCCACGATGGCGGCGATCACGCAGAGGATGACGACGGTGCGGATCAGCGTTGCGAAGTCGGAGTTGATCTGCGCAACCCCGACCTTGGCAAACACCGCCGTGAGCGCAGCGAAGGCGGCCGAAAGCAGCGCCCAGAACTGCCAGCTCTGGCTCATCAAAACTCCACGCCCTGCTGCGCCTTGATGCCGGAACGGAACGGATGCTTGATCAGCTCCATCTCAGTGACGAGATCGGCGATTTCGATCAGGTCTTCTTTCGCGTTGCGGCCGGTGAGCACCACATGCGTCATGTGCGGCTTTTCTTCCTTCAGGAAGCGAACCACTTCGGCGACGTCGATGTAGTCGTAGCGCAGAGCAATGTTGATCTCGTCGAGCAGCACCATCGAGTTGCGCTCGTCACGGATCAGTTCCTTCGCCTTCTCCCAGGCCTTTTCAGCCATCGCAACATCGCGGGCGCGATCCTGCGTTTCCCAGGTGAAGCCCTCGCCGAGCGTATAGAACTGGCAGACATCGCCGAAATGCTTCTCGATCAACTCGCGCTCGCCGGTTGCCATCGCACCCTTGATGAACTGCACGACGGCGCAGGGCATGCCGTGGGCGATATGGCGGAAGATCATGCCGAAGCCGGCGGTCGACTTGCCCTTGCCCTTGCCGGTGTTGACGATGATCAGACCCTTCTCGTCGGTCTTCGTCGCCATGATCTTTTCGCGCGCTGCCTTCTTCTTCGCCATCTTCATGGCGTGGCGGGCATCGTCCTTCTCGGCCGGGGCTTCGCCGCCTACTGTCGTCTCGTCGCTCATGATCACTCCCTCAGTTCTCAAGTTCGGGATGGGCAGACGCCCTCGTCCCGCTTCGGTTCCTTTTCGCACTTCACTGAGCAGCGAAACGGAACCAGGTCCTTGTTTGCAAGCAATTCCGGACGGATTACCGCCAGCCCGGAACCGCTCTATTCATTGCCGGCACGAAGCCGGGTTGCTGCCGTGCCGATGCCGGCAAGTTCAAACCGCGCCGAATTCGAGCGCGGCGTCCAGAGATTGCGGTCGATTGCTTCAAGCAGGCGTTCGGCAAGCTCGGCAAAGGCGGCCTGGTTCTTGTCGCGCATGAAGTCAGCCACGCGCTCGTCGACAATGAACGCCTGATAGGCGGCCTCGAAATGATGGTCGCGCACCGCACCCGTGGTCGCGGCAAAGGCGAACATGTAGTCGACCGTGGCAGCGATCTCGAAGGCGCCCTTGTATCCGTGGCGCATGACGCCATCGATCCACTTGGGATTGACGACGCGGGCCCGGACCACGCGGCCGATCTCTTCTTCGAGCGACCGGATCACAGGCTTTTCCGGACGGGAATGGTCGTTGTGGTAGATCGCCGGACGGTGACCGCCGAGCTGTTCGGCGGCAGCGCTCATGCCACCTTCGAACTGGTAGTAGTCGTCGCTGTCGAGCAGATCGTGCTCGCGGTTGTCCTGGTTCTGCACCACCGCCTCTATCGTGCGCAGGCGTTCCTCGAAAAGATCGCGCTCGGCCTTGCCCTCCTCGCCGGCGCCATAGGCATAGGCGCCCCAGGTAAGATAGGCCTCGGCGAGATCAGCTTTGGTTTCCCAACCCTTCTCGTCGATCAGCGCCTGCAGGCCGGCGCCATAGGCACCGGGCTTTGCGCCGAAGACGCGGTAGGAGGCTCGACGCGCGGCCTCAGCAGCCTCGACACCTTCCGCTTCCAACCGTCGGCTTTCCGCCCGCATGCGTGCGGCGATCATGTTGTCGGCATCGTCTTCCTCCAGCGCGCCGACGGCGCGGATCGCCTTGTCGAAGAGCGCGATCTGGTCCGGGAAGGCATCGCGGAAGAAGCCGGAAATGCGCAAGGTCACGTCGACGCGTGGGCGGCCGAGGACTGCGAGCGGCACGATCTCGTAGCCCATCACCCGGCGAGAGACCATGTCCCAGGTGGGCTTGGCGCCGATCAGCGCCAGGGCCTGGGCGATGTCGTCGCCGCCGGTGCGCATGTTCGCCGTACCCCAGGCGGTCAGGCCAAAGGAGGACGGCCATTCGCCGTGGTCCTGCAGGTAGCGGCGGATCAGAAGCTCGGCCGATTTCTTGCCGAGCTCATAGGCAGCCGGCGTCGGCACCGCGCGGCTATCCACGGAGTAGAAATTGCGCCCCGTCGGCAACACATCCGGCCGGCCGCGCGTCGGCGCACCCGATGGACCGGGGGCGACGAAGCGGCCGCTGAGACCGGTGAGGAAGCCGGTCATCTCGGCGGCACCCGAGTTTGAAATCGACGGCTTCAGGCGCGTTTCGATTTCGCCGAGCACGGCGCGGGTGTTGGCCCAGTGGTCCGGGCAAGCCAGTTCACCCGACACGAGATTTGCGGCAAGCAACTCGATGCGCTCAACCGTATCGCCGGCGGTGCGCCAGGGGGTGTCCAAGAGGTCAGCGAGGATGGACGGTTTCGGGCCTGACCAGGTGTCGGACATGACGCAGTCGAGCGGGTCGAAGGGTTGGGCGTCGCGTGCGGGGTTGCCCCCCGCCGAGGTGGGAATAGCAAACCCACGCAGCCCCGCATCCGCTGCGATCGCCCGCTGCAGGCTCTGGTCGCCGCCCTCGCCGAGACCGCGGGGCACGCGCGCCAGCGCTACGGTGAGGTCCGTCAACAACCGCCCTTCCGGCGCGACGCCGAAGATGTGCAGGCCGTCGCGGATCTGCATTTCCTTGAGGTCGCAGAGATAGGCGTCGAGCTTTTCCAGCGCCTTGTCGTCGCTGTCGCCCCTGTCGATGCCTGCGTCGCTGTCGAGGCCGATGTCGCGCACGAGATCGAGGATCTGGCGGCTGAGCAGCCTGAGGCGTCGCGGATCACCGCCGGCGGCATCGTAATACTCGTCGACGAGCGCCTCCAGATCCTTGAGCGGTCCGTAGGATTCGGCGCGCGTCAAGGGCGGGGTCAGGTGGTCGATGATGACGGCGCTGGTGCGGCGCTTGGCCTGTGTACCTTCGCCCGGATCGTTGACGATGAAGGGATAGATGTGCGGCAGCGGCCCGAAGATCGCTTCGGGATAGCAGGTTTCCGACAGCGCCAGCGCCTTGCCCGGCAGCCATTCGAGGTTGCCATGCTTGCCCATGTGGACGATCGCCTGCGCTCCGAACTGCTGGCGCAGGAAGGCGTAGAAGGCGAGATAGCCATGCGGCGGCACGAGGTCCGGCGAATGGTAGCTTTCCTTCGGATCGATGTTGTAGCCGCGCGCCGGTTGGATGCCGACGATCACCTCGCCGAAGCGGGCCAGCGGCAGCGCGAAGGCGCCATCGAGGAAGAAGGGATCGGCCTCCGGCACGCCCCAGCGACCGGTAACTTCATCCTTTATCTGTTTCGGAAGCGAATCGAAGAACGTTTTGTAATCGTTCAGCGAAATACGCTCGCGGATTTCGCGGTCATGGCTCGCCGCATTGGTCGGCCCGGCCATCAGATAGCGGATCAGCGCGTCGCCATCGGCGGGAACCTCACCGACCGCATAGCCTTCCCGCGCCATGGCGCTAAGCACCTCGACGGTACCGGCCGGCGTGTCGAGCCCGACACCGTTGCCGAGGCGACCGTCGCGGTTCGGATAGTTGGCCATGACGATGGCAATGCGGCGCTCGGCGGGCTCTGCCCGGCGCAGCTTCGCCCAGTTGACGGCAAGATCAGCGGCAAAGCGCACCCGGTCTTCGAGCGGCTCATGGCCGACGATATTGGCCTCCACCTTGGCGTCATAGATCGACGCCGCCTTGAAGGAGACGGCGCGCGCAAGGATGCGGCCATCGACTTCGGGTAGTGCCACGTTCATGGCGAGGTCGCGCGCCATCAGCCCCTGCGGCGACGTTTCCCATTGCGCCCGCGACGAGCCGGAGAAGATCACCTGCAGCACCGGCGCACCGGTCGATTCCAGCACCGTCGGCTGACGGTCGGCACCGGGCGACGAGACCGCAAAGCCAGTGGCGTTCATCACCACGTCGGGTGCGGCCTCCGAAAAAATCGCCTGCAGCGTGCCGACGGAAACGGCATCCTTGAGGCTTGAGACGAACACCGGCAGTGCCCGCACACCTTCAGCCTCCAGCGCATCGATCAGCGCCTCCACCGGCCGTGTCTCGCCACTCTGCACGAGCGCGCGGTAAAAGCAGATCCCAACCGTCGGGGGTTCGAATCCCTCCCCCGCTACCATCCGTCCCTGAACACGAGACTGCCATTCGCTGACGCCGATCACGCCAGCACCCGGCCACCAGATGCCGGCCTTCAACAGGGGCTTTGCCGGCTGCGGCTTCTCGGCACCCGTGACCAGTGCGGCCGCATAGTCGAGAAACAGCCCGGCATTGTCCGAGCCGCCTTCGGTGAAGTAAGCCCAAAGGCGCTGGCGGTCGTCGGCTGCGACGGTGGAGAAAGGCTCCAGCCCCGGATCCGGCTTGTCGTCACCCGGCAGAACCGCGATCTCGAAACGATGGGTGACGGCAGCCGCATGCAGGGCTTCCAGCAGATAACGGAAATAGCTGGCGCCACCGAGCGGCCGGACGACGATCAGCTTGGCGTGACGCGCCGTGCGCTCGACGTAAGTGTCGACCGACATCGGGTGCATCAGGCTCATCAGGCTGGCGATACGCAGGCTCAAGCCTCCGTCGCGTCGGCCGTGAGCCGCGGCGATCGAGGAGAGCTCGGTGTCGGCGGCCGATAGGAAAAGGATATCGGCCGGCGTTTGCCCAAGGTCGATCGCCTCGTTGCCGTCGGCGATCGTTCCTTTCTGGGCGAGAAGCAGATGCATTCGTCTTGTCCGTTGGGGCAATTCCGAACGAAAACGCCAAAAGCGTTTTCCATCCGGAACTGCATCATTTCAATGTGTTAGATCATTTCATTCAAAGAACGATCTACACGAGCGCGGTGATCGCAGCGCGCACCGCCGCCTCGTCCATGTCGTGCAGGCCGATGACGACGAGGCGCGTACCGCGCTTTTCGCCGGCGCCCCAGGCGCGGTCGTAATACTGGTCGATGCGGGCGCCGACCGCCTGGATCAGGAGGCGCATCGGCTTGCCGGGCACGTCGGCAAAGCCCTTGAGGCGCAGAACGTCGTGCTCCGCGATCACGCCCTTCAGGCGATCGATGAACGCCGAGGGATCGGCGATCGAACCGAGCTCGACGACGAAGCTGTCGAACTCGTCGTGATCGTGCTCCTCACCTGCCTCGTGCTCCATCTCGTGATGCGACTTGCGGTTGGCGATATCGCTTTCCGTGCCGACACCGAGGCCAAGCAGGATGGCAGCGGCGACTTCGCCGTTCTTCGCCTCGATCATCGTCGGCTTGCGGCTGGTGCGCGAAGACACCTCGTC
Source organism: Ensifer sp. ENS02 (assembly GCF_014851885.1). Classification (NCBI taxonomy): domain Bacteria; kingdom Pseudomonadati; phylum Pseudomonadota; class Alphaproteobacteria; order Hyphomicrobiales; family Rhizobiaceae; genus Ensifer; species Ensifer sp. ENS02. The sequence continues at coordinate 592,673 of NZ_JACVAO010000001.1, read as the reverse complement.
GCGTACGGCCTTGAGGCCGGAGGCATCGATCAGATCGGTCTTGTTGAGAACGATGAGATCGGCAGCCGTCAGTTGGTCCTCGAACAGCTCCTCGATCGGGCTTTCGTGATCGAGATTGTCGTCCTCGACGCGCAGCGCATCGACCTTGTCGTGGTCGTCGGCAAAGCGGCCAGCGGCAACGGCGGCGCTGTCGACCACGGTGACGACGCCATCGACGGTCACTTCGCTGCGGATATCCGGCCAGTTGAAAGCGGCGATCAGCGGCTGCGGCAGGGCAAGGCCCGAGGTTTCGATGATGATGTGGTCAGGGCGGTTTTCACGCTCGAGCAGCTTCGTCATGGTCGGGATGAAATCGTCAGCCACGGTGCAGCAGATGCAGCCATTGGTGAGCTCGATGATGTCGTCCTCGGTGCAGGCCTCGGCACCGCAGCCCTTCAAGACATCGCCGTCGACGCCGAGATCGCCGAACTCGTTGATGATCAGCGCGATGCGCTTGCCGTCGGCGTTCTGCAGCAGGTTGCGGATCATCGTCGTCTTGCCGGCGCCGAGGAAGCCGGTGATGACGGTCGCCGGGATCTTGCCCTGGTTGGCTCTCGCAGTGGTCATGGATCAACCCTTCATTTTCAGCGGCAAACCGGCCGCGACAAAGTAAACTTCAGCGGATTTCTCCGCAACGATCTGGTGAAGCCGGCCGGCATGGTCGCGAAACTCGCGGGCCATGCGGTTCTCGGGCACGATGCCGAGGCCGACCTCATTGGAAACAAAGACGAGGCGCGCCCGCGCCTCAGGCAGATACGCAACAAGGGCGGCGAACTCCGCCGTCATGTCGCGCTCTTCCAGCATGAGATTGGTTACCCATAGCGTCAGGCAGTCGATCAGGACCACATGGCTGGGATCATCGATGCGTCTGAGGATGCCGACGAGATCGAGCGGCTCCTCATGCGTCGTCCAGCCCTCGCCGCGGCGCGTCCGGTGATGGTCGATGCGCTCGCGCATTTCGTCGTCCCAGGCGCGGCCCGTGGCGACGTAATGCATGGTGAAGCCGGACGCTTCGACGAGCCTCTCGGAAAAGCTGGACTTGCCGGAACGGGCGCCGCCAAGGACCAGCACGGGCCCGGCGCTGAGACTGCTCATCGTGGCTGCCTCAACATTCCCAAATCAGCCGTCGGTGGCAAAAGCCATCGGACGCGCCACGGGCGCGTTCTTGAAAACATCTGCGAGCCAAAACAACCTCCGTGATGGCGTTGGAGACAAAAGTCCCCTCGGGCGGAATGCCCATACCGGATGGCAGGTCTCCTGGCTCACGGCGTCACGGGCCGAACATCGCCTCGCCCTTAAAGGGCAAGGTTCCGATGTCAGGGCCCGAGCGGCCCGCCTCACCTTCCCGGCGTCTTTCCGGTGCCACAGCGAACCTTTGCGCGTCGTCTCCGACGCATGGGCGCTGTGAGGGACATCGTGAAAGGCGGACGATTCGTAGAAGAAGAGGCGTCCAAACCCGGCTGATCACGATGCCACGCCAGTGGCTTTTCCGGCTTGATCCCCGACCTGCCCCGATTGCCCATGCAACCGGCCGACAGCCCGGCACCAAACCCGATGGCGAACCCTGACCGTTCTACAGTCGCGGGGTCGGCTGCGATAAGGATGCCCGATTTGGGTCCACCCGTCACATTCCCAATTATTCCCCCAGATCGCCACGACAAGGGGGAACCATCCAACACCTGATGATTAGGAAGCGGGCAGCCCAAAGTCAATCGACGCATGCGACGCCTCCCCGGCCGAGTTGCGCCACGCGACGATTTGTCGGGCGTCAGGCACGACGGCAGTGTGAACGGAACCGATGTCGAAACCTAGTGCTATGGATAGCAAACTGCTGCTAACACCTGTGTCAAAGTGCCGAGGGCGAATTTCGCCAGAAAAGGAACCTTTCGAGTGGATACCGACCTGCGCCGCGTCGTCCTCATCGTCTCCCTGTTGAACCTTGGCTATTTCGGGGTCGAACTCCTTGTCGCGCTTTCGATCGGCTCGGTGTCCCTCATGGCCGACAGCGTCGACTTCCTCGAAGACGCCTCCGTCAACATGCTGATTTTCTTTGCTCTGGCCTGGACGGCGCGAACCCGCGCGCGGGTCGGCATGGCGATGGCGTTCATTCTACTGGTACCGGCGCTGGCCTTCCTTTGGACGGCCTGGGCGAAGTTCATGGATCCGGTCCCGCCAGAGCCCTTTGCCCTGTCCCTGACCGGACTTGGGGCGCTGGTGGTCAACCTCTTCTGCGCCTATCTGCTCGTCGCCTACCGTCACACGAGCGGCAGCCTCACGCGGGCAGCATTTCTCTCGGCCCGCAACGATGCCTTCGCCAATGTGGCCATCATCGCCGCGGGTCTGGCGACAGCCTATCTGTGGCAGTCGGCCTGGCCGGACCTGATCGTCGGCCTGGGGATTGCCCTGATGAACCTGGATGCCGCGCGGGAAGTCTGGGAAGCCGCAAGCGAGGAGGACGATGTCGCAGCGCAGTTCCCCCGGGGACCTGCTGGCTGACCGTTGCCGCGTCCCTAGTGCCTGAGCAACTCGTCCAGCCAGCGACGATCGAGCACAGCCTCCAGTTCGTTCGCGACATCGTCGAGCGCCGCATCGACCGATTGGCGGTAGTTGTTGGCGCCGCCTTCGATGCCGAAACTCTTGAGCAGCGCGCCGCGATAGGCGTCGCTGGTGAAGAGCCCATGCAGGTAGGTGCCCATCACGCGGCCATCGGCCGAAAGCGCGCCGTCGGCGCGATTGTCGATGCGCACCGACGGCCGGCCACAGTCCGCACCTTGCGTCTTGCCAAGATGGATTTCGTAGCCTTCGAGCGCCACATCATGCTCCAGCGACCAGGCGCGGCTGTTGCGCACCGTCTTTTCCGGCGCCATCTCGGTCTCGACGTCGAGCAGCCCGAGGCCCTCGACCGCACGTTCGCCGCCCTCGATGCCGAGCGGATCGGTGACGCGCCGGCCGAGCATCTGGTAGCCGCCGCAGATGCCGATGACCCGGCCGCCCCGGCGCACATGACGTTCGAGGTCACGGTCCCACCCTTGCGCACGGAAATCGATGAGGTCGCCGATGGTCGACTTCGACCCGGGAATGATGACGAGGGCAGCGTCGGCCGGAATGGGACTGCCAGGCCGCACGAAGACGAGATCAATCTCCGGTTCGGCGGCGAGCGGATCAAGGTCGTCGAAATTGGCGATGCGCGACAGTACCGGGACGGCAACCTTCAGCGCCCGCCCCTCGCCGCGCGTCAGCTTCTCCAGCACGACGGAATCTTCCGCCGGCAGGCGTGCCGCCGCCTTCAGCCACGGCACGACGCCGAAGCAGGGCCAGCCGGTGTAGCCGCCGATGGCGGCAATGCCGTCGTCGAACAGCGTGACGTCGCCGCGGAACTTGTTGATGAGATAACCGGTCACCATGCGCCGGTCTTCCTCGGGCAGGATCGCATGCGTGCCGACCAGCGAGGCGATCACCCCGCCGCGGTCGATGTCGCCGACCAGCACGACCGGCACGTCGGCCCGTGTCGCAAAGCCCATATTGGCGATGTCGCCGGGCCTGAGGTTGATTTCGGCCGGCGAGCCGGCGCCTTCGACCACCACGAGATCGGCACCGGCCGATATTTGTTCGAAACTCTCCATGACGGCGCCCAGCAGCTTGGGCTTGAGCGCCTGATATTCCCGCCCCCTGGCCTGCCCGGCGACCTTGCCCTGAACGACGATCTGGCTGCCCACGTCCGACTGCGGCTTCAGGAGCACCGGGTTCATGTGCACCGACGACGGCACGCGCGCGGCCAGCGCCTGCAGCCATTGCGCGCGGCCGATCTCGCCGCCGTCGTCGGAAACGGCGGCGTTGTTCGACATGTTCTGCGGCTTGAACGGCCGGACCTTCAGGCCCTGATTGGCGGCAAGCCGGCAGAGCCCCGCCACCAATACCGATTTTCCGACATCCGAGCCGGTTCCCTGCAACATGATCCTGCGTGTCATGCGGCCATCGGTAACACTGAAACGGGCAGCGGCAAAGGTCTGTTTCGACACGATTTCGCCGCAATTGACAAAGCCCTTTCACGCATTGTTTCGCGCTTTCGCAAGGCTTGTCGAAAATGTCGCGGCCGATAGCCAGAATGCGACATGGCGTGGCGAGTTTGGCATTCATTTTTTTGCAGCGCACACCTATATCAGCGGCATAGCAACACGCCCCGGAGGATAGGCCTCCGGCCTCTCAAGGTTCATGTCCATGCTGTATATTTTCAGCAAGCCCAATTTCGTTCAGATCGCCTGGAACTCGAAGGTTCCGTCCAGCCAGTCGCGCGTGCGCAACCTCGTCGTCGACGCGCCCTTCGGCCCGCTCGGCGTCATCCGCACGTCGAACGTCGGCTAAGGCCAGCGATCGGGGCGGAAGCCCCTTCGAGCTCTCCTCCCAGAGCCTCCTCCACCGCCCCTCCGGGGCGGTTTTTTTATGTCCGGCATTGGCCCTGAAATGCGAAGGCCGCATCAACCTCTTCAGGAGGGATGCGGCCGCCAAAAAACGCCTGGTCACTTCGGAAAAACACACCGAAGGTTCGCTCAAAGTCCGGGACGCACAAACCTGATCCGGACCGGCGGCAGTCCCCCGCCGCGAGAAGAACAATTAGCTGGACATCGTTACCGGATGGTTAGTGAGGATTTAACCAAAGATGAATTCCGGACTTTTTTGTAAATTTTTCGCGACATGCGCGCCATTTGGCGTGACGCAATCACGACAGGAAACGTCAGGATCTCGACAGGGTTCTGAGGTCCGTGGCGCCCAGCGCCATTTTTTGCGGCAAGAATTGTCGCTATTGCTTAAATTCGGGGTCTCTCACGCACAAAATACGCGCTTCGGCGATGTCGCAGACAGAACGCACGAGACCCCGTCCTTCCCGGTCAACCGATTGAAGAGGTTGATTTCTCAGCGAGAAACCTTAGGCTTGGTTTGCGGTATAAGAGGAGATTGGCTGGCGACAGGGTTCCGCGGCCAGGGCTGAATACGAACTCCCGCACCGTCCGCAGCAAGGGTGAACCTTGGCTTGTTTGATGCCGAACCCCCGGCTGCATCGTTGTTTCGGGTGACGGAGGATGTCGCGTCCGCCGTGGATTCCCGTTTGGATCTTGGCTGCAAAATAAGACTGGGAGGTCTTGCAACATGAAGAAACTCCTCGCTTCCACCATTCTCGCCGCTGGCCTCTATGCCATGGCGGGTTCCGCGCAGGCCGCGGAATGCGGTGAAGTCAGCATTGCCGAAATGAACTGGGCTTCTGCCGGCGTCGCCGCCCAGGTGGACAAGTTCATTCTGGAGAACGGCTACGGCTGCACGGTGACGCTGGTCACCGGCGACACCATGCCGACCTTCGCTTCCATGAATGAAAAGGCGCAGCCCGACATGGCGCCGGAACTCTGGGTCAACGCCGTGCGCACGCCGCTCGACGCTGCGATCAAGGAAGGCCGTCTCATCGAAGCCGCCAAGATCCTGAGCGAAGGCGGCGTCGAAGGATGGTGGATCCCGAAATTCCTCGCCGACGCGCACCCGGACATCAAGACGGTGCAGGACGCGCTGAAGCACCCGGAACTCTTCCCGGCACCGGAAGACTCGTCGAAGGCCGCCGTTCACAATTGCCCGTCCGGCTGGAACTGCCAGGTCTCGACCGCCAATCTCTATCGCGCGCTGAACGCGGAGAAGGACGGCTTCCTGCTGGTTGATACCGGCTCGGCTGCCGGCCTCGACGGCTCGATCGCCAACGCGTTCGAAAAGAAGACCGGCTGGCTCGGCTACTACTGGGCACCGACCGCCATCCTCGGCAAATACGAGATGACCCGCCTCTCCTTCGGCGTCGATCACGACAAGGCCGATTGGGACGCCTGCACCGCCGTGCCGGATTGCCCGAGCCCGAAAGTCAATTCCTACCCGGTTTCCGACGTTTACACCGTCGTGACCAAGTCCTTCGCCGACAAGGCGAGCGTCGCCATGGACTACGTCAAGGCGCGCAAGTGGGACAATGGCACCGTCAACAAGGTTCTCGCCTGGATGGACCAGAACCAGGGCACCAACGAGGACGGCGCCAAGCACTTCCTCGCCGAGTTCCCGGATATGTGGACACAGTGGGTGAGCCCGGAAGTGGCCGAAAAGGTCAAGGCAGCGCTCTGACCGAAAATGACGGCAGGCGGACCGTGGAATCGGCCGCCTGCCCGTTCCGGTTTTGATGCCGGGACAGGGAACGATGGGGCGTCCTTGCGGGTTTCGTTTGAACGTTCATCGTCTCAGAGGCGGCGAACCGGGAGCCTTCGCGTCGCTATCAGGTAAGCGGGCGACACATTTCGCTGCCACAGTTTAAGTGCCGGGACCCAAAGAGGTCACCCAAGTGTGCGCCGTCATCGACCCGTTCGATGCCGAGACGCGGCCGGCTTAAAAAAAACTTCCGGCCAAGAAGGGGAAACAAATGGCCTCCATCTGCAGTGTCTTGCCAGCGTTGCTCTGCAAGTTCCCTGCCATTGACGAGAGCACGATCCGGCTCGCCCGCAAGGCTGTCGATGATAGCTTCAAGGGCTTCGTGCGATCCTATGGTAACGCCATCGACACGGTGGTCCAGCCGCTTCAATGGTTCCTGAACTACCTCGAAAGCCTGTTCGTCGGCTCCCCCTGGATTGTGATCCTGGCGGCGATGACCGCGATCGTCTATTTCGGCAGCCGCAACATCAACGTCACCATCGGCACCGCGCTGTCGATGATCGCCATCGGTCTTGTCGGGCTTTGGAATGACACCATGGTCACGCTCGCCATGGTCACCGTCTGCACACTGATCTCCATCCTGATCGGCATTCCGATCGGTATCCTGATGGCGCGCTCGGACCGGGTGCAGTCCTTCGTCAATCCGATCCTCGACGTCATGCAGACGATGCCGAGCTTCGTCTACCTGATCCCGGTCGTCATGATCTTCGGCATCGGCAAGGTGCCGGGGCTGATCGCCGTCGTCATCTACGCGGTGCCGCCGATGATCAGGCTCACCAATCTCGGCATCCGCCTCGTCGACAAGGAAGTGCTGGAAGCGGCCGACGCCTTCGGCTCCTCGACCTGGCAGAAGCTGAAGAACGTGCAGATGCCGCTGGCGTTGCCGACCATCATGGCCGGCATCAACCAGACGATCATGATGTCGCTGGCGATGGTCGTCGTCGCATCGATGATCGGCGTCGGCGGCCTCGGCAAGAACGTGCTGCAGGCGATCGCCAACCAGTTCTTCACCGTCGGCTTCCTCAACGGCTTTGCCCTTGTCGGTATCGCCATCATTTTCGACCGTACCAGCCAGGCCTTCGGCAAGCGGCTGCAAAAGCACTCGGAGGTTATCCATGGCTAGTCACGCGATCGAGGTGAAGAACCTCTACAAGATCTTCGGTCCCCGCGGCGTCGACTTCGTCGATGCAGTCAAGAAAGGCATGGGCAAGGCCGAGCTCAACGAGCAGCACGGCCACGTGCTCGGCCTGCAGGACATCAACATTTCCATGCCCGCCGGCAGCGTCATGGTGGTCATGGGTCTCTCGGGCTCCGGCAAGTCGACTCTGATCCGCCACATCAACCGGCTGATCGACCCGACCGCCGGCGAAGTGCTCTATGACGGCGTCGACGTCTGCAAGATGAACGACAACGATCTGCGCGAATTCCGCCGCCACAAGACGGCGATGGTGTTCCAGAAGTTCGCGCTGCTGCCGCACCGCACCGTGCTCGACAACACGGTCTATGGTCTCGAAATCCAGGGTGTGGAACGCAAGGAGAGCGAGAAGCGCGCCCGCGGCTGGATCGAGCGCGTCGGCCTCAAGGGCTTCGAGAACCATTACCCGAACCAGCTGTCGGGCGGCATGCAGCAGCGCGTCGGTCTCGCCCGCGCGCTGACCAACGATGCCGACATTCTCTTGATGGACGAAGCCTATTCGGCGCTCGACCCGCTGATCCGCGTCGACATGCAGACGGTGCTTCTCGACCTGCAGAAGGAACTGAAGAAGACCGTCGTCTTCATCACCCACGACCTCGACGAGGCGCTGCGCCTCGGCGACAAGATCGCGATCCTGCGCGACGGCCGCGTGGTGCAGCAGGGTACCGGCCAGGAAATCGTGCTGTCGCCGGCCGACGACTACATCACCGCCTTCGTCAAGGAAGTGAACCGCGGCCGGGTCATCAATGTCGAGACCATCATGCGGCCGATCTCCGGCAATGCCGAAGGCGTGCCGCTTGCAACCGGCACTGTACTGGAATCGGCGGCGCGCACGATGACCGCCGCCCGTGTGGGAACCGCCCACGTGGTCGATGAAAACGGCCGCCCGATCGGCGCCCTCGACCTTTCGACGGTCATCGCCGCGATGGTCACGCCGGTCAGCCACGAGGATCGCGCTGCGGCTTGAGACAAGCGATGATTGGGGCAGCGACCGACGCGGCCCCTCATCCGCCTGCCGGCACCTTCTCCCCGCCCGCGGGGAGAAGGGATTTGCGGCGATGCAGCGCTCCCAATCTCTGACAGACTGCCCGGCGGTCAGTGCCCGACGACATCCTATCGTTTTCCCGACCTCATCATGGCCGCCTCTGGCGGCGGCCAAGCAACGGACGGCGAACGTCAGCCCTCGTCCCCTCGCCCCGCCCGCGGGGAGAGGGTTAGAGTGAAGGGCAAATCTCAGTGGTCTGAGAGATCAGTTCGTGGTGGTCGTCGCCGCTGCAGCAGCCGGTTCAGTGACGCTGGCAGCGCTTGCGTCTTCCTTCGGCGGCAGGAACTTGTCGAGCAGCGCGATCATGTCGTCGTCGCGCGACTGCGCCGTCTTGCCACCCATGACGACGGCGACGAGGCGGGTGTCGCCGCGCTTGGCCGAGGTCACGAGATTGTAGCCGGAGGCGTCGGTGTAGCCGGTCTTGATGCCGTCGACGCCTTCGTAGCGCTTCATCACGCCGTTGTGACCGCGCAGCTTCATGCCACGAAACTCGATTGTCTTGTTGGCGAAGAGCTGGAATTCCTGCGGAAAGTCGCGCATCAGCGCGAGGCCGAGCGTCGCCATGTCGCGCGCCGTGGTTACCTGGGCCGGGTCCGGCAGACCGTTGGCGTTCTTGAACACGGTGCTGGTCATGCCGAGTGTCCTCGCCTTGCGGGTCATCATCTGGCCGAAGGCGGTCTCGTTGCCGGCGAGCGTCTCACCGATAACGACGGCTGCGTCATTGGCCGAAAGCACGACCATGCCCATGACCGCTTCGCGCACGGTGATCTGGCGACCGGCGCCGACGGCAAGCTTGAACGGCTCCAGGCTGTTTGCGTGCTCGGAAACCGTCAGCTTCTGGTCCCATTGCAGGGTCCCGCTGCGCAGCGCTTCGAAGGCGAGATAGATCGTCATCATCTTCGTCAGCGACGCCGGGAAGTTCAGCTCGTCGGCATTGTCGGCCTCGAGGATCGAGCCGGTGTCGGCGTTGACGACAAAATGGGCCTGCCCGGCTGCGGCAAAGGATGCGCTGCCAAGCAGCAGGCTTACGGAGACCGCCGCGGACGCGACCATACGGATAAGGGACTGCATATCGTGTTTTCTCGTTTCGACGCTATCGAACGACCTCGGAACGAAAATCGAGATCGAATTATGGAAGACGGACCGCGAAATACGGCAAGGGCCGCGTTTTCCACACGGCCAATATACCGTAGCCTTTTAAGGGCATGGCGTCCGGGCGGCAAGCACCTGCGGCAATCGGCGCGTAAATATCGGGACCGGTAATGCCGCGACTGCCATTCCCGCCCGGGCGGCCCGTCCACCGTTTCACCGAGGTTTAACCTGATTGCGCCAAGGTGCGGATCTCCCAAGGCCGGCCCTGTCCGAACGGCAGGACGGCCCGGGGTCATGATCACCGATGCCGAACCGCGTCCCAGTCATTCGTTTTTTAAGCCGCCATGCACCCGAACACAGCCACGGCAGACACCTCCACCGCGCGCCAGCGCGTGCCGGAGGCGTTCGATGCCGGGCTGGCGGAACTCGTCAACGGCGTTGCCGCGCTGCTTTCGGGCCTTGGTCTGTTCCTCATCGTCTTCACGCTGATCCCGTTTCAGGGCGCGGTGACGACGGATCCGAACGCGGCGAACGAAGGCAACATCATCAACCAGGTCGGCTACCTGGTGCTCGGCGCGGTCTATCTCTTCGCCATGCTGCTCACCGTCGACCGACGGGTGCTCGCCCGCCTCGTCTCGCCGGCCTGGATCGCGATCTTCGCCATCGCCTACCTCTCCTGCCTGCAGTCCTATGACCCGGCCGCCTCCGCCCGCGGCCTGACGCTGAGCCTCGTCGCCATGATCATGGTGGCGGGCGTGCTGGTGCTGCCGAAGAGCGAGCGCGATTTCGTCAACGCCGGCGCCAATGCGATCCTGCTTCTGATCCTGATCGACTACGCCGCTCTCTTCGTGGCACCCGACCGCGCCATCCATTCGGCCTTCGGCGACGAGCCCTGGCATGCCGGTTTCTGGCGCGGCCACCTCCTGCACAAGAACGTCTCGGCGCCGGTCTTTTCCATCCTCTGCATGTTCGGCATTTATTGCCTGCGCGCCGGCGCGCCGCTTCGCGGCTGGGCGATCACGCTGCTGGCGGCCAATTTCGTGCTGCACACGGGATCGAAGACGACGATCGGATTCCTGCCGATCGCGATCGGCCTCGTCTTTGCCGGCCGTGCGGTGCGCAGCCCCGGGCTGATGATCCTTGCCCATCTCGCCATGTCAGTGCTGGTCTTCGGCCTGACGCTCGGTACCATCTATTCCGACACGCTGCTTTCGATCACCAAGGGGCTGATCGACGATGCGACCTTCACCGGCCGCGACGACATCTGGAAATTCGCGAGCGCCAGCATCGCCGAGCGCCCCTGGCTCGGCCAGGGCTATGCGAGTTTCTGGCTGTCGCCCGTGATCATGGGCATGGAGGCGAATTTCGAGGCGAGCTGGGACGTGCGCGGCATCGTCACCGGCCACAACAGCTATCTCGACGCGGTGCTGATGTTCGGCCTGCCCGGCGGCATCCTCATGACCACCCTGCTTTTCGTCAAACCGCTCTTCGACTACGCACGAGCCTATCGCCGACCGCAGGGCCGCATCTTCGCCGATTTCTGCGTCATGGTGGTGATCTTCATGACCTACAACGCCATGCTCGAAAGCTTCTTCCTCAATCGCGCCGATCCGATGTGGCTGCTGACGGCACTTGCCGTCTTCGGCCTTGGGCTCGCCGGCCGCATGAGCATGCGCGCCGAACCGGAAGCCTCCCGTCGCTGAACGCTTGCCAAGACATAAAGATATCTTTATATCTTGTTGCAATCTATTCTAGCCGGGAAAAACCGATGACCGCAGCCTCCAATGCCCTCTCCGCTCTCATCGCTGAAAAAGGCGTTCTTCTCGCCGACGGCGCCACCGGCACATCGCTCTTCGCCATGGGCCTCGAAGCAGGCGAAGCGCCGGAACTCTGGAACGAAACGAAGCCGGAGAACATCACCAAGCTGCACCAGGATTTCGTCGACGCCGGCGCCGACATCATCCTCACCAACACCTTTGGCGGCACCCGTCACCGGCTGAAACTGCACCAGGCCGACGACCGCGTGCATGCGCTGAACAAGCGCGCCGCCGAGATCGCCCGTGCGGTTGCCGACAAGGCATCGCGCAAGGTCATCACCGCCGGCTCCGTCGGCCCGACCGGCGAACTCTTGATCCCGCTCGGCGCGCTTTCCTATGAAGATGCGGTTGCCGCCTTCGTCGAGCAGATCGAAGGCCTGAAGGCTGGCGGCGCGGAAGTCGCCTGGATCGAGACCATGTCCTCGCCGGACGAGATCCGTGCGGCCGCCGAAGCGGCAGCCAAGGTCGGCCTTCCCTACGTCTATACCGGCTCGTTCGATACCGCCGGCAAGACGATGATGGGGCTGCACCCGAAAGACATCCATGGCGTTGCCACCGAGTTCGGCGACGGCCCGGTCGCCGTTGGCGCCAATTGCGGCGTCGGTGCTTCCGACATTCTCTCCTCGCTGCTCGACATGACGGAGGCAGCACCCGAGGCAACGGTGATCGTCAAGGGCAATTGCGGCATCCCGGAATTCCGCGGCTCCGAGATCCACTATTCCGGCACGCCGCCGCTGATGGCCGAATATGTGCGCCTTGCGGCCGATGCCGGTGCCAAGATCATCGGCGGCTGCTGCGGCACCACCTGCGACCACCTCGCCGCCATGCGCGTCGCACTCGACGAACATGTGCGCCGCGAACGCCCGACGCTCGACCTGATCATCGAAAAGATCGGCCCGCTGCGCAACAAGACCGCCAACGAAACGGCGGCCGCGCCTGCCCGCGAGCGCCGCAGCCGCCGCGCCTGATCAAGCCAGGCAAGGCAAATCGACAAGCAAACGCCCCGGCATCGAAAGATCCGGGGCGTTTTCGTTTATGCGTCGATGTGGCGGCTGTCTTAAAGCGCGGCGTTGTCGAAGGCCTTGGCGTCCGTCGCCCGCTCAGCCACGGGCCTGCCCTTCGCCGCCTCGATGAAAGCTCGGTAGAAATCGAAGGCGCGTCCCATCTGGCGGGACCCTTCCTTGGAGAAGTGCCCGAAGTCCTCGAAGAGCGCGACGCCCTTGTCCTCGATCTTGCACGTGTCGCCGTCGCAGAGATAGTCCATGAAGCTGACGACGGGATACTCGTCGGCGATATCCGCAACCACGTTCAGGACATCGCGGTCATATTCGCGAACGGTCTTTTGCACCGGCTCGCAGTGCCGGTCCGACAGGCCGAGCAGACGGGCTCTTGCAACGCAGAGCCCGGTATCGCGGCCGTCATGCGGCGTCGGCGCGACGAAGACGGGTTCGAAGCCGTTCGAGCGCAGCCAGGCAAAGGTTGCCCGCAGGCCGTCGATGAGAAGCTTCGTCTCGGTCGTCACCTCGCTGCGGCCATCGACCAGCACCTTCTCCTCCTTCAGGTACTGGCTGAGCTGCGAGGACAGAACGACGTAGCGGATCGACCGGTTGGCAAGCAGGAAACGGCGGACCTCTTCGTTGTAGCGGGCGCAATCGTCGGACCAGTCGCGACCGAGCCGCGGCATGATCGGCGACAGGTTCAAAAACGGCCCGCAATTATTCTTGGCAAGCTGCACTAGTCGCACGTCCGGCTTCGACGCGATAATGCCGTCGACGAGGTGCCGGGCGAAGGAATCCCCCCAGACCGCGACCTCGGGTTTCGGGTTAGAGGCGCAGTGCAGGTCGGCGACGGCATCGCATTTCTTGCCGAGGCCGACGCTCGGCTCCGAAAGCTGCGCAAGTTCGCGGTTCCGGGCGGCGAGACCGTCGGAACCGTCGAGCGTGAAGCCGAAGGCGATCGCCGCCGATCCGGCAGCAAGCGTGGCGCCAAACACCGCGCGACGGCTGAAGCGGCCCGGCTTGCGGAAGGGCTGCTCGACGAGACGCCAGCTGAGATAGGCAAGTACGAAGCAGAGCGCGATCAGGAGCGCGTAGCCTTCGGCCGGAATGTCCTCGATCGACCGCAAGCGCGCGAAGGCAAAGACCGGCTGATGCCAGAGGTAGAGGCTGTAGCTGATGAGCCCGATCGCGACCAGCGGCTTCAGCGACAGCAGCCGGCCGACGACGGTATCGCTGCGACCGAAGGCGAGCACCAGCGCCGTGCCCAGCACCACCGGCACGGTCGTCCAGCCGGGATAGAAGGCCGATTCCACCACGAACAAATAACTCGCGACGATCGCCAGCAGACCGAGGGCTGACAGAAGCTCGCGGTTGCCTTTCGAAAGATCGAGCTTTTCAACGCCGACGAGCGCAAGCAGCGCACCGACGCCGAGTTCCCAGAACCGGCTTGGCAGCAGGTAGAAATTCGCGGCCGGGTCCAGGTTCGCAAAGACCTGCGTCGCCGCAAAACTCAGGAGCACGAGCGCCGCCACCACCTTCAACAGCGTTGCCCGCGAGAAGCGGTGAAGCAGCAAAAGCAGCAGCGGGAAGACCAGATAGAACTGTTCTTCGACCGCCAGCGACCAGGTGTGCAGCAGCGGCAGCAGCGCCGTGCTCGGCGCGAAATAGCCGGTCTGGTCCCAGAAGAAGAAATTCGAGGCGAACAGGTTCACCGCATAGAGGCTCTTGCCGAAGCTGTTGAGTTCCTCCGGCAGCATCCACATCAGCGCGAAGGGAATGCAGACGGCGCAGACCAGGAGCAGCGCCGGTGCGAGCCGACGGGCACGCCGCTCGTAGAAGCGCACGATGCTGAAGTTCCCGTCGCTGATCTCGCGGTGGATGATCGCGGTGATGAGATAGCCGCTGATGACGAAGAAGACATCGACGCCGGCAAAGCCGCCAGAGACAAGGCCGAAACCGGCATGGAACAGGAGGACCGGGACGACGGCAAGCGCGCGCAGTCCATCGATTTCGGGTCTGTATTGCATCAGCAGAGGAAACACTCGGTGGCGGGGGCCGCTCGTTAACACAATCTTGACAATGGAACCATTGTCGCGCGGTCCGTATCCACATGCGTGCGTTCCAAGGCTCCCGGGGCATACGCCCGGGAGCGGGACCTGCGGGTAACTAGCAGGCCGAAGATGGCGACACTGGGGCTATCGCCGAATATGCCGGCGCCAGGCATCGAGCCCGACCTCGATATCCTTGCGGCCGAAACCGACGCGGAAGCGATCGGCGGCGACCGGCAGCAGATCGGATACGAAGAGGCTCGACGGCAAGAGCAGCACGCCAGCCTCCTCCACCAGCCCCCGGCAATGGCTCTCGACGCCATCGGCGCCGAGATAGCGGGCAAAGCCGACGCAGCCCCCGTCAGGTGCCCGCCACTCATAGAGATCCGGGAATTCCGCAAAGAAGGCGCCGAGCCTCTCGAGATTGGCGGCAACGAGCGCCCGGTTGCGATCGAGGATAACGGCACGCCCCTTGAGCGCGATTGTCGCCAGCACTTCCGACGGCCGCGAATTGCAGATCGACAGATAGTGCTTCATCTTCTCCATGCGTTCGAGAAGCGCATGGTCGCGGCAGGCGATCCAGCCGATTCTCAGGCCCGGCAGGCCATAGGCCTTGGACATGACATTCAGCGAGATTCCACGGTCAAAAAGTTCGGCCGCCTGCGGCAGGCGCAGCGAGGCGTCACGCTCCAGCCCGCGATAGACCTCGTCGCTGAAGAGATGAATGCCGCGCTCCGCGCAGAGCTTGGCGAGCGCCGCGAAGGTTTCCTGGTCGGCAATGGCACCGGTCGGATTGTTGGGGAAATTCACACAGATCAGCTTCGTGTTGGGTTTCAACGCCGCGCGCACGTCGGCGATATCGAGCCGCCAATTGTTCTCTGGGCGAAGCGGCACGCCGGTCACCGCGCCGGCGATCGTCACCGGAAGGGTCTCCATCGACTGGTAGTTCGGCACCGTCACGATCGCGTGGTCGTCCGGCCCGAGCAGCGCCAGCATGGCGCAATAAAGCCCCTCCTCCGCGCCGGCAAAGCAGAGGATATCGGCAGCCGTCAGCCCTTCATAGGTCGCAGCGATCGCTGCCCTCAGCGCCGGTGCGCCATAGGTCTCGGTATAGCCGAGCGTGATGTTGTCCCAGGCGGCGCGGTCCTCCGCGTCGGCAAGCGCCAGAAGATCGCTCATGCTGGTCGTCTGGCTGTCGCTTGCGGTCATATGGTGGCGGGCGCTGAACTCCCAGCGGGAGAAATGGGTTTCGAGCCGGAAATCGGGCAAGGTCGTCATGGATATTTCCTCCTCTCGCGGCTGAGGCGCACGCGAACGGTTATGGGTCAGGCAAGTCCGAAGAGCCGCGAAGCGGTCTCTGTCCGAAATATTGCGCGCAGCAATCAGGGCGCCTCGCCGCGGGCCGCAGCGAGATAGTTGTAGATCGACGCGCGCGAGGCGCCGATGAGGCTGGCAAGGTGATCGACCGCGTTGCGCGTCTGGAAGAGGCCGCGTTCGTCGAGCGCTGCCACCAGCGCCACGCGATCGCCGCGCTTGAGCGCCGAGAGCGCCAGCCCCCGCTCCTTCAGCCAGCCATGCAGGGTCGCGTTAATCTCCTCGCGCCAGTCGCGCGAAAACAGCGCCTGCGGCTTCGGCTGCTCGGCGCCGGCGAAAGCCGAGAGCAGCTTCACCGCCTGATCGATCATCGACATGTCGAGATTGATGCAAAGCAGGCCGACCGCGTCGCCCGTCCCGTCGCGCAGAACGGCTGAGATCGACTTGAAGCGCCGGCCATCCCCGCCGGTCTTCTCATAGGGACCAAGCACTGCGTCAGTGCTGCCGAGGGCTGAAAATTCCTCTTCGATCAGCGAATCTTCGCCGACCGCGCGACCGGAGAAACAGTTCCAGATCCCCGCGATCGTACCGGTTCGAAGATCGTGCAGCACAACCTCCCCATGCGGATAAAGAAGCGCGCTGATCGCAGCCGCCGTCGGCGCGTGCGTTGCAAGGATCGAGGTGAAGGCGGGTGCTATGGTCATGGCTCGCATATGCCCATACCTGGACTATTTGTCAATATTAGACTATATGTTCAAAATCTGCATATTCGCCACCGCTTGCGCACCCGTGACCGCTGGCCTATCCCCGATGAAAGAGAGATTCGCTGCTTTGCAGCGGTTCAACGTGCCACACCGCGCCTTTGCGTCCCGCAGAACGCACCGCGCGGCCGCAGACGGGAGACAGTGACATGAACGCCGGCCCAGCCTCCTTTCCCGACCGGGACACGGTCGCCGAAAAATTCGGGAGTTTCAGCGAAGCCGACCAGTCCTTCCTGCGCCTGCTGATGGAAAACCCCGAGCAGGACGAGCGCCTGATGGACGGCCTCTACCGCCACCTCGACATCGCCTCGGAGGCGAAGTTCCTGAATTCGCTGAAACTCGAAAAGCTCGGCCAGTGGCTCGGCAGCCATGCACCGGCGCGGCTGCAGATGCGCCTGATGGAAGCCGGCCGCTCCAGCCAGCATGCAGCCTACCAGGCGTTCAAGGCGGGCCTGTCGAAGGCCGGTGGGCTGGAACGCGCCTTTCCGAAGGCGTGAGGCGACAGGGGATCGACGCTCGCGCGTGACGGGTGCCACTCACTGTCCTGCCGGACATCTCTCCCCGCAGGCGGGGAGAGAGCCGCTAGGCGCACCCTCCGGTGCCAGGCCTCAACGTCAGCGACAATCTCAGCCTTCACGATGGGCGAAACGGTTGCCACTTGTTCCCCTCTCCCCGTCATAACGGAGAGAAGGTGCCGGCAGGCGGATGAGGGGCAAACCCTGACCACGCGGTTAGGGGCTGATCCCCGCCCCACGCGACATCACTTGCCGGAACCGCCGAGGCCCTTGGAGAGCCGCACCAGATTGACGAATTCGCTGCGATAGCCGAACGGATCGGCGCCCTTGGCGGCTGCGGCGAGATCGATGACTGCGTCATAGGAATAGTCAGCGAGCGCCGTCACGCCTGCAAGCTTCTGCCCGAAGGCCGCCACTGCCACCGAGAAGCGCACGTCATTGGAGGCCTCGGCGAGCGACGGCACCGCATTCGCCTCGGTCACCGGCGTGGTGATCAGCTCGCTCTTGTCTCCATCCGGCTTCTTGTAGCGGATCTTCAGGAAGGCGAGTTCGCCGCTGCTTGCGCTCACCTCTGCCGCCGGCTTTTCCGCCTCTGCATAGCGCAGGTCGTCGTTGAGCACCGCCGGGCTGCCCTTCGGCGTCACCTCGTAGATCGCCGTCACGCTGTGACCGGAACCGATGTCGCCGGCGTCCACCTTGTCGTTGTTGAAGTCCTCGCGCTTCAAGGCGCGTGTCTCGTAGCCGATCAGCCGGTATTCGGCGATCGCGGCCGGATTGAACTCCACCTGCAGCTTGACGTCCTTGGCGATCGGGAAGAGCGAGGACCCCGCCTCCTCCACCAGCGTCTTCTGCGCCTCGGCCAGAGTATCGATATAGGCGGCCGTGCCGTTGCCGTTCTGGGCGATCGTCTGCATCAGCGCGTCGTTATAATTGCCGCGGCCGAAGCCGAGCACGGAGAGGAAGATGCCGCTTTTGCGCTTCTCCTCGATCAGCCGCTTCAGGTCCTCGTCGCTCGACGGGCCGACATTGAAGTCACCATCCGTCGCCAGCATGATGCGGTTGACCCCGCCCTTGACGAAGGCCTTCTCGGCAAGCCCGTAGGCCGCGTCGATGCCTTCCGCACCGGCGGTCGAGCCGCCGGGCTGCAAGGTATCGATCGCAGCGAGGATCTTTGCCTTGTCCTTGACCGCCGTCGGCTCCAGCACGGTTCCGGCGTTGCCTGCGTAGGTGACGATCGAGACCGTATCCTCGGGCTTCAGCTTCTCGACCAGCAGCCGGAAAGCGCCTTTCAAGAGCGGCAGCTTGTCGGGCTCGTCCATCGAGCCCGATACGTCGATCAGGAAGACGAGGTTCGCCTTCGGCGCTTCCGCCGGCACGACGTCGTAACCCTTGATCGCCACATGCATCAGCCGCGTGCCACCATTCCACGGCGTCGGCGTCAGCGTCACCGTCGCCTTGAAGGGTTCGGCAGCGCTTGCCGGCCGCGGCCAGTCATAGGGAAAGTAGTTGACCATCTCCTCGACCCGCACGGCGTCGCGCTCGGGCATCTGCCCTTCCATCAACGATCGGCGCACGAAGGCGTAGGATGCCGTGTCGACGTCGACCGAGAAGGTCGAAACCGGATCGGTCGCAACGCTTTTCACCGGATTGCTGTCGGCCTTGCCGAAGCGCACGCGGTTTTCCACGGGTGCCGGCTGCATCTCATCCTGAACCGTGGGCGCCGGCAGGTATGTCATCTGCGGCTGCGCACCGCCGACGGCCGAGAGCGGAGCGACGCTGTCGCGCGCAACACTGTTGGCCATCGCATCGGCCTGCGCGGCAGGAGCCGCAGCCTCGCTCTCGGCCTCTACGGTCGCGGGCACCTCCACGGTTTTCGCTTCCTGCTGGCGCGCGCGTTCGTCGGCGGCCGCCTTCCTGGCGGCGACCTGGGGCTCCGGCTTTTGCCGCGCCTCTTCCTTGGTGAGTTCACCCTTCAGAGCGATCTCCTGCGCAGGCTCGCCGAAGGGCGCACCGTCGCGCGTGAGTTCAAACGTCAGGAAAGCGGCGGCGGGCACGACGAGAAGGGTTGCCAGTGCCGATGCTGCAAGCAGTTTCCGGTTCATGATGGGGCTCCATATCCGGTTGAAGATGGAGCTTTGACGAACCGGCCGAACCGATCCTTGGGTGGCATTCGAATTTTCTTGCGGCTCGTCGAAGGCCTGCATGGCCAAGGCGAGCGCACGGGCGCGCGCTTCCGCAGAAGCCTTCGGCGGGTTCATCCGGCCAAGCTTTTCGAAATCGTCGCTCATGGTCACACTGCCTCCTTGCCGAGCAATGTCTTCAGGCGCTTGCGCGCTTCATGCACATGCCAGGATATGGTTGCCTCCGAACAGCCAAGCACGTCGGCGGCGGCCGCATGGCTCAAGCCTTCGGCATAAACGAGCAGCACCGCATCGCACTGCTTTTCCGGCAGTTCCCGGACCGCGGCCCAGAGCGCCTCGCGCTGCTCTTCGTCAGGATCCTGAGGGGGCGCTGCCGTCGCCTGCTCGCTGGCATAGGCCTGCATGCGGCTGTTATCGCGCACCTGCCGCCGCCTATGGTCGCGCGCGGCGTTCAGCGTCAGCGTATAGAGCCAGGTGCGAAACCGGCTGGTGCCGCGAAAGCCGCGAATGGCGGCACCCAGCCGCAGGCAGACATCCTGGGCGATGTCCTCTGCGTCAGAGACGTTGCCGGACCATCGCCAGGCGACCGCATGGACAAAATCATAGTGTCGCTCGACCAGTTGGCCGAAAGCCCGCCGGTCTCCACCTACCGCCTTTTCGACGAGTTCAACGTCCAAATCCGTGCCCGCCCTCACCTCTTTTGAACCTTAGACGTTGCAGGCTGCCCGTTCCTTGGGTGGGCGGCACATTTTTTTTCGCGGGAGGAGGAAAAGTGTGCGGTTTTCCGCCCTCATCCCGCGCCCAAGGAAAGTCAGCGTGGAAATTTTCCGACGACGGCGATGATCGGCCCCATCGGAAACAGCCGATCGTGGCGGTTGATATCAGGCGCATAGACGCTCGAAATCGTGCCGTCGAGGAAGAGCGCATTGGGGCAATCCAATGTATCGCGAAACAGCGTCGCGAAATCGTGGAACCGCACCGGGCGCTTCGAGACGACGAAAACCACCTCGCCCTCGGCCGTCACGCCGACGCCGTTGCGGGTCTTGTAACTGGTGCTGTCGGGCAGAAAGCGCGGATGCAGCTTGCCGTCGATGACCAGCATCGGCCCGGATTGCGTCGCAAATCGCGGCGTGAGCCTGGCGTCGCGATAGGCGTCCGCCGCAATTACCCCCGCTTTGCCGTCGTCGACATAAAACACCCCGTTCGGCAAAAGGTGGAAATTGCCCCAGCCGGAATTGGTGTTGAGCGGCGCCTGCTCGCGCCCCTCCTCGATATGCAGGCCGACCGGCGACAGATCGTCGTGATACATGCCGCCGTTCATGGCGAAGCTCATATATTCTTCGCGATGGCGCAGTTCGAGCGACAGCGCCCGGAAGGAGCGGAAGGGCACGCCCGCCTGATCCTTGTTGTAGAGGCGGATATCGGTTGTCGCCGGATCGAAGCTGCAGGCGACATAGTCCTGGCCAAGATGGCTGACATCGCGGCAGGCGCCGAGCGCAGGCCCGGCAAGACCGGCCGAAAGAACGGCACCGACGAGAAAGGGTTTTGGAAAAAGCGGCATGGCGAAAGGTCCAATCGAATCAGCCGCCAAGCATGCCTGAGATTGCGGCTTATTCTGGCGCGGGCACAGGCGAAATCATACGCTTGGCGACTAGCCGCCGACGATCGCCGCCATGGTGGTGACGAGACCGGCGATGCCGGCGAGACTTGCAAGGCCGAAGATCGCGCAAAGGCAGGCAAAGCCGCCGACGCCCGCAAGCAGATAGGATTTGGGATCGCGGTTCAGCACATCCTGCGACAGCGACAAAAGCAGCCGCTTCTCTCTGAGCGTCGTTGCCACCTTCACCGCATGGCGCCTCGCTTCTTTCTGGACCTCGCCGTAATTGTTGCCGATCGCCCAGAACGTGAGGAACAGGCCGAGCGCGCTGACGGTCAGCGCAAATTTCCTGAGGATGTCGATGGCATCGGGCAGAAGATCGCCGGTGAGAACCGAGCGGTCCACCAGCGCATCGAAGCCTGCAATGCAGGCGGTGATGACGGCCGCATGGCCGGCGCCGATCGCCAGCAGGCGCTTGAAAGCGTCCCCCAAAACCTGGCTGTTGGCCGCGTGAATACTGTCAAGCCGAGATATCTGCGCTTGCACGTCCTCGCGCGACAGGTGCGGAGGATAATTGCTCACGGATACGACTGGGCTACCTCTCATACGATGGACTCCAACGCCACGCCGTCCAGATCGTTATAAATTCGATAATATTACCTTTCCACGACACCTCCAATTTTAGTCATTTTGGAGATTTGCACCATCTTTGCGCGCCAGAGTGGAGACCGGCGCTCACACTTCAAGCGCAGACATATGGAAGCGCAACTGCTCGGGCGGGTAGCGATATTGGCTCCCGACGGGACAGGCAGCGCGCGACAGACAGCCATTCGCAAGGCAGCCCGCCCTGCCCGCGTCCGTGCGCAGGTGGCCGCGACAACGCCCGACATCGAAGCGTTCCCCTGCAAGCGCCGACGCCGGACAGCCCGAGATGCACGGCTTTTCGAGACAGTGGTCGCAAGGGTGGCTGGCGCTCGCTTCACCTGTCTCGCCAAGCGGGATACCGAAAGCAAGTGCGCCGCGGTAACCGTGCCACAGGCCGAAACGCGAATGGATGAGAATGCCCAGCGGCGACGGTTTCAGGCCTTCGGCCCTCATCGCCCACTGCTGGAACGGCTGCCACGGGGGATCCGACGGAAAGAAGGCGGTCGCCCCCTGCTCGCCGGCGACCGGATTGATGACGGCCTTCGACCAATTGTCGAGCGGATCGGCGCCGCCTCCATCCGGCCGGGCTTGCCGCCACGCGCTGAACGGCTGCCACAGCGAACCGCCGATATTGCCAATCAGCACCACGCTTGCCGCCAGGCGGCCATCGACGAGCAGCGGTGCGACCTCACCGGAGGCGAAATTCACGGTTCCGCGCAAAAAAAGACCGTGCGGCGCCAGCGCCGCACGGATCGTTTCGATTGTCTTGTCCGCTGTCGCGGAGGGCGCCGTCATTTCGGTTTCGGCCCCTGGTGTTCGTAATGCGGGCGCCAGACCTCCTTCTGGATCATGTCGGCCACCTGCGCCGCGCCGCCTTGCTCCCTGGCTCGCTCGGGACCCTTTCAGGTGAAAGCGTCCGGCATCGAGTCCTTGCGGCTGGCGATGAACGCCTTCAGCTTTTCGTCGATCTCGGGATCGAGGTAAGGCGCCTCGTAATGCTCCAGCCAACTGCGGCAGAGGGCATTGGCGCGTTGCTCGATGCGCTTTTCGCCTTCCACTTCCCACTGTTCGAAGGAATTGTTGTCGGCGAGCGGCGAACGGTAGAACGCCGTCTGGAAGTTGGCCTGGGTATGCGCGCAGCCGAGATAGTGGCTGCCCGGACCGACTTCGCGGATCGCGTCCAGCGCCTGGGCGTTTTCCGAGAGATCCACGCCTTCGGCCATCTTCTGCATCATGCCGAGCTGGTCCTGGTCGATCATGAACTTCTCGTAGGACGAGATCAGACCGCCTTCGAGCCAGCCGGCAGCGTGCAGCACGAAGTTGGTGCCGGCAAGAAGCGTCATGTTCAGCGTGTTGGCCGATTCGTGCGCTGCCTGCGCGTCCGGAACCTTGGAGCCGCAGAGCGAACCACCGGTACGGAACGGAAGCTTCAGGCGACGCGCGAGCTGGGCTGCGCCATAGGAGACGAGCGACGGCTCCGGCGTGCCGAAGGTCGGCGCGCCCGACTGCATCGAGATCGAGGCGGCAAACGTGCCGAAGAGCACCGGCGCGCCCTTGCGGATGAGCTGGGTGAAGGAGGCACCAGCGAGAACTTCTGCAAGGATCTGCGTCAGCGTGCCGGCAACCGTCACCGGGCTCATGGCGCCCGACAGGATGAACGGCGACAGCACGCAGGCCTGGTTATGGCGGGCGTAAACCTTGAGCGCGCCCACCATGGTCTCGTCGAAGACCATCGGCGAGTTGGCGTTGATGAGGTTCAGCGTAACGCAGTTGTTTTCGACGAAGTCGTCGCCGAAGACGATCTTCGCCATGGCGATCGTGTCTTCCGCCCGCTCCGGCGCCGTCACCGAGCCCATGAAGGGTTTGTCGGAATATTTGATATGGCTGTAGACCATATCGAGGTGGCGCTTGTTGACGGGGATGTCGACCGGCTCGCAGACCGTGCCGCCGGACGAGTGCATCGACGGCGCCATATAGGCGAGCTTCACGAAGTTGCGGAAATCCTCGATCGTCGCATAGCGGCGATTGCCTTCCAGATCGCGCACGAAGGGCGGGCCGTAGACCGGCGCGAAGATCGTCGCCTTGCCGCCGACCTGGGCGCTGCGCTCCGGGTTGCGGGCATGCCAGGTGAATTCGGAGGGTGCCGTTTTCAAAAGCTCGCGGCAGAGACCCTTGGGGAAATGCACGCGCTGGCCGCGCACGTCGGCGCCGGCCTGCTTCCAGAGTTCGAGCGCCTCGGCGTCGTCACGGAACTCGATGCCGATTTCCTCGAGGATCGTATCGGCATTGCGCTCGATCAGCTGCAGGCCTTCCTCGTCGAGCACCTCGTATTCGCGAATCTTGCGCTGGATATAGGGCAAAGACGGCCCCGGGCCGCCGCCGGTGCGCGATGCGCGCCTTGCTGCTGCTCCCCGTCCCTCGCCGCGTGCGCGGCGACCGCCGCCTTCAACCGCGCCCTGATCTGTCACGTCGCTCATTCGCTTTTCCTCTCCCGCGCATCACTTTTTGCGCCTTCAAGCATCATTTGACCTTAATGCTACCAAGCATCGGGGGCCTTGCGGGTCTCAATGCGCCAAGGCGTGGCGCAACTCGAACACTGCCGAGCGGCGACAAGGGGGCGCAAAAACCGCGTGGCGCGAATATATTGTTTTTGTTAAGAATATACAGGCGGCAAAAGAAGCCGCCCTCCCGTCGCTTTTTGTCATATGCGACGTCGCTTTCGAAAACAGATTTTTAGACATCGACCGCTATGGATTGATGGACGCGTCCGAAAATTTCGCGCGACCGTGCCAGGAACCGAGGAACCCCAATATGGCAGACGATGAAATCATTCTCGAGGACCTTTCCGACGAAGAACTCGTGCAGCAGATGCACGACGACCTCTATGACGGCCTGAAAGAGGAAATCGAGGACGGGACCAACATCCTGCTCAAGCGCGGTTGGACGCCTTACGACGTCCTGACCCAGGCGCTGGTCGAAGGCATGCGCATCGTCGGCATCGACTTCCGCGATGGCATCCTGTTCGTGCCGGAAGTGCTGCTCTCGGCCAACGCCATGAAGGCCGGCATGACCATCCTGCGCCCGCTTCTCGCCGAAACCGGCGCGCCGAAGCTCGGCAAGATGGTGATTGGCACCGTCAAGGGCGACATTCACGACATCGGCAAGAACCTCGTCGGCATGATGATGGAAGGTGCGGGCTTCGACGTCGTCGACCTCGGCATCAACAACCCGGTCGAAAACTATCTCGAAGCGATCGAGCGCGAGCAGCCGGATATTCTCGGCATGTCCGCGCTTCTGACCACCACCATGCCCTACATGAAGGTCGTCATCGACACGCTCAAGGAAAAGGGCCTGCGCGACGACTACGTCGTTCTCGTCGGCGGTGCGCCGCTGAACGAGGAATTCGGCAAGGCCGTCGGTGCCGATGCCTATTGCCGCGATGCGGCGATTGCGGTCGAAACCGCCAAGGACTTCATGAAGCGCAAGCACAACCGCCTGGCCGGCTGAGCTTCGGACAATCCGAAATGACAAAGCCGGCCGCGTGGGTGAAATCCGCGGCCGGCTTTCCTATGTCTGGCGAGCGTGCCTGGCAGGTTTGCCGGGTTAGTTGACGGAGTTTGCCACCTTCTTGCCGGCCGACTGTGTCGCGTTGACCGTGTTTGCGGTATCCTGTCCGATGCCGCGGATGGTGTTGCCGCAAGCGGTAAGCGTCGAAAGGGCGACGAGAACGGCGCCGACGGTTGCAAGGGTCTTTACTGTCATGGTCAGGGTCCTTCCCGCTGATAGCCACATGGAATCAAGATGGAAAAAGTATCGCCCGCAATAGAACGTGCACAACCGGAAAAAGTTCACGTGATCGGTTGCGGCGCCATCGCCCGCGAAATCCTGGCGATCTGCGAGGCTAACGGGCTTGGCCATATCGACCTCAACTGTCTGCCCGCCATCTGGCACAACACGCCCGACAAGATCACCCCGGGCATTCGCGACGCCATTGCCAAGGCCCGCGCCGAAGGCTTCGAGCGCATCTTCGTCGCCTATGCCGACTGCGGCACCGGCGGCCAGCTCGACCGACTTCTGGAGGAGGAAAAGGTCGAGCGTATCCCCGGTCCGCACTGTTACTCCTTCTTTGCCGGCAACGATGATTTCGCCCGCCGTTGGGACGACGACCTCACCGCCTTCTTCCTCACCGACTTTCTCGCCCGCCAGTTCGAGGCCTTCGTCATCGAACCGCTCGGCCTCAACCGGCACCCGGAGCTCCGGGACATGTATTTCGGCCACTACCGCAAGCTCGTCTATCTCTCGCAGCAGGAGGATGCAGGCTTGCAGGAGAAGGCGAGGAAGGCCGCCGAGCGGCTCGGGCTCGAATACGAATATCGGTTTACCGGTTACGGCGATCTGACGACGTCGCTGCTGACGGCGTGAATTAGCGACATCATCAAGCTGAAATCGCAGACCCGAACCAGAGACTTTATGTCGAAACCAATATAGGGTACCCCCCTATATAATATTGGAGGCATCGACATGGGCAATCACGACCGCGACCATCATCACCACCACGGACACCACGGGCATTCGCATGACGACGCGCGTGTGCTCGCGGCCAGCCATGATCACGTCTTCCTCGGCGGCAATCACGAGCGCAACGAGCGGCGGACCTGGATTGTCATCGCGGTGACCGCAACGATGATGGTGATCGAGATCGCGGCAGGTCAGATCTTCGGCTCGATGGCGCTGGTTGCCGATGGCTGGCACATGTCGACCCATGCGGCCGCGATGCTGATCGCAGCGCTTGCCTATCTCTATGCACGCAAGCATTCGAACAATCGCCGCTTTACCTTCGGCACGGGAAAGCTCGGGGACCTCGCCGGTTTTTCGAGTGCCATCGTGCTGGCCCTGATCGCGCTTCTGATCGGCTGGGAGTGCCTGCGCCGCCTCAACGCTCCGGTGACGATCGATTTCAGCGAGGCGATCCTCGTCGCTGTTGCCGGCCTCATCGTCAATCTCGTCTGCGCCTGGCTCTTGAAGGACGATCACGACGATCATCACGGCCACCACCATGGGCACCATGGTGGGCAGGATCGCAACCTGCGCGCCGCCTATCTGCACGTCCTTGCCGACGCGCTGACCTCGGTGCTCGCCATCGTCGCCCTTGGTCTCGGCGCAATCTATGGCTGGCTGTGGCTCGATCCCGCCATGGGCATCGTCGGCGCACTTGTCATTGCGCGCTGGTCCTTCGCCCTCATTCGCGATACCGGCGCGACATTGCTCGACTATATCCCCGATGGCGAAGACCTGCCGGACGAGATCGGCGAGATCGTCGCCAGGGAAGACGCCGAGATCGTCGATCTGCACGTCTGGCAACTCGGGCCCGGCCACCACGGTGCAATCGTCTCGCTCGTCGCCGACAACCCGCGGGCACCGTCCTATTATCGCGAAAAGCTTGCCGCCATTCACGATTTGTCGCATGTGACCGTGGAGGTGGAACCACGGGCCGCATAGCGGCGGCGCCCGAAACCGGAGTTTGCGATGACCCATACCATCCGCGAGAAGCAGAAGCTCATCAACAGGGTCCGGCGCCTGCGCGGCCAGATGGAGGCGGTCGAGCGGATGCTGGAGGAGGAGAAGGGCTGCGCCGAGGTCATGCAGGTGATCGCCGGCATACGCGGCGCGGTCAACGGGCTGATGGCGGAAGTGGTCGAAGACCATATCCACATGCATGTCGCCGCAGCCGAGCTGTCGCAGAAGGACCGGGAGGAAGCGGCGGCCGAACTGGTGGATGTGGTGCGCGCCTACCTGAAATAGCGTCGCTGCCGCGCACTTTGCTTAAGGTCACCGTTGCCGCCGAGAACCGTGCTGTGCTCGGCGATGGCGACCGGTCATGCTGACTGCCAGCTCACAGATTAACCGCGAAGTCCTGCCGGCCGCACGCTTCCGGCCGCAACAGCACGTCGTCCGCCTGATCGCCGGTGATCGCGTTCCGTCAGAGGCCGACGATCCGGCTTCCGCCCGGGCCCCCTCATTGCCAGGCCCCTTGCCAGGTCCCCTCCTTGGCCGTCTGAACTCTTAATTTGAAACCATGTTCGCGCCAGCCCGTTTAGCTGGCGTAACTCATCCCTGACGCTTCCTCAGCCACCTGACAATTGGCCGTCTTTGCGCCAAGCACCGAGCCAGAACGCGGGAGCGTCCCATGACCAAGAATTTCACGAACGACAAGAAGAGACTGCTTCACGGCGGGGATGCGGTCTACGATCTCGAAGAGTTCATTCTAGCCTATCACTTGGCACCGCTGGCAGCGCGCGACATCTTCGCAAAAGTCGGCCCGCGCAGGCTCGATCTGGCGAATGCGATGGATGCGCGCAGCACAGCGACGGGCGACGAAGCGAAACGCGCGCTCGGCCAAAACATACCTCCCGGTGCTTGAGTGAAGTTCGTTGCGCTGGCGCGACAACGCGTGCAGGGTGCTTCATCGACGGCGATTGAAGCGGGCGCCGTCGCCTACGGGCCTTCGTGCCTGGGCCCCAACCAAAGGAGGACGCAATGTCTTCCAGCAATCCAGAACATTATCTTCACTCCGACGACCTCAGCCTTCTGGTCGAGGTACTCGCCGCTGCCGGCTACTACGGAACGACCGCGACGGCAGACCCGGGCGGACGGCTTGCTGCCACGCGCTTCCTGATTGCGGCACTTGAAAGCGGCGTCGACAGCCACGCCACTCCGGAGGCGGCGCTGGCCGAGCCGGGCACTGCCGCGGAGTTTCCGAGGTCCCCTTCCCGTCCGGCGCCTTATGAGGAATTCAGACAGGCTGCAGTTGATCGAAAGACTGGCAGCGTGGCCCGCTGAGCCACCATCGTGGGTTTCCAGCCCACCCATCTAACCCCTATCTTCCGGCGGTCGGGGCGGAAGCTGGATCGTGCCCCTGCGTATGCGGTCTTTGAGATTGAGAATATCGAGAAGATCATCCGCTTCGTCGCGCGGCAAGTTGGACATCAGATAACCGTCAACAACAACCGGTTGCCCGGTGAAGACATCGACAACCGCCCAGACATTGTTGGCTTCGACCTTGAGACCGTACCTTAGTGTTGTCATCAGCCCAGTCCGTAATCGGGGTTTACCGCCTGCCCTTGCTCAGCCACATGCGGCATGGCGGGGCGATCGCTCGCATTGCCCTGAGGTGGCCTGAAGGCCCAGACAAGAAAAACCGACAGGGCGACCAGAAACAGTGAGAAGACCAAACGGGAGGACATCGCGCCTCTCCTTCATCGAATGAGGCCATCGCGGCTGGGGGGTGTCACGCGGCTGGGGAAAGAAAGCGCGCAATAACCTTCTGCAGGGTCTCGGCAGCCGCTCGGTTCAGGGCGACCTCGATCTGGCCGTCGTCGCATTCCAGGCAGAGAGTGCCGATCAGCGGCGCCTTGTGCAGGGTGATGATTTCGCTCTGGTAGAGTTTGTTCGGCTCGGACATGACAGTCTCCAGTTCCAAGCGACGAGCTTAACACATCCTCGATCGGCACGTGGCTTTTATCACGCGAGCAGCGAGAAACTCGGGAGAAACACCGGCGTCGCGCCAAAAACACTTTAAATCTGCGCCGGCCGACACACGCGCCTCAATTGAAACTCAAT
Organism: Ensifer sp. ENS02; assembly: GCF_014851885.1. NCBI lineage: Bacteria > Pseudomonadati > Pseudomonadota > Alphaproteobacteria > Hyphomicrobiales > Rhizobiaceae > Ensifer > Ensifer sp. ENS02. The sequence goes on along the minus strand of NZ_JACVAO010000001.1, from coordinate 563,621 downwards.
CGACGCGCAATAGTATATCCAAGTAAATTTGGCCGATGTGGCTTTCGCGGTATCAGAATTTCTAACCGCACCTATTCTCCTAAATTTTCGAACGACACGCAAGCTTCGGATCCAGTGCTTGGTCCATGCTTCGCCTCGAAGCACATCGCGCATTGTAACGTCTGTTCGTTCCCCGAACCTTGGTTGATCGGTCGATAACCGGCTCATCGCAGCCGACCGACCGTGCCTGCCCACACCTAAAAGGACTGAGACCACTATGAACGCTTTATCTTTTACGAAACGCATCATCCGCGGCCCCCGCGACCAGTCGCCGGTTCACCGATTCCAGGTCGGCCAGCTTGTTCGCTCGAAGGGAGCGCTGACCAGAGAGTCGATCATCGGGGACACCTACCGCATAACCGCCACGCTCCCCATCCGCGACAATGCGCTCCAGTACCGCATACGCAGCAGCGACGAATGCCATGAGCGCGTGACCGATGAAGGCAATCTCGAACTGATTCGTCCCGCCGATGAGCGAATGGCCCTGGCCGAACGGGCCTTCAAGTCCAGACACGCCCTTTAGATCCAAACCATCTTCCTAACAGATCAGCTGCAGGAGGCGATCATGAAGTACCACATACCGGCTCAGATCTATCTATTCGACTACCGCGGCCTGCTTGCTTGGATCGCCCTTTCGCTGGCGGTCGCCGTCGTCGTGACCACGATCCTTTTCGGGCGGATCCTGTGACGGCCCGTCTCTGGCCGGCCTGGCTTGTCGCCAAAAGGATTACGACCATGCCGCTGACCTTTCCGAACCCATGCCGAAGCTTCGATGAAGCGCGCAAGGCCGTACGTTTCCTTGGCCACGATGGCATGTTCGAAGTGCCCTTCTATGTTGAGGCGGCCGCCCTCTCCCGTGGCGCGCCCACCCGGACGACCGAAGCAGCCTGCTTGCTGGCCTTCGATGCCGCGCGCAACGCGATCCACGAGGCCGCGACGGCAGCCTATGCCAAGGGGCGCCGGACGATCTATGTCCTCACCGCCGATGACTTTCGCTAGGTCCCGGGCCAAAACGCAGCACCCGTTCGACTAACACCCCTTGGCCTAGCAGGGGTCTCCGCCTTATGCGCAACGCCCCGCAGCGGCCGAAAGGGCGTGGCAATCTCAACCGCACTGTTGAAATGCGTCCTGCTCTCCTGTGGGCGACGCCATGGCGAGCGCTTGTCGCCGGCGCCTTTGCTATTATTATTCCGCCAATTCCAAACCCGTACCCGTGCATGCCACACCCGGCAGTTTCACGGACCTTCTGAAATCACCAGGCGACAGAACTTTCATGAAACTTGGATTCATCGGCACCGGCGCACTCTCCTCGGCGATCGTCACCGGCCTCAAGACGCTTCCCGGCGAGATCACCACCGTCGTCCTTTCGCCGCGCAACGAAGAGATCGCTGCGGGCCTTGCCGCCCGCTTTCCTGACGTGACTGTCGCTGCCGACAATCAGGCGGTGCTCGACGCCTCAGACACGGTCATGCTCGGCGTCCGCCCGCAGATCGCCCGCGGCGTGCTGCCGACCCTGCGCTTTCGCCCGGATCACCACGTCGTCAGCCTGATTGCGACCTTCTCCTGCGCCGAGATCGCCGCCATGGTCGGCCAAGTGAAGCGCGTGACCAAGGCCTTGCCGATGCCGATGATCGCGCTCCGCCAGGGCCCGACGATCATCTTCCCGCCGGATCCGGATATGGCGGCGTTTTTCGGCCGGCTCGGCACGGCGATCGAAGTAACAAGCGAGAGCGAGTTCGATGCGCTAAGTGTGGCGACCGCCACCTATGCCAGCTACTTCAAGTACCTGGAAACGATCCATAGCTGGCTAAAGGACAACGACGTCGACGAAGCGAAGGGCCGCGCCTATATCGCCAGCCTGTTTGGCGCGCTCGGCCAGGCGCCGGAAACGACGCCGGACGCGAGCTTCGCGCATCTGGCGCAGGACTACGCGACACGCGGCGGCATCAATGAGCAGGTGCTGCGGGAGTTGACGGAGCACGGCACCTTCGAAAAATTCAGGGAAAGTCTCGGCGGTATCCACCGGCGGATTACCGCAGCGTCGTGAGAAAAGCCCCTCATCCGGCCTGCCGGCCACCTTCTCCCCGCAAGCGGGGCGGAGGAAATTCGCGGCACCCACTCCGCCAACAATAAACACCACGATTTCCGCCTCGCTGCGGCTCCGCTCGGCGAAACTAAGATCGGGCCACGTCCCCTCTCCCCGCCTGCGTGGAGAGGGTTAGGGTGAGGGGCAATCCGGTTTGCAAGGACTCCGGCTAGCCTCGTCCACCGATGCGGACCGAAGCGCAGCGGCTTACGTGAGCGCTCGCTCCTGCAACGAAAAATAAGCTCTTCCTAATCCCTATATCTGCGCTACCCTGCGTTACATCTCAGTGCGCGACGGCTGCGTCTTGGGACGGGAGGCACACCAGTGAAATTCCTCGAATACCTGCCCTACGCCATCGGCTGCGCCGCCGGGCTGCTGCTGTCGCTGGTCGTCGGCGCGGTCTGCAGCCTCTCGGATGACGTGAAGATGGTCGAATCCGTCGCCCTCGTCGTGCTCGGTGGCGGTGTCGCCGAATGGTACTGGAACCAGTTAAGCCGGCGGTAACGGGCAAGCCTTCATAACTCGGCCCTGTTCATCCGCGGGGCCGCCATGACCGACATCGCCAGCCAAAATCAAGCCGCAGGCGGACGCCCCGGCCGCGTCGTCGTGGTGACCGCGGGCGGCGAGAACCCCTGGATCATGATCAACGCGTTCTCCGCGCATTTCGCCGACGTTGCAGTCGTCGAGGAGCAGCCGGAATCGAAGGGCCTGTTCCTGCGCCGCCGCGCACGCAAGCTCGGCTGGCTGACGGCGCTGGGGCAGCTTGCGACCATGATCGCCTCGCGCTTCGGCAAGCGTTTTACCCGCAAGCGCGCGGACGAGATCTTCGCGACCTACAAAGTCTCGGGAAAACCCGATCCGTCGATCCCGGTAAAGTCCATCGCCTCCATCAACGACACGGACGCCATCGCCCAAGTGCGCGCGCTCAAACCCGATGTCGTCTTCCTCATCAGCTGCCGCATGCTGAAGGCCGAAACGCTGGCCGCCATCCCCTGCCCGGCCCTCAACTTCCACGCCGGCATCAACCCGGCCTATCGCGGCCTGATGGGCGGTTACTGGGCGCGGGCCAACAACGACCTCGAAAACTTCGGAGCGACCGTGCATCTGGTCGATGCGGGCGTCGATACCGGCGGCGTGCTCTACCAGTCGCGCCAGAAGCCTGCCCCTCACGATACGATGCACACCTATCCGCTGCTGCAGACGGCGGCTTCCACGGATATTGCGATTGCCGCCGTCGGCGATGCGCTCGCCGGAAAGCTGCAGGTCATCGATGTCGCAGGCCCGTCACGGCAATGGTATCATCCGCCGATCTGGACCTGGATATGGAACGGCCTGAAGCGCGGCATCTGGTAGGCTGACAAGCCGCCCTTACCTCCTTCCGACATCGGCTAAAAGCCTGAAACTGCGGGTAATCCTTGCCGATGGTTCCTGGCTGCAAGAAGCGCCTCAACTGCGACTTGCGCATCACCGCCAAGACGTCTGATATGGCATCCGCGCCAGCGTCGTTTTTGGACATATCCGACGTCGTGGCGAGATGAGCCCGGACGCCGGTACATGCGCATTGTCGCAGAACGAGGAGAACAACACCCCATGGCAGATCGCATTATCGTCTACTGGCGCGACATTCCGGCCCAGGTCATCGTCAAGAAGGGCCGCACGACGGCGAAGCGCGAGCTGTCTCTGCGCTTCACCGAAGCGATCGACATGTGCGCCATGCGCACCGGTGCGGCTGAAACCGACGACTACCTCGCCGAATGGCGCAAGGCCGATCCGGTGCCGGTCTCCGACGATCTGGAAACGGAAGCCGACCAGGCCGCCGCCGAGCTCGAAGCCGCCTATGACCGCGAACGCCTGGTCGCCCTCGTCAAAGCCGGAGGCCGCGACAATGGCTGACGCCAAACCGCCGAGCGAGCCGAAGGTCATGAAGGGCAACGCCGCCCCGGCCGCCAAGGCCGCAACCGGCGCGTTTACGCCGTCTGGCGTTTCGCCGAGCCGCCGCTCGCGCCACAAATATACGGTCCGCCTCTGGGCGGTCCGCAACTCCCGCTTCCTCGAATGGTTCTACCACCGCTTCGCCGATCTGTTCCTGCTGCTTCACCCGCTGTGGAACGCCATCGGTTATGGCCGGGTCGAGCGTCCGGTGACCTTCGTCGAGCGCCACGTGAAAGGCTTCCTCTTCGACTGTCGCATGTGCGGCCAGTGCGCGCTGTCCTCGACCGGCATGTCCTGCCCGATGAACTGTCCGAAGCAGCTGCGCAACGGCCCCTGCGGCGGCGTGCGCGCCAACGGCAATTGCGAGGTCGAGCCGGACATGCCCTGCGTCTGGGTGCAGGCCTGGAAGGGCTCGCAGAACATGGAGAAGGGCAACGCCATCATGAACGTGCAGAAGCCGGTCAACCAGTCGCTGCGCGAAACCTCGTCCTGGCTGCGCGTGACGGCGGAAGCCGCAGCGCGCCGTGAAGCGGCATCCAAGGAAGGCCAGGCATGAGCCCCGACATCAATCCCTTCGATCCCGGCGCACCGCTCGAGCCCCTGCCCGGCCATTCCTCCCGCGGCCGTCTTGAGCGGGTTTTGCGCCGCGGCGAGTTCGCCGTCACCGCCGAACTCAACCCGCCTGACAGTGCAAACCCGCAGGACGTCTACGAGCGCGCCGCGATCTTCGACGGCTGGGTCGACGGCATCAACGCGGTCGATGCCTCCGGCGCCAACTGCCACATGTCCTCGGTCGGCATCTGCGCGCTTTTGACCCGCATGGGCTACGCCCCGATTATGCAGATCGCCTGCCGCGACAAGAACCGCATCGCCATCCAGGGCGACGTGCTCGGCGCCTCTGCCATGGGCGTTCAGAACATCATGTGCCTGACCGGCGACGGCGTGCAGGCCGGCGACCAGCCAGGCGCCAAGCCCGTCTTCGACCTCGACTGCATGTCGCTGCTCGAAACCGTCCGCATCATGCGCGACAACTCGAAGTTCCTCTCGGGCCGCAAGCTGACGACACCACCGCAGGTATTCCTCGGCGCTGCGATCAACCCCTTTGCGCCGCCCTATGATTTCCGCCCCTATCGTCTCGCCAAGAAGATCGAGGCCGGCGCCCAGTTCGTGCAGAGCCAGTACTGCTTCGACGTGCCGATGTTCCGCGAATACATGAAGAAGGTGCGCGACCTCGGTCTGCACGAGAAGTGCTATATCCTTGTCGGCGTCGGGCCGATGGCATCGGCCAAGACCGCCCGCTGGATCCGCTCCAACGTGCCGGGCATCCATATTCCGGACAGCGTGATTACCCGCCTTGAGGGCGCGCAGGACCAGAAGAAGGAAGGCAAGCAGCTCTGCATCGACATCATCAACGAGGTGAAGGAGATCGAAGGCGTCTCCGGCATTCACGTCATGGCCTACCGCCAGGAAGAATATGTCGCAGAAATCGTGCATGAATCGGGCGTCCTGAAGGGCCGCCGCCCCTGGAAGCACGAGACGCTGCCGGAGGATGCGATGGTTGCCGAGCGCCTGGAGCACATTCGCGAGGGCAAGGAAGAAAACCAGCAACAGATGGCCGAAGCCGCGGCCCATCACCCGCACTGACCGCAGACAAAACTGGCGCCGGCCACAAGGCGCCTATCATCGACTTCACGGGCGTGATTACATAGACGCCAAATGACAAAGGACCCTGCATGACCCGGACCATCGTCGCTTCCGCCACCCGCGAGATCATCATCGGCTTCGACCAGCCGTTCTGCGTCATCGGCGAACGCATCAACCCGACCGGCCGCAAGAAGCTGGCCGCCGAAATGATCGAGGGCAACTTCGATACCGTCATCAAGGACGCGCTGGAGCAGGTTGCCGCCGGGGCGACGATGCTCGACGTCAACGCTGGCGTGACCGCCGTCAACCCGAACGAGACCGAGCCGCCGCTCTTGGTCAAGACACTCGAAATCGTCCAGGGCCTCGTCGACGTGCCGCTGTCGATCGACAGTTCGGTGACGGCCGCGATCGAGGCGGCACTGCGCGTCGCCAAGGGCCGCCCGCTGGTCAACTCCGTGACCGGCGAAGAGGAAAAGCTCGAAGCGATCCTGCCGCTCTGCAAGAAGTATGACGTTCCGGTCGTTGCCATCTCCAACGACGAAACCGGCATTTCCGAAGATCCGGATGTGCGTTTTGCCGTCGCCAAGAAGATCGTCGAGCGCGCCGCCGACTTCGGCATCAAGCCGCACGACATCGTCGTCGACCCGCTGGTCATGCCGATCGGCGCCATGGGCACCGCCGGCCAGCAGGTCTTCGCACTTCTGCGGCGTCTGCGCGAAGAGTTGAAGGTCAACACCACCTGCGGCCTGTCCAACATCTCCTTCGGCCTGCCGCACCGCCACGGCATCAATGCCGGCTTCATTCCGATGGTCATCGGCGCCGGCATGACGTCGGCAATCATGAACCCCTGCCGCCCGCAGGAAATGGAAGCCGTGCGTGCGGCAAACGTGCTAAACGGCACCGACCCGAACTGCACCCACTGGATCAAGACCTACCGCGACCACAAGCCGGCCGAAGGTGGCCACGTGGTTGCGGCAGCACCAGTGGCAGCCGCCGGTGGCGGACGTCGCGGTGGCCGCGCGGCCCGCACGGGTGGTGCGGCTGCCAGCGAGTAGTTCCTGGATCGGCGCTGATGCGCTCGAGGGAGAAGGACGATGAGAAGCCAGTTGCGCCTCCTTGCCGTCGTTCTCCCTCTGGTCGTTATCGCCAGGTACACACTGTTTGACGATGCGGCCGAGTTTCAGCGGTTCTACGCCGCGCTCCGCAGCTATGGTGCACCCGTGATCATCGTGACGGCTGCCGTACTTGGAACAATAATGATCGCCACCATCACCAGGAAGGTCTATCTCGGTCCGCAGGAGCAGGTGATCAAGGCTTGCCTCTGGGGCAGTTCGGCCGTGCTGGCCGCGACTCTTGCCTATACATTCGCAGTCGTAAAACTTGCCGGGGCGCCGTAGCAACGCACGTCGGTTCATCCATCCGCCAACGCAAAGTGGAGATCACCATGACACGCAGCCTACGCCTGGATGCCGCCACCCTCTGGTTCGAGGCCCCCTTCGTCATCGCCGTCCGACTGCAGGAGATGCAGATGGCGGCGCTCACCGGCAAGACCCAGGACGTGACCGAGCTTCATCGCATGGTCTCCGAGAAGATCGCCGCCACGACCGAAAGCGTCATGGCCGTGAACATGGCCATCTGGAAGGCCGCCTTCGACAACACCTTGCGCCTGATGACCGGCGGCACGGCGTCTGGCCACGGAACGGCGATTGCGTCCGCAGCCCTCAGGCCCTATGGCAAGCGCGTGCGCAGCAACGCCCGGCGGCTGTCGCGCAAGTAAGCCTGAAGCGCCGCCGTGCCCCACACCTAACTGTTTGAAACAGAAGCTTCCATGTCGGGATTGGACAACTATCGGGCGCCGTTCCGGTGCAGTCTGAAACCGTTTACCCGTGCTTCGCTTGACCCATTGAAGCGGACCTGACGAAAGACCACAGAGCATGCGCATTGAAGGTACCTCCGAGATCGAGACCAACATGACCGAAGCCGCGCAAAAGGACCCTCTCGTGCTGTTCATGCCTTCGGGCAAGCGCGGCCGCTTCCCGGTCGGCACGCCGGTTCTCGATGCGGCGCGCAAGCTCGGCGTCTATGTCGAAAGCGTGTGCGGCGGGCGCGCCACCTGCGGACGCTGTCAGATCGTGGTGCAGGAAGGCAACTTCGCCAAGCACAAGATCGTCTCGTCCAACGACCACATTTCTGAAAAGGGCGCCAAGGAAGATCGCTACGAGAAGATCCGCGGCCTGCCCGACGGCCGCCGCCTCTCCTGTTCCGCCCAGATCCTCGGCGATCTCGTCATCGACGTGCCGCAGGATACCGTCATCAACGCCCAGGTCGTGCGCAAGGCCGCAACCGACCGGGTGATCGAGCGCAACGCCGCCGTTCAGCTCTGCTATGTCGAGGTGGACGAGCCCGACATGCACAAGCCGCTCGGCGATCTCGACCGGTTGAAGGTGATGCTGGAGAAGGACTGGGGCTGGAAGGATCTGCTGATTGCGCCGCACCTGATCCCGCAGGTTCAAGGCATTCTGCGCAAAGGCAACTGGGCCGTCACCGCCGCCATCCACCGCGACATGGATAGTTCGCGCCCCTTCATCGTCGGCCTGTGGCCGGGCCTCAAGAACGAGGCCTATGGCGTTGCCTGCGACATCGGCTCGACGACGATCGCCATGCATCTCGTGTCGCTGCTCTCGGGTCGCATCGCCGCCTCGTCCGGCGCCTCCAACCCGCAGATCCGCTTCGGCGAGGACCTGATGAGCCGCGTCTCCTATGTGATGATGAATCCTGATGGCCGCGAGGCGATGACCAAGGCCGTGCGCGAGGCGGTCAATGGTCTCATCGGCAAGGTCTGCGCCGAGGGTGAAGTCGACCGCCACGACATTCTCGACATGGTCTTCGTCGCGAACCCGATCATGCACCACCTCTTCCTCGGCATCGACCCGACGGAACTCGGCCAAGCGCCGTTCGCGCTCGCCGTGTCAGGCGCGCTGCAATATTGGGCGCATGAGATCGATATCGACGTCAACCGCGGCGCGCGCCTCTACATGCTGCCCTGCATCGCCGGACATGTGGGCGCCGATGCAGCGGGAGCAACCCTCGCCGAAGGGCCCTATCGCCAGGACAAGATGATGCTGCTCGTCGATGTCGGCACCAATGCTGAAATCGTGCTCGGCAACAAGGACCGCGTCGTCGCCGCTTCCTCGCCCACGGGCCCGGCCTTCGAAGGTGCGGAAATTTCGTCGGGCCAGCGCGCCGCCCCCGGCGCGATCGAGCGCGTGCGCATCGATCCCGTAACGCTGGAGCCGCGCTTCCGCGTCATCGGCGTCGAAAAGTGGTCGGACGAGGAGGGCTTTGCCGAGGCGGCCGCATCAGTCGGCGTCACCGGCATCTGCGGCTCGGCGATCATCGAGATCGTCGCCGAGATGTATCTTTCCGGCATCATCTCCGAGGACGGTGTCGTCGATGGTGCCATGGCGGCAAAAAGCCCGCGCATCATCCCGAACGGCCGCACCTTCTCCTACCTCCTGCACGAGGGTGAGCAGCGCATCACCGTGACGCAGAACGACATCCGCGCCATCCAGCTCGCCAAGGCAGCGCTCTATGCCGGCATCAAGCTGCTCATGGAAAAGCAGGGCGTCGACCACGTCGACACCATCCGCTTTGCCGGCGCCTTCGGCTCCTTCATCGATCCCAAGTATGCGATGGTGCTGGGCCTCATCCCGGACTGCGATCTCGGCGACGTAAAGGCCGTCGGCAACGCCGCCGGTACCGGCGCGCTGATGGCGCTCTTGAACCGCGGCCACCGCCGCGAGATCGAGCAAACTGTCAGCAAAATCGAGAAGATAGAGACGGCGCTTGAATCAAAATTTCAGGAGCATTTCGTCAACGCCATGGCGATGCCGAACAAGGTCGACAGCTTCCCGAAGCTTTCGACCGTGGTCACCTTGCCGGAGCGCAAGGTGAGTAGCGATGACGGTGAAGGCGGCGGAAGGCGGCGGAGGAGGAGCCGGGAGTAGTCCGGTAACCATTCCGAGTTTTCGCAAGTCTCTGCCGTGTCGAAATACGACAACCGCCGTATGTCTTCGTTCTCACAGCAGGTCTACGCCGAGGTTGGCGCGCTTTTGCGCGTGCTTTTGAACCAAGGAGAGACCAATGAAAATCATCATCGCAGTCGCGGCATCGCTTGCATTTGCCGGCTCCGCCTTCGCAGCGAGTTCGCTGGGGGCCTCTGAAAATCAGCCGGCTGCCAAAGCCATTGAAGCAATCGAGTTGGCGGGCGGTAGCGGGAAACCCAACACGACGCCGGGCACGGGCAGGTCCAACCTCACGCGCGGCAAAACATCGTACTTTGGTTGACGCAAACGAAGGGCGGCACCAGCCGCCCTCTCGCCATGAACGTGGCGGCCGACCGCACAAGCGAAAGTCCTCGTTTGGTCGCGCATCGGGCTATTATGCTGTTTGGTGAATGTGGACACTGGAGATTTCAGCTTGCCTTAATTCCGGCGGCGGGCGACGGTCTGATGAAACCTATTCCTTAAACTGGCATCCAGAACCCATGAACGACAAAATTCTCGATACCCTGACCGGCATGTACTTCACAGTCGACGATCCCGATGGCACCTATGGCACCGGTCAGATCATCCGGCTTGCCGCCGAGGGGATCTACTTCATTCGCTACGACGGCAACGAGGTGGAATTGCCGATGGAGCTCGTTTCGATCGGCGAAATGCTGCAGACCACCGAAGAAGACTACAAGCTCTGGCGGTTCTTCGACACGACCGAGGAACGGGACAAGTGGATCGAGTGGCTGGACGCCCCCTCGAAGCCGCGCGTCGTCTCGCTGGTGCGGCCGACGCCTGCTCCGACGAAATAGGGCATCGTTGGAAGGTGACCGGGGCGGCTTTGCCGCGCCGGATTGGGCTTGGCGCGGTGGCTGCCGCGCCTCCCTCAAGGCTGGATCGAGGAAGGCTTTTCCTTAAGCCGTTCCATGAACCGACCATAGTCCGGCCGGAACAGGGCATAGGCGGTGGCTGCGGCATCGAACCAGTTTCTGGTCCCGACTTCAGCGGCCACCGGAAGCCTCCTTCTCGATCTTCAGGGTTTCATATCGCTCGGCGGCACCCTGATCGACGCGTTCGCCGATATATCGCAGGAGTTCGCCGAGGTGCCGAGGTCTGGCACTGGCAAACACCCAGGGGCTCTCCCTCACCGAAATGGCCTAACCCATTTGGATCATGACGAAATCAGCGAATGATCCTATAGGCCTAGACGGCCGTTCACCGCCCTTTGTGTTATGCTTTAAGGGAGGGAGTAGATCCATGGCACCCACACGATCCGATGTTTCCGAACGCGTAAAGGCGATCCTCGTCGAGCTGCTCGGCGTGAAGGCTTCCGAAGTGAAAGACGATGCCGAGATCGAAGAGGATCTGGGCGCCGACTCGCTCGAAGTGTCTCAATTGGCGATGTTGGTGGAGGAAGAGTTCGAGATCTATCTGACCGACGACTCTGTCGAAAAGCTCGTCACGGTCGGCGACCTGATCGACTTTGTGCTCGCGTCGAAAACGCTGAAGTGATCATCCGGCAATAAAAAAGGCCGGGGCGAAACCGCACCGACCTTCCTCATCATCGCTCTTACACCAGTGCCAGTACATCCGTGGTCAAAAGTCTAAAGCGACGCGACAGTTGCGAGCGGCGAACACATTCAGCGCTCATAAGCAAATGTCGACAGATGGGCTTATACGAAGCGATTGTGTTCGAAAGATGTCCACACGCGCTGCGCGTCGCTATTAAATAAACAGCCCTGGCGCCTTGCAAGCGCGCGAGGAAGCGCCGGGCATTCCAGACACAGAAAACACCGCGCGTTCGACGGAACGTGCGGTGCTTTGGTTGAGAGGGCGAACCGACCCGGATTACTGCGGCGTCAGGTCGAAGCCGAACCACTTCTCCGACAGGCGCTTGATGGTACCATCGGCCTTGGCAGCGGCAATTGCGTCGTCGAACAGCGCCTTCAATTCGGGGTCGCTCTTGCGCAGGCCAACGGAGCTGCCGGCGCCGAGGAAGCCGCCCTGGAAGCGGGGGCCAGTGATGACCATGTCGCTGTTGGCGGGCTTTTCGACGGTCGTCTTCAGGTAGCCCATGGACGCCATGACGAAATCGACGCGGCCGGCGACGAGATCGAGATCGTGCTGCTCGGTCGTCTTGTATTCGCGCACCTCGACGACGTCCTTCAGATATTCGTCGATGAAGCGCGCCGCGATCGAGGCGGTCTGGACGCCGATGGTCTTGCCTTCGATCAGCGGCTTCAGCTCGTCGACCGCCTTGCGCGCGCCGGCCTCGTTGGAGGCAAGCGAGAAGAGCTCGCCCTTCATCGGCAGGGTTTCGAGATCACCGCCCTTCAGCGTCGCGAAGGCCTGGCCGGTGCTGCCGTAGGACATCGAGAAGTCGATGACCTCCTTGCGCTTCTCGGTGGCCGACATGCCGGCCATGATCGCGTCGAACTTGCCGGCGTTGAGCGCTGGGATCATGCCGTCGAAGGACTGCGCGATGACGGTGCATTCGACCTTCATGTGGTCGCAGAGGATCTTGCTGAGCTCGATCTCGTAGCCGTCGAGCGTGCCGTCCGCCTTGGTCAGGTTATAGGGCGGAAAGGCACCTTCGGTGGCGATCGTCACCTTCGTCCACTTCTTGTCTTCGGCCTGCGCCGGCGTGGACATCAGCCCCGCGGTAACGGCAAGCGCCGATGCCATGATTGCGGTGGTCTTTTTCATTGCAGCATTCCCCTTTTGTGGATGTTGATTGCTTTGTTTTTCGGCCCGCCGATCACGACAGGCTTCAACTCTTGATGAACTGGCGGAAGCGTTCGGACTTCGAATGGGTGAAGACCTCGTGCGGCGGCCCCTCCTCCTCGATCGTGCCCTTGTGTACGAAGACGACGCGGCTCGAGACGTCGCGGGCAAAGCCCATCTCGTGGGTGACGACCAGCATGGTGCGCCCCTCCTCCGCCAGACCGCGCATGACGCGCAGCACCTCGCCGACCAGTTCCGGGTCGAGCGCCGAGGTCGGTTCGTCGAAGAGCATCGCCTTCGGGCGCATGGCAAGCGCACGGGCGATCGCGGCGCGCTGCTGCTGGCCGCCGGAGAGATGCGAGGGATAATGGTTGCGCTTGTCGGCGATGCCGACCTTGGCAAGCAGGGCTTCGGCCTCCTCGATCGCCTCGACGCGCGGGCGCTTCAGCACATGCACCGGCGCCTCGATGACGTTTTCAAGCACGGTCTTGTGGGACCAGAGATTGAAGCTCTGAAACACCATGCCGAGTTCGGAGCGGATGCGGTCCACCTGTTTCTGGTCGGCCGGGCGGCTGCGCCCATCGTTCGATGTCTTCAGCCGGATCGCCTCGCCGGCGACCTCGATCGTGCCCGAATTCGGAACCTCCAGCATGTTGATGCAGCGAAGCAGCGTCGACTTGCCGGAGCCGGAGGATCCGAGGATGGAAATCACCTCACCCTCGCGCGCGTCGAGCGACACGCCTTTCAGCACCTCGACCGGGCCGAAACTCTTGTGAAGGTCGTGCACGCGGATCGCGACCGGTGCGGTGACGGCGGCGGACATGTTCAATGGGCTTCTCCCTTGAGTTCGGCGGAGATCGGCAATGGCGCGCGCAGCTGCGGGTTAAACCGGTGTTCGGCAAACGCAACGAGCCGGGTCAGCGCGAAGTTGATGGCGAGATAGATGAGACCGGCGACGACGAAGACCTCGATCACCCGGTAGCTCTCCGAGATCAGCTTGGCGGCGACGCCGGTGATTTCCATCAGCGTGATGATCGAGGCGAGCGAGGTCGCCTTGACCATGGAGATCATCTCGTTGCCATAACCGGGTAGCGCCTGGCGCAGCGCCTGCGGCATGACGATGCGGCGAAAGATCATGACGCGCCCCATGCCGCAGGCCCGCGCTGCCTCGACCTGGCCGTGCGGAACCGAAAGGAGGCCGCCGCGGATGATTTCGCTCGCATAGGCGGCCGTGTTCAGCATCAGCGCCAGCACGGCGCACCAGTAGGGTTCGCGCAGAAGCGGCCAGAAGATGCTGTGGCGGACGGCGGGAAACTGGCTGAGGCCGTAATAGATCAGGAAGATCTGCACGAGCAGCGGCGTTCCGCGAAACAGGAACACGTAAGTGCGGGCAAAGAGATCGAGCGCAAGAATGCCCGACAGACGGGAGAGCGCCAGCCCAAGAGCCAGCACCGAACCAAGCGCGATCGATGTCGCGGCAAGCTCCAGCGTCAGCGGCAGCGCCGCCGCCAAGCTCCAGAAGGTTTCGAGGGCAAATTTGATATCCATCAGCCCCTCCTGACGCCGCGCGAGAACCGGCGCTCGGTAACCTGAAGAACCAGGCCCGACACGGTCGAAATCGCGAGATAGATCATGGCTGCGATGAAGAAGAAGTCGAAGGGACGGCTGGTCGATCCGGCGCCGATCTGCGCCTGATGCAAGAGTTCGACGACACCCGTGACCGACACCAGTGCGGACTCCTTCAACACCACCTGCCAGACATTGCCGAGACCGGGCAGCGCATAACGCAGCGTCAAGGGTGCAATGATGCGGCGAAACTTGAGGAGCCGGCCCATGCCGCAGGCGGTTGCCGCCTCCAACTCGCCCGGATGCACGGCGCGGAAGGCGCCGCGATAGACCTCGGTCTGCTGGGCGCCTGAGGTGATGCCGACCGCAAGTGCACCGGCGATGAAACCGGGGAAGCTGACGAAACCCTCCGCACCGAACAATTGGCCGACGGCCGTCACCACGGCGCTGCCGCCGAAATAAAAGAGATAGATGACCAGGAGGTCGGGAATGCCGCGAAGGACCGTCGTGTAGGCCTCGGCGCATCCACGGACGACCGGGCCGCCGGAGATCTTCGCCCAGGCGCCGAAGGTGCCGATGAGGCCGCCGATCGCAAAACCGGCAATCGCGATCAGGATCGTCATCCAGGCGCCGGCGGCAAGCGCCGGCCCCCAGCCGTCCGGCCCGAAGCTGATGATGTCGAGGAAACCGGGCTCAGTCATCGCAGCGCCTCCCTTCGCTTGTCGATCGATGACTTAACCATGGCTCACCCCGGGGATCGGCGGGTCGACATCGTCAGGAATGGGATTGACGAAGGGCGTGCCCTCGAGCCTTGCGGCATGGTCGGCCTTGGCGGCGGCAATGAGCGCGGGATCGAGGATGAGCTCCACCGCCGTGCTCGCCATCACCTTGGCCGCGTGCTCCATGCCCTTGTGCGCGGCCGGCAGCTTGCCTTGCGCCACCAGCTGCCAGGAATGGCCGGGCGTGCCGATCGCGTAGGTCGCGCCGCGCATCTGCACGGTCGGCACCACCCAGCTCACCGTTCCGACATCGGTGGAGCCGACAAGCGTGCCGGCGCCGTTTTCCGGCGGAAAGATCGTGTCGCAGAGCGAAACGCCCCGTCGCAGCTTGAGCCCGAAACGCTCGAAGGCAGAGGCGATATCCTCGCCGGTAAAGGTCTCCTGGAACTTTGCCGCCGTCCGCCGATCGTCCTCGTCGAACTGCGGCGGTCCCAGATGCTCAAGCTGCCGGTGCATCAGCGCTTCGAGCGGGGTGTTTCCGACGAGGTTGGCGTCGCCGCTGACGATCTCGTCCGTGACCGTGGTGCCCGTCATCAGCGCCGCACCCTTCGCAACGCTGCGGACACGTTCCACGAGATCGAGCAGTTCCGGCAGGCTGCGGGCGCGCACGAGATAGCGCGCCTTGGCGCGGGCCTGCACCACGTTCGGCGCGTTGCCGCCGGTGTCAGTCACCGCATAGTGGATGCGCGCCGACGATGGCATGTGTTCGCGAAGATAGTTGACGCCGACATTCATCAGTTCGAGCGCATCGAGCGCGCTGCGGCCGAGATGGGGGGCAGCCGATGCATGCGACGCCCGGCCGCTGAAGCGGAAGTCGAGCTCGTTGCAGGCAAGCGAAATGGGGTTGTTGACGCCGGCAAAGGGTGCGGGGTGCCAGGAAATCGCGATATCTACATCGTCGAACACGCCAGCGCGCACCATGAAGCCCTTGGACGAGCCGCCCTCTTCCGCCGGGCACCCGTAATAGCGCACCCGCCCCTTGATGCCGCTCGCCGCGAGGTAATCCTTGACGGCGGTCGCCGCCATCATCGCGCCGGCGCCGAGCAGATTGTGGCCGCAGCCATGGCCATTGCCGCCGTCGACCAGAGGCCGCTCCTCTGCGACACCGGCCTCCTGGCTGAGGCCCGGCAGCGCATCGAACTCGCCGAGAATGGCAATGACCGGTCCGCCCTCGCCCGCCTCGCCCATGACCGCCGTCGGCATGCCGGCGATGCCGCGCGACACACGGAAACCTTCGGCCTCCAGCAGCGCGGCGTGTTCGGCCGACGAGGAAAACTCCTCGTAGTTGGTTTCCGGCGTATCCCAGACCCGGTCGCTGAGCACGAAGAACCGTTCGCGCTTGGCTTCGAGGAGGTCCCAGACGGCATCGGCATTTTTCATCGTTTCTTGACTTCCGCAACAATAGTAACCAGAATTGGCGCCAATTTATGATAACATTTTTGGATACACAAGAGGGTCCTGAAACATTTCGAGCGATGTGCACAACGGCGAGAGGCAGGCAGGGAACGCCGCTCTCCCGCATTGAATTGTTCAGGACGGCATCATAGTTTCTCCAAAAATGGAGCCAATTCCGCTGCGGCGGGCGACGCGAGGCACGGCCGGGGACCTGGGACATGCACCAGCAACGTGCGTCAGAGGCCGGTGACAGGCGGAAAGAGAGTGTAAGGCAGGAATGAGCGACGATCTGACGGAAATGCTGGCGCCCGAGGAAAAGCCCGAGGACAAGAAGGACGTTACCGACCTCCTGCTGCACGACATCCTGACCGGGACCCTGCCGGCCGGCGCCTGGCTGAAGCAGATCGACCTGGAGCGCCGCTACGACTGCACGCGGCCGGAGGTGCGCCGGGCGCTCGACCGGCTGTCGCAGCGCAGGCTGGTGCAGCACAATCCCAACCGCGGCTACCAGGTCTATGAACTCGACGACCAGCGCACGCAGGAAATCAGCGATATCCGCGTGATTCTCGAAACCGGCGTCGCCGACCGCATGGTTGCCAATGCAACGCCCGCCACCATCGCCGAACTGCGGCAACTCGCCCGGCAGTTCGACGAGATGTCGTTTCGCGGCTCCATCATGGAGCACTACGACGCCAACCTCGCCTTCCACCGCGCCCTTCTCATGCTCTCGGGCAATTCCGAACTCGTCGACGTCGTTGCCGAAATCCGCCAGCGCACCGTATCGGCCCCGGTATCGCAATGGCGCACCCGCGCCCGCATCGAGCAATCGGCCCGCGAGCACCACCTGATGGTCGACGCGCTGGAAGCCCGGGATCTGCCCGAACTGAAACGGCTGATCGAAATCCACATCCGCCAGGCACCGATCAAGGTGTGAGCGAACCCTTGTCGCTCAAGGGCGAACGTTATCCGCCAAAGAGGATCGTCACCGCCACCAGAACCGCGCCGATCGCAGCCATCGCAAAGGCCATCGGCCAGGGGCTTCGGCCCATGTAGCGGCCGAGGCGCGCGCCGATGACGAAGAGCATGACGAGCGCAATGGCGTTGGAGGCGCGCATGGCGAGCGCGACATTGTCCGTCAGCAGGAAGGGAATGCTTGGCGGCAACGTCGAGGCGACGACCAGCAGGAAGATCGCGACGGCTGCCTTAAGGTCGTGTGCGGTCACAACCCGGTGCCGGGGGTCGGCGGAGAGCGCCCTCACCCGGACAAGCAGCGCTTCCGTTTCCTTGGGCGAAGAGACGCGGCGCACATCGTCCGGCAGGCTTTCGAGAAACAGTTCGCGGGCGCGATCGAGCCGCTCAGACCTGAGCCTGTCGAGAAAACCGCGCCGTCGCACGCGCTCCACCACCGTCGTCAGCACATACATGACGCCGTCGACGATGCCCCAGGCGATGTTGCAGCCGAGGGCGGCGACGAGCACGGCATTGACACCGCCCTCGCCGGCCGTGACCGTGCTCATGGTTCCCGTGAAGGACAGCGCCATCAAGAGGCCGAAGATGATCTCCGACAGGCGGTCGATCGGATCGAGGACGCGCGACCGTTCACTCATGGCCGGGCACCCGACGAAAGTGGCCAGGACGACAGGAAAGCGGCGGGCAGCGACCGGGAAGAGCGCAACCGCGATATCTCCCCTTACTGGACCTGCAGATCGGCGAAGGCGTCGCGCACATGGTCGGCGACCGCCAGTACAGGCGCCGGCGCATCGCTGATCACCTGCAGGCCGATATTGTAGTGGCCGAGATCCGGCAGGCCGTCGCGCTCGCCGAGTTGCACCATTTCCCCCTGGACGAGGTAACGCGGCAGCGGCGCGATCGCGAGACCGGCAAGCACGGCGGCGCGCTGCCCGGTGGTATAGGCGCTGAGGAACGCAATGCGGAACTTGCGGCCGGCGCGCGCGAGTTTTTCTACCGCATCCGCCCGCCAGACGCAGCCGTCCTCCCACATCGACACCGGCAGCGGATCCTTCAGATGCGCGCTGCCGCACTTTGCGCCGGCCCAGACCAGCTTTTCCTGCATCAGAATTTCGCCATTGCGGGGCGTTCCCTCGGTCAGGCTGTTGAAGATGGCGATATCGAGCCGGTGCTCGTCCACCTTCTTGCGCATGGCGTTGCTCATGCCGATCGACACATCGACCGTGACGTTCGGATAGGATTCGGCGAAACGCTTCAGCACCTCGGGCAGGATGCGCTCGCCAACGTCCTCAGGCGCGCCGACGCGCACGACGCCGTTCATATCCGGCAAGAGAAAGCGGGAAACCGTTTCGTTGTTGAGCGACAGCAGGCGGCGGGCAAAGCCGAGCAGCAACTCGCCCTTCGGCGTCAAGGTGACCGAGCGCGCGTCACGCAGGAACAGCGTACAGCCGAGCATCTCCTCGAGCTTCTTGATCTGCATCGAGACAGCCGACGGCGTGCGGTAGACGGTTTCGGCGGCGGTGGTGAAGTTGCCGGTCTCGGCAATCGCGATGAAAGTCTTCAGCACGTCCATTTCGAGAAGCGGAAGCGCATGGCGCATCAGCATGTTCATGGCGTCAACCTCATTCAAAAAAACTGAAAGATAGCTTCACTTCATTTCGTTTGATTGAACATCAGCAATGGCCGATAGTCAAGCTCAAGGACGACGCAGGAAGGAGAAACGCATGTCCACCGCAGCCCTTGTTATCGCCGCTTCGAAGAGTTCCCTCCGTAACAGCCGCCTGCCGCAGGCAGTGGTAAAAAAAGAGCATAGCAGGAGCAACGACATGGTCCTCAACGCCCTCAATCAAATGATCGCCGTCCTCGACGGTGTTGCAAGGCAACGACGCGAAAAACAGATCGCGCGGAATCGGGTGGAAGCCCGGCGCGAACTCGCCAAACTGCCACAGAGAGTCCGTGACGACGTGATGTTTGCGGACCCGCTAATCAATCACCATGTTTGATGAAAGGCATCAAACATATTCGTTGGAATGATAAGTCAGGTTAGGCCATAAATACCATCATGGTCGCGACCGGCTGAGACACTCAGAAGGAGCCATGAAATGTCCAACACTCAGTTTTCATCGGCCTCGGAACGGGCATCCTCCCACTCGTCCCTTCCGGGTCTCTTCAATCTGCAGGTTCGTGCCTGGGCAGTATGGAAGCGTTATCGCCAGGAACGGGCCCTCGAAAACCTGTCCTATGACACGCTGAAGGACATCGGCTTCCCGTCGGTGGACGATGCGGTGCATAAGACCGAACAATGAATGACGGCGTGATCTGTCCCTTCTGAGGGCGTCACGAACCGGATCAATCGAAGGGCATCGCCGACAACGCGGTGCCCTTTTCCTTTGCGTTCGAACGTGTCGTCGCGCAATCGGAAACGCAATGCGGCCTAGGTCAGCAACTCTGCGAGACGCGACGGCCGACTGAGGAAACAGCCGGCGACAAGCCCCACGAACCCGAGCGCCAACGACCCCACGATGCCGTGGCCCAACCATCCGGCGTGGGCACCGATGGCGGTTGTCGCGACGATGACCGAAACAGTCCACAGGGCCTTCAGCAGCGAAACGGCGCGCCTCAAAGCTGTTGGCTGATTCTGCCCCACGCAACGTACCCTTCCAAAGAGACCGTCGCATCGCAGGTAGTGTCGAAAGCACGAGCCGCCAATGGTGTGTGATCATCGGCCGATTTGGCTCGCACCTCTACTCGCGGTGCCGTTAATCAGGCTAGCGAGCGATCGCACGAGGTTCACTTGTCTTTTACCGACACCCGCGCCAGCCGTGTGAAGCGTCGCAATCGGCAAACACAACCCTGGAGAGCGCTTTGCGAATATTGCGTATCTCTGGCAGTTCTTGTCCGATAGCGTCAACAGCGCTGTAAAAACTGTCGCTTTCCTTACAAAAGCCTGAAAGCGGGGCCGAGCCGCCTTTCACCGCGCGATGTCGCAATGCGAAATCTCTTTGCGGTCGCTGCTATCCATGCGAATGTCGCAAACAGACAAGCCGAAGAGTATCTTCCAAGCGACGAATATACCGCATCGCCAAGCATGGGAAGCCTCATGAACAAGCCACTGACCAAAAAGCGTTCTCTCGTCTTCTTCCTGGTGCCGAACTTTTCCATGCTGCCCTTTTCGGCGGCGATCGAAACGCTCCGCATCGCCAACCGCATGCTCGGCTACGAGGCCTATTCCTGGCGCCTCGCATCGTCCGACGGCGAAAAGGTCCTGTCGTCGAGCGGTATCGCGCTCGAGGTCAACTCGTCGCTTGCAGACGAGCGCAAGTTTCTCGGCGGCGAAAACCGCCCCTCGATGGTGCTGGTCTGTTCCGGCATCTATGTCGAGGACTTCAACAACAAGTCGGTCAATGCCTGGCTGCGCGAGGTCTACAATCGCGGCGTCGCCGTCGGCAGCCTCTGTACCGGCGCCCATGTGCTGGCGTCGGCCGGTCTTCTGACCGGCAAGCGCTGCGCCATCCACTGGGAAAACCTGCCGGGCTTTTCCGAAAGCTTCCCGCAGGTCGACGTCTATGCCGACCTCTACGAGATCGACAGCAACATCTACACCTGCGCCGGCGGCACCGCCTCGCTCGACATGATGCTGAACCTGATCGACCAGGATTTCGGCGAGAGCCTCGTCAACCGCGTCTGCGAACAGGCGCTGACCGATCGCGTGCGCGGGCCCCATGACCGCCAGCGCCTGCCGCTGCGCGCCCGTCTCGGCGTGCAGAACGCCAAGGTGCTGTCCATCATCGAACTGATGGAGGCAAACCTCGCCGAGCCGCTTTCGCTGCTCGAAATCGCCGAGGGCGCCGATCTCTCCCGCCGCCAGATCGAGCGCCTCTTCCGCCAGGAAATGGGCCGCTCGCCTGCGCGCTACTATCTCGAAATCCGCCTCGACCGCGCAAGGCACCTCTTGATCCAGTCGTCGATGCCGGTGGTCGAAGTGGCCGTAGCCTGCGGCTTCGTCTCCGCCTCGCACTTCTCCAAGTGTTATCGCGAACTCTACAACCGCTCGCCGCAGCAGGAGCGCGCCGACCGCAAGCTGACGCTGCAGATGGCGCGATAAGCGGCAGATCATATGGATCAGACAAGGGCGGAGCTTCTCCGCCCTTTTTCGTTGGTGACACTTTCCGCTTGTGCCGTCATGACGCTTGCACGCGCCGCTGTTTTGGATTGAATGGTCGGCGTTTCAGCGGAGCGAGGAGCACAACGAACGATGGCCCCCGTGGAGATCGATCCCGCCAAGGTTCACGAATTCAAGGACTTCCAGAGCTTCTACGACTGGCTCGCCGCTCACCACCAGAGCGAAACCGAAGTGTGGATCAAGACCCACAAGGTCAGCTCCGGCCTCGCCTCGGTCACGCCCAAGGAGGCGATCGACGCGGTGCTCTGCTGGGGTTGGATCGACGGCGTGCGCAAGGGGCACGACGACAGGAGTTTCCTCCAGCGCTATTCGCCGCGCGGCAAGAAGAGCATCTGGAGCCAGATCAATGTCGACAATGTCGCGCGCCTGATTGCCGAGGGCCGTATGACCGAGCACGGGCTCAAACAGGTCGATGCCGCCAAGGCCGACGGCCGCTGGGACCGCGCCTATGCCAGCGGCAAGGACATGCAGATCCCCGACGACCTGCAGGCGGCGATCGACGCTGAGCCCGAAGCCCGCGAAATGCTTGGCAAGCTCAGCGCACAGAACCGCTTCGCGCTCGCCTTCCGCACCCACAACATGAAGACCGAAGCCGGGCGCAAAAAGAAGATCGAGACCTTCGTCGAGATGCTGAAGCGCGGCGAAACGATCTATCCGCAGAAGAGCAAGTAAAGCGATTGCGGGGGCACGACCGAAAGGTCGGCCTTCGTCCTGGCGGACCGGCATAGCCCGAGACCGATCCGGCACCGGCAAGGCTCGACGCCCGACGGTCGGGGGCCCAAAGCTGTTTGCACGCTCAATCTTGGCAATATCCGGCTTGATCATGCCCGGCATCGCCACCGTCACGCGCTTGGCACGTGCAGGCGCGAAAAATGAACGCCGAGGGCGACACGCGTTCTGTCGGACGCACACAAACGTCGCCTTAGCCCTTTGACTTACAGCCCGGCGTCACTGACCGGCGCGGCCGAAGCGCGTGGCACCGCCTCCGACGAAGCGTAGGACCGGCGGACCAAAGCGGTTGTCACCCTCCTCGCCCGCGAGGAAGCCCAACATGACGAGGCCCAAGAGCGGCCCGACGACCGGGACGCACAGCGCAAGGTTCCACCACCCGGAACGGCCATGGTCGTGCCAGCGCTTGGTGTTGACCGTGAAGCCGAAATAGAAACTCGCGGTGATGATGAAGATGACAAGCATATGCATAAGGCTGAAGCCCGCGGCATAATTGTCCACGTCCGAAAGCGCCAACAACGCCCCGCCGGCGAACATCGCGGCTATCGCCGCAATGCAGATAACGATCTGCGCCAACCACCAGGCCTGACGTCCGATACGGCCATCAACACTCGTAAACATCTGTAAATTCACGTCGTCTCCCCCAACAGCCAGTGCGCTTCCAAGTGCCCCTGCGCCGGCCAGCCTTGTCATCCTGTAAAAGGTTCCCTCATAAACGGGTAGATGTCTTCGCGACAAAAAGCGCCCCATGGTTGCGCAGGCAGGCGGCCTTGTGCCTGGCATCTCGAGCGTCGCTGGAGGCGGGGCATGGCCCGCCTGCCGCTTCCATAACTTGCGGGTCCTGCACCCACGAGACAACCGGCTTCTAGCCGTGAAACGCCCGCTCCAGTTCGGCGATATCGAGCTTGATCATACCGAGCATCGCCTCCGTGACGCGCTTGGCGCGCGCACGGTCGGAATGGGCGACCATGTCGCCGAGCACCCTTGGCACGATCTGCCAGCACAACCCCCAGCGGTCGCGGATCCAGCCGCATTGTTCGATCTGTCCACCGTTTTCGCTGATCGCGTTCCAAATCCGGTCGATCTCCTCCTGGGTATCGCACTGGATCATGATCGAGAAGGAATGGTTGAACGGATCGAGGGGCCCGGCTTCGAGCGCCAGGAATTCCTGGTTGCCGAGCGTGAACTCGATGGTCGTCACGCTGCCGGGCGGTCCGCTCGGGCTTTCCGCCGGCAAGGTGGTGACGCGGATGATTCCCGAGTTGGGAACGAGCGAAACATAGAAGTCGACGGCCTGGCGTGCCTCCTTCGCAAACCAGAGATTTGAAACGACATTGGTCATGATTTGGTCCTCCTCGTGCCGCCTGCTCATGTGCGGTAACCGAAGGACGATCGACTTCGTTCCAAGCCGACAGGTGACGGATCATTATTTCCGAGGGTGGGCCTGCCGGTCTGGCCCGGCAGTTTAGGAGGCCAGCGCGTCGAGCAGCGCCAACTCGGAAATCACCCGGTTCCGGCCGGCATGCTTGGCCATGTAGAGAAACTGGTCGGCGGCATGCAGGTAGTTCTCGAAGGCCTCCGAGGTCTCGATCGTGGCAAGCCCGATCGAGACGGTAATCGTCAGCTCCTCGTCGTCGGCGACGATGCGGGATTTTGCGAGTTCCAGGCGTAGCGCGTCGCAAAAGGCGAAGGCGCGCCGCACGTCGCAGCCGTTGAAGAGGATGCCGAACTCCTCGCCGCCGAGGCGGGCGAGCAGATGGTCCTCGCCAACGAGCACGGAGAGGCGCTTGGCCACATGCTTCAGCACGATGTCGCCGATCTCGTGGCCATAGGTGTCGTTGAGGCGCTTGAAATGATCGATATCAAGCACGGCGATCGCCGTCGGCTCGCCGCGCCTGAGGCACTGCTCGACCAGCCGCGGCCCCGCCACGAAGAAGTGACGGCGGTTGTAGAGGTCGGTGAGGTAGTCGCTGGCCGCCTGCCGCTGCAGCGTCTGCAGCCGCTTCTGCACACCGGCCGCCTGCGCAATGCGCCCATTGAACTCCGCTTCGAGGAAGGGCTTCTGAATGAAATCCGTACCGCCCGCTTCGAGGAAGCGGGCACCGGCACGCCGGTCGCCGCTGTCGGAGAGACCGATGACCGGCACCGCGCCGTCGCCCCGCCGCCGTTCCACCTCGGCAAGCAACGCTGCGCCGGACATGTCGGAGAGATCAAGGTCGGTGACGACGAGATCGACGGCCTCGCCGCTGTCGAGCACCTGCAGCGCATCGGCGGCAGATGCGACCTCGCAGACGGAAATCCGCTTGCGCCTCAAGATGCCGGCCAGTTCGCTGCGCGAGGCGGCATCGGAATCAGCAAGCAACACCGTCGTTTTGCCGTTGGTCAGCGCCCGATCAACGGCGCCAATCAAGAGATTGATCGATTCCGGCTGGTGCTTGATGACACAATCGAGCGCGCCGCGCCTGAGGATTTCCTCGCGCGTATGGTCGTTGAAGGCCGCGGTGAAGACGACGGCCGGCACCTGGTTGTCGAGGATGAATTCGAGCGCCTCGCAATTGGGCGCATCCGGCAGGTTGAGATCGAGAACGGCGAGCGAGAAGCTCTCCGGCGCCTGCTCCAGCGCTTCCTTCAGCGCCGCCAGCGAGTTGCAATGGGTAACGCGAATGCCGTGGACGGACTCAAGCCCGTACTTCAGCGCCGTCGCAAACATCCGGGAATCTTCGACAAGCAGCATGCGCTTGTCACTGTGCTTCTGCACAGAATTCACCCGGCCTGGCGTGCGGCGCAATCTCACGTCCCTGCAACCCCTCTCGAGCCACAGGCGTGCTTCCCTCAAGGGGTGACGCTGGCTCCCGAAATCTTCAACCCGGCCACTTGCCGCGCCTGGCCTTTCGGCCGGCGTGATCCGTGTGACCGGGTTCCCCGCTCCTGCTGCGGCGGATTGAAGACCGTTCGGATTGCAATTTCGTTAATACGGCAACCTGTGCGCGGCGTTTTTGATGCACTCACCCAATAATTCTTAGGGGTTTTTACCCATCCTGCTTTGATGGTTAAGCAGGAACCCTAACTTTTTCACTGAGTGTGCGGATCTTGGTCAGCGTATCCAGGTTCTGGTTGACGCGGCAGTAGAATTCCTCGTTGACGAAGGGACGAACGACGAAGTCGTTGCCGCCGGCCTTGAGGAAGCGCGCCGACAGAAGCCGGTTGGTCGACGACGAAACACCGATGATGCGCAGCTGGTGCGGCCCGTAGGAACTGCGAATGCGCCGCGTCAGCTCGAAGCCGTCGATATCGGGCATGTTGTAGTCGGTGATGACGAGGCCGATATCCGGATTGTTCTTGAGGAGCTCCAGCGCCATCGCGCCGTTTTCGGCCGAGCTGGTGCGGAAGTTGTAGCGCTTGAGCTGCGTCGTCAGCAGCGCGCGTGCGGTCGGGCTGTCGTCGACGATCAGCACATGGTGCTTGTGGTTGGTGAGGAACCGGCAGACCGATTCCGCCAGCATGTCGACGGCAAAGACGCTGTCCTTGATGACGTAGTCGACGATCTCCTTGGCCAGGATCTTCTCGCGCGTCGATTCCTGGAACGAGCCGGTGAAGACGACGGTCGGCACGCTCATCTCGATCAGGTAGTTGAGCGCCTCGCCGTTTTCCGCCCCCGGCAGGTTGATGTTGGAGATGGCGAGCGAGGCCGGGAATGTCGCGTTTTCGACGGCGAACTGCAGATCGTCATAGTCGCGGCAGACGATGACATCGATGTCGAACAGCTCTTTCAGCCGCTTCGAGACCATCGAGGAAAAGAGGTTGGAGTCCTCGGCAAGCACGATGCGGTGCTCGGCAAGGGATTCGCCGGAATAATACATTCCGGAAACGCCAAAAAATGACATTGAACGCCTATGTGAAAGAGTGTCCCCCTACAGCTCCGCGCGTTCTTCATGCCCGCCTAGTCGCTGTAACTTGCAGGCGCCATGCTAGAGGAGAAAGGCTTTCTTCGGTGTTAATAAGCGGCCGGCGAATTAACGAGACCGGCGTGCCGGCTTGAGACGTCCGGCCGCCGTGACGCCGGCTTTTCTCATGCCTCCGGGGGTCGGCCACGCCGCGTCTCGGCGGTCCGGCGGATGACCTCGGCGATCTCCGGATTGCTGCTCGACAGCATCTGGAAATCCTCCGAATAGAGCGACAGCAAAGAGACCTCTGTGGCAGCCGTGACGGTCGCAGAGCGCGGCTCACCCGATATCAGCGCCATCTCGCCGAAGAAACTGCCGGGGCCGAGCTCGACCGGCGTCGGTGACGGCGTTGCAATCGTCACGCGCCCCTCGACGATGAAGTACATCTGGTCGCCCGGCTCGCCCTTGCGGCAGATGATGCTACCTGCCGGCACCGCCCGCGGCCGCAATGCCCTGACGATCTCGACGAAGGCGGCCGAGCCGAGCTTTTCGAACAGCGGCACCGCCGCGACCAGCTGCCAGTTGCGCACGAAATCCTGGCGGCGCACTTCTTCGAAAAACCCGGTGGCGAGAATGCCCGCCCAGAGCGCAAAGATGCCGATACCGCTCATCATCACCAGACCGGCAAGCACCCGGCCGGCCAGTGTCTGCGGGATCTCGTCGCCATAGCCGGTGGTCGACAGCGTCACCACCGCCCACCACATGGCCTGCGGAATGCTGCCGAACTTGTCCGGCTGGATGTCGCGCTCGATCAGATAGGCGACCAACGATGCGCCGAAGAGCACGATGCCGAAGAGCGAGGTGACGCCGACGAGATTGGGCGCGGCGCGCGCCACCACCCGGCCGAGCAGCCGGAAGAAGGTGGAATGGCGCAAGGGCTTCAAGAGCCAGACTCCGCAATAAAGGCTCTGGTCGCGCGGATCGGCGAACAGGAAGGCGGCCAGCGGAACGACGACGGCCACCATATCGATCACGAGATGCGGCATCAGCGCGCGACGATCCGCCGTGGGCCAGGCGGCGAGCGTATCGGCCAGCTGCAGCACATAGAAAAGCCAGAGGCCGCCAAGCACCACCTCCAGCGACAACCGCGCCGTCGCGCCGATATTGCGCGTGGTCAGCGCCGCGACGGCGGCAAGGCCGAGCGCTGCCAGCAGTCCGTTGAGCGGCGTGGAAATTCGTAAGGAAGGCCGTGCCGACATTCACTCCCCCAGCGTCCGCTCGCCGACGACGCCTCGGCCGGACGGGGGCGGCAACGCTTTGATCTAAAGCACAATTCACTGCATGAATCGATGCTCATTTAAGGGGATTCGAATTTGTAGCGAAAGAGGCCTAGTAGCGGGTGTCGGACGGCTCCTCGTCGCCGGTGCGTTCGCGATCTTCCTGGTACTGCGCGGCACCCTCCACTGGCCGCAGCCAAGGCTCCCGGCGCTTGACCCAGAGCTCGTAGCTCGGCTTCAGCGGCGTCGGCGCCGGGGACAGGATGCCGAGCTTGACCTCCGCCTCGCGCGCGTCGACCGAAAAGACACGCGAGCCGCAATGCGAACAGAAGCACCGGCCCTGGAAATCCGAAATTTCGCCGGAATATTCAAACTGTTCCGCGGGCCAGATGCCATAGAAGGTGAAGGCGGATCCGCTCTCCTTGCGGCAGTCCATGCAATGGCAGATGCCGACCCGGATCGGTTCGCCGCGCACCGAGAGCGCGACCCGACCGCAAAGGCATTTTCCCGATAGCACCGTCATGTTCCTACCCCCTGTCCCAACCCTGATGCCAGCCCAGGGAAACAACGTGGTCGGTTGTTCGGTTCCACCCTTGTTGCCGGCATCAAGATGCGCTCTGAGATCGCCTGAACCCGACTGTCTCGGCGGAACCTTTCGCGGTTTGACGTCTTCTGCCGGTATGCCAAACGGAGGTACGAACCATGGCACATGCCGACGAACAGGAGATTATCGACCTCGAACAGGAATTCTGGCGAACCATTCTGGAGAAGGACACCGAGGCATCCGTGGCCATGCTGCCCGAACGCTCGATCGTCGTCGGCGCGCAAGGCGCAGCGGTGCTCACGCCGGACGACTATCGCAGAATGGCAGAACAGGCCGAGCGTTCCTGGAGGCTCAAGTCGTTCCGCCTCGACGACGTCAGCGTGGTCTTTCCGCGCGAGGACGTCGCCGTCATCGCCTATACGGTGACGGAAGAGATGGATGTGGACGGGCAGCCTTTGACACTGAAAGCCGCCGACGCCACCACCTGGATACGCGAGAACAGCGGTTGGCAGGCCTGTCTGCACACGGAGTCCGTGCTTGGCGATCCCTTCGGTCGCGACCGCAAGGTAGCCTGAGGAGTGCTGGCGAGGTAGAGCGTAGCGAATGACGGGAAGGCGGTCGGCCGCTTTCCCCTCGACCAATCCTCACCGATAAACCGTCTGCCCCGGCGCCCGTTTTCGGTGTAGGATGCCGGCATGAGTGAAGCCCAGCCTCTGTTCGATATGCTGCGCCAGACCGTGCAGCCTGAAATCGCCGGCGTATTGGAGCGATTTGTCCGGGAAGCGCCGGACCGCAAACTCGGCCGCATCAACGCACTCGCCTTTGCCGCCGAGCACGGGCTCGACGAGGAGAAGGCGATCGCCGCCTTCCTGCATGCTTCCCGCCTCGGCCTTTTCGAGCTTTCCTGGAATGTGCTTTGCCCCGGCTGCGGCGGCGTGCTCGATGCCAACACCTCGCTGAAGACCGTGCAGAGCGACACCTATACCTGCTCGCTCTGCGCCGCCGGCTATGAGCCGACGCTGGACGAGATGGTGGAGGTGACCTTCACCGTGAACCCGCGCATACGCCACATCGAGGCCCACAGCCCGCACGAACTGACGCCGCTCGAATATTTCCGGCAGATCTACTGGGGCTCCGGCATCGAGTTGCCCGAGGAGGGCTACGAGGCCCAGGTCGACGATTTCATGATCGAGGCGCTGGAATTGCCGCCCGGCGAAAAGGCGGTGATCTCGCTGCAGATGCCGGCGGAATTCATCATCATCTTCGAGCCGGTCACCCATGCCGCGCAGTTCATCGACGTCAAGGGCGAGCCGACCAAGGAGCGGCGCACGCTGTCGCTCGTCTTCGATCGCGGCCATCGCCACGACGAAGCGCTGACCATGCAGCCCGGTCCCTTGCGCATCCAGGTGGAAAACCACACGGATGTCCGCACCCTGCCCTCGGTCTGCATCGCCAACGACGCGCTGCACGATATCCTCGGCCGCCGCCGGCCGTTCCTGACCGCCAAGCGGCTGCTCTCCAACCAGACCTTCCGCGACATCCACCGCACCGACACGATCGACGTAGACCAGCGGCTGAAGATCACCAGCCTCACCTTTCTCTTCTCCGACCTGCGCGGCTCGACCGAGCTCTACGAGCGGGTCGGCGACCTCGCCGCCTTCGATCTGGTGAAGACCCATTTTAGCGTCGTCAACGAGATCGTCGCGGCGGAGGCCGGCGCGGTGGTCAAGACGATCGGCGACGCCGTCATGGCCACCTTCCCGACGCCGGACCGGGCGGTTGCGGCCGCCATGCGCATGCGAGACGCCATGCGACAGCTGAACGAGGACCGCGGCTCGGAAGACCTGCTGCTGAAAATCGGCATTCACGAGGGACCGTGCATCGCCGTCAGCCTCAACGAGCGGCAGGACTATTTCGGCCAGACGGTCAACATCGCCTCTCGGGTCCAGCACCTCGCCAGCTCGCGCGAAATCTTTGCGACCGGTTCGGTGCTCGACGATCCGCGCGCCTCGAGCCTGCTCAGCGATCGCGGCCTCAACCCGCAATCGCACAATGTCGCGCTCAGAGGCATCACGAACGAGATCAGCATTTTCTCGATCCCGTGAGGCTGGCCGGGAACGGAACGCCCATATCCCTCGAGCGGCGATCAGCGTTCGGGCAAGCCGGCTTGCCGTAGCGCCTCGGCCATCTGATGCTGCCACTGCGGTATCCTCTGAAACCAGGGCAGTGCCCGATACCGCTCGATCGTGAACCCCGGCTCTGCTGCCAGCAGCTTCTGCGCCGCCCATCGGGCGGTCTCCATGTCCCCCGTCATCGCCGACCAGGCCGCGAGGTGGCGATAGGACCAGGTCACGTCAGGATAGTTGTTGACGACGTCCTGGGCGATCGCGATGGCTTCGGAGAGAGCCCCTTGCATGGCCATGGAAAAAGCCATCCCCAGTTTCATGTTGAATGCGAGCGGGTCTCTCGGGCTCAGCGTCATCCCACGCCGGAACCGCTCCGTTGCGCGTGCGGGATCGTCCGTGAAGATCGCGATCCAGCCGAGCCGAGCCCATGCCCAGGCATTGTTCGGATCAAGCGCCAGAGCCTTTTCGATAAAGGTGGCGGCGCGCTCCTGATCGCCGCAGATGCTCATTGCCGCGCCAGCCGCAGTCAAAGCGGTCGGATCGTCCCTGATCGAGCCTGCACCTTCGATCGCTGCACGCGCCTGATCCAGTTCCTGCTCCGGCCGGTCGGTCCATAGGTAGGAGGCGCTCGAGGCATGGCACCACGCCAGAAGCGCATGCGCGCGGCCGTAGCCGGGATCGACCAGGATCGCCTGCCGAAGCAGTTCGATCGCCTGGTTGTTGCTATCCCTGCGGCGCCCCCAGAGATTGGGGAAGGCGCGCATGACGAAATCATAGGCGCGCAGACTGGCCGGCGGCTTGCGCTTGGCAAGCTCGACCTCGGCATCGCGGATGGCGGGGTGAATGGCGCCTGCCACCTGCGCGGCGATCCGATCCTGGAACTCGAAAATATCCTCGATTGCGCCCTCGTAGCGATCCGACCAGGATTGGGTCCGCGTCTCGGCGTCGACCAGTTGCACGGAAATGCGCAGCCGGTCGCCACCGCGGCGCACGGTGCCTTCAACCACATAGGTGACACCGAACTCCCGGCCGACGTCACGCACGTCGACGAAGCGCCCCTTGTAGGTGAAGGCGGACTGGCGCGCGATGACGAAGAAATCCCGGACGCGCGAGAGCGCTGCAGTGATCTCCTCCACGACACCGTCGACGAAGTACTCGTCGCCTGGACCGCTCAGATTGTCGAAGGGCATGACGACGAGCGACGGCTGGTCCTTGCTGCGACCGGCCAGCGGCGCCCCGTCGAGGACGCCACCTCCGACGGCGATCTCGTCTTGCCAGTCGACCCGGAAAACCAGAATGGGCCGGGGGATGTTCTTCAAGGTCCGCTCGCCGAGGCTGGTCAGCGCGAAGGGCACCTTGCCGTCGAGATGTTCGCGCACCGCCCCGGAAATACAGATGCCCGACGGGACGGCGATCTCCTGCAGGCGCGCGGCGATATTGACTCCGTCGCCAAGCAGATCGTCTCCCGACACGACGATGTCGCCGAGATTGACACCAATGCGAAACTGCAGGTGGCGTTCGGGGGGCAGATCCTGCGCATCGAGAAGACCGCGCTGGATTTCCACCGCGCAGCGGACGGCCTGAACAGCGCTTGGAAACTCGGCGACGAGACCATCGCCGGCACTGCCGAAGATGCGGCCGCCATGGTCATCCACCAATTCGGCAATCCGCCCCCGGCAAAGGTCGAGCGCGCGAAGCGTGTTCTCTTCGTCGAGCGCTGCGAGGCGACTGAAGCCGGCGACATCGGCCGCAAGGATGGCTGCGAGCTTTCGATCCACAACGGTGACCGCTCCTGCGGCGGAGGATTTCGTTGTGTTTAATATGCGCGAATTTTCGAATATTCACAGATACCTGTGGCAAGCGAGAGCGGATCAAGACCGCAGCCGGTCAAGAAGGGCCCCCGGCAGCCGTGCCGCGTACAGCTTGTCTGCTGCGACCTGTCGGCCGCCTAGACCACGGGCGGTATCAAGGTCAACACGTCGCCATCATCCGGAATGAGCAGCCTGGGCAAAGCGATGCCGTGGGCGCTGGCGGCGGCGCGGAGATCACCTCGGCTGACCGTCGCATGGTCGAGCGCCTCCATGTGCGTTGCAACCACGATGCTCTTCTTGGAGGCCTCGCAGACCGCGATCGTCTGCGCCGCATCCATCACGATCAGGGCGCCGTCCCAGCGTGCGCCGCAGGAATGGGTGACGATCACATCCGGCTTCGTATCGTGGATGGTCTTTTCGATGGCCGGATAGAGCACCGTGTCGCCGGCCCAGTAAACCGTCGGCTCGCCCTTGGCCTCAAGGCTGAAACCCATGACCGGCCCCATGTCCTGAACGACAGGACCAAGGCCGTGGCTGCCGTCACGTCGGGTGAGCTTCAGGCCCTGCCACTGCGCCTTGCCGAGAAGGGGCGTGACGTCGCGAAAACCAGCGCCACGGATCGCCTCCTCGTCGCCCGGCTGGCAGAAGATCGGCAGCCCCTTCGGCAAGCGATGCTTGGCGGTGTCGTCGAAGTGGTCCTCGTGCAGATGCGAGATAATGACGAGTTCGACCCCGGCAAGAATGGTATCGGTGTCGAACGGCAGCCCGACCAGCGGATTGGGCGCCCGCCCCGCAAAGGACGGCAGGCTGTCCTTCGGCCCGAGAAAGGGATCGATCAGCACCGTGTGACCGGCATAGTCGAGCTTGAGTGTCGCGTTGCGGATAAGCTGGAGCTTCATGGGGTGTCCTCCCTTGCCGGAACCGGCCTTGACCATCGCGGCGATCCTTGCGCATGCGGCAGCGAAATCAAGCCCTGAAATGACGCGCGAGGGTTGAGAAACGCCGCCGCCCTTCACGCCAACCCCGTTCGATGGCGCCAGCATGCGCTGTCCGCTTTACCGCCAGCCGCAATCCCACGGCTGGCCCCTTGCGGTGCGATGACAGGCAAAGGCCCGGCCGCAGGAATGGGTGGCGGAAATCGTCATGCGGCCCCGGCCCGAGCCGCGGGCAAACATCTGCCGGAACGCGACATCGGCATTTGCGGGGCAATTGGCAAAGCTCTTTTTCTGCAGTTCGGCCGGTGGGCTGATCGCACGGGTGCCGGTGTTTTTCTGCGGTGCCTTGATCGTGCCTTGCGTCTCGCCTGGTTGCGGCAGCTTCGCCTCGCGCCGGATCGTGACGCAGCGCCCATCCTTCGCCTCTTCGTTACGGCCGCAAGCAAGCGGGCAGATCCGCACCTTCTCCGACTTCAGGCGACCGAGCACGTCGCTGGAGGGTTCGAGCGTCGCAAGGTCGACCTTTGCGAACTTGCCAAAAGCTTCGAGCGCCTTGCGACTGCCGGCACCCCAGACGCCATCCTCGCTGCCGGCGCGACAGCCCAGCCGGTTGAGCTCAACCTGTACGGAACGGGCCAATGTCGTGTCGTCGGCATTGGGCGCGGCCAGCGCCGGATCGATGGCCGCCACGGCCTGGCCACCCGATCCGCCGGGCACGCCTTCGGATGTAGGCACTGAAGCCCGCTCGATGATCTTGATCTTTGCCTTGGCGAGCGATGCGAACGCACCGTCGGGATATTGCTGCAGATAGGCGTCGAAGAGGTCGCGGTCGGTCGCATCCTTGATCGTTTCCCAATAGGCAAGCTCGGCGGCCTGACCCGTCGCAGGCGCCTCGGCCGGCGCCGGCTTGCCGTCAACGGCGGGCTTCAGCACCACTTCGCCGGTCAGCGAGGAATTGTCCCAGGGCACCTGCTTGCCGCCGGTTGCCGCCAGCACGTCGCGGCGCACGTCGATCAGTTCGCGGGTAATGTCGCGCCCCGGCTGGCCGAGATGTTTCAAGAGCGCCGATGTGAACGGCGAATTGCGCCCCGATCCGTCGAGGGCAACATTGCCGGGCTGGGTGGAGAAAGCGATCAGCGTGCCGATGCCGGTGCCGACCTTGGCAAGGCCGCGGCCGACCGAGGCGGAGCGCGTGCCCATCGAGCGGGCGAGATTGACCGCTAGCGGATTGTCGCGGCAGGCGTCGAGCAGGATGATATTGACCCGTGTACTGCGCTCCATCGCCGACAGGATCAGGTTCATCGGCACCGCCTCGAATTCGAGATCGACAGAGGAAGCGAGCGTGGCATCGACGGGGGCGAGATAGTTTTCGCCGTTCACCTGCAGGCCGTGGCCGGCATAGAAGAACAACGCGAGGTCGGCGCCGTCGAGCCGGCCGACGAAGTCCCGCACCGCACGGCGCACACCCGAGAGGTCGAGATCAGCGCCGGTCACCACCTCGAAGCCCAGCCCTTCGAGCTTTGCCGCCATGTCGCGCGCGTCATTGCCGGGATTGGGCAAGGTGGCCACATGCTGATAGGCGGAATTGCCGATGACCAGCGCCACACGCTTTTCGGCCAGCGCCTCCGATGCGAAAAGCACCAGCAGAACGGACAAGGCGATGCGAAGGAATGGCATGGCTCCCCCCGGCAATGCGCGGATGATCGCGACCACGCGCGTCACCCCAACGCCCAAGCGTGCTACCGGCAATGCAGCCTGTCAATGCAAGGAGAGTGTCCGGCAGGCCCGACGCGGGCTTGCCCGCCCGAACGAATGAGAGCTTCGGCGCCCTCGCCCATCCCTTGGGATTAGGCTTCGAGCGAAGAAAGCACCGCGACCGTTACTAAAGGGGCTGCCGGCGCCATCAGCGACGGCACCTGCCGACCTATCGAACGAATGGAGTGCCACCCGACAGCGGCGCGCCTGCCGCACCGCTGTCGCGGAATGAAAGGTTACTTGACGACAACGTTGCCGTTGACGATCTCGACGTTCTCGTCGCCCTGCAGGCCGATGCGGTCACCGCTCGGCGCGGTGACGAAACAGCCGCTCGGGCAGATCATTTCGGTCGCTCCGGATGCGATCGCCACTTCCACACGGCTTTCACCCTCGACGACGATCAGAACGGCGGTCTCGCTGTCCTTGTTCGTGACAGTCGCGGCACTGGCAGCACCGGCCATCGGCGCGCCGGCCATCAGCAAACCGGAAAGCAAAGCAATCACAAATTTCTTCATCGCCCATCGACGCCAGACGCGCCGCCCTCTTGCCGAGCCGGCCGCCCCGTCGGTTACGCGACGCTGCGCCGGCCACCTCTTCAGCCGATGACCAGCGTAGTCGGTCACCAGAAGAATTGCATGCTTTTTATGGCAGGCCGGCTGAATAGTGGCTGAACGGTCCGTTTATCAGCGGTTTGGGTTTGCCCGGCGGCTGGCGCTCCGGCGGCTGCTTGCCCCCTCCACTTCGCGCTCCTCGTCGAGCGGCGCCGCAGCGGCAGTTTTCTTGTCCGAAGCGGTAGACTTGGCTGCGGCCCTTTCCTCGGCGGAGGTGGCGCCCTTCGGCTCGCCGACCTCTTCCGGGTGGTGGCTTTCGATGCCGGTCTGGTCCTCGACCGGCACGTCCTCGATCTTGACCGGGAACGGCGCACCGATGCCCTCGTCGCGGAAGCGTTCGTAGATCGAGACACGCAGGTCGTTGCGCACGCCGCCGCCGGTCAGGACGTCGGCCACGTAGATGCGCAATTCGAAGGTCATGCGGTCATCGCCAAAGGCGGTGAAGCCGACGCTCGGCGACGGGTTCTTCAAGACCATGGGATGGGCGGCCGCGATCTCGGCGAGCAGCTCCATGATCCGGCGCGGCTCGCTGGCATAGGTGACGGTGATGGCGATTTCGGAGCGGCCGAGCTTGTTGCGGTGCGTCCAGTTGCCGACCGAGGCGTTGATGAGCAGCGAGTTCGGCATCATGATCGACTGGTGCTGGAAGGTCTCGATCTCGGTCGCGCGAACAGAGATGCGCTTGACGAAACCTTCCGTCGTACCGCTGACGATCCAGTCCCCCACCTTGAACGGGCGCTCGACGAGCAGGATGAGCCCCGAAACGAAGTTCGAGACGATGTTCTGCAGGCCGAAGCCGACACCGAGCGAGAGGGCACCGGCAACGAGCGCGAGGTTGGAGAGGTCGATGCCGGCCGCCGACAGGCCGATCAGCCCCGCAAGCCCGACGCCGGTATAGCCGATGCCGGTGCGGATCGAGTTGCGCACGCCCGCATCGACCCGGCTGCGTGCCATGATGTTGCCGTCGATCCAGCGCTGCACGAAACGGGTGACGGCGTAGCCGAGCGCGAAGAACAGGATGCCGGCGAGGATGCCAACCAGCGAAATCGTGATCGAGCCGATCTTGATCTCGGTCACCATCCGGTAGGCCCAGGACTCGATGTCGGCGACCTGGAAGCCCCACTGCAAGAGGATCAGCGGGATGAAGAACATCACGACCAGCGCGTAGATGCTGAGGCCCGCGGCAAGGCCGATCTGGTCGAGCGCCACCTGTTCGAGATTATAGCGCCGCTCGAGATAACGCCCGGCGGCGGTCTCCGCAAAGGCGCCCTGCTTGGCAACCGCCCGGCCGGTGAGGATGCCGATATACATCGTGACGAGGATCGCGCCCGTAATGATGATCTGCGTGGCGATGAAGCGGGCAAGACCGACATAGCCCGACACAGCGGCAATGATGAGCAAGGCGCCGGTCGCGAGCAGCGCGAAAGACACCACCCGCGGCCAGGCGCGGCCATGGGCATCGAAGGATTCATCCTTCCTGAGCGTCGGCTTGATCCAGGCCGAAGCCATGATGATGAGGCCGATGACGATGGAGGCAATGTAGCTCTTGACGACGGTCAGGACGACAGGCGAACCGAGCGCCTCGCTGACGCCGCCGAAGAGGTAGTCGAGGCCGTTGACCAGCGCCATGGCGAAGATCGCGATCATCAGCATCCGCGCGCCGCGATCAGAAACCCGGACGAGCCGCCAGCGCGAATCGCGCGGCGACAACACGGCCTGAGCGAGCCTCGTCACGAAGAAGACGACGACGGCGACCCCGAGCGTGATTGCAATGATCGGTGCGATATCTGAACGCAGCACGTTGAAGCCGCGCAGGAACAGGAAGCTCGAGACCGCGAAGGCGGCCGACGCGATGGTCGGGATCAGTGTCGACCAGAATGCGACGGAGAGCCGCCGGAAGTAGCTCGGCTCCTCATCGGTAATGTCATGCTCGATCAGCGGGCGAAAGAGCCTGCGGCTGCCGGAAAGGAACACGAGCGCCGCCAGCAGCGACAGGAACAGCGCCGTCAGGAGCGGCACGCGCTTGTAGTTCCAGGCAAAGCTCAGCCAGCTCCCGACGCTGCGCGACAGTACCCGGGTCTCGTCCGCCGTCGCCGTCAGCGCGTCGTCGAACATTCCGGTCGACACTTCGGTGTTCTTCAGGAGCGTATTGGAAAACAGCGCGCGCCTTGTCGCGGTAATGGCGTTGGACAGCTTCGTCGCCTGCACCGACAGGCCTTCCGCCTCGCCGGTCAGCGCATTGATGGCACCACGTTCGGCCATCAGCCGCTTGCGCTCGGCTGTCACGATGTCGGCTTCGGGCGGTTGCCCCTCGGCCGGCGGATCGCCAAGTTCGGTCAACCGCGCCTTGATTTCGTCGAGGCGCGGGCGGGTCGAAACCGAAACGCCGATGATCTGTTTGGCGAGCGCGTCGACCTGAACCTTGAGGTCGGCAAGCACGATGTCGTCGTCCTTGGCTTTCTCGACCCGTTCGGTCAGTCCCTTCAGTTCCTCGTCGGCCTTGGTCAGCTGCTCGGCCGCCTGGCTCTGGGCCGGCGGCGTGGCATCCGCCGGCAAGGCATCGGCCGCCGGCTGGGCATTCTGGGCAGGCTGCGTGGTTGTCGCCGCAGGTTCGGTGGCACCGGGGGTCGCCCCGTTCTCCGCTGGCTGCGCCTCCTGCGCCGGCTTGCCGGCAGCAGGCTGGGCGGCGGTCTGGGACGATTGTGCCCCTTGCGGCGATTGCGCCGGCTGCGCCGATTTCTGGCCCGCCTGCCCGTTTGCCTGTGCGGTTTGTTGCGCTGTCGGCTGCGCCGCCTTCTGGGCCATGACCGGGCCGCCCACGGCAAGCGCCAGCAGGCAGACGAGAATGGCGGGCAGTTTTCCGACAGAACGCAATTTCATGATCCTTGCAGATTGAGACCGTGGTCCGGAATCGCTCCGGCCGTCTTCACGTTTCGATGTGAATACGAAAGACGGCGGAAAGATGCAAAGAACGGCGATAAATCCCCGTCAGCGCCCGCTTTCCCGTTAAAAACCGGCGCCGGGCTGCGCCAGATAGGCAAGTTCGGCCTCCGTCGAGGGCCGCGCCAGGAAGGCGTTGCGATGCGGGAAACGACCGAACTGCTCGATCACCTCGCGGTGCCGGATGGCATAGTCGAGATAATCGGCATCGCCGAGCTCGGTAAAGAGCTTCACCGACATGGTCTGGTCGGTAAGGTTTTCCGAATGCTCGAAGGGCAGATAGACGAAGGCGCGCCATTCCGGCTTGATCGCCATGTCGGCACCGGCGCCAAGGGCGAGCTTGGCCTCGTGCAGTGCCAGGCAATCGGTGGCAAAGGCGAGCGGCGTGCCGCGAAACATGTTGCGCGGCATCTGGTCCAAAAGCACGATCGCCGCCAGCCGGTTTTCCGGGCTCGCGCGCCAGATCTCGTCGACACCACGGGCCAGCGCCAGGTGCGACGCCTGGAAGCGGCTGATACAGGCCTGGTCGAGTTCGTGGCTCGTCCCGAACCAGTCGTCATAGGTGAGTTCGCCAAACCAGAAATTCAGAACGTCCTGCGGCGTGCAGATGTCAGCTTCGTTCGCCATATGCTCCTCATGCGGGCCAATCGCCGATCCCTCGGCTGCGCTAACACATAGGCCGGAACCGGCCCTTGTCCATAACGTGTTCCTACCCGCCTTACGCGCGTCGCTTCAGGATGGCAATGAAGGCGATGCCGCCGACGAGCCCGGTGACGACGCCGATCGGCATGTCCTCCGGCGCCATGATGACGCGGGCCGCCAGATCCGCAAGGATGAGCGTCAGCGCCCCGAAGAAGGCCGAGAGCGGAATGACCCGCACGTTGTCGCTGCCGGCCAGAAGCCGCACGAAATGCGGCACCATCAGCCCGACGAAACCGATCGCGCCGGAAAAGGCGACCATCACCCCGGTCAGAAGTGCGGTGACGACGAACAGCGTCAGCCGGAAGCGGCGCACGGGAATGCCGAGCGTCATCGCGGTTTCGTCGCCCATGGCGAGCGCATTGATTTCGCGCGCCCGGATCATCAGCCAGCCGAGGGAGGCGAAAAGCACCACGCCGGGATAGACGAGCTGCGACCATTGCGCCAGGCCAAGACCGCCGAGCATCCAGAAGATGACCGTATGGGTCGCCCTCGGGTCCCCAAGGAAAATCATGAGGTTGCCGACGGATGTCAAGACGAAGGCGACCGCGACGCCGGCCAGCACGAGACGGTCGGCGCTGCTCCCGAGCACGCGGGAGACGAAGGCGACGAGCACGGTTGCGAGCAGCGCGCCGGCAAAGGCAAAGAGCGGCACCGTGGCAAGACCGAGGATCATGCCGGTGTGCAGCAGCGCCACGATCGCGCCGAGCGCGCCGCCGGAGGAAACGCCGAGCAGATGCGGATCGGCAAGTGGATTGCGCGTGACCGCCTGCAGCACGGCGCCAGTCAGCCCCAGCCCGGCGCCGACGAGGCCCGCCAGCATGACGCGCGGCAGGCGCACGTCCCAGACGATGCTCTCGCGCCCCGCCGACCAGAAAGCCTCGACGCTGCCCGGAGAAATCTTGCTGGCGATGATCGACCAGACGGTCGCAACCGGGATCGGCGCCGAGCCGAGCGATACGCCGGCCGTGACGGTCAAGGCCAGCAGCAAAAGCGCCGTCATGAGACCGGCACCCGCCTTCAGCGCCCGTGCCGGCGCTAGGCGTGAAACGGCGACGGGACCAGGCGACGCATCCTCAGCCAGCATCGCTTACAGGCCCTCGCCCTGAAAGGCCTTGGCAAGCCTGGCAATGGCGTCGATGTTGCGCGGGCCTGGCGTCGCTTCGACATAATCGAGCACGACGAAGCGATCGTTCTTGACGGCATCGACATTCTTGAAGGCCGCATTGTTCTTCATGAAGGCGATCTTGTCCTCGGCCTTCACCTCGCCGTAGTTGACGATGACCACCACTTCCGGGTTGCGCTCGATCACCGGTTCCCAAGAGATTTCCACCCAGCTCTTTTCCACGTCGTCCATGATGTTGGCGCCGCCGGCGGCCTCGATCATCGCCGTCGGAATGCCGAAGCGGCCGGAAGTAAACGGCTTCTCTTCGCCGGAATCATAGACGAAGACCCGCGTCGGGTTAGCCTTGCCGGCGTTCGCCTTGGTGATCTCGGCAAGCTGGCGACGATAGCCGTCAACCAGCGTCTCGGCGCGATCCTCGACGCCGAAGATGCGGCCGAGATTGAGAAGATCGACGAACATGTCGTTCATATCAGGCTTCTGCTTGGCCATCACGTGGATGCAGGATTCGGTCAGCTCGTAGACGCCGATCTTGAAGGGCGCCAATGTCTCGGGCGTGACCTCGCCGCCGACCTTCATGCCGTAGTTCCAGCCGGCAAAGAGGAAGTCGGCATCGGCGTTGAGCAGCACTTCCTTGGTCGGATATTTCTCCGAAAGCTCCGGCAGTTCCTTGACGCCTTCGCGCAGCTTCTCGTCCAGCGTCTTCCAGCCGGAAACGCCGGTATAGCCGACCATGCGGTCCTGGAGCCTCAGCGCCAGCATCATCTCCACCAGGTTGACGTCGTTGGCGATCGCCCGCTTCGGCGCCGCGTCGAAGGTCACCTCGCGGTTGCAGCTCTTGACGGTGACCGGATAGGCAAGCGCCGGCGTGGCGGCGGCAAGCACGAAAAGAAGGGAAAATGGGGCAATATTGATCTTCATGAAATCGATCCCTGTCGAGGAAGTGAAAAGGAAAAGCGGGCGCCGCCGGCAGCGGCATTGTGAACGGTGGCGGTGACGCCGAAGGCGGCCGAAAGCTCGCTGGGGCTGAGCACCTCTTCGGGCGGGCCGAAGGCCGTCAGCCGCCCGGCGGTCAAGATCGCGACATCTGTCGCAAACTCGGCGGCGAGGTTGATGTCGTGCAGCGTCGAGACGATCGTCAGCTTCAGCGTTTGCAAGAGCTCGAGGATTTCGAGCTGGTGGCGGATGTCGAGATGGTTCGTCGGCTCGTCGAGGATGATGATGCGCGGTTCCTGTGCCAGCGCGCGGGCGATCAGCACCCGCTGCTTCTCACCGCCCGAAAGCGTCGAGAACTGGCGACCGGCAAGATGGGCGAGATCGAGATGCGCGAGCGCATGCTGCACCCGCTCGCGGTCGAAATCGTTCCAGCCGCTCAGGCCCTCCCGCCGCGGAATGCGTCCCATCATCACGACGTCGCGCACGCTGAAGGGAAAATCGCCGGGCATCTCTTGCAAGACGACGGCGATTGTCCTTGCCGCCTCGCGCGCCGAGATCGACCAGAGATCGACGCCATCGACCGAAACACGGCCGGCGTTCGGCTGCACCGCCCGGTAGAGGCAGCGCAGAAGCGAGGTCTTGCCGGCGCCATTCGGCCCGAGGATCGCAAGCCGGCTGCCGGCCGCGATCGCAAAGCCGATGTCGTTGACCAGCGTCAGGCCCGAACGCGGCCCCCAGCGAAGGCCCTCGACCGTGAGGGCTGCACCCGTTGCGTTGCAGCTCATGGGTTCGTTCCTCTGCGCGACCTCATTGGAAGTGCCCGCCGAG
This sequence comes from Ensifer sp. ENS02, assembly GCF_014851885.1. Lineage (NCBI taxonomy): Bacteria > Pseudomonadati > Pseudomonadota > Alphaproteobacteria > Hyphomicrobiales > Rhizobiaceae > Ensifer > Ensifer sp. ENS02. The sequence continues at coordinate 522,054 of NZ_JACVAO010000001.1, read as the reverse complement.
ATCTTCGGAGACGAGCATCGCCGCGGGAATGCGGGCAAGCGTCTTGCCTTTCAGCCCGCGCGGCCTTTCCGCGGCCCGCGTCATGCCATCGCCACGCTCGGCATAGGTTGTGGCAAAGCGCACGAGATCGTCGATGTCCTCTTCCGGCGAGACGTCGCCGAAGAGATAGGTCGCCTTCCCCGTCGCCTGGAAGGCGATGGTGCAGGGCCGCGTGCAGGCCGCCATGCAGACCGTTCCGGCGATCGAGAAGTCGCGATCGAGCGGTGCGCCGAGCGCTGCGATGCTCAGGTTGAGCCGCTTGATCAGCTCGGCACCGGGCACGCATGGGCCGCCGGTGAAGCGGCAATCGGTGCAGACCGTTATCTTGTGCTGTCGGAAATTCGGCTCAGCCATTCCTGCCCTCCGCCGGACTGACGGCAAGAGATGGCGAAACGGCAAGAGGACGGAAAACCGTCGTATGAAAGCCAGTTCTTTTCCATCGGAACACCCCGTCCGTTGTGGTTGATCGGTTCGATGGCAGGTCTCCTGGCTCGCGGGTCGTGGCGCATCCACGTCTTCCCGGTCTTCGACCAGTGACATGGTGTGAATGCGCTTTCCGCTCACAGTTGCGGGGGCAGCCACGGTCTCGGCCCCATCAGGGTCGTCCGTTCCGTGTTCCCTTTTCAGCCGCTTCCGCATTGTCGCGGACGCAGCACCATCAACGCCTTCCTCGCATGAATCGGCGGATGAGACAACCGCACGACACAGGCGGGAGGGATCTATCAACATGCGGCGTTTCGTCATGCGAGGCATGTTATAAAATAACATTACGTAGCGCAAGTCGAAAATTGGGCGCCGGACACAATCCGACGCCCGCGATAGCGACCACGCTAAAAGACGTGCCGTGCTACCTCAGAACTCCGGCGGCAAGAGTTCGGCCGTCAGCGTCACCGCGACAGAGGCGTTGCCCGGCAGGTTGCGCACGCCGCAGACGGAGCGAACATGGCCAGCCCTTTCGCCAAAGGCGGCCGCCAGAAGCTCGGAAGCACCGTCGAGTACCTTCGGGTGCTCCAGGAAATCCTCAGTGCAGGCGACATGTCCCTCCAGCCGGACGATCTGGCGAATACGCTCGAAACGGCCGAGATGCTCATGGATCTGCGCCAGCGCGTTGAGCACTGCCAACTCTGCGGCCTTGCGCCCCTCGTCGATGGTCACATCGCGCCCGAGCAGCCCCGTATGCACGAAGCGCCCGTCCAGCAATGGCCCCTGCATCGAAACATGAAGCATCTCACCCGCCTCGATCACCGCGCGGTAGGCGCCGAGCGGCCTCGGCGGCGTCGGGAGCTGAACGCCAAGTGCGCCGAGCCTTCGGATAACCTCGTCCATCATTGCTTCCCCTCCTCGTCACCTTACGAACCGGCCGCCTTGCGGAGACGACACCGCTTTTTTCTCAAGCCCTCGAAGTTCTGACGCCCCTATCGCAAGCAGCAAGACGCGCCGTTCCGTGCCCAGCAACTTTTCCAAGCATAACCAAGAGAAAACGCCTCATGCCTCACGTTGGGAGATAACGTTACGAATTACAACACCAGAGTTGAAGTGCCATCGCGATCCGGGCCAGTGCCGCGGTCTTGCGATCGAATGCGACCGACACATCGCGGCGGCCTCGATCCCCAACCCCAAGTAAAAACGCTGAAATGTAACATACGTTACGCTCACGTAACCCTATGCCCGTTGAGAATTTCGACGACCGAAGCGACAATTGCCGGGATTAAGATTGGGCATCGACAAGCCTCGGAAACAAGCTCAACTTAGCCGCGCAGATCCCGAAATGAAGTGACGGCAACTCAACTTTCAGAGGGGAATAGCATCAGTGAATCCCATTGATTTCTTCGTCGACACGCTTCGGACCTATCCGCCTGTCGCCGTCTTCCTCGCCCTCGGCATCGGCTTCCTCATCGGTCCGATCAAGGTCGCGGGGTTCAACCTTGGAAATGTCACCGCCACGCTGCTTGCGGGCGTTCTCATCGGACAGCTGGGTATCCAGGTTTCCGGCGACCTGAAATCCACCCTGTTTTTGATTTTCCTCTTCGCCGTCGGCTACGGCGTCGGGCCGCAATTCGTGCGGGGCTTGAGCACCGATGGACCGAAACAGATCGCCTTTGCGCTCTCCGTGCTGGTGCTGTGCCTCGTCGTTCCCTATCTCTGCGCGCTGATTGCCGGGCTGCCGCTCGGCTATGGCGCCGGCATGTATGCCGGCTCGCAGACGATCTCGGCTGCAATCGGGGTTGCGACCGACCAGATCAATTCGCTCGGGCTGACGCCGGAGCAGGCCAAGACCTTTGCCGACCAGATCCCGATCGCCTATGCGGTGACCTATATCTGGGGCACGATCGGCTCGGCGATCATCCTCGCCCAGCTCGGTCCCAAGCTTCTTGGCATCGACCTTCCGGCGGCCTGCCGCGAATACGAAGCCAAGCTCGGCGGCGGCAGCGAGGCGAGCGAACCGGGCATCACCCGCGCCTATCACGACTTCGGCCTCCGGGCCTATCGCGTCGACGCGGCAAGCGGGCTCACCGGGAAACCGGTCAAGGACATCCTTCCCGGGATCCGCGTCTTCGTCGAGCGCCTGCGGCGCGGCGACCAGATCATCGAGGCCGATGGCAACACCGTGCTGCAGCCGGGCGACGTCGTCGCCTTTTCGGGCCGGCGTTCGCTGCTCGTCGAAAACCTCGACAACAAGCTGCTGGAGGTCGAGGACAAGGAGCTGCTCAACGCGGAAGCCGAAGTCCTCGATGTCTACGTGACCAGCAAGGCGCTCGCCGGCAAGACGCTGGCGGAAGTCAGCACCATGGATTGGGCGCGCGGCGTCTATGCCCGCAAGATCATCCGCTCGCTGGTCGAGATCCCGGTGCTGCCCGGGACGACGGTCGAGCGCGGTGACATCGTCACCATCGGTGGCGCGAAACGCCATGTCGAAGCGGCGATCAAGGCGCTCGGCTTTGCCGACCGGCCTGTCGAGACGACCGACATCGCCTTTCTCGGCTGGGGGCTTTTCATCGGCGCGATGATCGGTGCGCTGACGATCACGATCGGCGGTATCCCGATCGGCCTTTCGACCTCCGGCGGCGCGCTTCTGGCCGGCCTCGTGCTCGGCTGGCTGCGCACCACCTACCCCGCCTTCGGCCGCATCCCGTCACCGGCGCTGTGGCTGATGAACACGCTCGGCCTCAACATCTTCATCGCCGTCGTCGGGATCGGCGCCGGCCCGGGCTTTGTCGCGGGCCTGCAGGAGGTCGGCATTTCGCTGTTCATCTGGGGCGTGGTCGCCACGTCGATCCCGATGATCGCCTCGGTGCTCCTCGGCCACTATGTCTTCAAGTTCCACCCGGCGATCCTGTTTGGCGCCTGCGCCGGTGTGCGAACGACGACGGCAGCGCTCGGCATGATCCAGGAGGCGGCCAAGAGCAAGGTGCCGGCGCTCGGCTACGGCATGCCCTACGCCATCGGTAACACGCTGCTGACCATCTTCGGACTCGTCATCGTCATCATGCTCGCCTGAGGCGAACGGGCGAAGCCAACCATCGTTCAAAATGCATAGATCACAGGGAGTGTGGACCATGTTGGACAGAAATTTCTACGACAGCCTTTCCGATCTCAGCCCGTTCGAAATCAAGGACGAACTGATCAAGCTCGCCAAGTCGAGCTCACAGAAATCCGCCAAGGCTTTCCTCAATGCCGGCCGCGGCAACCCGAACTGGACGGCGACACGCGCTCGCGAAGCCTTCTTCCTGCTCGGCCAGTTTGCGCTGACGGAAGCCAAGCGCGCCTATTACGACCCGAAGGCCGGTGTGGCCGGCATGCCGCCGAAGGACGGCGCCCACGCGCGGTTCGAAAAGTGGACGAAGAAGCTGCTGCAAAACACGGCTGACTGGGACGAAGAGGATGAAGGCATCCCGCCGGCAAAGACGCTTTCCGACGCCGTCAACTACGCCATCACCACCTTCCGCTTCGATGCGGACGCCTTCGTGCACGAGCTCACGGACTCGATCATCGGCGACAACTATCCGGTTCCCGATCGGGCGCTGCACCACAACGAGATCATCACCCACGAATACCTGATGTGGGCGATGTGCGCCGGCCACCGACCGAAGGCAAAGTTCGACCTTTACCCGGTCGAAGGCGGCACCGCCGCCATGTGCTACATCTTCAAAGCACTGAAGAACGCCCGCCTGCTTAACGCCGGCGACACGATCGCGCTCGGAACGCCGATCTTCACGCCCTATCTCGAAATGCCGGAGCTGGAGGACTACGATCTCAAGACCATCAACGTCAGCGCCGAGCAGGAGGACCGGTTCCAGTTCACCGACGAAGACATCAAGGCGCTGGAGAACCCCAAGGTGAAGGCGTTGTTCCTGGTCAACCCCGGCAACCCGTCCGCCGTGGCGATGGATCCGGATTCGATCAAGCGCCTTGTCGACCTCGTCAACAAGAAGCGCCCCGACCTGATCGTGCTGACGGACGACGTCTACGGCACCTTCGTTCCGGGCTTCCAGTCGCTGCTTGGGCATCTGCCGCGCAACACGATCGGCGTCTACTCCTATTCGAAGTACTTCGGCTGCACCGGCTGGCGCCTCGGCGTCATTGCCGTCGCCGAGGACAACATCTTCGACGAGAAGATCAAGGCCCATGGCGAACCGATCCAGAAGCTCCTTGAAAAACGCTACAAGGCGATGACGCCGAAGCCGCGCGAGGTGAAGTTCATCGACCGCATCGTCGCCGACAGCCGCGACGTGGCGCTGAACCACACCGCCGGCCTGTCGCTGCCCCAGCAGGTGATGATGACGCTCTTCGGGCTGGTCGAGCTGATGGACGTCGAGAAGGCTTACCAGAAGGCCTGCATCGCCATCTGCACCAAGCGCTTCTGGAACCTGATCGAGGGCATGGGGGTCGAGTCCAATCCGGGCATCTATTTCGACCACTATTACGGCATCATCGACTTCGAGTTCTGGCTGCGCAAATATGTCGGCGAGGATGTCGTCACCTGGGTGAAGGACAACATCCACCCGCTCGACATTCCCTTCCGGCTTGCCGAGGACCACGGCATCGTGCTGCTCAACGGCTCGGGTTTCGATGCGCCGAGCTGGTCGGCACGCGTCTCCTTCGCCAACCTCAATGACGAAGCCTATTCGCAGATCGGCCGCGCCGTGCGCTCGGTGGCGCGCGGTTACGTCCAGACCTACCAGGCCGCCAAAGGCCTGAAGATCAGCTAGCCGATCGGGCGGCCGGCAGCCATGCCGGCCGCCCTTCCCCAACGCCTGGCCAGTGTTTCCCTCGGCCGACAAGCATCCCCGCATCTCCGGCTGGCGACTTTCTTTCCGCCGGCTCAGCGACCAGCGCATCATCCAGCTGAAGCGGCTTTCTTCGGCTTGGCACCGGGAGGAACTGCCGCGTGATCGACCACCTGTTCAGCATCCTGCGGGCGCATCCGGAGCTTGCCCTGTTCCTCGCGCTCGGCATCGGCTACGCGGTCGGCAAGATCACCATCTTCGGCGTCACCATCGGCGCCGTAACCGGCTGCCTGCTGGCGGGCGTGCTGATCGGCCAGACGGGCGCCGTGCTCTCCAACGACGTCAAGCAGGCGTTCTTCCTGCTCTTCCTCTTTGCTATCGGCTACCGCACCGGCCCGCAATTCTTCCAGAGCCTCAACGCCGACGCGCTGCCGCAGATCGCCGTCACCGTCACGCTCTGCGTCGTCGCGCTTGCCGTTGCGATCGTGCTCTCGATGCTCTTCGGCTTCGATCTTGGAACGGCAGCCGGCGTGCTCGCCGGCGGCGCGACGGAATCGGCGACCGTCGGCGTGGCGATCGACACCTTCCGCAAGACGGCACCGACGCCGGAAGCGGCGAGCCAGTTCGAATCCGCCGTGGCGACCGGCTTTGCCGTCGCCTATCTCGTCGGTGTCGTGACCGCCATCCTCGTCCAGTCGCAACTGGCGCCGCGGATGTTTGGCCGCAGCCTCAAGGAGGCCTGCGCCGAGCTAGAAGCCGAACTGAAGATCGCGCCGCAGACGAGCGGCGACACCGCACGGCGCGAAATCGAGGCGCGCGCCTTCGTCATCGCCGACGCCCTCGTGGGGCTGACGGTCGCGGAAGCCGAAGCGCGCGTTCCCGAAAACCAGAAGGCCTATATCGAGCAGATCCGCCGGGGCGAGGAGATCATCACCCCAACGCCCAAGGAGCGCCTGCAGGCTGGAGACATCATCGCCGTTGCCGGTCTTCGCGGCTTCCTCGTCGAATATTCCAGCCGGATCGGCACCGAGATCGACGACCGCACGCTGCTCGATATCCCGGTTGAAGTGCTCGATATCGTGGTGACGAACAAGGAGGTTGCGGGAAAACGCCTGTGGCAGCTGAGGCAGCAGCCGGAAGCGCGCTCGGTGTTCCTGCGCGGCATCCTGCGCGCCGGCCAGCCGATCCCGATCTTCCCTGGCCTCACCGTCCGCCGTGGCGACGTGATGTCGATTGCCGGCGCCAGACGCCATGTCGAGGAGGTGGCGAAGCTACTCGGCTATGCCGACCGTGAGACCACCGCAACCGACATGGTCTTTGTCGGCGTCTTCATCTTCCTCGGCGGCCTCATCGGCATCCCTGCCCTGAAACTCGGCGCGCTCGAAATCGGCCTCGGCGTCGCCGTCGGCGTGCTGATCGCGGGCCTTTGCGCCGGCTGGCTGCGCTCGGTCCGGCGCACCTTCGGTTTCGTGCCGGAGGCAACCCTCTGGTTCTTCGACAGCGTCGGGCTGTGCGCCTTCATCGCCTGCGTCGGAATCTCGGCCGGCCCGAGCTTTGTCGCCGGCCTCGTCCAGTCCGGCCCGGCGCTGGTCATCGCCAGCCTGCTGATCTGCCTGATCTCGCATCTGGCCGCACTTGCGCTCGGCCGCTGGGTCTTCGGCATGAACGAAGGCGTGCTCGCCGGCACCTGCTGTGGCGCCGGAACCTCAGCCCCGGCGCTTGCCGCCGTGCAGGAAGCGGCCGGAAGCAAGGTCCCGACACTCGGCTACGGTCTCGGTTACGCGATCGGCAACGTGCTGCTGGCGCTCTGGGGCGCGGTTCTCGTCACCGTTCTGGCGTAGCGCAGCGAGGCACCGCTCGGTGTCGAACTGCGAGAAGGTGCGGTTGCGAGGGGGCCAGCCGACCCCGGCAACGCCGCCGCGGCGCGCCCTCTCGTTACGACACAAGAACGCGCGGCCCACAGCGGCAGCGCCCGCAAATTGTGTCGAACGCGCCCGTCCGACTGACGAGCTCCAGGGGCTAGACGCCTTCCAGAAAGTGCGCTTTCTGCGCTGGATAATAGTCTGAAAATGACGGCAAAGCCTTGCCGGCGCGCGCGGCGACCAGCATATCAAGGTAATATTCCCAGCCCGGCCCGACGTCGCCTGCGAGTTTCGGGTCGCTCAAATGTTGAACCAGGCGCAGCTCCGTCGTGCCCCCCGTCTGCGTAAACGTCAACGCGATGCGCCACTCGCCGGCGTCATCCTTCATCACCACGACCAGGCGGTGCGGCGCGGCGCACTCCTCGATCAGGACATCCGTCCATGGCTGGCTTTTCTCATGGAGCAGTTGCAGCCGCACGGTCTTGCCGGGCCCCGCTTCGCCTTCCCAGCGGCCGAACCAGAGCGCGGTGCTCTCGGACTTTGTCACGCTCGTCCAAACGTCGGCGATGGGTGCATGAAACGTGCGCGTCAGGATCAGGTCATTGCCACTGACGTGGCCGGTGGGCTTGGGGCTCATGCCATCTTCTCCCTGTTGTCGCTCACGGATAGGCAAATCTGCGGCGGGCGCTACCGCGCGTCTACCTGTACACGGTAGCGACTATTTATGCGAGCATCCCTGTCGGCGAGGTGCCAGTCGCACCACACCTAACGCAGCGGCCACACCAGCATCAGTGTCGGGATGCTGACGATCACGATCACCACCGACAGCGGAAGGCCGAGGCGCGGATAGTCGCTGAACTTGTAGCCGCCCGGCCCCATGACCAGCGTGTTGCACTGGTGGCCGATGGGGGTGAGGAAATCGCAGCCGGCGCCGATGGCAACTGCCATCAGGAAGGCTTCCGGCTTGTAGCCGAGCGCGCCGGCGAAGCTCGCGGCGATCGGCGCCATAACGAGCACGGTGGCGGCATTGTTGAGGAACGGCGTCACCGCCATGGCGGCAAGCAGGATGATCGTCAGCGCGCCGGCCGGCGGCAGGCCTGCGGCAACCGTGCCGAGCCAGGCCGCAATGACATCGGTGCCCCCGGTCGTGCGCAAGGAATCGCTCACCGGGATCAGCGCCGCCAGCATCACCAGGATCGGCCCATCGACCGAGCGATAAAAATCGCGCAAGGGGATGATGCGGAAGACGACCATGGCGAGGGCTGCCGCGAAAAAGGCGATCGGCACCGGCACAAGTCCAACTGCCGTTGAGCCCATCGCGGCCGCCAGAACCAGAAGCGGCAGCGGTGCCTTTCGCGTCGTGCCAAGCAGGATCTCGCGCTGCGCCAGCGGCAGGCAGCCGAACTCCTGCAGGAAGAGCGTCAGTTCGCGCCGCGCGCCCTGCAGCACGATGATGTCACCTGCCCTCAAGCGGATACTGCCGAGCCGCTGCTTCAGCCTCTCGCCCTGGCGGCTGACGGCGAGCAGGTTGATGTTGTGGGTGTTGAACAGCGCCAGGCGCTGTGCCGACATGCCCTCGAGCGGGGAACCGCTGCCGACGACAGCTTCGATCGCCTCGATCTCGTCCCCGGCCTTTTCCCGCCCATGCGGCGCGCGGTCGCCGGCAATCTTCAGCTTGCCTTGCGAGACGATGCGATCGAGCGCTCCCGGACCGCCTTCAAAAATCAGGATGTCCTCGGCTTCGAGGGTAACGTCGGGAAGCGGCGCCAGATGCAGGCCGCGGCGAAAGATGGCGATGACGACAGCGCCGCCGTCGCCCAGTTTCACCAGATTGCTGAGCGCCTTGCCGATCGCCGGCGAACCGGCGGCAACAACCGCCTCGGACGTATAATCGGTGATCTCGATCGCCGAATGGACGGAGACCTGGCTGCTGGAGCGCTGCGGCACCAGCTTGTAGGCAAAGAGCAGGAAGATGCAGCCGACCAGCGCCAGCGTCGCGCCGACGGGCGTGAAGTCGAACATCGTGAAGCTCTCGCCGGTCAGCTCCTGGCGCACCCGTGAGACGACGATGTTCGGCGACGTGCCGACCTGGGTCATCAGCCCACCGATCAGCGAGCCGAAGGCCATCGGCATCAGGAAGACCGAAGGCTGGACATTCGACCGCCGGGCAAACTGGAAGGCGACCGGCAGCATGATCGCCAGCGCCCCGATGTTCTTGATGAAGGCGGAAAGCACTGTCACCGTGATGACCAGCAGTGCGAGCTGGGCCCGGACCGATGAGATGTTCGGCAGGAACCGCTGGATGGCGGCGTCGACGATCCCCGAGCGCGCCACCCCGGCGCTGACGATCAGGGCGCTGCCGACGATGATGACGATGTCGTCGCTGAAACCATCGAAGGCATGATCGTAAGGCACGATGCCGACGGCGACCGCCAGCATCAGCGCCGAACAGGCGATCACGTCGTATCGAAACCGCCCCCAGATAAAGAAGACCATCATGGCGCCGATGACGAGAAACGCGAGAGACTGTTCGGCGGTCATGCAATATCCGGGTTCAGCAAAGAGACTGGGCGGGACGGGACGTGCGGCCGACACAAGCCGAAACGCGCAATCCGCGCAGAAGTTCACACAAGACGTAACCCATGTTTCGGCAAATCGGAATTCATCTCAGCGACAAATCTGGGCATGAGTGCGAAGCGCATGGACCGCCGGCCGCGCCCGGCGGCGAGGCGACAGCCCCTGCCGCCCGCTACTCGATGGTCCCGAATACGGCCGTCTCCAGCGTATCGATCGCCTCGCCCCGCTTCTTGCCCTTCATCAGAAATCTAACCATCCGCCAGGCGTCTCGCCCGCGCAGCGCAATGGTTATCTCGGCGGTGGCGTCCGGTTCCTTGAGCGACTTCATCGCCAGGCGCCCCTTGGCCGTTGATCATAACCGGCGTCCAGTCCGCGCTCGCCTCGTATCCCGCCCTCGCCTGCAGTTCGGCGAGCACAGCGTGGCACTATGTGATCGGGTCGAGCGACACGGGCCCGTGAGCGACAACATTTTGCTGGTGATGATCGCGCGGGACGAGCTTTCACCGGATGTGCTGGTTTGGCGGCAGGGACACGGGGAGTGGATCCCGGCCTGCGACATGGCCGAAATCAAAGCGGCCGTCCGCCGCGCGACGCCAGGACCTGGGCCGTCCGCCGACGCGCCGCCGCCATCGCCCGAATATCCGCTTGCCCGGCCATGGCCCCGTTTTCTGGCGCGCATTTTCGAAATGCTGCTGCTTTACATACCGGCTGCCTTGGTGGCCCGCCGCCCCTGATGCAGACCTTCGTCAATCCGGTGACCAGCAGGCAGACGACGTTCGAGGCCGCCTGGCTCGTCGAGGATCTCTCGCGGGGCAACATGCTCTTTGCGATCAGCTCGGACCAGGCAAGCGGCGGCGTCTATTTCGGGCACGAGCAGGTCCCGGCAACAATGAGCGAACGGCAATATGCGGAGGTGCCATTTCGCCCCCAAAGGCGCGTCCAAAAAAGCTCGGAACGCACCCGAACGCTAGGTTGCGCGCAAGCCCGCCGCAACTGTCGCGATCGGGCATTCCACAACTGGGACAAGCCGTGAACATTTGCAAGCATTGCTTGCCGGAATCCGCATGACAGAACTTGGAAATTTCCGTTTAAGCGCTACACTTTAGAAGAGAGTGCTGGACCGCACCGGCAACGATCGTCCAAGGCGTTTCCGCCTGACGCTTGACGCCGTGTGGGCCAGGCTCAGCCATTCTGAGGATCGCCGACATGAAACACGCTTTTGCCGCCCTCTCCGTCGTGCTGCTTCTCAGTGGCTGCACGGCGACCACCGGCCCCGACATCAGCTACGGTTACTCGCCGAACATGCAACCGATTCCTGGCAGCATCACCTATGGCGGGCAACCGCGCACCAAGCTGAAGAAGGCACCCGTCGGCAGCATCGTCCCGCACCAGTTCATCGATTCCTACGGCCGCAAGGTCTACGAGACCTATATCATCGAGCCTGACCGTTCGTTGCGCCTCACCAGTCGCCGTTGGGCGCCGGACTTCCTCGGCTTCGACGACTGAACGAGATCACCTCACGGATCAGGCATCGCCGCTGAACTGCGCGTGCACCCAATCGCGAAGCACGCGGGTCGCTGGCCGGTCCGCCATGCGCGGACTGTAGACCAGGTCGTATCGGTCGCTTTCCAGCGTCAGGTCGAACGGCTGGACGAGAATGCCGGAGGCAAGCTCCTCGGCGACCAGCGTGAGGCTCAAGAGGGCAATGCCCTGACCGGCGATGGCCGACTGCACGGCATGGATCTCGTCGGTAAAGGAAAGCCCCGCGCCCGCCTCGACATCGGTGGCGCCAGCCCGTTCCAGCCATTGCCGCCAGACCGGCGCGCGCGCATCGTGGCGGCGCAGCGTGCCCCAATCGTAGTGGATGAGCGTCGCGTGCTTGAGGTCCGCGGCACTGGCCGGCGCCAGTCGCGGCACGCAAACCGGGGCGAAACGATCGGCGAACAGCGGTTCGGTGACGAGGCCCGGATAATCACCGCCGCCAAGGCGGATCGCAGCATCCGCATCCACCTCCAGATCGACCATCCGGTGGGAGGCGTCCAGCCTCAGCGTCCACTCGGGATAGGCTTCGCGGAAGGAACCGGCAAGCGGCGCCAGGCGCTTGGCGACGAAGGCGACGGTGGACGTCAGCCGCGCCACCTTGCTTGCCTCCTGCCGGCGCATGTCGGCGATCGCCTGCTCGAAACGGTCGAGGCCATCACGCAGCACCGGAAACAGCACCTTTCCCGCAGTGGTCAGCCGGACCTGCCGCGTCCCTCGTTCGAAGAGCTTGGTCTCCAGCATCTCCTCCAGCTGGCGGATCTGGTGGCTGACGGCAGTGGCCGAGACGTTCAGTTCCTCGGCCGCCAGCTTGAAGCTCATCCGCCGGGCGGCCGCTTCAAAGACCCTGAGTGCGCCGAGCGGCGGCAACTTCCTCATGATTTCCTCAATGGATGAACTCAGATCATCTGTCGGCTGAGAAATCACTCTTTGTCAGCCGCAGAATGCCCCAGCATATTAGGATCAACAGCCAAGGCAACAGCGCCAAGCTGAGAAAATCTCAAGCATGAAAGGACATCTTATGTCTCTCGAACAGGTCGTCACCCAGCCGGATCCCTACGCGCCCTTCCTGCTTTCCCAGGCGATCAAGGCCAATGGCTTCGTCTTCGTCTCCGGTCAGGCGGCAATCGGCGACGACGGCAAGCTCGTCGGCGTCGGCGACTTCGACCGCCAGGCCGAACAGGCGTTCCGCAATCTCGACCGGGCGCTCAAGGCGGCGGACTCTGGGTTAGACAAGATCGTCAAGGTCACGATCTTCCTGCGCTCCATGGAGAATTTCGCCAAGATCATCGAGCTGCGCCGCACGTGGTTTTCCGCCCCCTATCCCGCCGACAGCATCATCGAGGTCTCCTCGCTCTATTCGCCGGACGCGCTGATCGAGATCGAAGCGATCGCGCTCGATGGAGGCAAGTGACATGAACGCACCGTTTGGCATCGCGTCCCCCGCCTTCACCGGCACCCGTCTCAAGGGGCTTGATTTCGCCAATCGCCTGTCCGTGGCGCCGATGACCCGCATCAGCGCCACGGCGGCCGGCGCGCCCAGCGAGCGCATGCAGCACTATTACCAGCGCTTCGCCCGCGGCGGCTTCAGCCTGATCACGACCGAGGGCATCTACACCGACAAGGCCTATTCCCAAACCTACAAGGACCAGCCGGGCCTGACCGACCGGGAACAGGCTCTCGCCTGGCGACCGATCGTCGAGGCCGTTCATGCGGAAGGCGGGCGAATCTTCGCACAACTGATGCACGGCGGCGCGCTGGCGCAGGGCAACCCGCACAGGCCCGAGACGGTAGGCCCCTCCGCCGTCCGGCCGAAGGGCAGCCAGTTGACCGGTTATCACGGCGACGGCCCCTATGCCCTGCCGCGCGAGATCAGCGATGCCGAAATCGCCGAGGCGATCGAAGGCTTCGCCAGAGCCGCCCGGTTTGCAATCGAGGTTGCCGGTTTCGACGGCATCGAGATCCACGGCGCCAACGGCTATCTGCTCGATCAGTTCTTCACGGACTTTTCGAACCGGCGGGCGGATCGCTGGGGTGGAGATATCGTTGAGCGGCTCGGCCTGTCGCTCGAAGTGCTGAAGGCAGTGCGCGTGGCGATCGGCCCCGACGCCCCGCTGGGGCTGCGGCTCTCCCAGGGTAAGGTCAACGACTTCAGGCACAAATGGGCAGAACGCGAACAAGGTGCAGCCCGCGTGTTCGAGGCGCTCGCCGAAAGCCCGGCAGACTTCGTGCACGTGACCGAGTTCGAAGCCTGGAAGCCGGCCTTCGAGGGCGGCGACGCCTCGCTCGTTTCCCTCGCCCGCCGCCACGCGCCGCGCCTGTTCATCATCGCCAACGGCAGCCTGCACGATCTCGACCGCGCCGAGGAGGTGATGGAAGCCGGTGCCGACATGATCGCGCTTGGCCGCGGCGCGCTCGTCAATCCCGACTGGCCACAGCTCACCGCGAAACGCACCGCTCTGCGTCCGTTCGACCTGCCGTTCCTTGCGCCGATCAGCGATATCAAGGACAGCGAACTGGCTCTCTGAATGCAGAGAAACGGGCGCGCCCCGCAGGAGGCGCGCCCGTCAACTGTCCTAGTGATTGCCGGCTCCAGGCGGTCACCCCGCCGCCACGAAGCGATAGGCCGCCCCGTTGCGCTCCGCCCGCCCGATCCCCGGATAGGCCCAATGATAGCCAAGCAGCGCCAGCCGCTCCGACGCGGCCCGGTCGATCAGGGCCTTGCGGTTCTTCAAGGCCAGCTCCGCATCCGTGTCGAAGCCGAAATGCCAGTCGGGGTGCTCAAAGAAGACGATGTTGCTGGTGACCGCATCGCCCGTGATCACCAAGCCCTCATGTCCGGCGCCGTCACCGCCGGAAAGCTGAAGCGAGATATGACCGGGTGTGTGGCCCCGCGTGTCGAGCACCTGCATGCCGCTGACGATTTCGTCGCCGGGCTTCACCAGGGTCAGCCGGTCCTTGACCGCAAAGAGATCGCGCTGCGCACCCTTGGCAAAGCCATGAAGCACCTGCGGCATGGTCTTTTCGAAGTTGGGATCGGTCCAGAACCGCCATTCCCCCTCCGAAACGAAGTACTGCGCATTCGGAAAGGCGAGCGTGCCGTCGGCGCCAACGGTGCCGCCCGCATGGTCAGGATGGGCATGCGTCAGCACCACCTTCGTCACCGCTCTCGGGTCGATGACGGCCGCAAGCAGATTGGCGTGAAGCTTGCCGGCGCTCTCCTGGAAACGTGTGCCCGAGCCGTCGTCGACCACGATCAGATCGTCGCCAGTGCGAATGACCGGAATATTGGTGTGAAACGGCGCCTTTTCGGGAGTGCCGCCAAGCCGGCGCATGATCTCCGGCCGCTCTTCCGCCGTTGCATCCGGCAGCACGATGCTGACCGGCAGCATGATGAAGCCGTCGCTGACGACGGAAATATCGAAGCCGCCATGCCGGAAACGTTTGATATCTGCGGCATGGGCACCTTTCGGCAGCAGGGCGGAGGCTGCAAGCGCACCGGTGCCTGCAAGGAATTCACGACGGCCGGGGCCGGAGACGTCGGTGGGATTGTGGGAAGAGGTCATGGCTCTGATCCTTGGCTGAAGCGTTTGACATAGGGTGCCGGCGCCACCTGCGAGGCGGCGCCGGCGAACAACCATCAGGCCTTGGCGAAGGCGAGCAGGTCGGCGTTGAGCTGGTCCTTGTGGGTGTCGGTAATGCCGTGCGGTGCGCCGGCATAGACCTTGAGCTCCGCATGCGGCACCAGCGTCTTCGAGGCCCGTGCCGCCGCATCGATCGGCACGATCTGATCGTCGTCGCCATGGATGATCAAGGTCGGCACGTCGAACTTCTTCAGGTCCTCGGTAAAGTCGGTCTGCGAGAAGGCGACGATCGAGTCATAAGTGTTCTTGTGTCCCCCCGTCATGCCCTGCAGCCAGAAACTGTCGATCATGCCCTGAGAGGCGATCGCGCCCGGGCGGTTGAAGCCGAAGAACGGACCGGACGCGATGTCGCGGTAGAGCTTCGAGCGATCCTTCAGGCTTGCCGCCTGCAGGCCGTCGAAGACTTCCTTCGGCAGGCCGCCGGGGTTCTTGTCGGTCTTGACCATCAGCGGCGGCACGGCCGAGATCAAACCGGCCCTGGCGATCCGGCTGGTGCCGTGGCGGCCGATATAGCGGCTGATCTCACCGCCGCCAGTCGAAAACCCGGCAAGGAAGATACCCTTCAGATCGAGCGCGTTGATCAGATCCGCGAGGTCGTCGGCATAGTGGTCCATGTCGTTGCCGTCCCAGGGCTGCGACGAGCGGCCGTGGCCACGGCGGTCATGGGTGACGACGCGGAAGCCGTTGGCGGCAAGGTGGAAGGCCTGCGCCTCCCAGCTGTCGGACGACAGCGGCCAGCCGTGGCTGAGCACGACGACCGGGCCATCCTTCGGCCCCCAGTCCTTGTAATAGATCTCGACGCCATCGCGGGTGATGATGCGGCTGCCCATGGTGTTTGCTCCCTTAGTGCCGGAGGCGCCGGCGGTTGTTGCGGTGGTGGATGCGGCCTTGGCCGGCGTGTTCATGGCATTGACCGCGGCTACCGTCGCGGCAGCGCCAAAGGCGGCCGAGAGAACCGTGCGGCGGGAGATGCCGTTGGAAACGCTTGCGGAAACTGCTTTTGCCTGTGTCATTGTCCTCACCTCTTTGATCTCTGTTGCTCGGGCTTCCATTCGGCGGAAGCGATGGTTGAATTGATAAATCGGTGGGCCTAACCTCTCGACCGGCAAAGCTGACAACGATGGGGGCAGAAGTGACAAAACGACCCGAAAACGAGCCGGCGGAGATCGGCATCGTCGTCTATCCCCGCGCCCTGATATCGGCGATCCATGGGCTGACCGACATGTTCCAGGTGGCGAGCATGCAGTCGGTCGAGCAAAGCGGCAGAGACGCGCCGCAAATCCGCATCAGCCACTGGAAACTTCAGGAAGATGGCTCGGTATCGAAATCACGTGACACTCACGAAGGCCCCTCCTTGGGCCTTGTGGCCCTGATCCTGCCGCCGACGCTCTCCGATCTGCCGGTCGGCGATCGCATCGGTGCCCTGCCCGCCTTCGTGCGCGAACAGCATCAACGCGGCGCGACGATCTGCTCCGTCTGCGGCGGCGCCTATCTGCTGGCAGAGTCCGGCCTCGCCGCCGGTCGCACCATCACCACCCATTGGTCGCATCAGGACCTGATCTCCAACCGCTACAGCGACATCCGCGTCGACACCGACAGGCTGCTGATCGACGAAGGCGACATCATCACCGCCGGCGGCATGATGGCCTGGATCGACCTCGGCCTGAAACTCGTCGACCGGTTCCTCGGAACCGACGTCATGCTGGCAACCGCACGCTACATGATCATCGACCCCGGCGCGCGCGAGCAGAGCTATTACAGCGTCTTCGCCCCGAAGCTCGATCACGGCGACACGATCATCCTGAAGATCCAGCACTGGCTGCACGGCGCCAACACCAAGGGCGTGACGCTGCAGATGATGGCCGACCGCGCCGGTCTCGGCGACCGCACCTTCCTGCGCCGTTTCCAGAAGGCAACCGGCTTCAACCCGACCGAATATTGCCAGCGGCTACGGATCGCCAAATCCCGCGATCTGCTGGAGCGCTCACATCTCTCGATCGAGCAGGTTGCCTGGCAAAGCGGCTATGACGACACCAACGCCTATCGCAAGATCTTCCGCAAGATCCTGGGTCTCTCACCGAAGGAGTATCGCCTTCGCTTCTCGGTTTCGGAGAGCGTCCGCACTTTGGGCGCTCCGGCAAATCCGATACCGGCCGTGTGATCATCGACGGGCGATACCCTTTAGAGCACCAAACGCAAAAAGCGCCGCGCACCCTTTCGGGTGCGCGGCGCTTTGATTAAAAGACGTAGGTCAAGCAGCCCTGAGCGCTAGCCTTTTCCGGCAATCACGAACACGATCCGCCGGATCGCTTCGGCAAAACTGACACCGAGGGCCATCGCAGCAATTCCCGTCACCCCAAGGGCACCAATGCCCATGAGCTTCCACCGCCTGACGTCATCGGTCACCGGCTTCATATCGGAGATTTCGGCACCGATAGCGGAAGCCGACGCTTCCAGTTCGTTGACCCGCTCGGCAAGTTGATCCATGCGCCGGTGAACGCTGGCCTGACTGGCGGCAGATTTATCCTCCGCCCGCCTGGCGCCATCCTCGATCCGATGAATGGACTCCTGCAGGCCGCGCATGCCGGCAACCAGTTCTCCCAACTGGCGATGAACAACGATATCGATTTCAGCCAGCGACATGATGGTCTCCCCCGTGCTTCGCGCATTCGGCCTTCGTCCAGATATCCGCGGCACAAAGGCCGACGACCGTGCGGTCGATCCGGCGCTGATCCGCTGGCGATGCTCCGCGCGCGCCGACAAGATCAGTTCCGACCACGGCGCGCAGCCCGGGAGCACTGGCCGGACGCGAAGTCCCACACCCCGCCAGCATCAAGGCAGGAATCGTAATCAAGGCGCTTCCCACGAGCGCGGCTCTGAGCGTCATTGTTCTGCCTTTCGATGGTATTGGCGTAGGATCGTGCGCCGTCTGCGCGGATTTCATGAATGAGCCAGACGAGACCCGAGACGATGAGGCCGGCGATGAGAAGCTTCGGCCAGGCAAACATCATTTCGCCCAGCCAAGGCGTCGCGCCAGCACGTACCAGCACTCCGAGAGAATGCCCGCACCAAGGCCGATACCCACCTCCATCAGCATCTGCACGTCGGGATCATCGGCAAGCACCAGCCCCGCCTCCGGCGCCAGCAGCCCTTTAGCCACGAGCAGCCCCGCGCCGTAGCGCAGCAGGATACGGATGACGACAGCACTCATTTCGTCCACCGCGCAAGAAACCCGGCAACCGCCTCAATGAGACGGCGCAGGCGATTGAATTTGGCCCCGTGCGAAGCGTTGACGCTTTCCATGTCGGGCGCCCTTTCGACCGAGCCTGGCCTCAGCACGACAACAACGGAGGGATCGGCCGAAGCGCTCTCGCGACCATATCCGGCCGCACGCAGCGCCGCCTCGAAGGCGCGGCCGTAGGCCTCGATCTTCGGCCCGTTCTGCCTGATATCGCCGTTGATAATCGCGCGTGAGGCGGCATAACGATAGCCGGTCGCCGCCGCCGAACGGCTATCGTCCGTGTCGAAATCAGTCAGTCGCTTGCCCGTGAAAAGCCCGTGCACCATGCCGTCGAAAAGAATGCGAATGGCCGTTGCCGGATCACAGGCACGATCCGGCATCTCCACCAGACCAAACTTGCCATAGTTCGCGCGACCGGTAATTTGCGCCAGCCCTCGCCCGCGAAAGACCCACCCGTCGTCGTCTTCGACATTGCCAAGCCGCCCGCCATAGACCCGGTTCGCAAGCTTGCGCGGATTGCCCGCGTAGGGTTCCGCGCTAGCAAGCGTCGGAAACCGCGCCGGCCATACTTGCATGAGCCGCCTTGCCGAGTAGTTCAGATTCTCCTCGACCGGCCGCATTGTACCGCCGGTTTCGTGATGGACCTCGGCGAGAATTGCGGCCAGATGGCAGAGGCCTACCGCACGCCGGCGCCCCTCCAGGACGACCGCGTCCAGGCTTTCGAACTGCTTTGCAGAATAGGACTTGAATACACCCGACGCGGGATCGCGCAAGCGTTGCTGGAACTATCCCAAATACCGACACCAAACCAAGTGGACACTCGGACGTTATGTGTCGCAAAGGTCGCGTTATCCCCACTACCGCCCGTCAATCCATTGTCTGCACCAAATGGAGTAGAGCTACTAGGAAGGAATGATTTTGCAAGAGCGGCACCCGAAAATGTTGCTGTATTAGATGCATCCCACCAGATTAAATCAGGAGCGTTGCTAACGAAACGATCGGCAGAACGTTGAATTTTGAAGTGGCCGTTGTTTAGCCCAAGCATTCGATAACTCTGACCAACAACATTTGTATCCATCCGATATTCAGACGAACCTTGGGAACCGCCGATAAGGAATGTCTGACCGGACCAGATGGCCACACCGTTCTCATAGACCCCGTATTCCTGTTGGAAACCGCCACTCGTGTTGAAGAGCGAGAGACGGAGCGAACCGCTAGAATTCTGGTGGTAGACAAGCCCACGATTAACGTCGGACGGCGTCCGGAACCACAAGACCCGATCGCCGGAGGATCGGGCGATAAACTCGCCGTTGGTGGTAACAACGGCGTTACCCGTGAGAACATTGGAAAATTTGGCATACCCGCCGACAACATCGCCGGTGAAGTAGTGCCCGCCGTTGGCGGTGTAGGTTAGGCCACCGTTGCCTGCGGTCGCATTGCCGCCGTTGGCCAAGATGCGGGCGTCATAATCGGTCCCGGTTCCGGCTGAATGAAAGTCGATGAATGGGGTATTTGCGGTGTTGGGTGGCCCGAGGTCAATGCCTTGGTTGGGTGCGGCTGTTACGAGGCCGCTTGCGGTCACGGTGCCGGTAAAGGTCTTGCCGGACATGATCGTCGGCAACCGCGCGTCAGCGAGCTTGCCAGTCGTCAGGTCCTCCGCCGACCCAGACGAAGCCACGGCTGCGAGCCCGAGCCTCGTTTTCATCGCGGCAGCGGTGGCATCACCAATGAGATCGCGCGAAAACGGAGTTAGCGCCGTCGTTGCATACGCATCGGTCGCCGTCGTGTAGAGGATCTGGTTCGCGACTGTTGTTTGGCCTGCGATAGACTGCAAGGCAGTGTCATAGGCCTGCACATTCGTCCCGATCTCCACACCGAGAGCGGTACGCGCCCCGCTTGCCGAGGTCGCACCGGTACCGCCGGCCGTAACCGGCCGCGGCGCATTGGCGTCGGCAGTGAGGTCGTCGATCAGCGTGTTGTAGGGCACGCTTTGGATGGTCGTATTCGGCACGCCTTTGGTGCCGGCGGGGGGCGAGTAAACGCCGCCAGTTCTGGGCATGGGGTTTCTCCAGGAAAGCGTTCCGCTGAGCACTCAGCGTTTTGTTGGAAAAGTCAGTGGACGACCGGATTCTTCAGCTGACCTCCCCCGCATTGCCGAGTGACGTCTGGATTGCACCGGCGTTCGTAACGGCCCCTTGGACGTTCCCGGAGTTCGGCAGCGTCGTCTGCAATGTCGGACCTGGGCCGTACTGTTGGTACTGCGGCAGGTTGATGGCGTTGGGGTTGCCGGCAGCAGGTGCACCGGAAAGGTCGATCGGGCGCCCCAAGAGATCGTTCAACCGCGCCGACTGGTTGTTGGCGAGCGTCGCCATGTTCTTTTCGGCGGCATCCGTCTGTTCTTTGATCGCCTGTTGTGCCGGCGAAAGTGTCTGCGTCGCCGTCCAGTTCGGCAAGTCGTAGGCCTTGCCGTTCAGCGGATCGGTCCATTTCGTTGAACCGGTCTGGGTGTAGGTAAGGCTTCCGTCCGGCGTTACCTGGTTGATGTTGCCGAGTGTGCCGTTCGCGATTGCGGTTCCGATGTTGGTTGCGGTCTGTGCCGACGCGGTTTCGCGCGGATCCGGCGGCTTCGGAGCTTTGGGTTTTCCCATGGTGCCTACCTCTGCTTGGCGGCGGGATGGGCCCGCCAGTCGTTGTCCGTGAATGTGAAGATGATTTCCGCTTCCGCGCGCCCGCGAAGGCGTGGAATTCGATGGGGCGAAAAACCGAAGCGTTCGGCGATTGCAATCATGACGGCATTGCGCTCTGAGACCCTAAGAACCACCATCTGGCAGCCGATCTCATCGAAAGGGTAGCCGAACATTGCTCGGAGCACCGGGCGCGTCAGCCAGCGTTTGCTGCTCGAGGCCGCCGAAAGCTCGATGACCCCTGTCTCCGGCACATAGTTATGAAACACCACGCCGGCGACGAGCGCATCGTTTGCGAGTACGCCCATGGTGGTGAAATCGGCAAAGCCGCGCTCGCAGCCGGCGATGTGGCTGGCGACGAAATCGGCAATCGCCTGGTTCGCGTCGGGGTTAACGGCGCCACCCCAGGCGATCTTCATGCGCTCGCCTCCCCGGCTTGCACCTGCAATGTGGCAAGGTCCACTTCGAGGTCGAGCCTCACCTCACCGCCCGAAGTGACGGCGCAGCCGACCGCCAGCATGTCGCCTGCCGCGCGCACATTCTGGCGAAAGCTGTAGCGAAGCTGCTGTGTCAGAGCATCCCACACCGCCTTTTCCCATAGGCCGACATCCCATTCCGATGCAGCCGCATCGCCGATCGTGACCTGCTCGGATGGCGGGATCGTCCTGTCGAAATCGGCGCGGGCAAAGAGCCGCACCTTCGGCTTGCTTTTCGCTCGGAAAAACATGTGGGCGAGCGTAGCCCGCGCCCGCTGTCCAAATTGCGTCGCCGGCGTAAACTGCGAGAGATAGGCCGCGGTAAAGGCAAGCCCGTCATCGGTCCCGGTCGTGTCACCCTGCCAGCAAAAGCCACCGGTCGAGCCGAAGAACAACCCGCCCTGTAGGGTCTCGTAGCAACTTGCCTCCCAGTTGCTGATCGTCGACCATCGGCCGCTCAGCACGTTGAGCACGAAAGTCGTGTCGACAACGACGCTGTTGGCGGGAAAGGCAATGAAGACGAGGTTCTGCTCCGGCCACTGTTTCATCACCCAGCCGGCGCCGGTCGCATTCGCCGCCCGCCGCCAGTCGTCTTCGATCGGCCGCGAAATCGAAACCTGGCTCAGCGCCTGGCGATCACGCTGAAACACCTGTGAGATCGGCGTCAACCCGTCGCTGGTGGCGATCAGGATATCGCCGCCGGCACGGATCCAGGCGTTTTTGCCAAGCGGCCGGCCAATCTGATAGACACCCTTCAGCGCAAAGCTGTTGGCGTCGCCGGGGTCGGATCCGGCATATAACCATTGAATTCTCCTGACGATGAAAGCGGAAGTGCACCGGGTCCGTCCGCGGAGCCGGTATCTCGTGCCGAAGCGACCGGCCCTCATGGGTCGAGGCGTCGGAGCGGAGACTGCGGTGGGTCGATCAGAGAACCTTCCGATCGGTAAAGGCCCAGGCGGCGTTATCCGCCTTCACCCGGGCAAAGCGTTTCATCATCAGCGCATAGCGAGATGCCGAAATCACGTCGTCGCGTTCCTTGACGATCCGGCCGTCCTTGCGGTGGTAGAGCCTGAACTCCTCGAACCAGTCGCCACAGGTCGAAAACACCTTGAAGCGACCGGTCTGCATGCGCTGCAGCATGTCGGAGACCCCCGCCTCGACACCGTTGGTGCCGTCGTCGAAGGTCGCGCGCTCGGGCAGCATCACGAGCCCCTGCCCGCGATATTGCGCCGCAAGCTGCTCGCCCGAGCCCTTGTCGTGCTGCAGCCCGTCATGCGGCCAGGCCCAGGGCAGCCAGGCCCCCCAGGGCTTCAGGCTTGCGGCATGGATGATCGGCGTCGCCTCGCGCTCGCGGTAGCAGCGGGTGACGTAAAAGACATCCGCATCCCGGTCCCAGGCGCAAAGCGCTGCGGCAAACGGGTGATCCCAGCCGAAATCGAGCCCGCCGATCTGCACCCAGTGGCGCGGTATCTCAAAGGGCTCGATGCGGATCTGCTCCTCCGTCACTGGAAAGATCCGGCCGGAGCCGAGTGTCGGCACGCCCTTGGTGCGCGCTTCCTTCTCGTGCGCCGGATAGCTCGCGACGATCTTCGCACGTTCCTCGGCCGAATAATGTTCGGCATCGTCGATCGTCATCGTCACCACGGTCCGGTCGTCTGATGGTTCCAGCAGATAGCGGCTGACGACCGAGCTCATGCCTTTCAGCGGCGTAAACGTCACGGCGACCGAGCCGCCCGTCGCATTGGTGCGGGTGATGCCCTCGAAATAGACGTCTTCCGGCGGCTCCTCGTCGAACCAGACATAGTCCACGGTGTTGGCCTGCCACTTCGCCCGGCCCTGCTCATAGGCTTTGAGAAGCAGCGTCGAAGTGCCGCCGCTCACATGGCGCACCGTCACGCTGTCGAGCGCACCCGAGGCGCTGGAGCGTCTTGTCCAGCCGGCAAGGGCCGATTTCGGCAGATAGCCGGTGCCCCAGTCCTCCTCGCTCATCGGCGGGCCGACGAGCAGCCGCTGCACGCCATCGCGTGTCAGCTCGTGCGATTCCGAGCCTCCGATCATCGTGATCGGTCGATCGAACCGTCGGCCCGCCCACCAAGAGGGATAGTCGCCTGTCAGATGCATCGCCGCTTCCGCGGCCCCCGCCAGCGTCTTGCCGAGCTGGTTGCCGGCCATGAACAGCCGCTCGCGAAAGGTAGCGCCGGCCTCATGAAACTCGGTCTGTTTCGCATAGGGACGGTAATAGGCGAGCCTATTGGTTTTCTGCCGCCGCCCGATCTCCATCGTCAGTTCCATCCGCTCCCGAAGCAGCAAGGAAAGGCCTGATGGTCTGGTCGAGCTTGCGGATCCGCTCGAGGAGTTGTTCATCCGTCATCTCGCCCATCTGGTTTGGATTGATGGTCACGTCCTTCGGCATCAGCGCCGCTATCGTCTTCAGGAAGTCGTTTGGGTTCTTCTCGATCAGCGCGTGGATCGCGGCCGCCCCTCGGCTCTCCCAGGCCGAAAGCATGTCTTCGAGAAAGAGTTCGCCGAGCTTGGTGCGGACCGCCTTGCGCGTGCGCCCCCGGGGGACGGCCCCGCCACCTCCGGCGCGCGGCAGAAAGCGCCCGGTCTTCGGGTCCTTTGCGGGCTTCACTGTCATGGGATTGGCTCCGGGGCACGAGGCGATTGCTCCTCCTGCGCACGTTGGATCGGCCGCCGCTTGACCAAAAGTTGCATTCTGCCATCAAAGCCGACCGGTAGCGGCGGGATTTGGAGGCGATCGCAGGTGATCCGGCGTTTGTGGACGAAACTGCTTGGCATGTTCGCGAGGCCGGCTCCGGCCCTGGCCGAAGTCGACGAGCCGACATCTCCGAAGGTCTCGGCGCCCAAGCTGGGAACGCCAATGCCTGCGGGAGACACCATCGTGTCGCCGCGGCTGTTCAAGCTAGCAAGCGTGACAGCCGATCACAGAAAAATGCGTGTGTCACGCCGGATGTCACGCTTGCAACCTTGACTTCAGGTTGCATTCGGTCATCAATACCGCTCACCGGGTTGCCCCACATCGGGTGCTTCTGGCGCAATGCATCGCAAGCGCTCCTGCTCTACCGGCAGTGGCCAGGGAAAAGTCAAATTAGTTCAAGATTTTAAGCAGTTTTCAGCCTAGCAGTCCAGCCGCGGGAACCATGCAATGAATGCAACAGGTGCCAGATGATCCGCAACACGTTCAGCAAGTTGAAGACCATTTTCACCCCGCGGCCGTCCGCAACGAATATCTCGCCCAGGTTGCTTGAACTGGCGACGTCAGGAAATGTCGATGCCCAGGCGAAACTCGCCGAAATCTATTTCAACGATGGCGGCGCGGAACACTATGCGGCCTCGCTTCATTGGAACCGCCAGGCCGCCCGCCAGGGTCATCCGGCTGCCCAGGCCCGCCTCGTGACCATCTATCAGAGAGGCCTCGGCGTCGAGCGCGATCCGAAGGAAGCCTCGCGCTGGCTGCGCAGCATCGGGCAGCCCCGCCCGCGACATGAGACCGGCGCCTCCGTCACCGGCAAGATTGCCAAGCAGGAAGCCTAAGGCTTTTGCGTAAAAGTGGGCAGCGGTATTGCCGCAACGACATGCATAAAAACAAGATCTTAAAGCCTGTCGCGTGAGCCCTTTCCACGCGACCAGCTTTAGGGCTTTCGCACCAGAACATGCAGCGATCTTGCGACAGCAGCATGCGGGCGCCGAGGACGTGAAGCCCAAGTGCGGATCCGAAAAATCGCGAAGCGCCGTGACGCCGTAGCGGCCGTCGTCACCCGCGTCTCAGCGGTCGCAGCCGGCGCCGGCGCGGATTTGAGTTTTTTGGATATCGGCATCAGCGCCCAGGCAAGGCCGCGCCAATCCGCCGGAATCAAAAAGGCCGCTTCAATGACGAAACGGCCAGCCTGTAATATCCTTAGCCCGCTTCCGGTCGCTTGGCAATCCCCTTTGCCAAAATTTGTTTCCGTTTTGTTCGTTTTTTTCCTTTACCCCCGCCCCGCCTCTTTGCCAGCCCATGTGCGCGATCGGTGGTACAATCGCGAGCGCCATGCAAGGCCGCTGGCGCCATGTCTCCTTCCTCAACGGATCCGGGGCCGGCGGCGGCATGGTTGATCCGTTTCGATGCGGAAGCGGTTGATGCCGCTCCCACGACCACGGGAGGTACCCATGACACGACAATACCTGATCGCCGCTCTTTGCGCGGCGCTTCTTGCGGCTGCCGGCTGCACCACCGACCAGGCGAGCCGCACCAGCACTCCTGCTCCGAGCCCCAGTTACCAGGGCATGCAAGGCGTCCAGGGCATGAGTCAGGGCGGCGGCGGTGCTGGCGGTTATTGAGGTCGCTGATGCTTCGTAGACGGCGAAGCTGGCGGGGCTCGACGTTGGTCCAGATCGCCCGCCCGCAGTGTCGCTCCCGTGCAAAGCCTCGGCCGAACGCACCGCGCACCGAAGCCAATCGGATTGAACATCTTGGGCCGACATGCGTTGAGTAACCATGACGCGCATTCTCGCTGCCGCGCCATTTGTTTGCGCGCATTCTGTGTTAAGCTTCCCCTCGGGAGGAAAATGCCATGGAGAATTTCTTCGCACTCGCCGCCATCGTCGTCGGCTCCGCAATTCTGGGGCTCGCGCTCGCCTACGGGTTTCGTCGCAAGGACGCGCACCGCCCTCCCGAACATGACGACGCCCGGTTGAAGTTCTAGAAGACGTTGAAGTTCTAGAAGACCGGGCTTTTCCGACCTCGCCGGTCCGCGGCCGCTCCGCTTGTCTGCCTCTTCGCGGGGTTGCCGCAATGAGCGATTCCTAGCAGACGCCTCCCCTGCAAACGCGCGACCGGTGTTTACAATTCCGGCTAGAATGGACGCGGCAGAGTTCGCCCCGATATCATCGACAGGATGTCTGGCTCGATAGCGCGTGCTTGGGATGCCGATTGCATCGCGGACCAAGACTTGAAAAACGACAGGAGCCGGATGCGATGTCCCCCAATCCGCACGGCCACGCCCCCTCATTGAACCACCTTCAATCTT
Organism: Ensifer sp. ENS02; assembly: GCF_014851885.1. NCBI lineage: Bacteria > Pseudomonadati > Pseudomonadota > Alphaproteobacteria > Hyphomicrobiales > Rhizobiaceae > Ensifer > Ensifer sp. ENS02. The sequence continues at coordinate 495,734 of NZ_JACVAO010000001.1, read as the reverse complement.
GAGATCTTGAACGCCCAGACCGGAACCTTTTCCGCTCGCCTCGGCTTATTCCTGGCAGACCGCCAGCAAGGAGATGCGACGATGAACAAGGCAAACCCGAAATCCCGCGACCGAGAGACACCGGAAGACGTGCCCCCGTCTGGCGAAACACGCGCAGTGCCGATCGGTAAGATCCCGCCGCTCCCCGTCGACCAGCTTCCCGCGGGAGACGATCCGACGCCGGTCGACCAGGGTCGCGTGCCGCCCATTCCGAGCCACGACGAAGCCAATGTCGATCCGGACGATGCACTGCCTGACGACCGCGAAGAGAAAATCCTCGAGGATGATCCGGGGCGCGAGAAAACCCGCTTCGACGAGGAGATGCCGCGCAGCAGTCGATAGAGGCTGCGTTCTCACCCATGCCGGGCCGCTTTCCCTCAGCGCATGTGAATGCCAGAAAACAAAAAGAGGCCCGCCGGTCAGCGACCGGCGGGCCTCCTTAAAACACGCTCGCCTCAGAAGTAGGGCGAATAGCACTGCTGGCGCGGGCCACCATAGGGCTGGAACGAGTTGTCCCAGGCACGGTAGGAGCGATAGCGCGCATAGCACCAGTCGGCATGGCGCGGGTTGACGCCGGTCTCGTAGCGACGCGCTGGCGGAGCGGCGATCGCGCCACCGATGATGACTCCGGTGCCGAAGGCCGCCAGCGGATACCACCAGCCGTCATTGTGGCGGCGATAGCCGTAGCGCTCGTAGCGATAGCCGCGGTGGCCGTTATAGTAGCCATAGCGGTAGCCGCCGTCCCAACCCGGACGCGGACGATAGCCGCCATGCCAGCCTGGCCGCGGGCGGTAACCGCCATCCCAGCCGGGGCGCGGGCGATAGCCGCCGTGCCAGCCCGGCGGACGCCGGCGATGGTGACCGCCGTTCCATTCCCGGTGCTGCACCAATTGAACGTCGCTCTTCTGCACCCGCTCGATGGCAACAGCCGGCAGGGCGTTTGCCGGCGTGATGCCCGAAAGAGCCGTTATCGCCGCAAGCACGACGATGCCAATCTTCTTCATTTCATCACCTGTCCGTTTGTAACAGGTGCGAGTTTTGGCCGGGGCGACGTGAACCCACAATGAATGCGACAATCCTAATATGGATCGCAACTCATAGGTAGCATCGCAATACTCCAGGGTGACACTGCCGCCCGGCAAGCCCGCCATCCCCGGCGATGGCCTGCCATACCCGGGTTGCCCCTGTCATCCCCTCAGGTGCGCGCGCCCGCCTTGCCGCGCAGCTTCAGCGCATGGGCGATCAGCGTCTCCACCACCTGGCCGTAGGCGATGCCGTCGGCTGCCAGCGCCTTGGCATACATGCTGATATTGGTGAAGCCGGGAATGGTGTTGATTTCGTTGATCATGAGGCTTCCATCGGCGCGCAGGAAGAAGTCCACCCGCGCCATCCCCGCGCAGTCAAGCGCCCGGAATGCCCGCGCGGCCATGTCCTTGGCCTCGGCGATCACCTCCTCGGAGAGTTTGGCGGGCGCCTGAACGACTGCGCCGCCGGCATCGACATATTTGGCGTCGTAGCTGTAGAAACCGTGGCTCGCAGCCGGAATGATTTCGCCCGGTCGCGAGACGGTGAGCTGTCCCTTCGCATCCTCCAGCACCGAGCACTCGATCTCGCGGGCCTGAACGAACTCCTCGATCAACACCTTGTCGTCGTGCCGGAACGCCTCGTTAAGCGCCGCCTGAAGCGCGTCCAGACTGTCGACGCGGCTGACGCCGACGGAAGATCCCTGCCGCGCCGGCTTGACGAAAACCGGCAGTCCCAGGCTTTCGAGGATGGTCTCGCTTGAATAGGCGTCGCCCGCATGAAGGCCGATCGCCCGCGCAACGGCAATGCCTTCGGCGACCAGCAGGCGCTTGGCGAGCGCCTTGTCCATGGCGACCGCCGAAGCCGCGACACCGCAGCCGACATAGGCGACATCGGCTGTTTCCGCATAGCCTTGCACCGTCCCGTCTTCGCCGAAGGGACCATGCAGAACCGGAAAGATCAGATCGATCGCCGGCAGCAGCCCTTGGCGGCCGTCGGCCGCGATGGTGACCGCCCGCCCCCGCCCGCCGGGGATTAGCGCCACCTGCGTTCCCGACGCGGGGATCGCCTTCGGCAGTTCCCCGTCTTCGAGATCGACCAGCATCCAGCGGCCATCCCTGGCGATCCCGATCGGCACGATCTCGTAGCGCGTCCGATCGAGCGCCGCGACGGCGTTGCGCGCCGACATCAGCGAAACCTCATGCTCCGCCGACCGGCCACCGAACAGCACGGCAATGCGCAACTTACCTGTCATGATCCTTTTCCCTCCAGAATCGTGGTGCATCGTGCGCAACCAAGCGAGCGAAGATGGCAAGAAAAGGTCGAGAGAGGCGGCATCAGCGTGGAAGGAATATTTTCCTTAAGGGCACCCTTGCCGCTTGAATTCCGCCGAACGAAATACAATTGATGCGCGAACACTGGTTTGAAGGAGAAGCTGCCGATGGCCGAGGTCCTCGTATTCCACCATGCCCAGGGGCTGACACCCGGCATGCACGCTTTTGCCGGCGACCTGCGCGCGGCCGGGCACGTCGTCCACCTGCCCGATCTCTTCGAAGGACGTACATTCGCGAGCATCGAGGAGGGCGTTGCCCATATCGAGGCGGTCGGCTTTGAAGAGATGCGCGAGCGCGGCGTGCGCCTCGCCGATGCCCTCCCCGAAAACCTCGTCTATGCCGGCTTCTCCTTCGGTGTCCTGCCGGCTCAGAAACTCGCCCAGACCCGCCCCGGCGCCCGCGGCGCCCTGCTCTTTTACTCCTGCATCCCGATCAGTGGCCAGTGGTCATTCGGCCCCTGGCCGGCCGGCGTACCCGTTCAAATCCACGGCATGGACAACGACCCGATCTTCGTCGGCGAAGGCGATGTCGACGCCGCCCGCGAGATCGTCGAGAAGGCAGAGGACGCCGAACTGTTCCTCTATCCGGGCGACCAGCACTACTTCGCCGACAGCTCGCTGCCCTCCTATGACGCGGCGGCAACTGCGCTGGCGATGAAACGGTTACTTGCCTTCCTCGAGCGGATCTGACCGGCGCCTCGAAAGCCCGACGATCGAGCGGCGCTGCCGTGATCAGACAGCGCCGCTTCTCATTTTCCGGTTCAGTTGCCGGTCGGCATCGGCAGACTGAAGCCTTCCTTGCCGAGCTCATCGCGCAGCCACTGGAACTGCTGATACTTCGAGATTTCGATCGGACCGGTATAGGTCCCGCTTTGAAGCTTGCGCGGTGGATATTTCACGTAGGTCATCATCAATTGCTTGATGGAGTCGCTGATGGTCACCATCGTCCAGGTGCGCTCGGTGTAGTTGTTCATGAAGATGTCGTAGCGCTCCTGCGGGTCCTGCCAGAGGTCGAAGATCTGCGGCACCGTCGCCACATATTTGTTCGGACCCTTCCAGCCCTGATTGCTGTCGACGGCAAGGCCGCCGGTCGCCTGTCCATTGTCGCCACGCAGGTTGAACACCGCCTTGTAGTTGCCGACGCGGGCAGCGCCGGGAGACAGTTCGTTCTCGGTGAAATAGAACCATGAGTTCCGTTCCGACTTGCCGGTTCCAAGCAGGACCGGCGACATGTCGAAGCTGTCGAAGATGATCGGCTGGCCCTCGCGGTCCTTGTCCGGCAGAGCGACACCGGCAACCGAAGCAAATGTCGCCATCAGGTCGAGGCCGCCGACGATGTCATGGTTCTTGGAGCCGGCCTTGATCTTGCCCGGCCAGACGGCGATGGCGGGAACGCGGTTGCCACCCTCGCGCACCGTGCCCTTGGTGCCACGAAACGGCGTATAGCCGGCGTCGGGATATACATCCTGCCAGGCGCCATTGTCGGTCGTGTAGAAGACCAGCGTATTCTTGTCGAGGCCGGTCTCGCGCAGCTTGTCCATGATGCGGCCGATGCGGGTGTCCAGCTCCACGATGCTGTCGGCATATTTCGACTTTGACAGCGATTTATGCTCGAACTCGGGCGCCGGCATGTTCGGCTGGTGCACCTTCATGAAGTTGACGTCGATGAAGAACGGCTTGTCGGATTTCGCCGCGTCGTCGAGAAACTCGATGGCCGCCTTTTCGACGTAGCTGTCGAAATAGGGGATGCCGACGACCCCTGCCGCGCCATTGACCGTGGGCGTGTCGACATACTGGCCGTTGATCTTGAAGTCCTCGACCGCCGTTTCGCCGGCCTTACCGGAGAGCGCGCCCTTGGTGACCTTCTGGAACATGGCCCTGAGCTTGGGGTCCATATCCGGGAACCAGGTCGGGTCGGCGTAGGTGTAGGCGTTGAGGTGGTAAAGGCCGCAATACTTCATGACGTCGAAGCCATGGGCGTTCGGCAAGGCATAGTCCGCCTCGCCCAAATGCCATTTGCCGGTGAAATAGGTCTGGTACCCGCCGAGCTTCAACACGGACGCGAGCGTCCATTCGGCCGCCGGAAGACCGCCGCCTTCCCCCTGGAATGCAACTGTCGTCATGCCGCTGCGGTTGGGAATACGCCCGGTGATCATGGCGGCGCGACCTGGCGTGCAGCTCGGCTGGGCATAGAAATCATAAAACAGCATGCCCTGTTCGGCCAGCTTGTCGATGTTGGGTGTCGGCATGCCTCGTCCTTCACCGCCGCCATAGGGGCCGAGGTCTCCGTAGCCGGTGTCATCGGAAACGATCAGAAGGATGTTGGGTTTTGGTGTCGCTTGCTGCGCACGCGCCGGGGTTGACAGGCCAGCGACAATGCTCAGCCCTGCCACGCACGACGCCAGAAGTTTCATCGGAAAAGTCCTCGACACGCAGCGGGACGAATTTGAATGATCAGATGCCTTTATCATTGTCAGGTTCCTTCCTGCGATGAGCCATCGCGCGAAAAACTGATCTGGGAAGAAGCACGTCTCCATTGAGGTTCGACGCGCAAAGCCATGCCTGAATTTTCAAACAAATTTCGGCTGCCAAAACGGCAACTCACGACCGATTGCGAAAGGCCGTTGCCGTCTGCGCGGGCATGCTGCTCCTTTCGCGCGGGCAATCAAGTACGTAACTGTAACGAACGCCATAAACGTGGGCGCTCAACCGGTGGCGCAGTGACCGCATCGGGCCGAAATCGACCGGAAACGAGCCTCCCTTGAGCCGCGAACGGACCTCATTCTTGGATTTGCCTTGCAGAAAGATCCAGGCACTGGAAATCTGATACAAATACGCAATACTGAAGAAATCCGAGGTGACCGCAAATCATTCTCGAACTTTCAAATAATATTGCTGCAAGAATTGAAATTGTTTTGGAGTAACCGTGCTGATCTACTCGGACGAAAATCTTGAAGTCATCCATCGACCGGGTTCATCCCCCTATCTGCTGGTGACCTTCAACGAGATGGAGATCCAGGCAAACGGCAGCCGCTACTGGGGCCAGCGCTTTTGCGAGAGGGCCGACATCTCAGCCCTCGGCTTCATCAGTAGGCGGCCCAACTGGTTTCCGGCGGCAAGCGTGGTCAAGGCGGTCGAAGCCGCAGCACCCATTCTGAATGCAGCTCCCGAGCGCATTCTGTACGGCCATTCGCAGGGTGGTTATGCGGCGCTTCGCTATCGCCGGCGCTTCAATGCCACCACGGCCATCGCCTTTTGCCCGCAGGTCTCGATCGACCCGAAATCCGTCCCCTACGACAATCGCTTCCTCCGGCATTTTTCGCCCGATCTGCACGCCAATATGGGCATTTCGGCCGATCAGGCCGCCGGCCGCGCCTTCATTTTTTATGATCCCTTCCACGCGATAGATCGCCGCCACGCCGAGCGCATCGCAGCACTTCAGGCCGAGACGCATCTCGTGCGCGTTCACATGACCGGCCACGGCACCGTCCGCGTCTTTACCGGCACCGAACGCGCACTTTCCCTGATCGCCGCCTGCCGCGCCGAGGATCATTCCACCCTGCGGGGTCTTGCCCGCGCCGCCCGGGTCGATGCGCCCATGCGCCCCTATCAGGTCGCCGTCGCCGCCATGGCCCGGCATCCCGCCTGGTCCGACGCGCTCGACGCCCGCTTCGGCGACCGTTTTGCGCCAACGGAGCGGGTCAACTTCCTTTATCACCGCGCCAATCGCCACATCCGCGACGGCGATCTCGTCACCGCACGCAATATGCTGGCGAAGGCTCTCGCCCTCCTGCCCGGCGATCCCGCCCTCACGCACCGGCTGAAGGAACTCGACGCTCGCATCCTGCGCGAACGGAAGGTTGCGAGGAGCCTCGTAGGGTAGGATAGGCGATGTTATTCCGCCGGCTGCGCGTTGCTTAGCTTTCCTCGTGGGGCGGAGCGCGTCGGAGATAGACCTCATCGACGGCTGCCAGGAGAGAGCTTTCGGTTGAGGTAGACAAATTGAACTCGAACATAAGAAACCGGGCAAGATGTTCGGCGCAGCTTCCCTCCCGCGGTATCTGGTGCTCCGCGCAGGTCGCCTCGAACACACACCGCAGCAGCTCGATTTCCGCGACGCTCATCAAGACATTTCCATTCGCGTCAGACACGGGCGTTTACCTCGTCTTCTTCAGGCCCGCTGTGGTGCGTTGAGAAGCACAGCGGAGGCCAAATTGCTGGTCGAGGCCGGCCATAGTCCAGGAGCCGATATACAACCGTGCTCCCGTCCAGGACCCGTCGCGTTCCACACGCCTGCCATATTGATCGAGTTCGCCCGTGTTGCCGGTTGCCCCACCGTTTCGCAGCCAAAGCGCGAGGCCAATCTGATGTGTGCGATGGAGCGATTTCATTGGCGTCTATCTCCTTGTCTTGACGCAGATCAGTTGCTCTACAAAAGCCGGTGGCGCTCCTGCGTATCCCGGCTGCGCTTCAATATGCCGGAGCTGTCATGACGTTCCTGCGGCCTGTCGCGTGCCTTTTGACTGGCCGGCTTTGCGACTGTCAGCACAAGACCAAGGTGACGGATTTCAGGTTTAACCCGGAATAGTCGCTTCAATGTTTCGACATAGCGCATGGCATTCCTCAGTGGCTGCGGGTCATTCCCCAGTCGATCGGTTCCAGATTGCTTTCAGCGCTGACCCGCTCCTGTCCGAGTTCATCGTTGCGAATTCGATATTGAGGGGCGTTGTCGCGTAGCGGCATCTTTGCGGTGATGCGATAGGTTTCGGCGGTTCTCGGTGAGAGATTATGACGGTCTCGCAGGCGAACGGACAGTCCGACGGGATAGCGATGTTGGGACATGGTTCTATCCTCACTGTCCGGGCGCATCTGATATCTCGGCGCCGCTGAGCGCCACCAAACGCGCCAACTCGTCGGGTTCGATTTGTATCAACCGCATTCGGTAGTGGTTCTCGACTGTCGCGGGCAACTTGATGAAGGTGGCAACACGGCGGTAGGCGAGCCAGGAAAGCCCTTCGATCGGCACCTCGTCGTCATCGATTTCGTAGGCGCCGGCGACCATCGTCTCATCGACGCCCGGCAATCTGAACGGTCGGTCGAAATGGATTGTCCGGTGAATCGTTCGGTCGAACATGACATCTCCTCCCGATACCGGCAGTCGCCGGCACGCGATCTCGTTTGATACCGCTGCGTGCGGCAGCGCTACGACGCGGCGATCTAAGGGGGAAATGGCGGGTCGAGGTTCTGACGCCGCGAGAAGCCAAGCAGGCTTAAATCGATTTAATCAGGGTGCGCGTCAATTGAGGTCTATTCAAGGCCAAGATGAGGCAGATCTTCGTGGCCTGGATACCCGGGCGCAGGCGGCTGGCGACCGCTGACGAAGCAATCGGCCGCATCAATGACGCGAAAGTCTCGCATGCGGTCAACGAGAAAGCCCGGGGCGAAATCGCACCGACCTTCCTCATCATCGCTCTTACACCAGTGCCAGTACATCCGTGGTCAAAAGCCTAAAGCGACACGGCAATTGCGAGCAGCGAAACGTTCAGCGCTCACCTGCATGATGTTTTCCTACGAACCGGAGGTGGCCGCCACGACCGAGGGAAGAGCCTTCCGGGGATAATCGTTACCGTGCCTGAGAGACCGCCGCGCGCCCCATCCACACGGCTCCGGTCGCGTCCGCCCGCCCCTCAGGCCGGTTCGAGCGTCGCGTGTTCAGCCGAACATGCGACGCTCGTCGCGGTGCGCAGCCGCGCTGACGCGAGGGCATTCGAACCCGCATCGCGGCAAGCGGCGCTGCGAAGCGCGAGCCGGGCTTGAAACCGCGCCACTGGCAGCGGCCGATCCGCGCCGCTCGCGTTCACGCCCCTTCCTTTTCCCGCGAAAGCCCCAGCTGCCAGTGCAGCTCCATCAGCCCGCGCTTCAGCCAGGCGAGCTGCGGTTCCGGCATGGTGCGCAGCATCTCGTAGTCCATGATGCAGACGTTGAAGACAGTGGTCTTCACCTGCGGCCCGTCCGGCAGTTTCAAGAGCACGCCTTCCAGCTCCATCATCCGGTTCGCCGCCTGGCGGGCGCCGCGGGCGCGCTCGGCGCTCGTCTCGCCGGCAAAACCCTTCACGTCGAACAGCGATTGGGCCCGCACGCTCGGGAAAGGAATGCCGGTGAGGCTGTAGTAGCGCGCCATCTGCCGGCTGTATTCGTCGCCCGCCTCGCGCTCATGCGCCGTCAGCTTGCCGTCGAGGAACATGCGACCGAGCGTGTAGCCGGCAAAGGGGCTGGCAACATCGGCATCGCGCCTGCCGGAAAAATGCATGCGCCGGCGCGCGTCCAGCGCCACGGAGCAGACCTCGCGCTCGCTTTCGCCATGCTTGATCTGCCCGCCCGGATAGCGCGCCACATTGGCCTTGCGCGGCCGGCCCGCCCGGCTGGCGCGCTTGATGCGGATGCGCTCTGCCTTGGATGTCATGGTCTCTTCTCCTTTTGCAATCTGCATGTGCCCTCGCCCGCTGCATGTGTCTGCGGCCGCGGGCGGGACTGAAATTCGTCGGAAAATCAAAATGCCGGCGCGCCGATCCCGTCGGCACCGGCATTCGCGGGCAAGCGGCCCGGCTGCTGGGTCCGTCCGCGCCGCCGCGCATTGCCGGGCTCGCGCTTGTTGACGGCGTGCAGCACCGAGGTGTGGTCGCGCCGAAAGATCCGCCCGAGCGCCGGCAGCGATAGATCCGGGCGCTCGTCGTAAACGGCGGTCATGCAGCGGTGCCGCGGCTCGACCAGCCGCCGCTCGCGGCCAACCCCGATGATGTCCTCAAAGCTGATCCCAGGATAGGCGCCAAGCACCTCCTCGATAATCGCCCGCACCGGCCGGCGGTTGAACAGATCGCTGTTTGCCGCGGCCGTGGCACCGCAGATCAGCCGCGCCTGAGAGAGGATACGCGCCTCGGCATCGGCGAGCGCCAGTTCCAACTCCTGGATCCGGCTCGCCTGCGCCCGCACCTGAACGGCGACGATGCCGACGAGATCGTCGAGCGTCGCCGGTTTTGCAGCCGCGCCCCCCGCTTCGTCCCCCGAGAGCATCCTTTCCGCCAACCCTTCCGCTGCGCGGCCCGGTGCCTGTCCTGTCGTCAATTCAGTGCCTTCAGACCGCATGGAAAGCCTCCCTCGAAACGGCTGGATTGAGATTTGCACGCTCGACGCCGGACACGAGCCAGTCGCGAAACGCATTCCGCGCCGCCGGATTTTGCGGGGCCGTATCATCCGGCTGCCTATCAGCTGCGCTTTCGGTCGGGACGTTCGCGCCTTGCGCCCGCCCGTCGGAGGAAACTGCATCCCGCCCGGCCTTCGCTGCCGCATGCGCCTGACGGAAGCTTTCGACCAGCGCCCGCACCCGGCTGCGGCTTGCCGGCGATCGCAGATCGTCGGCCGGGCGCGGCGTCAGCGCCGCAACCATCTCGCGTTTGCGGGCAAGATCCGCCCTGAGACCCAGCGCCTCCGCCTTGGCGAGCGCTGCCAGCACCGGCGGCTTGGGAATCGTGCCGAGAAGCACGTTGGGATTGGCGGCATAGTCGCCGCGGATCAGTTTCTGCGTCGCCGCCGAAAGACCCGAGGCCGGCACGCCCGAAAGCGCATAGTGGTAGACCGCAATGACCTTCCTCGGCTCGATCGTCGGGGGCATGGTCATGCCGGCCGTCTGCATCGCATCGAGGCTGCGCAGCACCGCCGCCTCGTTGACGCAAGCCAGCCGCTCAGTGAGCGCGGTAATCTCCCGGCCCAAGGTCGAAAGCCGGGCCTCCGCCGGCGAAATCATCATCTCTGAATAGGTCATTGTTCTCGTTTCCGTTCAGTTGGTTTTCGATTGTCTGCCTGCATTCCCGCTGATGGCGGGCAAAGGCGGTCTCGTGTGGCGGCGCCTGGGGGTGATGGCCGCGACGGGCCTGCCCGCCACCGCGCAACCCGCGGCCGCCGGCATTGCGCATCCAGTTTCGCCAGGTGGCAGCCCAGTCGAGCTTGGTCGCATCGCGTCCGGATTTGGCGCGCCAGTAGTCGCGGAACTTGTCGAACTCGACGCCGGCCTCGGCCCGGCCGAAGCCGAGGCCGGCGGCAAAGCCCCAGTCGGGCTCGAAATCTTCAGGCAGCCGCATCGCCCGGCCGCTCCCGTTGCGCCGCGAGCCTGCCGCATCCGGAACCGCTGCAGCCGGAACCGGCCGGTCGGCGTCCCCACCCGGATTCGGGTCGGGAGAGTTAGTTTCTTTAGGGGGTGCGGGGGAGCTTTCTTTATCAGAGAGGGCACCGTCGGCCGTCACCGTGACATCGCGTGACGTCACGCGGGCCCGACGGCGCTGCTGCCTTTCGCGGTCGCCCGCCCGGCGGCGCTCGATCTCGGATACGTGCCCCGCCTCGGCAGCGCGCACGGCAGAAAGGATCATCTCGGGCGACGCGCCCGATTGAACCAGGGCTTCGACGATTGCGGTAATGCGCATGCGCTCAAGCCCTCGCCGGCCGGCGGAAAGGAGAGCGCACCACCTGGCGGGAGAAGACGCCCGCCACCCGGCTTGGACGACGAAGCCCGGCCTTGGAACCGACGTCCCCGGTCGCCAGCCGCCCCGGAGTTTCACACGTCGGCAAAACCCCGCGCCCTCCCGGCGCCTTCCCTGTCAAATCATTGTCAGCCATGCCGCTTCCCATGCTTTCCCCTTTGGCCGTGCCCATCGGCACGGCCATTCGTCGCGCCTGCCGCGCGCCCGCTTCCGATTGTTCTTCCCGTCACCGGCCGGTCGCCTTGCCGCCCACCGTCAGGCAAGCAGCCGATCGCCTTCGCTGTCCCCTCCCGGTGTCAGGGGGGCCACGCCTCCGCCGAAGGAGGCACTGCAACGGCCGAAACCCGTGACCTTGGCGCCGCCGGCACGCACTGGCTGCGCGCCGGCTGCTCTCCACCGACGTGGCGCACGTCACCGACCACGGACCGTCATCGGCCCGCGTGGCAACCATGCGCCGGCGCGCCGGCATCGATTGGAAAAGCGAGAGGTCGCCGGGGAGGAAGCGACGGCCTCTCGCCTGGACCACCGCACAAGATGCGGCGATCGATGCTGAATGCGCCCCCCTGGTCGGCATCGGCTGAGACGGATCGATCATCCGCATCCAGTCCGCTTGCTGGCCCACTGGGCGCCGTGACGGTTGCTGCAGCGGTTTCTGCCGCTCATTTCCGTTGACATCCTATTCATAGTAGGATTTCTTATTGTCATCAAGAGGAAAAATCCTATTGGACGACGGAAACGGAATCTGGGATGCCAGTGCCATGGACGAATTGCGCCACCTCATCCGGGAAGCAGTCGACGCGAAGAAGACGACCTACAAGGATCTGTCGATCGCGATCGGGAAGAACCATGCCTATATCCAGCAGTTCGTGGAGCGGGAGACGCCGCGGGAACTGCGCGAGCGCGACGCCCGCGCGATCGTCGAGCTGATCCAGGGGGCTGCCGCCGCCGGCGAAGCCGCGCCCAGACGCGCGCCGGGTTTTGCGCCGCAGATCGTGCCCGGCGAGCAGCTCGTCGGCCATCGCGACCTGCCGATCTTTGCGGCCGCGCAAGGCGGCGACGGCCATGTGATCGTCACCTTCGATGCGGTCGAATATGTCAAGCGCCCGTCCGTGCTCGAGGGCGTCAAGGGCGCCTACGGCATCTACCTCACCGGCAGCTCGATGATCCCGGCCTATGAGCCGGGCGACATGGCGCTCGTCCACCCGCACCTGCCACCCACGCGCGACAAGGACGTGGTGCTCTACCACGTCCCCCCCGCCAACGATGCCGAGGCAATCATCAAGCGGCTCGTCTCGTTCAACGACCGCGAATGGACGCTAAGGCAATACAACCCCTTCCTGGAGTTCACCGAGAGCCGGGTCGAATGGTCCTTCTGCCACCGGGTCGTCGGCAAATACAGCGCGCGGTAAGCGGGGCGAGCACCACAAACAATCACAGGATTTTAAAGAGATTGAGCGGCAATCCGGTCGGGATCGCCGAGCAGCCGCCCGTTAAGGCACGCCACAATCTTCCAGCCCCCTCATCGCGCTTTAAGTCTTTGATTTCTCGCCCATCGCCGCCGCAAACAGCACAAATAAGCGAGTTGCCTTAGTCGGAAGACCGATCGACCAAGGCCTGAAAAGCAGCGTCAACCGCTGTCCGAGGGCTGTTTGCGACCACCCAGATCGGATCGGCCGCAGCGACGACCCTATCACCGGAACCACCAAGGTCAGCCGCCCGAACCGCCTCGAAAATGGCGCAGGCGCGCTTGCTCCTGCGATTGTACGCAAGCTCGAACATGGCCTCTGGAGGCCCGGCAGGATCGGCAAACACCTGCACGACATAGGCCCGAAATCCGCGCCTGTCGTCGCAAAAATTGATCTGTCGCAGGAGAACGGGGCTCAACTCGGCCTCGTCAACCGGAATGGGCGAAGACCAATATTGACCGGTAGACGGCTCGCCGCTTGCACGACTGTCGACGGACATCATTTCACGCCTCCCAACGTTGCGCGACGACATTACCACGGCGCACCCGGCTCGTAACCAATGAACATTGAGTGGCGCCCAAGCGGTGAGCGCCTTCTCGACCGCTCACGGATGTGACCGTTACGGGCCACCCCTGCCCGGCGACAGCCGTCACGCCGCCATCGCCTCCTCGATCTCCGTGGGCAGGTCGCCGATCGTAAAGAGCACCCTGGCATCCTCGAACTCACCGGTCGCCAGGTCGCCCGAGCGGCTGAAGGCAATCACCCCCACCTTGGTCGCCGCGAGCCTTTCGGCCAGCCGCTGGGCATGCTCGGGTCCGGTCGCCTGCACCGGATCGTCGGCGAGAAATGCGCCGCGGCTCCCCAGTGTGAAGCTCTGAACGACGAAGTAGGTGATCATCCCATGCTCCTTTTCCGCCACCTGGAATGGCGGCCCCACAGTGGCGCAATCACTCGAACAAAACAAGAACAAACAGTGCGTCATCGACAACTTGAACAAGGCAATTCCTGCCGGCAGTGTTTTTCCTATTGACTGACATATAGGATTTTTCCTATATCTGAGTCAGAAACACAGCCGGAGGGGCCGACAGGAAACCCGCGAAGGGTGTTCCAGTGCGCACCTCGAACAGACGAGGTGAACGATGTCGGATGCGATCTCCGTGGGCGCCGCAACGGCGATGAGCGCAGCACCCTTTCTAAATCGCCGAGAAATCATTCTCGCCATGATGACGCTCGGTGCCGGCACCTTCTGCGACGAGACCGACACGACGGGCATCACCTACCGAACCGCAGCCGACTGGCTCGATGTGCATGACGGCGAGCATGTGGAGCGGCTAATCCGCTTCGATCTCGACGCGCTTCACGGCGAAGATGTTACCGAGACCGTCGCCGATGCCTGGCTGAACGGTTTCGACCAGAGCCCCGAGCAGGAACACAGACTGCCCGCTTTCGTGCGAACGTCGCAGGCATGGGAACGCTGGTGCGCCGATTTCAGCGCGCAGTGCGCGCCTTTCGGCCAAACCGCCCACGGCACCCTCAACCACCGCCAGCAGTTCGGAACCAGCCTGCGATGACCGTCACGCTCGACAGATCCGCCCTCTTTGCAGCCATCGAAGCCTTCTGGGAAACCGAAGGCGGCAACGATCGCGGCATCGAGGCGGCGATTTCGGCTTACCTGCAGCACCAGGGGCTCACCACCTTCGACGGCATGGCGACGCGCAAACGCGCCACGCTCGCCGCCACCACCGCCCGGCCCGCCTGACCTTCGCCTGCCCGGACGCCCCCACACGCCCAATATTGGCAATCTCCAATCATTTGCGAACATGCTAATAGATAGCAAAGGCATCGCGGAGGAGACAGTCCATGCCAAGGCTTGCGCAACTCTATTTCAAGACCGCAATCATCTTCCTGATCATCGGCCTCTGCATGGGCCTGCACATGGCGATCAGCCAGGACCATGCAGCAACGCCGGCCCATGCCCATACGAACCTGCTCGGCTGGGTGACGATGGCGATCTTCGGCATCTATTACGCGCTCAACCCGGCCAAGGCCGAGCGGCGGCTCGCGCTGATCCAGTATTATGTCTACACGTCAGGCGTCGCGGTGCTCGTGCCCTCGCTCTATCTGATGACGACAGGCAGGCCCGAGATCGAGCCCATCGTTGCCGCCGCGTCTATCGTCGCCTTCCTCGGCGTGCTGCTGTTTGCCGTGGTGATCTTCAGCAGCGCTGAAAGTCCCGCGCTCGCCAGCACCGCCCCGTCGCGGTAGATAGGCCGCCGCAGCCCGGGGCACCTCGTCTCGCGTCACTTCGATGTCGATTTCAGCACGCGATGGGTCGCATCGTCCAGCGCGTGGCCGGTTTCGACACCGTCCTGCCGAAAGCCGCGCGCCGTGTTGGCGCAAGCCGAAAGCACAAGCACCGCCAGGCACAGGAACGTCAGCATCGCCTTTGACATGATCGTCTCCGTCTTTTCCCCAATCGGAAATGAAGCGCCGACCGGCAAAGTCAATCGATAGCCTTGAAAACCGACCCGTGAAGCGACCACAGGGGCGCGCGCCTGCCCGCCCGTGCGCGGGCCACTTTATTTTGGCAACCGTACCAGAATCAGCGAATCCGGCCTTTCCCGCTCCGGCGGATGCACGTTAGCTTCCGTACCGCGCAGTACGTTCTTTCTGGACTGCGCTTCCCCGCACCCCGAGCCATTTTGGGTGCCTGCTTGCCCCGCCCTCGTGCGGGGCTCTTTCTTTGTGCGGGGCTCTTTCTTTCTAGTGGCCTGCCGGGTCGTTACCAACCGGTCTCAATCAACCTTGAACACTGCGTCGCCGACAAAGACGATGACATATTGTCCGCGCTCACCCTCGCGCGCCCAGCCCTGCAGCACCGCTGCATAGGGTGCGCGCTTCCAGGCGTCCGGATGGTCCGGATCGACGAGAACCGTGACCTGCGGTCCCTGGCGATAGATCATCATATGCGAACGCGCCGGATCCCACGCCTCGCCCAAGGTCTCGTCCGTACGCCAGAGACAGAGAAAGTCACGGCAAAGCTGCGGCCGGTCCTCATAGACCCGGCATCCCGCACCCGTGCAATGCCGACACCAGGCATTGGCCGGCTTCTCCAGCGCATCGATATCCGGCAGGCGACAGCAGAGCGTACAGGTGCCGCAGGCGCGCTCGGCGAGCGGGGTGGCGTTGAAATCGGAAAGTGCGGTCATGCGGCGAGGTCTATCACCGTGCCCGGCCGCAAGGAAACGCGCAAAACTTCGACGTTACCCGACCGCCGACGGCGAACGATTGCCGGCGCCGGCCTATGCGAGAGAACGATCGCGATCGTCATGCGACCGCCCAGCCGTTATCCGATGCGCGGACAGCCGCTGCGGTTCGCCAGATAGATCCGGGCATATTGGCCGCGCCGGGTTTCGCCTTCAACGACGATCCGGTTGCGGCTCATGGCGGCAATTTCTGGATCGCGCAGGCCGGCGCGATAGGCCCGGCGCAACGCCTGACCGGTGCTGCAGCCGCGCGGGCGAACGTAATCTTCGTCGTCATACCGCCGCTCGCGACGGAAGTCGTCGCCGTAATAATCCCGGTCCCGGCCGATATAGAGGTCGAGTGATTGCGCCGGCGAGACGACCGGCATTGCGGTGACCGATCCCGCGGCCACCAGGGCCGCCATCAACAGCTTGCTCATCATGCTTGTCATGTCTGCCTCCTCCACTTCTTGGCGCATCAGCGCGAACGTGGATGAAGGAGAAACAGGATAGCGGCCAAAAAGTTTCGCAGAAAACGCTTTGACGTCAGGCTGCGCACAAGTGCCGAGCCGCTTGAATGCCGCCTTTTGCGATTGAAGGATACCCGCAGAAACTGTAGCAGCCGGGCGCACTCCACGTGTGCGAGCCACTCGACACAGCGATTTTCGCTCCCCATATCCGTGCGATCGTATGGATTGCCACGCCTGTGCTTTTGATTTAGTCCGGGTTCATATTGTTTATGACAAATGTCGGAATGAGCATGACGGATATCGCGTATCCCTTCAAGAATCGATCCGATGCCGAGTCGATCACGGATCGAAGCTTGTTTGATCGCATCGCGACCTGGTACGAGACGACCAAGGTCGAGCGGCGCGAGCGCAGGATGAACCACGCGGTCGATCTGCGCTGCGTCAGCCCCCAGGGGCAGACATCGCTCTATCCCGATGACCTGCCGCTGATCTTCCTGACCCGCAACGACGCCAAGCTCATGCCGGGCTTCCTCGCCCATTACCGGTCACTCGGGATCACCCGCTTCATCTGCGTCGACGATGCCTCGACCGACGGCACCCGCGAATTTCTGCTCTGTCAGCCGGATGTCGACCTGTGGGCATCCTCGGTCCGCTACAAGGATGCGCGGCGCGGACGTGCCTGGAGAGAGTCGCTGTTCGCACTGTATGGTGGCGAACGCTGGTACGTGAACGTCGATTCCGACGAATTCCTGATCTATGACGATTGCGAAAACCGCACGCTCTGGTCGGTCATTCACGCGCTCGAGGGCCTGAAGATCTCGCGCCTCCCGGCACCGATGCTGGACATGTATCCGGTCGATCTCGGGGCCGCCGACATCGACCAGTTGCAGACAACTGCCCCCTGGGAAGTCGCCGATCATTTCGACAGCCGCGGCTATACGCTGACGACGACGAAGCGGGCGATCACCATCAAGGGCGGCGCTCGCCACCGCGAGTTCGACTCGGACCTGGAAATGATCAAGTATCCGCTGATCTATTGGGACGAGGACTGTCGCTTCGGCCCCAGCATCCACCAGCCGCTCCCCTATCAGCGCAACTTCTCGTCTATTCTTGGCACGCTGCTGCACTTCAAGTTCTTTGCCGACTACCAGAAGGTCATCAACGACGCGGTGGCCGATGGGCAGTATTTCGACGGCTCGGCGGCCTGCGCGAAGATGACGGATGCGCTTTCGAGCACCGGTGCCCTGCAGCTCTTTTCCGGGTCTTCGATGAAGTTCGACGGATCGAAGCAATTGCTGCGGCTCGGCTTCATTACCGCGGTCCCGAAGGCTCCCGACGAAGGCACCCGCTAAGGCGGGTTTGTCGGTTCGCGCTTTCGCTTAGCCGGCTGTCGATGGGGAAAACCACCCGGCTCATGTTTATACTTCAGGGACAGCCGCACACGTCGGGGCGGTCACAGCCGCCCCACGCCACGTTTGGCATGTGTTTTTCAACCGACCCGCGAACCGGCCCGTTGATAATTCGACCAACCGCTCCATTTACAGCTTCAAGGCACTTAACCTGAGGAGAAGCCTTGATGAATCGAAACACCATCATCGGTATCGTGGTTGTGGTCGTGCTCATTGTACTTGCTGTGATGTTCCTGAAACCGGGGGCGAACCAGCAGGCAACCGAGACAGCGCCGACAACGACGACGACACAGCCGGCAACGACCGAGCAGCCAGCGACGACCCAGCAGCCCGCAACGACAGACCAGTCGGCGACGCCGCCAGCAACAACCACGCAGCCGGCCACGACGCAGCCCGCGACGACCCCGTAAACGCCCGCGAGCACCCGGCGCCAAAAACGCAATCACCCACGGGCGTCGCCCGTGGGTGATCCTTCATCGGAATTTTAAAGGCGAAGCGGCGACGGATGTCGCCCAAGCCGCGGGCAGGCCCGCGCTATTTCCTCACCACGGCCTGGATATTGGAAGGCATCATCGAATCGATCTTGTGATCGTCGGTGTATTTCCACGTCGTATCGTACTGCTGGGTAATGAAGACGTCGAAGAACCGGGCCGAGCGCGCCATGAGTTCGATGAACGGGCGCGCCAGCGGAAACACGTCGCACTGCAGGAGAATGCGCTGCATCAGAATGCCGATCGTTTCGAACGGCATGCTCGAGCCGCGCAGGTCCTCGATCTCGCTCCAGTCCTTGAACAGCATCTTGAAGGAGAAGGGCGTGAAGTGGAAATAGTTCTCGGGCCCCTCGTGGAAGGAGAACACCGCCGAGGCGGAGATGATCAGCTTGCCGTTCGGCTTCAGGACGCGGCGCATGTCGTCGATCAGCCGCTGGACGTTCTCGACGCCGGCTGGTGCAGGGAGATGGCGGCGGCAAGGGCGAAGGCGACCGGCAAGGGGCGGGAAAACCTTGCCGCGGCGATGATCAAGCATGACTGCGCGGCCAAGCTCGCCGCGCCAGTCCCCCAGTGAGCCGATTGCCCTCTGAGCCGTTGTTCATCGGCCACCGGTTGCTGCGGGAAAAGAGGCCCGCTTGACGCGGGCCTCAGTTGTGTCTCGTCACCGGATAGCCCACCGGCATCTGCCAGAGCGAGATGTCGGCGATCTCCGGCTTCTTCACGCCCTCTCCCGTCTCTGCGCCGATATCGCGCAGCATACGGTCGGAGAGGTGGCTGAGCTGGTTGAGCGTCCGCTGACGCCTCCAGGCAGCAAGCAGGAAAGCGCCGACCGTGCGGCGGAAGCCGAACGTTCGAAAAAGGTCGTCCATGATCGCCGGCAAGGCGCCAGCGGTGGTCAGTTGCAATTCGCGCATGATTTTTCCCGCCGCGCAAAGCGGTCGGGTCCTCTAGATTATGGATGCGCGCGGACACGGAACTACGTTCCGGAAGCCGGTCACATCAAGTCAAAATGGAAGATACGAAAAGGCGGAACTCAGGACGCAATTATGCGCCGAAGTAATACACAGGATTACGGCACACTCGTCGTGACGGGTGAACCATTCCACCAGAGGCGCGCATCTGAACAAAATTGATATTCATCGTATGCCTCCTCTAGTTTGAGCTCCGATTTGGCGAAAATTACACAGGATTACTTTGTCGGCAAGAGGACAATCTGCAGACGCAGGATTGAAGATGCGCCTGTTGCATGACGGCAACACCAGCAATGCGGCGGGCTTTGTGAGCCTTTCGACCACCCCTGGCTCGGGCGTGACCGTCATCAACGGAAACGATCCCAATTGCGCCGCCAATTGAACGGAGCCTGCTGATCTCGAAAACATAGGGGCGGCCGACGCCGAACGGTGCCGGCGGCACAGCTGGCCGAGGGTCGGTCGCGCCGGCCGCGACGCCGGTGGCCCGCACTTGAGGATCGGTGATCCAGCCCTTATGGAACAGACATCAATTCGGCTCAGACCAGACGGATGTTTCCATGAATTTCGACGTTCAGGACCTCAACGGCGCCTGCCACTGCAAAACGGTTCGCTTCAATGTTCGGCTGAAGAATGGCCTCCATACGGCCCGCCGCTGCACCTGCTCATACTGCCAGCTGAAGGGCGCGGTCGCCGTCTCGGCGGCCAAAGACGGCGTGACTGTGCTTTCGGGCGGCGAGGCGCTGACCAAGTATCAGTTCAACACAAATGCAGCAGAGCACTTCTTTTGCTCGAAATGCGGCATCTACACCTTTCACAAGCCGCGCTCCAACCCCGATTTCTACGGCGTCAACGCAGCCTGCCTGGAGGGCGTGAGCCCCTTTGATTTTGAAGAATTGCCGGTCAACGACGGCATCAATCATCCGATGGACACCAAGGGCTCAACCGGTCCCCGGCTCGCCGGAACCCTGCGATATTTTCCGGCCAAGTGATTCACGAGCCCTGCAAGACACGGCGCGACGGCGGCCCGGCCGTCGCGCGTGCTTGGCGACTGATCGCCGGAAGACCGATCACGCTGCCCCAGCCCTGTCTTTGCGATCCTCATCCGCCGCCCGTCCCACGGTTCAGCGGAATGCGCGCCGCCCACTGGGGTCGCAACATCGAACCGGTATATTTTGCAACGGAAACGGGCCGTGACTTTTGCCCAGAAGCCCGGACACATGCGATCGGCGTAGATATAGGAATTGTAATCTAATCAGCGCTTTAGGAGAAGTTTTGGTGGGTGATCACGGGCTCGAACCGTGGACCCGCTGATTAAGAGTCAGCTGCTCTACCAACTGAGCTAATCACCCATCCGCGACCGCCGCGGTGTGTCCCGCTGCTGTCGTGAGGGGGCGTATAAAGGCGTTCGGTTTGGTTGTCCAGCGCCTTTGTGAAAATCTTTTGAAAAATCTCGTGGGGCTAGAGCACCCCCTGTGGAGAACTCGCCCGCTATCAACCGGGCGCGTTCCGGCCACCCCTCGCGCATCCCTGCGGATACAGGCCACAGGGGAAACGCGACAAAAGACCCGTTTGACGCGAGGCGCATGCTCGGCATACTGCAGCGAGCCGGGCACACGAAACGAGCGATGATTGGAGAGGTATCCCCATGCGCAGCACGATCGCCACAGGAATGCTCGTCGGTATCCTTGCCGGCTTCGCCACCGAGGCGAAGGCCGAAGTGCCGTTCTTCAACGCCACCTGCCCCGGCCGTATCGAGGTCCACGCCGATCAGGGCGGTCCCGTCTTCATCAATGGCAGCCAGGCCCGTCTGAAGCGTTCAGCAGCGATTATTACGAGGCGAGCCAAGGACGAACCACGATCTCGATCAGCGTCAACCGCGATGGTTCGCCTTCAATCAGCTATACGCGCCGGGGCGCCGGCAACGGCGTCTGCCGTGTCACGTCTGCCGGCGGCAACACACGGCCACGCCCGGAACGCCCGCCGCAATACGACGACACGCAGCAGCCGGATCGTGTCGACGCAAGGATGATGCCGCGCTTCTGCCAGGGCGAAGCGTCTGCCGCCTTCGGCGTGCGTCCCAACCGGATCACCGTCAATATGGCCTTCCGAAGCGGCCGCTACTATTGGGTGCAGGGCAACTACGATGGCGGCCGCGGCGTCACCTTCTTCAACTGCCGCTTCGACCTCATGGGCAACTTCATCGACGTGCGCTGACGACGGGGGTGATTGAAGGCAAGAATCTAGCCGTTTCCGACCGCTTCGGCGGAAACGGCTGTGAGTTTATCATTGCGAGATGCAAATACCCTCTTGAGTGTGATGAGGTCGTGCGCTAAAGCGACGCCACGGATGGGTGATTAGCTCAGTTGGTAGAGCAGCTGACTCTTAATCAGCGGGTCCACGGTTCGAGCCCGTGATCACCCACCAAAACTTCTCTTAAAACGCTGAATAAGCTGAATTTTCCAAGTCTTATGCCAACGCCTCAGACGTAGAGTTCGCCGGCCGCAATCTTCACCGCATGGCCGCCGATGCGGGCGTTGCTGATCTCGCCGCCCGAGATGTCGAGATGCAGGTGAATGAAGGACGGCCGTCCCATTTCCACGCCCTGCTCGACCAGCACCGGATGATGGCCGTCGACGAACTGGTCGAAATAGTGGATCGCGCCGGAAAGGGCGGCAACGGCCGAGCCGGTTGCCGGATCCTCCAGATTGCCGGCACCAGGGCCGAACTTGCGGGCGTGAAAGCGCGCCGTGTGGTTCACTCCGCCGCGACAATAGACGTAAGCCGCGGCCAGCCGTCCCTCGGCCATCGGCGTCAGTTGCTCCCAGCGCAGCGAATCGAACTCGATCGACGAAGCCGCCGCCACATCATGCACCGGCACCATGACGAAGGGTGCGCCCGCGCTCCAGAACGACGGAACGTGATTCTCGAAACCGATCTGCGAGAGTTTCAGGCTTAGCGCATCGGCGATCGCCTGCCGGTCGAAGCGTGCGTCGAGCCTGACCGATTTTCGCGGCAGGTCGAATTCGGCAAAGCTCGCCTGCCCGGGCTTGAGCCGCACGGCGCAGCGCACCGGCCCTACCTTCTCCTCCAGCACCTGCACGAGGTCGAAGCCTTCCTCGGTCGCGCCACGCTGGGCCTCGGCGATCGCAATTGCCGCACCGACGGTCGGATGGCCGGCAAAGGGCAGTTCCTGGGCAGGCGTGAAGATCCGGAGCTTCGCCGTATGCGCCGCACCGCCGGGTCTGCGGATAAACACCGTCTCCGACAGGTTGAATTCCTGCGCGATCGCCTGCATCGCTTCATCGTCGAGCCAGTCGGCACCGAAGACCACGGCCAGCGGATTGCCTTCCAGTCGCCTGTCGGTGAAGACGTCGTAGATCGCGTAGCTGAGCGCCATTCATGTCCCCTTGCGAATATGCGCGAACTTTGCAGCGTCGGGACGCGGGCGGCAAGGCTTAAAAGCGCCGGTACACAGCTCGGCGCGGATCACGTTTTCTTTAGCTCCGGCTCCGGCAGCACGCTTCGCCGCTCACGCGGCCAAAAACCCTCCCGGCCGCAACCGGCGCGCACCCGCCGCCGCGCGGCCGCGTGGCGACCCCCGCTAAAACGCACAAATACAAGGAGATGCGACGTCCCGTTGATTCGAAATCAGAGCGGCTTCTCGCGCCGAAACAGCCAGTCCAGGATCGGCGGTATGAAGGGTGGATAGTTGTGCGCCACGGGATCCGGGCCGAAAACCGCGATCGCCTCGTCAATCTCCGGCTCCGGGTCCGCGGCAATGTGCTCCGCCACGCGCGCAACCAGCGCTGCCGCCGTCTCCGGATAGCGATAGACGCGGATAAGCGTCACGGCGCGGCCCATATGCAGCAGGTGATAGCCGGGCTCCACGGTCGCGAGCGAAAGGTCGATGCCGGTTTCTTCCATCGCCTCGCGGCGGATATTGCCGTCGATGTCGCAACCGCCATCGACGATATCCTCGGGCTCGAGCGAACCGGAGGGGCTGTAGACCCGGCCCGGATTGGCCGTGTGCCCGCCCATGCGCACGAGGATCAGCGCACCGTCGGAAGAAAGGATCGCCGGCATGGCAAAGAGATGAAACGCACTCTTTGCTCGCGTCTTCCGCCACCAGAGAAAGGTCGAATAGGGCACCACATGCCCCTCGCCCCGCAGCCGGCCGTCCGCGATGCGAAGCGCCCTGAGCAACACCATCCGCCCGTCGAAGAGGTGCGGGTTGGCGGCAATCTCCCGTTGCCAGTTTTCCTGCGCGCGCTCCACCTCCTCCCGGTGAAACGGATGCGCCGCGCCGGTAACGCGGACATCCACCGCATCGATCGGGATGATGACGCCTTCATCCGGCCAGGCGTCCGTGTTGCTTTCAAGCGCGCTCATGCTCACACATCCAGGGTGATGGCCACGGGGCAATGGTCGGACGCCTTCGGCCGGTCCCAGCCGGTGCGCGGATAGCGCTCCACCTCCAGATCAGGCGGAAAGATCGTGCGGAACGGCTGGCCGCCGCGAATGACCTCGGGCACCTGGTGCGCGTTGCGCTTGGCAAGCGCCGGCGAAAGCCAGATATAGTCGAGCTGGCAGAGATGCCGCTCCTGCGGCCCGCGGCTGTGGAACAGCGTCCAGCGATCCATCACCGGACGGCGCAGCATCGGGTTCTCGACAAAGCCGTCGCGGGTGAAGACGTCGAGCGAACTCGTCTCCTCCTCATGCGGCACGAACTGGTAGCCGGTGCGCCGGTCGCCGAGGATGTTCACCTTCTCCTGGTAATCGTTCATGTCGCCGCAGATCGCGAACATCTTGTCGGCCGTCTTCCCGCGGCCGAAGCGGCTTTCGATGATGTGGCGCACGGCCGAGGCTTCGGCCACGCGCAGCGGCATCGTCGCCTGCCGGCCGTCGAGCCCTTCGCGCGCCGGCCCCATCGACTTGAAATGCACCACGTAGAGCGTCAGCGGCCGCCCGCCGATCCTTAAGTCCAGCTCCAGGCAGTCGCGCTTGAAGATCCGGTCGGCCGGACGGTTGGTAAGCGCTATTCTGTCGTTGAAGAGGTCGAGATCCTCATAAGTCAGCCCCGCATGGCTCTTCACGTCGAGGCATTCGATCGGCTGGCCGTCGCGCGTCTCCTCGCGCATCAGCACGGCGACGTCGATCCCGCGCGAATCATTGCCCTCGATCAGGTACTTCTGGCGATAGCCGTTGCCGACCATGCGAAAAAGGTAGTTGTATTCGAAGGCCTGCAGCGAGGCCATGTTGTCGGCTTCCTGCAGGCAGAGGATATCGGCATCGCAATCGGCAATCGCGAGCGCCGACATCTGCCGCGTATCGTCCGTATGCGCAATCGTGCGCGCCTCCTCCAGCCGCTGGTACTCGGCTTCCGTCTTCACGTCGAAGAGCCGGAGCACGCGGTCCTGTTTCAGCTGATTGCGAAAGCCGGAAAAATCGAAGCGGCTCAAAAGGTTTTCGATGTTGAAGGTGGCAAGGCGAAGCGACATTTATCAATTCCGTGGCATGAAATGCGGGGAGCTTAAGCAATTCCAGGAAAAGTGTGAAACGGTTTCCGTTCGGAATTGGTCATCTCAAAAAGCAATTCCAGGAAAAGTGCGAAGCGGTTTTCCGTCCGGAATCGCGTCATCTCAAAAAGCAATTCCAGGAAAAGTGCGAAGCGGTTTTCCGTCCGGAATCGCGCCATCTCAAAAAGCAATTCCAGGAAAAGTGCGAAGCGGTTTTCCGTCCGGAATCCATTGAAATCCCGTACACCCCGGCGGCCTTCAGCTTCGAGCGCGACCTATCGCGTGGGACCGCCGCCGCAAATATGATCCATGTAATTCAGAACACGAACCAATGTGCTCATATGGCATTATCGCGTTGTCTCTTGCACTTGTTGGAGGATGGGGTTGAACACGGAAATCGAAATCAAGCTCGAGCTTCTCCCTGAAGATCTCGATCGCTTCGCCGCATCCGGGCTTCTGGGTGAGCCGGCGCGCGTCGAAAGCCAGCGGTCCGTCTATTTCGATACGCGCGCCCGCGACCTGTTCCAGTCGGGTTTCACGCTGCGCATCCGCACGGTCGGTTCTGCCCGCACCCAGACGATCAAGGCGACGGGAGCGAGCGCCTCGGTTTTCGCCCGGCCGGAATGGGAGCAGCCGCTGGACAGCGACGAGCCGGTGGTCGACCACACCACGCCGCTTGCCGCCCAGTTCGACCTCGAGCCAGGCGATCTGCAGGCGCATTTTGCCGTCGATGTCGAGCGCACCACCTGGAAAGTGAAACAGGATGGCGCCGACGTCGAGGTCGTGCTCGACCGCGGCCTGATCACCGCGGGCACCCGCCAGACCGCGATCGGCGAGATCGAACTTGAGCTCAAGGACGGCGCGCCCGAGGCGCTCTTCACGCTCGCCCGCCGTATCGAGGCGATCGTTCCCATCCGCTTCGGCGTCATGTCCAAGGCGGAGCGCGGCTTCCGTCTCATCGATGCCGAGCAGATGGTCTTCAAGGCCGAGCCGGTCGAACTCGACCGCGAGATGCGGGTGGCAAAGAGCTTCCGCACGGTCGCCCTTGCCTGTCTTCGCCACCACCGCCTGAACGAAGACGTGCTGCGCGTGCGCCAGAACCCGGAGGCCCTGCACCAGGCTCGCGTTGCCCTTCGGCGCCTGCGATCGGCCTTCTCGCTCTACAGGGATTTGCTTCAGGACGACGAAAGTGCGCGCCTGAAAGGCGAGCTGAAGTGGCTGGCGGGCGTCTTCGGCAAGGCCCGCGACGTCGACGTTCTCCTGGCCCGCGCATCCCAGCCGGAACTTGTCGAGTGGCTGAAGACGGCCCGCGCCGCCCGCTATCGGGAGGTGTTCGCGGCGCTCGATGACGGACGCGGCCGCGCCCTCATGCTCGATCTCCACCAGTGGCTGCACTGCGGCGCCTATCTTTCATCGCCGCCCGCCGAACTTCACGATCGGCCCGTGACCGATTTCGCCGAGGCCGTGCTCGACCGCGAGCGCCGGAAGCTGAAGAAGCACGGCCGCGCGCTCGCCAAGATCAACGACGAAGAGCGGCACGAGGCCCGCAAGGACGCCAAGAAGCTGCGCTATGCCGCCGAATTCTTTGCGACACTGTTCGACGACAAGCGTGGCGCCAGGCGCCACAAGCGCTTCACGGCCGCAATAGCCGCACTGCAGGATGAACTCGGCACGCTCAACGATCTGGTTTCGGCGCCGCATGTGCTCGGCGAGATCGGCCTCGAAGATCACCCGGACGCCGGAACGCTCGTCGTTCAGGCCAACAAGGACAAGCTCATCGACCGCGCGCAGGCTGCGCTCGACGACGTGATCGACGTCAAGCGCTTCTGGCGTTGAGCACGCCGGGCAAACCGACGTCGGTTTATCCCGGCACCTTGGCCCCCCTCATGCCGCAACCGTGATCTTCGGCGGCTGCCAGGTGCCGTCGAGGATCGCGTCCTTGCCCCAATAGGCGCGAATGTAGAGCGAGAAGATTCCGTGCGGCGCCGGCAACCAGTTGCTGTCCTTCTCCCCGCCGGGGCGCTCGGCGCTCACATAAAGCGTCAGCGAGCCGTCGGCATTGCGCTTCAGCCTGTCGCTCTTGGTGCCCAGCGAATAGCGCTTGAAGTCGTTGGTGTGGAAGAGGTGCTTGTCGTCATAAAGGGTCAGCGACCAGAAGCCGTTGACCGGCGGTTCCTGGCCGGGCGCAAAGGTGATCTCGTAGAGTTTCACGCCGGTCAGCTGGTCGCCGGCGCCGTCGAAGTCGGTATAGAAATACTGCGTCTCGCTCGGCCGGTTGTTGAACATGTTCGACTTGGCGGTGCCGGTCCGGTTGAAGTAGTCGATCCCCCATTGCGCATTGTTGACCGAGCGGTTCCAGCCATTGCCGGCCGGCAGCCCGTTGCGCTGCCATTCCAAGAAGGGGTGGATGACCTTGTTCTCGGTCTCGATCGCGGTGTCGACGAGCATGCCCCGAAGCTCGGGATCCCGCTCGGCCGCGTCGAGCAACAGGCGGAACTGGGCAAAAAGCGCCTCCTCCCCTGGCAGCGGATCGACCGCGGCGATGGCGTCGCCGAACTGGTCGAAGAACGTCTCCGGCGTCACCCATTTGGTTTCGGCGTCGGTCGCGCCGCCGTTTAAGGGCGGAGCCGGAATGTCGGTCAGCTTTGCCCATTCGATCGTCTTCGCCTCGCCGGTAAACTCTTTCAGCGGATAGAAAACCACCTGATTGATCAGCGGCTGGACCGCCTGGTTGTCGTCGCTCACATCGGTCTGGAAGATGCGGGGAATGGCGCTCGCAAGCGATGTCGGGGAGCGGATGATGTCGGTGATGCCGGCGGGCTTCAGCCCGTCCCAGTCGGGGCCGACAAGAAGATAGAAGCCGGGCCGCGTGCCATAGGGCTTGCCGAGCTGGCCGAACTGATCTGTGCGGGCATCGTAGAGCGAATAGAGCCAGAAGCGGTCGCCGAAGTCGGGCACCTGCGCGACGACGGGCTCATCGTCGAGCTCGAAGAAACCGAGGCCATAGACGACGTCCTGGTTGGGGCATGTGACGAAGGTTTCCGACGGCTCGATATAGTCGTGCAGCATGCCCACCTGGCCGCGCGGGGCCACCGGCGAAAGGCCACCGAGCAGACCCGCATAGGGCGCCTGGGTGACCTTGGCCCTGCGGTTCAGCATGTTGACGATCGGCCAGCCCCAGATATAGGCCATCTGCCCGATCGTACGGGCATAGCCTGGATGCATGGCAACGCCGGTCACCGGCAGCGTCGGCGCTCCCGGCCCGAGCGCTTGCTGCGCCTCGGCGGGCGTGGCCGAGGTAACGACCGAGGCGGCGGTCAAAGCCGCCGGAACGGCCGCGCCGGCACCGATCGCGGCAAGCGAGGCTGCTCCGATCCCGCCTTTCATCATGTCGCGTCGAGTGATTTCAAGATTGCTGCCGGATGTTTTCATCATCGTCTCCAGGCGTCCTGATCAATCAGCTTTCGAAAGGCACCCGCACAGGCGCCCCGTTTTTGGCACACCGTCCATCTCGCCCGGCTCGTCCTCGCGCCGGGAAACCGGCCTTTCGCCCTCACCCGTGACGGTTCAGGACACGGATCGCTCGCAAGAATGGTTCTCTGTTTTTTTTCCTCAACTGCGGCATTTCAATGCCCAGCAGCACGGGTCCGCACAGGGCCATCGGACACCGCGCGTGAGGACCGCTATCCTGCCGAAACAAACCATTCGGCGAAAGTACGTAACTGTTAAAATACGATGCAAACGACCACGCAAAGCAGGGCGATCTTCCTTTGACCGATCGCCCCGCCTTGAGGAACCGTCGCAGGCTCAGCGGCGACCGTCCTGCGCCGCTATCGCCCTTTCGATCCTCAGCGCCAGGTCATCACTCACCGGCACCATCGGTAGGCGCATCTCCGGGCTGTCGATCAGCCCCGCGCGCCACAGCCAGTGCTTGATCGGTCCGGGGCTCGGCTCGGCAAAGAGCAGCCGCGGCAGGTCGGCAAGGCGCTGCCATGCGGAAAGCGCCCCCGCCTGGTCGCCGGCAAGCAGCCTGTTGCGAATATCGGCGAAGGCTGCCGTCTGCACATGGGCTGACGCCGTGATCCCGCCTTCGGCCCCTTGCGTCAGCGCCATGTAGAACAACGGGTCCTCGCCGGTCAGTACGGCGAAGTCGCGCGGCTTGTGGCGGATGAGATCGAAGGATTGCGTCGCATCCGCGCAACAATCCTTGACGCCGACGATATTTCTCCGTTCCGCCAGTTGCAGCATCGTCTCGTTGCCGAGGTTGACGCCCGTCCGGTAGGGAATGTTGTAGATCAGGATCGGCCGGTCCGTGGCATCAGCAAGGGCCGAGAAATGCGCAAACAGCCCCCGCTGCGACGGCCGCGTGTAATAGGGGCAGGCAATCAGATAGCCATCGACGCCCCAAGCGGCCATCCGCTCCAGCGCCTTCACCGACTTCCGCGTATCGCTGCCGGAAAGCCCGAAATAGACCGGGATGCGCCGGCCGGACCCAGCCAGGGCCTGATCGGTGATCGCAACCACCCGCTCGCACTCCGCCTCGTCGAGCGCCATGCCCTCGCCCGTGGTCGCGCCGAGAATGAACCCATCGATCGGCTCGGCCGCATAGTGGACGACCAGCCGGCGGAGTGAGCGCTCGTCCAGTTCACCATCGCGAAAGGGCGTGATCAGCGGCAGCCAGAGGCCGCCAAGGCCCGGCGATTGCGTTGAAGCTGTGCTTTCCATGAAATTCCATCTCCTTGAAAAAACCGGAGACGGAGAGCGCAAGCGAAAACCCCGTCCGAACCGGCGGGGTCGATCTGGTCCTTGTGCTTGCTATGCTCTGCGCGCAACGACAGACAGCCCCGGGTGCGGGGCTTTTTTTGCAGTCGTCAGTTTGGCGAGGCGGCAGGTCATGGGCGCGAAGGTCGAACAGTCCGGCTGCATTGTCAAGGAGGACCCGCTCCTAGCGACGACGTGCCTGCGCTCCCCGATCGTCGCAGCAACGCCTCGATCTTGCAATTTTCATTTGTTTACAGTTATTTGGCCGCATCAAATCCAATCTTGCAGCAGGCTTGGCGAAGGCTGTTGAAGATTGCATGACGCCGTGCGCGGCACGCGCTTCGACAGGCTGATACAGCGCTCGCCGGCAATCCAACCCGCTTAGCCCAAACTTGAGCTTCCGCTCAGTCCGGACGTGAGCTTCCGCTCAGTCCGGACATTCCGCGCCGGTCTCCACCCAGGCCGTGATCAGCGCGGCGAACTCCGGTTGCGAACCGGGCGGCGCGCTGCGGCCCTCACCCGGATGCCAGGCCCAGCCGACCAGGTGATCCTCGCCCATGTGCTTGATGAGATCGGCATGGGAGCGGTTGCCGTTACGCTCGGTGTCCTTCACCTGTTCGCAGATCTCGCGAACGGTGAGGCCCTGCCAGGCCATGCTTTCGGGCGCCAGCTGCCAATGGGCGTTGCCGGGGATGGATTTCAGCCGGCTGCCGACGATCGCCCGGTTCTCCGCGCCGTGGCAGGTGCTGCAGGCAAGGCCGGCCGGCCCCATCGAACTGTCGGCGGCGATCATCAGTGGCACATGCGGGTGCATGTCCTCGCCCTGCGTCGGGCTGCGCGTTGCCGGGTGGCAGTTGATGCAGCGCGGATGGGTGAGCACCCGGCTCGCCTCGGCAAAGATCGCCTTAGAGCGCTGGCGCGCATCGGTGATCGAGGCAAAGTCGGCCGCGCCTTTCAAGGCGCCGCCGCTGGCGGTTTCGGCAAAACCGCTGACCGGCTCGAAAGTGGCGATGAGACCTGCCGCCACGAGCGCGGATGCAAGCGAAAGAGCAAGGGCGGGCCTGTTCATGGTCACACCCTCCTCAGGTCGCCCTGGTCGATCGGCAGGGTTCTGAGCCGCTTGCCGGTCGCCATGAAGATCGCGTTCAGAAGCGCCGGCGCCACGCCGGGCGTGCCCACTTCGCCGATGCCGCCGGGCGCCTCGGCGCTCGGCACGATATGCACCTCGATCGGCGGCGTCTCGTGAATGCGCAGGACAGGCGCATCGTCGAAATTGCCTTCGACCACCGCGCCGTTTTCGACGGTGATGCGCCCGTAAAGTGCCGCACTCAGGCCGTAGACGACGCCGCTCTGGATCTGTGCTTCGACCGTGTCCGGGTTGATCACCTGGCCGCAATCGACCGCGCAGACGATACGCTCGGTCTTGAACCTGCCGTTCCCGTCGAGGCTGACTTCGGCGACCATCGCCGCGAAGCTGCCGAAATCCTCGGCAACCGCGATACCCCGCCCCCTGCCCTTGGCAAGCGGGGTCGACCAGCCGGCCTTCTCGGCTGCAAGGTCGAGCGCGCCGAGCAGCCGCGGCTTGTGCTGCAGCAGCCGCCGCCGGTATTCGAGCGGATCGATGCCCGCCAGTTCCGCCAGTTCGTCGATTCCGCATTCGACCGGGGGAATGTTGCGGGTGGCGCCGACACCACGCCAGTTACCGGTGAGCATGCCATCCGGCGCCTCTTGGCGGGCAAAATCGGTCTGCCTGTTTTCGATCGCATAGGGCGTTTCGGCCCCCGCCATCTGGTCGAGGTCGACACCGTCCTTGGTAAAGCCCGGGAACCAGCGCGCCATGACCGACGGGCCGATGACCCGGTGCCGCCAGGAGACCGGCATGCCGTCGGCCCCGAGCGTCGCCGTCACCTTGCTGTAGTTGAGGTAACGATAGCAGTCGTGACGGATGTCCTCCTCCCGGCTCCAGGTCACTTTCACCGGGCCCTTCACCTGCTTGGCGATCTTCGTCGCGAGGATCACGCCGTCGACATCGAGCCTGCGGCCAAAGCCGCCGCCGAGCAAGTGGTTGTGCACCAGCACCTTTTCGACCGGCAGGCCGGTAACGTCGGCCGCCGCCTGCCGTGCCCGGCTCATGATCTGCGTCCCCACCCAGACCTCGCAGCCATCGGGGCGCACATGCACGGTGCAATTCATCGGCTCCATGGCGGAATGGGTCAGGATCGGCATGCGGTAGACGAATTCGTGCACCGGCCCATGCTCGGCCTCGGCCTTGGCGACATCGCCTTCGCTGACATGCGGCAGGGCCTTGCCGTCGATCGCCGCATCCATGAGGTGCTCGAGTTCGGCTTGCGAAACCGAGGCGCTCGGCCCCGGATCCCATTCGATCGAAAGGGCCGCGAGCCCCTTCCGCGCAGCGCCGGTATTGTTGGCGACGACCGCGACGGCCTCCTCGATGCGGACCACCTGGCTGACGCCCTTGATCGCCATGGCCGGGGCCTCGTCGACTGAGCGCAGCTTGCCGTTGAAGTGCGGACAGATCGCGATCGCCGCATAGGAGACGCCATCCGGGCGGGCATCGATGCCGAATTTCGCGGTGCCGTTCACCTTCTCCGGGCTGTCGAGACGATGCACCGGCTTGCCGATCACCCGGTAGCTGGACGCCGGCTTCAGCGGCACCTCCTGCGGCACGACTTCAGAGGCCGCAGCCGCAATCAGGCTGCCATAGGCGGCGCGCCGGCTGCCGGCGGTCTCGACCACATGTCCCGCCTCGGCCTTGCAGGCGTCCGGCGAAACGCCCCAGTCGCGCGCCGCAGCACCGATGAGCATGATGCGGGCCGCCGCACCCGCCTTGCGCATCTGCTCGTAGACACCGCGGATCGCAAAGGAACCGCCGGTGATCTGGTCGCCCAGCAGCGGATTGGCATATTGCTTGGGGTCGGCCGGCGCATGTTCCAGCACCACCTGGTCGAGCCCGACCTCCAGCTCTTCGGCAAGCATCATCGCGACCGCCGTATAGATGCCCTGCCCCATTTCCACCGAGGGCATGACGAAGGTGATCTTGCCTTCCTGGGGAATGCGGATGAAGGCGTTCGGCGAAAAGGGCTCGCCCGCTGCGACGGCCGCCTGCGGCCTGAAGCCGATCACCAGCCCCGCACCGGTCAGCGATGCGCCGATCAGAAGCTGGCGGCGCGATAAGGAAAGGTTCGTTCTGTCGAAGATGGACATGGCATCACCCCCGCGCCGCAAGCTTGATGGCTGCACGAATGCGCGGATAGGTGCCGCAACGACAGATGTTTCCGGCCATGACGGCATCGATGTCGTCGTCGGTCGGCGTGGGATTGGCGGCAATGAGCGCGGTCGCCGACATGATCTGCCCGGATTGACAGTAGCCGCACTGCACCACGTCGATGTCGAGCCAGGCCTGCTGCACCCGTTTGCCCTCGGGCGTGTCGCCGATCGCCTCGATCGTGGTGATCGGTTTCTCCGCCGCCTCTGACACCGGCATCACGCAGGAGCGCGCCGCCTGCCCGTCGACATGCACCGTGCAGGCGCCGCACATGGCGATGCCGCAGCCGAATTTGGTTCCGGTAAGCCCTATCGTGTCGCGCAGGACCCAGAGCAGCGGGATATCGCCGTCCACATCGACGGCATAGCTCTTTCCATTGACCGTGAGGTTGTAAGGCATGCGACCATCGGCCCCTCAGGGCCGCTCCCCTGTACATGCGAAGGCGCGAAAATACCAACAAGGGCGACGATCGGCCAAATTACATTCTTGTGAGGTCCCGTCGGGAAAATCCCTCCGCCGCCGCCGCCGGACGCCATGCGTAGAGGAACGAGCGCTGCTGAAACGAAATCGGGATGCGCCGCGGCTGGTGACCAGCTCAGGCACATCCCGATGATATCAATAGGTTTTTTTAAGCCGAAATCAGAGGAGATTGGTCTCGACGTCGATGTTGCCGCGCACTGCCTTGGAGTAAGGGCAGATATCATGGGCGGCGTGGATGATGTCGTGCGCAACGTCGCGGTCGAGACCATCCAGGCGAACGTTCAGGCGGGCACGCAGGAAATAGGAGCCGTCGTTGACGTTGAGATCGATCTCGGTATCGACCTGCGGCCCGGCCGGGAGCTTCACCTTGCGCTGCAGCGCTGCGAGCTCGATCGCGCCCAGGTAACAGGCCGACCAGGCGGCGCCGAACAGGTTTTCCGCGGCCGGATGCGGCTGGGTGAGCTTGAGTTCCAAAGTGCCGTCTTGGCTGATGGTGCCGCCGTCGCGGCCGCTGGTGTTGTGGGTCTTGCCGGTGAAAAGAAGCTTCTCGGTCATGTCATTTCCTCTCTGTTTGATTTTTTATCGGATCCGCTTTAATCGGATGCGATGTTTATAGATGAAGCGTGAGGCACCGTCAACACCATTGCGATTTAATCGGATGCGATTTATATTAAGTGCAGACAACGAAAAGGAAAAAAGATTCCCATGTCCACGTCCAAGACTGCCAAGGACCCTGGCACTGCATCGGCCAAGGGCGGCAAGAAGCTCTCGAACTTCCTGTGCTTTGCGATCTACTCGGCAAATCTTGCCTTCGGCCGCGCCTATAAGCCCCTGCTCGACAAGCTGGGCCTCACCTATACCCAATACGTGACCCTCGTGGCGCTGTCGGAAGAGGACGACCAGACGGTGAGCACGCTTGGTGAAAAGCTCTTTCTGGAATCGAACACGCTGACGCCGATCCTGAAGAAGCTCGAGGCTGACGGTTACCTTCAGCGTCGCCGCGATCCCGCAGACGAACGCCAGGTGCGGCTGACGCTGACGCCGGCCGGCCAGGCGGTGGTGGATGCCGAGCCGGGTGCGGCGCTGACCGACGTGATCGGCCTCGGTGACGACTTTGATACGGTGCAGCAATCAGTGGCAAAGCTGCGCGACAACCTGCTAGGCGCTGGTCAGCCCGGAAACCGGAAATAGTGAAGGTCGCTGAAACGCCCGCCTGCCGCTGCCGCGATTATCGCTCGCGCAAAGGCCGGCACGGCGATTGGAGCGGCCAGCATCACGCGCAAGGGCGGCTCTCCGCCATCCTTGCCGCTTGGCCGGATCAGGCACTCAAGCGCTCACGCGGCACCATCATTTCCGCCGCTTTGGCGTAACCGCCGTCCATGCCGTCGAGAAAATGCAAGTGCGCATCCGGTCGCGCCGACGGCACAAGGCAGGTCATCAGCGCGTGGCTCTGCCGATGCAGCCCGAAGATCACCTCGCCCCGCGCCTTGGCGGCCGCAAGGATCGCCTCGATGCGGTCGATCTGTTCCGTCGTGCAATCCACCGTCAGGCGCAGGCCGTCGTCATATTTGCGAAAATCGGAACTGGCGGCCACTCCCGCCCAGCGCTCGGGCGCAACCCGCACCCGCGCGTCCTTCGGCACACCCATTTCCTCCGGCAGAGGATGCGACTGCCGCGGCCCTTGATCGAAGACAGCGATCACGGCGCGCGCCACGGCGGCAAAGCGCTCGGGCGTCATGTCGTCGGCGGGTTCGGCCAGCAGCGACAGGATCTGCCCCTGCCGGCTTGGAAACGGCCGCCATTCGCAGGCAAGGCCGGTCAGATCCGGTTCGGCACCATGGCTTTCCGGCGAAAGCAGGTAGCGCCCCTCTTTCAACTGCCGCTCCGCCCATTTAAGCCCACCGCCGGCAAACATCGCATAGGTCGCGTTTTCCGATGCGGCATAGCGGGCGATGCGCACATCCTGGCCATGGTCCCTGATATCCCGGACCGTCAGCAGGCCGACGCGCAAATCGAGACCAAACCGGTCCCTTGCGAAGGCGGCGAGCTGCCGCAGCGCCGAAGCTGCCATTGCCGCGCCACCGGGCGCCAGCGCAAAGGCCGCGCCATCGCCGCGAAACACGAAGGGAAAATCGAAATCGCCGCGCGCATTGCCGATGGCGGCAATCGCCGAAGCGCCGACATAGTTGACGTCCTCGTAGCGCCCGGCCCGGATCGCGCCGGTGGAATTCACGACGTCGGTGATGCCGATCAGCCAGTCGTCCGGCAGCGGCTCGTAGACATCGGGATCGAGCACGCGGGAAAACTCGCGATAGGCGCGAACGGGCGTAGCGTCACCAGTGTTGTGCATGTCCATTCTCCGTACCGACGAACCGAGCAAACCTCTTGGCCGCCTGCCTCCGGCAAGCGCCTCCGATCATCCGGCACCGCCAAATTAGATCGGACGCGATATAAATACCGAGCAACAGCGGAATGTCAAGATGGTACAATTAAATCGGATACGATAATAATGGCCACGAATCCACGCGATCAAGCCGATACGCTAAAGGTCAGGAAATCGCCACGACCTCGAGCTCCCGGTCGCCGACCGTGACGAGGTCGCCCACTGCCTTGCCCATGAGGATGCGTGCCACCGGCGAGACATAGGAGATCGATCCCGCCTTGGGGTCTGCCTCGTCCTCGCCGACGATCCGGTATTTTTGTACCCGCCCGTCGTCCCGGCTGAAGGTCACCGTGCTGCCAAAGGCGACGATCTCGTTGGAGGCAGGTTCGGGCATCAGCTGTGCGGTGCGCAGCCGTTCGGAGAGATAGCGCACGTCCCGCAAGGGTCCCGCCTGCTGCCGCCGCTTTTCGTTCACGTCGTCGATCGTGGCTGCCGCTTCATAGGCGACCCGCGCCTCCTGCATCTGCGCCTCCAGCGCCGTCAGCCCCGCCTTTGTCACCAGGTTCGGATGCGGCGAAACCGCCCGGTCAGGCAGCAACGTTTCGGCGGCGGTTTCGGCACTTTCTTCCTTGGTGAAGGCAACGCTCAATCTTCAAAACTCCGTATCGCGGGCAAGAGGCCGGCTTCATATCGGCCCCGGACCGGCCTATCAACACTATAAGCCGCTTGCCCGCCCGCCGGCCACCGGAATGTCCACCTGCTGCCGCGTGGCCGAAGCCGGGCCGCGATTGCACCACGCGTGCATCCTGCCCTCTCCTAGTCGCCGCCGGAGACCACCAGCTTTTGCTTGGCGCCGCCGCCCGAACGCGCAATCGCATCCACGACCCGCACACGGAACTCCGCGGGTTCGGCTTCCACCGCCTCGAGTGCCGCACGCACGCCCAGTTCGACGGCAGCGTGGACGGCGGCCGCATCGGCGCCTTCATACACGGCGATCGCGATTTCCAGACCATCCGGCAGTTGCACGAACTGGAATTGCCGCACCCCGGCCGCACCCGTCAGCGGCGAGCGAAGCCGGTGGGCGTGCACATTGACCGTCCCACCACCACGCCTGGGCAGCCGCAGCGTCTCTTCCCTCCGCCCGGCAATCGACCCGATCCGCCAGAACGGCAGGCCGCAGCGGCACGGCTCGGTCGCCATCGCCACGATGTCGGAGATCTCGTAGCGCACCAGCGGCAGCGCGCGATTGGCAAGGGTCGTCACCAGCAGCTTCGCACCCTCCACGCCGTCGGGTACCGGGCGGTCGTCTCCGTCCACCACCTCGAAGACGAAGCTGTCTTCGGCGAGATGCAGCCCGTCGCCAAGCAAGCATTCGTGGCCCATGGGTCCCGCCTCGGTGCAGACATAGCTGTCGGCGATGGCCGCCTGCCAGGTCTCGGCCGCAAGCTCGCGCACCTCCTCCGTCAGCGTTTCGGCGCTGGTTCGGAAAAGCCGCGGCCTGATCCTCAGCCGCCCCGCCTGCTGCTCGCCCGCCAGGACACGCACGAAGGACGGATAGGTCGAGATCACCTCGGGCTGGTTCAGGTTG
Organism: Ensifer sp. ENS02; assembly: GCF_014851885.1. Classification (NCBI taxonomy): domain Bacteria; kingdom Pseudomonadati; phylum Pseudomonadota; class Alphaproteobacteria; order Hyphomicrobiales; family Rhizobiaceae; genus Ensifer; species Ensifer sp. ENS02. The sequence continues at coordinate 458,742 of NZ_JACVAO010000001.1, read as the reverse complement.
AGGCCCTCCACGATCTCCTCGATCGGCATCAGCACGTTGAACCGGGGCGCCGGCGGCCTCAACGCCCGAAGCTCCACGCCGATATGGTAGGAAATATGGACCGGCGACGAGGCGAATATGGCAACACTGCGCGTCGTCTCGTCGATTCCGACGATCGCCTGGAAACGCACCATGTTGGCGATGGCCGATAGCCAGGCTGCGGGATCGAAGACCGCGACCCCACGCTCGCCGGTCGTGCCGCCCGTGGCAACGGCTCTGTATTCACCAAGCAGAAGCGAGCCGGAAGACTGTCCGCCGAGATGCCCCTCGACCAGTTCCCGGCTCAGCCTCGGGTCGGTAACGATCCGGTCGAAATTCTCCATAAGCGCCCGCTTCGTCAGCACGGGCAGATCCTTGAGTGCGCCCCCCTGCGCCAAGCGGTCGCCAATGGTTTCGCGATAGTAGGGTGACGCATTGACCGCATGCTTCAGGGCGGATTGCAGCGCACCGCCTTGAAACGATCGCAACTGCTCCCGCGACCATTCCGAGCGCAGCAGACGCTCCTGTGCCGCCTTCAGCAGAAGGTCGCGATCGAGCGTCGGAGACGCGGCGGTGACTGGCGACATCGGATCAATCCTCGTGTCCCTGCTTCAGCCTGGAACCGCGCCAACAGCAACCGGGCACGGTCAAAAGGTCGGCATGCGGACGAACCGTCGCTCCGGCAGATGGAACCGGAGCCCCTTGCCGCGGAAAGCGGAAACGGCCCGCCTGCCCGCTGCAACCGGGATTTGCGGCGAAACGTCCAATTGCACCTCAGGGCCTTGATTGTATCGCGAAAGCGGGGATCTATGCGACTGCAACGCGGAATACCCGTCCCGCCCCCAGTCTCGACGCAGGGCGACCAGGCTTCGGCCGGATTCGTCGCGGCACGACCAGGAGGAGAAGAGCAGTTGGCCGAGCCGTTTGTCGTCTACGGAGCCTCAGGCTCAGGATCGGTTCCGATCGAGGCCGTTTTGAGCCTCATCGGCGTGCCCTACCGCGTCGAGGAACACACCCCCTGGGAAGGAAAGCAGGAGGCGGACAGGCTGGCGCGCATCAATCCCCTGCGCCAGGTTCCGGCCCTCGCACTCCCGACCGGCGAACTGATGACCGAAAGTGCCGCGATCCTGATCTGGCTCGCCGATGCCTATCCCGAGGCCCGGCTGGCACCGGCGGTGACCGACGCAAGACGACCGGCGTTTCTCCGATGGATGACCTTCGTATCCGCCGCCATCTACGCGCTCTACTGGATTGCCGACGATCCCTCCCGCATCGCCGAACGGGAGGAGGACCACGCGACCGTCAAGGCCCGCGTGTTCGACCGCGTCGCCCATTGCTGGCAGCGAATGGGCGCGGAACTGCAACCGGGCAAATATCTTCTCGGCGATGAACTGTCGGTCCTCGACCTCTACGTCGCCACCGCCTCGCGCTGGTCACCCGGCCGCCGCCGCTTCTACGAGGTCGCCCCGACCCTTGCCGACATCGTCCGCCGTGTCGATACCGACCCGCGGCTTGCGACGCTCTGGGCGGAGCGCTTTCCGTTTACCGAGGGCTGGGAGCGTTGAGGCCAGGAAACCGGGGCTCATAGCTGCGACGTCAAGACAATCTCCAACCGGCCCACATCCGGCCGCGACCGCTCAGAGCGGCATTCTGCCCTCCACGATGGCCCTGAAATAGGCCACGCCGAAAGGAATGGCATCGTCATTGAAATCGAACCGCGCGTCATGCACCGACGCGCTGTCGCCATTACCGATCAGCATGATGTTGCCGGGGCGCGCTTCGAGCATGAAGGCAAAGTCCTCCGAGCCCATCAGCGGCTCGAGAGCGTCGTTGACGTGCGCGTCTCCGACCAGGGATCGCGCCACGCTGACGGCAAAGGCGGTCTCTCTTCCATGGTTCACCGTCGGCGGAAACATGCGTTTGTAGGTGACCGTGGCGCTGGCTCCGTAGGCCTCGGCAATCCGTTGCGCGATGGAGGTAACGCGCGCCTCTATCAGATCTCTCGTGCCGGGATCGTAGGTCCGGGCCGTCCCGCCCATCTCGGCCGATTGGGGGATGACGTTGCCGGCCTTGCCTCCTGCCATCCAGCCGACCGTGACCACGGCGCACTGACGCGGATGGACGTTGCGGGAAACGATCGTCTGCAAGGCCAGAAGTATATTGGCGCCGACCACCAGCGGATCGACGCTGACGTGCGGGGAAGCACCATGCGCGCCCTTGCCGTCGACCCTGATCCTGAAGCCATCGGCCGAAGCGGCCAGAGGTCCACAAGCGGTGGCAAACTGCCCGATCGGCAAACCGGGCTCCGTGTGCATGGCATAGATCTCGTTGATTCCGAAACGCTCCATAAGGCCATCGTCGACCATGGCCTTGCCACCGCCGCCGCCCTCTTCGGCCGGCTGAAAGACGACCACGGCCGTGCCGTCAAATGCTCGCGCCTCGGCCAATTCCCGCGCGGCCCCCAGCAACATCGCCGTGTGGCCGTCATGACCGCAGGCGTGCATGACGCCCGTTGTCCTTGACGACCAGGCGGCCCCTGTCGCCTCCTCGATTGGCAAGGCATCCATATCCGCCCGCAGGCCAATCACCCTGCCGCTTGACCGCTTCTGGCCGTGGATAAGGCCCACGACGCCCGTCCGAGCGATGCCGGTCACGACCTCGTCGCATCCGAACGCGGCGAGTTTGGAACGCACGAACTCCGCCGTCCTGTGGACGTCGAACTGCAACTCCGGATGGGCATGAATGTCACGCCGCCAGGCAACGACATCGCCATAATCGGAACAGACGGCCGGCATGGAGCCTCCCTTTTCCTGAGCTTGCGGCTGCAAATGGCTCGGCGGTGAAAGATATGGCGTTTGTGAAGGGATGCAACCTGCGCCCTCTATACAACCGGTCGGCTTGTCACGTGGCGACCGCATGATATGCATTCGGCCTGTTCACCATGAGCACCCCATGACCGACGAAGCCCCACCACCGCTCCTGACCGAAGACGACCTGCGCCACATCACCCGCTGGGCGATCCTCTGCGCCGCCCGCGCCCTGCCGGTCTTCGAGGCGGCGGTGCCGGGCGATACCCGGCCGCGCGAGGCGATCGCCGCGGCTGTCGCCTTTGCCGAGGGCGGTCCGCGCACGGCCGTCTTGCGCAAAGCCGCCTGGAGCGCCCAGGCGGCGACGCGCGCGGTTGACGATCCCGCTGCCAAGGCTGCCGCCCGCGCGGCCATTGCTGCGGCCGGTGCGCCCTATACCCATCCGATCGAAACGCCGCACCAGATCAACCATGTGCTCGGCCCGGCTGCCTACGCCATCCAGGCGCTCTCGATCAGGGCGGCGGACGAGGCCGCCACCATCGAAGCCGAACTTCGGCAACTGATCGCCGCCGCGTCGCCGGAGATCCATCGCATCGTCGGCAGGCTGCCGGGACGAAAGCCCAGCAAAGGCGCCTTTCACGCCCTGCTCTACCGGCTCGACACGGCGCTGCGTCGCTGATCGCGGATCAGGAACCCTCGCTCCGCCACCCATTTGCAGGATCCCGATCCGTCGGGCCTCCCCGCTCCTTTTTCGCCTCGTCACTGAGCCAGGCGATCACAGTTTGAAGGCTGAGCGACTTTCGGTAGCGCGGCCAGACCAGATAGAAATCCGAGGGGCCGGTCATCGAGCGCTCGAACAGCCGGATGAGCCGCCCTTCGGCGAGATCGCGCGCGACGAAATCGCGGTTGGCAAGAACGATCCCCTGGCCTGCCGTCGCCGCCTCGATCGCGTGCGAGGTCTGGTTGAAGCTGATGCCCTTGAACGAGGCCTGCCGGCTGCCGCCGAAATGCCGCTCGATGAACTCCGGCCAGAAATTATGGGCGTCGTGCAGCAGCGTGTAGCCGGCCAGTTCCTCGGCGGTTTTCGGCGCCGGCCGCCCGGCAAGCAGCATCGGGCTGCAGACCGCGACGATCTCCTGCTCGAACAGCAGTTCCACCGCAAGCCCCGGCCCGAAGGGTGGCCGCCCGTAGCGCACGGCGAGATCAACGCCATCGGCCTGGAAGCTCGACATGCGGTCGGTCGCCAGAATATGTAGGTCGAGATCCGGATGCCGCGCGGTGAAATCCGGCAGGCGCGGGATCAGCCAGCGCGACGCGAAGGACGGCGTGGTGCTGATCGTCAGCCGCACCGGCTGGGGCTTCAGCCCGTCGGTCGCCCGCGCGATGATCTCCAGCGCCCGCCTGACATCGGCGATATAGGCGCGCCCCTCGCCGGTCAGCGCCAGCGCGCGCGGCAACCGCTCGAAGAGCTTGACCCCAAGCTCGGCCTCGAGCCCGCGGATCTGCTGGGCGACGGCCCCTTGCGTCACGCCCAGTTCCTCGGCTGCGAGGCGAAAGTTCAGGTGGCGCGCGGCCACCTCGAACACTTTCACCCCATTCAGCGAAGGGAGCTTTCCCGGTGCATCACTCATCGGATAGTTTTTCTACTGCCATATGAAAGCGAAATTGCTTCGTCGTCGCATGGAGGAGATGGTATTTCAATGGCAGCACCCGCGAAAGCGGCATTCCACGAATATGGATGAGGAGATTGGTAAAATGGCAGTAGAAAAAGTGGCCGTAATCACCGCCGGCGGCTCAGGCATGGGTGCCGAGAGCGCCAGGCGTCTGGCAGCCGACGGCTACAAGGTTGCGATCCTCTCCTCCTCCGGCAAGGGCGAGGCGCTCGCCGCCGAGCTCGGCGGCATCGGTATCACCGGCTCCAACCAGTCGAACGACGACCTGAAGCGTCTTGTCGATGCGGCCATGGAAAAATGGGGCCGGATCGACGTGCTGGTCAACAGCGCCGGCCATGGCCCGCGCGCCCAGATCCTCGAAATCACCGACGAGCAGTGGCACACCGGCCTCGACGTCTACCTGATGAACGTCATCCGCCCGGTCCGCCTCGTCACGCCGATCATGCAGAAGCAGAAGGCGGGCGCGATCATCAACATCTCCACCGCCTGGGCCTTCGAGCCCTCGCCGATGTTCCCGACCTCCGCCGTCTTCCGCGCCGGTCTTGCCTCCTACACCAAGATCTTCGCCGACACCTATGCGGCCGACAATGTGCGCATGAACAACGTTTTGCCCGGCTGGATCGACAGCCTGCCGGCGACCGAAGAGCGCCGCGATGCCGTGCCGATGAAGCGCTACGGCACCAGCGCCGAGATCGCCGCCACCGTCGCCTTCCTCGCCTCTGATGGTGCCGCCTACATCACCGGCCAGAACCTGAAGGTGGATGGCGGCCTGACGCGTTCGGTCTGAACGCGAGCCACCCCTGTTACTCCCGTCGCGCGCCTCCCAGGGGCGCGCGCCAGCCATTGTCGCACCCCGTTCAGGCCGTCACGGCCGGCGCGGCGTTGATGGCAGCATCGGCAAGCCGATCGGCGGCGGGTGCCCTCAACGGCATGGTCAGGGTCACGCGGAAATGGGCCGGGGAGACCGGTCCGGCGATGAGCGAACCGCCCTCGGGGAAGCGCGCCTTGACACGCTCTTCGACATTCGCAAGCCCCACACCGAGCCCGGATCGATTGACCATCGGCAGGACTTCGCCGGCATCGGACACGTTGTCGACCGAAAGCTGCAGCCGGTCTTCCTCCTGCGACGCGCTGATCGTGATCTTCAGATCGCCGGACGAGTGCCCGAGCCCATGCTTCACGGCATTCTCGACGAGCGGCTGCAGGATCAGGCTCGGCACCAGCGCCGTTCTCAGCTCCTGCGGAATGTCGAGCGTGACGCTGATGCGGTCGGAGAACCGCTCTTTCTCGATCGCCAGATATTCCGATTGCAGCGCCAGTTCCTCCGAAAGCGCCAGATCCCGCAGAGGATCCATCTCCAGCGTCTTTCGCAGAAACGACGACAGCGAAAGCACCACGCGGCTCGCCTGAGAGGAGGAGCCCTCCTCGATCAGGCCGACGATCGAGTTCAGCGTGTTGAACAGGAAGTGCGGATTGATCTGGTAGTAGAGCGCCTGCATCTTCGCGGTCAGCGCCTCTTCGCGCGAGATCGCCAGCCGGCGCTCCTGCGCCCGGACCTTCAGATTGTACATGTAGGCGATGAAGAAGCAGGACCAGCCGAAGAACAGCGAGACGCCGTAAAACAGCGTGTAGCAGAAGTTCTCGATCGTATAGTCGACACCGACCGCGGGCTTCACATAGGTGAACAGGTGATAGTCGATGGTGGTCGCAACCGTCGACGCCAGAATGGACAGGACGGCCGACACGAAAACCTGGGCCGCGATGTTCCGCGCGCGCATCATCGCCACGATGTGCGAAATCATCAGCGTGATCAGCACGCAAACCAGCGACACCACGAGCTTGATCGGTGCGTAGTCGACCGGATTGACGCCCAGCACCACCCAGAGCCCGCCGGTCATGAAGAACTCGGCCGCCCAAAAGGAGAGCACGAGCTTGATCACGCGTGAGAAGAACGCCGCGGCGCTCGTGTCCGAATGGTCCATGTCGAAGGTTTTTCGGTAGAAACTTCCAAGCACCATTATTCCGGCCACCATCCGCATTCGGTCATTCGCGTCGTTCAATCTATTTGCCTCAATTAGCGAAAATCAACCAATGCAGGCAAATCAACCTTTGTACGCCACAGGAATAGAAGGCGCTGCGGGCGCGCTGAGGTTCCCCTGCGCGGCCACACAGACGCCAGCATAGTGGTCAAGTCGGCCCCCTCAGTCGCTTCGCCGGGCCACCCTCCGTGCGCATGTTCGTCGCTATCCCGTTGTCTTTCCTTGAGAAGCTCCTATTTCCCTGACGAAACCGCGAAAAAGGAGTTCCGCATGAACCGAAACGGCCTCTATCTCGTCATCGCCCTGCTTGCCGTCGCCGTCGTCGGCCTCGGCATCTATGTCTACCAGGAAGAGACCAAGCCGGGCGTCGAGATCAAGATCGGCCAGGACGGCGTTTCGGTTCAGGAAAACTAGGACGCAGGCAACAGGCGCGAACGACGAAGCGGGAACGGACCTCAACCGGCCGCCGCGTGAACGCGTTGCGCTACCAGAGCCGCCTGTTGACCATGGCAAAGGCCTGGCCCTATACCGAACCTGCTCGCCTGAACTGAGCAGAGGAATTGTCGATGCTGGAGCTTGTTCTCACCCACTGAGCGTCTCGATCGGTCGAGACGCGAAACCGCGCCACCGGCGAACGATACCCGTCGTTCGCGGTCGACAGCGCGCGACTGAAGGGTTTCAAGAACAGGTTTTTGACAATGACCACCATCGACATACGATCCGAACGAGCGACTGACATCGCAACCATCCGGCAGATCACCAAGGCCGCTTTTGCGCCGATGGCCTATAGCAGCCAGACGGAGGCCGAAATCATCGACGCGCTGCGCAACGCCGGCGCCTTGACGATCTCGCTGGTCGCCCTCGACCAGGGCGAAATCATCGGTCACGTCGCCTTCTCCCCGGTCACGATCGACGGGAAGGACAAGGGCTGGTTCGGTCTCGGCCCCGTCTCCGTCAGGCCCGACCACCAGAAGAGCGGCACCGGCGGCAGGCTGATCCGCGAAGGCCTTGCGCGCCTTGCAAAGACCGGCGCCAAGGGCTGCGTCGTTCTCGGCGAGCCCGACTACTACAAACGCTTCGGCTTCGAGAATCACGCCGCCCTGCACCTTGAAGGCGTTCCGGCCGAATACTTCATGGCAAAGGCGTTCGAAGGTCCGGTACCGTCAGGGCGCGTCAGCTTCCACGCGGGCTTTGATGCAAGCTGATTGACCTGACGACATGCCTCGGAGCGCGATGTGGACGCACATCGCGCTCCGATACTCGCCTGCTTCCTCGTCGCCGAGAAGGGACGCCTGTTCGGCGACGCCAGCGTCAGCACCGCTCCGGCGCTGGACGCATGAGCATCTTGATTTTGCATCCCGAATGACTGTCCATGGCGACAACCGTCGCGACTCGCTGCTGCCAGGCGATCACGAGAGACCGCGACATCCCGAAACGCCAAAGGTGCCGCGTTGACTGCAAGCCTTTCCTTCACCGCCGCGCTGCTGCTTGCGGCCGCATCCGCCTCTGCGGCGATGGCAGGCGAGACGAGCACCGCGCCCTCGGGCACCTATTGCGGCCAGCTTTCCTCCGCCGGCGTGCTCTCGGACGCCGAGACGCATTTCGAAACCGCTGCCGATGGCACGGTCGTCGGCAAATACGTGTTCTCCGATCAGGGCCAGTCCGTCGACGGTGAACTCGCCGAAACCGGCGACGATGGCGACGGCAGCGATCTCACCCGAAGCTTCATGTGGCGCGACAAATACGGCTACGGCCAGTTGATCGTCACCTTCACGCCGGATTTCTCCGAATTCGACGGCAAGTGGAATGCCGGCGGATCCGAGTTCCTGCCGTGGAACGGCCGGCGGTGTCATCAGACGATCAGCTAGAGCGCGCCAACAAAGCGAGCCCAAACCGCATCGCCGCCTCACGCCGCAATCACCGCCCGCATCAGCCCCTCCAGCCAGTCGGCAAACACCTTGAGCCTGCGCGACAGATGCTGGCGGTGCGGGTAGAGCAAAGCCATCGGCATCGGCGCGGCGACGTGATGCGGCATCACCTCGACCAGCCGGCCCTCTCGGATGTGATCGATCACGTCATAGGCCGGGATCTGGATGAGGCCGAGGCCGGCGAGGCAGCAGGCGATGCTGCCTTCGGCGCTGTTGACGCTGACCCGGCCGGCAACCGAAACCGTGCGCGCCTCGCCGTTCTCCATCCATTCCCAGTCCTCCACCCGGCCGCTCGAGGGTGAAGCGTAGTTGACCGCGACGTGGGCGCTGAGATCGTCGGGCGTCTCCGGCGTGCCGTGGCGCTCGAGATAGTCGGGGCTTGCGACATTGATCAGACGCAGCGTGCCGAACGGCCGGGCAATCAGGCTCGAATCCTCGCGCGGTCCGACACGCAGCGCGCAGTCGACGCTTTCCTCGATCAGGTGCACCGCCCGGTCGGTCATGCCGAGATCGATGTCGATGCCGGGGTACCGCGCCAGGAACTCCGGCAGCGCCGGCGCCACGATCAGCCGGCCGATGCGGCTCGGCAGGTCGACCCGCAGTCGTCCGGTCGGGCCGGAGGTGTCGCGGCGAAACAGGTTCTCCGCCTCGTCCATATCGGAAATCAGCCGCAGGCAGCGCTCGTAGAAGGCTGCCCCATCCTGCGTCGGCGCAACCTTGCGCGTGGTACGATGGAGAAGTCGCGTGCCGAGCCGGGTTTCGAGCGTCTGCACCGCCGCCGAAACCGAGGAGCGCGGCAGGCCCAGCGTGTCGGCCGCGCGTGTAAAACTCGCGCTTTCGACGACACGGGTGAAGATGCGGAAAAGCTCGATCCTGTCCATGCCGGCGCGCGACGCCTCACTCCCATTGTTCGTAATTCCTGACAAGTCATGTCACGTTCGGGGACTTTATGCCAGCAGCGCCGACGATATTCTCCTGGTCGCGATGCCGGTCGCATCACCGACCGCTCACGTCGGCGGCGATAAGGCCCGCACCCTATGAAGCAAGAGACACGACGTCCGCAACGAGCGGCGGTCGCACAGGCGGCCCGTACTGGAGAGCGGGGCGATCTCGGGCAAATGCGTAGCCCCGCCCGCCGAACGAAAGCATCCGCCATCAGGCGCACAACAGGAGAAACCCATGGCAGACCACAGCATCAACGGCAAAACCGCCCTCATCGCCGGCGGCGCGAAGAACCTCGGCGGCCTGCTCGCACGCGATCTTGCCGCACACGGCGCCCGTGGCGTCGCGATCCATTACAACAGCGCGGCAACGAAGGCGGCAGCCGATGAAACCGTGGCGGCGATCAAGGCGACCGGTGCCGCGGCCCACGCCTTCTCCGGCGATCTCACCAGCGCCGCCAATGTCGAAAAGCTCTTTGCCGACGCCAAGGCGGCGCTCGGCAGCATCGACATCGCCGTCAACACCGTCGGCAAGGTGCTGAAAAAGCCCTTCGTCGAGATCACCGAGGCCGAATACGACGAGATGAGCGCGGTTAATTCGAAGTCCGCATTCTTCTTCCTGCGCGAGGCCGGCAGGCACGTCAGCGACAACGGCAAGGTCTGCACGCTGGTCACCTCGCTGCTCGGCGCCTTCACGCCCTTCTATGCGGCCTATGCCGGCACCAAGGCGCCGGTGGAGCACTTCACCCGGGCAGCAGCCAAGGAGTTCGGCGCGCGCGGCATCTCCGTGACCGCGATTGGACCCGGCCCGATGGATACGCCCTTCTTCTACCCGGCCGAAGGCGCCGACGCCGTCGCCTATCACAAAACCGCATCGGCCCTTTCGGCCTTCTCCAGGACCGGCCTCACCGACATCGAGGACATCGTCCCCTACATCCGCTTCCTCGTCTCCGACGGCTGGTGGATGACCGGCCAGACGATCCTGGTGAATGGCGGCTACACGACGAAGTAGGCCGGAGGACCTGGCACCGGAGCGTCCGCCCAGCGTCTCTCTCCCCGCTTGGCGGGGAGAGATGTCCGGCAGGACAGTGAGGGGGCAGCTTCGGCGCAGGGCAACCCTTGGTGAGCGGCGCCCTGGCGCGGCCCGGTCCCCATCCCGCCCCACAAAATTCGATTGGAATTTTAGAACGTTATGTAATGTGATGGGCAAGGCCGCCGGGCGGACAACCGATTTTGATGGATGAATTTCATGCTGCGTTTCCACCTCCTCTGCCGCCATCTGCTGGCGGGCCTCGTTCTCGTCCTGACCCTCGCCCTGCCCGCACTCGCCGAGACGACCCCTCCGCCGGTCACCGTGATCCTCACACCCGGCCAGAGTGCTGCCGAGATCGAGGAGATCTTGCGCGCCGCCGCCAAGGCCGGCGGGTCGGTGACCGTCGAGTGGCGCGACGCTGCGGCGCAGGCCTCGGGCGAAACGCCGACGCCCGCTGGCGCTGGCGTCGCGGCACCGGCGCCCGCGTCGGGGGGCGCGGCCACGCATCAGGCTGCACCCGCAACCACGACGCCTGAACCAACGTCCTCGCCCGATCAGCCGGACACGCTCGACACGCTTTCCGCTCGTTTTGTCAATGGCTTGCAGATGGGCGTTGCCGGTATGTCCGGCATCGCCGGGGTGATGGCTGACGTTGCGGCAGGCATCCGCGCCGAGGGCTGGTCGGTGGTTTCGGTAACAGCCGTGGCCCTGCTCGCCGTCGCAGCCGGCCTTGCCGCCGCCTTTGCCAGCCGGCTCCTCATCCACCGGCTGTTCGGCGCCTCGTTCGAAGTGGTCGATCTGCTCCACCGCATGCGCGCCTCGCTGATCCGGCTTGGCTTCGACATCGCCTATCTGGCGATCTTCGCCGTGGCCGCTCATGCCGTTGCCCGCCTGTTCCTGACGCCGGCCACTGCGTCTGCCGAACTCGCCCACGCCCTCATCACCATCGCCCTCGCCTCCGTGGTCTATGCGGTCGGCGCCCGCTTCCTGTTTGCGCCGACGCGGCCCGAGATCCGCCTGCTCGATATCGCCCACCCGCGCTTCCACGCCAACATGCTGACCGCCTATGGGGCGATCGGCGCCATCCTCGGCGCCAGCCTGCGCTTTGCCCACCAGCGCGGACTGGAGAACGCTGCAACCGATGGCTGGCTGTTGATCGGCGTGACCCTGTTGACGCTGTTGAAACTCTATTGGTTCATCGCCGGCGCCGGCGATATCCGCACGGTGTTTGCCGGTGAAAACCCAGGCCCGGTGCGCCGCGCCATCGCCTTCGGCGTGCCCGAATTCTATGCGGCAAGCGCCATCGTGCTCTGGCTGATGAGCGTCATCGTTGCCGGCAGCCCGAACAGCGCCGCCTGGAGCTTTGCCGGCGGCACGACACAGATCATCCTGCTCGCGCTTCCGATCCTTGCCTTCGGCATCCATTCGCTGGCGGGGGCTGCCGCCGAGCGCCGGCGCACGCCGGCCTCCCACGCGCTGCACGCGGCGATTTCGGGCAGCGTCCAGACGGCGCTTGCCGGCGCCATCTGGCTGATCGGCCTGCATCTGATCATCACGCTCTGGCGCCCGGTGCTCGTCCAGCATGATACGGCCGGCGCCATCGGCTGGATCGTCATCCTCGAGCGCATCAGCCTTGCGGTGGTCGCGAGCTGGGTGATCTGCAGTTTCCTCTGGAAGAGCTTCGAGGCCTTCGCGCCCACCGCCCGCCTCGCTTTGCCCGGCGACAGCGAGGACGATACGGTGGTCCACCAGCAAAGCCGGATTTCGACCATCCTGCCGCTCGTCCGCAACCTCATCTTCGGCGGTATCTTCGCCGTCACCAGCCTCGTCATCCTTTCCGCACTCGGCATCAATATTGCGCCGCTGATCGCCGGCTTCGGCGTGCTGGGTCTCGCCCTTTCCTTCGGCTCGCAGACGCTGGTGAAGGACGTCGTCTCCGGCATCTTCTTCATCGCCGACGATGCCTTCCGCGTCGGCGAATATGTCGATACCGGCAAGCTCAAGGGCACGGTCGAGCGCATCTCGCTGCGCTCGCTCCGGCTGCGCCACCAGAACGGCCAGATCCACACGATCCCCTATGGCCAGCTTCAGGCGGTCACCAATTTCAGCCGCGACTGGAGCACGGTGAAGTTCGAGTTGAAATTCGAGCGCGATGCCGACCCCGAGAAAATCCGCAAGACCATCAAGAAGGTCGGCCTTGCCATGCTGGAGGATCCCGAGATCGGCGGCGAATTCCTGGTGCCCTTGAAGATGCAAGGCATCCAGGACGTCACCGAAAACTCGCTCGTCGTGCGCCTCAAGTTCACCGCCCGCCCCGGCAACCCCAGTATCCTGCAGCGCGAGTCGATGAAGCGCCTGCTGCCGGCGCTGCGCGAAGCCGGCCTCGACCTCGCCTCCAACGCCGTCACCGTGCGCTCCGGCGCTGCCGGTGCAGCCGAGGCGGAAGCGGCCGCCGCCAACCTGGCGCTGGCGAAAAAGCCGGCAGCGGCCGAAACGGCGGAGGCGGAGGGATAAGCAGGCAGTCGATGGCGACAGCGGCATGGACATGCCGTAGCTGCCGCGAGACGCAACCTGCCCCACCCTGTCCTTGAGCAACCGAGCTGCGACATGCCGTGTCCGCCAACGGCACGCGTCCTCCACCGATCTCGGTCCGGCGGCGAAGACACGCAATCATTCCACGCGCCGCGACGACCTTTGCGTGTATGGTGGGTCGCGCGGGCGCGGCAGCAGCGCCTTTCGATGGAGCGTCAGGAATGGATAACGATCACCTCTGGTACTGTCTCGTCGGCACGAAGGACACCAACACCGGCATGGCCCGCTTCCTGCTGGCCGTCGGCGCATTCATCGTGCTGTTCGGCGTCGTCTTCTGGATCCTCGGCCTGTAGGGCCGTTCGGCGGCCATCTCTTCAAATCGACATCGAAGGTCCAGAAGCCCGAGGGGATGCGAAAGCACTCCTCACGCGTCCGAATTCACGCGGCTTCGCCCCTTCAGCCGCCCGTTGAACTTCTCGGTGGCCGGCCGCAACTCCGATCCGTCGTTCTCGCGCAACCGCTTCAACACGGCGTGTAGCTCCCCGGGGAAATCTCCGGCCCAGGACGGGCTGGAGCACACCGAAAAGCTGCATGCCTCCCCGATTTCCCGCTGTCCCCACGGGAACAATAGTCGGCCCCGCCCATTTGCTAGAACAGGTTCAACAAAAGGCCGGAAGGCCTTTGACCGGAAAGCACAGGGCTTCCGGATCGATCACCGCCCGGCGCAACGAAGGATCACGGCCAGGCAAGAAGGAAGTCGGAGCAACGCCATGCGCATCATCCTGGTAGCCCTTGTCGCCTCAGTCATGAGCATCCTGGTGTTCAAATATGCCGATCATTCGCTCGGCAACACGCAGATCGTTGCAACAGCCGAACAGCTGGCCGCCCTTTAAGAACCTCCCCCTGATCGCGCTGCCGGTAGCAGAACGATGCTCCGGCCCGGCGCGACACCTCTCCATTCTCCCCATCTCTGGCTGAAGACGGCACTCGCGCTCGAAGCGCCACCACAGGGATTGCCTTTGTCCAGTTGGCGCGAAGGACATCGGTCGTGGCCCGCCGACCGTTACCGTTTCCATCCCAGACGTCTCTGGCAGCTGCCCCGCAGGCGCAGCGACATAGCCCCGCCACCGATCGTGCCCTGCCCGCCCGTCCCCGCTCCGGCCGAGGGCGCAATTGGGAGCGCCCAATTTCGCAACCTCTAATAGACACCGAACGATCGGAGAACGGTCCAAGCACGAAAGTGGTTTTCCCGTAGCCTCCTCCCCCAAATGGGGGAGGAACATTTCGTGAAACCACTCGACGCGTAAGCGCGCCTCTTGCTAACCGTTAAAGTTGTCTTACATAGGCATGAGCAACAATTTATACGATTGAATAAATGGACTTTCGTCTCGTCGCCGGCGGCATGTTTGTCGCTCTGCTGTGCGCAATCGCCATCGTCCTGTTCGCGCCGCGAACCGAGCAATATATGAGCTATTCCAAATATGAGTGGACGATCTCCGCGTTGCGCAAGCGCCCGCGCGCGCAGCGGCAATATGTAGAGGCATGCGTATCGGAGTACCTGCCCGACCTAAAGGACAATGCGCTTGAGGGAACGCCCTATTCCAGCCGGAAAGAAATGGCGGAGGACGTCTGCCGGCGCTACTTCAAAGTGTTCATCGATGGCAGGCTGACCTTCGCCGAATTCAACCGCTCGATGTACGAGGAGCTTCCATTCTCCGTGGTCGAGGAGGCTGAGCGCCGGGAGCCACGCCCTCCGCGCAGCAAGTGAAGGCCAAAGGCCTCGCCTCTGCACTCGCCGTAGCTGTTGGCTCACCCAGAACTTGGCGGCCGTCAGCCATGCGGGCGCCGGCGCTCGTGTTGAAGCGTCCCGGCGGTTTCTCGCAAACAGATCATGTCCCCACCCGCGCCCAAGGCATCGGAGGCGGCCATCCCACAAGCCGGCGCATTCACTGCGCGAGAAGACCAGGACGCCGGGCATCCGGCGGCGCCGTCCGACGGTCGCCGGCAAACAACGGCCCGCCATGCGGCGCCAGTTCCAGCTCGGCAAGCCGGATCAGCTCTGCTGCCTGTCCTGCGCCCGCGTAGCGCAATGCCGTGTCGAAGCTTTCGGCAAGCGACGCGTCCGCCCGGACGAGCAACCGCGGCAGCCATTTGCCGCGCCCAGACCATCGCCCGCGGCCAAGCAGCATCAGATCGGCGAGCGGCTTCGTCAGTTCGGCGGCAATGGCGCGGATCTCGGCGGCCGGGCGTGCATCGCGCAGATCATCCACCAGATCGGTGATCTGGTAGCGTAGTCGGTCGCGTATCTCAGGCGTCAGCGGCGCCGGCCCTCGTTCCAGGCGCTGTTGCGCCCCGGCCTGAAGCGCTTCGGCACGCGCCCGCTCAGGCCCGATAGCAACGCCGCCCGCCACCATGTCCGCAAGCACCGGGCAACCGCCCGCCATATCCTGGTCGACAAACCAGTTGAGCGTCTCGAAGTCGTGCACGAAGGCCTCGATCGGAAAATCGTCGAAATGGAAGCTTCCCCGCCAGGCGGCCGGCAGGGCCTCGTGCAGCACCACCAGGTCGATATCCGAGGTCTGCGTACCCTCGCCGCGCAGGATCGAGCCCGCGACGATCGCAAAGATCGCCTGCGGAAAGCGTTCCGCGAGCACCGCCTCAGCCGCCATCACCGCTCTCGCCGCACGGCCTGGTGCCGCTGGCGCGTGCTTTGCCGCCTCATCGGCGGGCACACCCTCGTCGCTCATTCGAGCCTCCAAACGCAAGGACCCTCCCGATATGGCGTCATCACATCGGGAGGGTCCTTGAAGCAGGCGATGGATGCGTATGCTATTGCAGCGTGCGGGTCGGTGCAGGTTCTGCCGCCGGCTGGCCGACGGCGGCACCGGCCGGGTTGGCGGATGAGCGCGCGCCGTCGAGGCCGGTCGCAACGACGGACACGCGGAAGGTACCGTCGAGCGTACGGTCGAAGATCGAACCGACGACGATGTCGGCTTCGTCATAGACCTCTTCGCGGATGCGGGTCGCGGCTTCGTCCACCTCGAACAGCGTCATGTCCATGCCGCCGGAGATCGAGATCAGCACGCCGCGGGCGCCGCGCATCGACACTTCGTCGAGCAGCGGGTTGGCGATCGCAGCTTCGGCCGCCTTCAGCGCGCGGCCCTCGCCGGTCGCCTCGCCGGTGCCCATCATCGCCCGGCCCATGCCCTTCATGACAGATTTCACGTCGGCGAAGTCGAGGTTGATCAGGCCTTCCTTGACGATCAGGTCGGTGATGCAGCCAACGCCCGAATAGAGCACCCGGTCGGCGATCACGAAGGCATCGGCAAAGGTGGTCTTGGCGTCAGCGATGCGGAAGAGGTTCTGGTTGGGGATGACAATGACGGTATCGGCCGCCTCGCGCAGCCGCTCGATGCCCTGCTCGGCCGTTTCCATGCGGCGCTTGCCTTCGAAGCTGAAGGGCTTGGTGACGACGCCGACCGTAAGGATGCCGGCCTTGCGTGCCGCCGCCGCAATTACTGGGGCCGCGCCCGTGCCGGTACCGCCGCCCATGCCGGCGGTGACGAAGCACATATGCGTGCCGCCGAGGTGATCCATGATCTCGTCGATCGATTCTTCCGCCGCCGCCCGGCCGACATCCGGCAGCGAGCCCGCGCCGAGGCCTTCGGTCACGGCGGCGCCGAGCTGGATGATGCGCGACGACTTCGACATGGCGAGCGCCTGCGCGTCGGTGTTGGCGACCACGAAATCGACGCCCTGAAGCCCTTCGTTGATCATGTTGTTGATGGCGTTGCCGCCACCGCCGCCGACCCCGATCACGGTGATCTTCGGGCGCATTTCGGTGATCGTGGGCTTCTTGAAATCGGTCATGGCTTGTCTCCTAGAGCCAGCGCCTTGCAGGCGCCCGGCAGCGGCGAATCGGGCAGCTTGTATTTTAGGAATTGAAAAAAGCCATGGAGAAGGCAAGCAAAAAGGGCGACGCGCCTATCCACATATGAATTTTAGCGGGGGCGCAGAGGCGAGAATCCGGTCGTTGGGTTTCGTCTGCAGAATGGGGAAATCTACAAAATAATCAATGCTATAGCGCATGCCAGCCCCTCACCCTGACCCTCCCCCCGCCTGCGGGGAGAGGGAACGCGGATGACGGCCGGCTCCCAGGTCGAGACCTGCCGACGGGCAACGCGGCTGCCACATTGGCCGAAGGAACGAGCGGCCGCCACGTCCCTCCTTCTCCCCGCGACAACGGGGAGAAGGTGGCCGGCAGGCCGGATGAGGGGCCGATCTCGCCACCCTAAGACAGCGCGAAACCGCCCCTGCCACAGGCTATCCCTTAAGCCTCAAAACTCGGCCGCGAACGCACCCGCTCCAGCCAGCGCTGGACGTTTTTTGCGGAAGCCGGGATTTCCATGCCGAAGACCTCGCAGAGCCAGGCGGTGACCCCTGCGGTGATGTCGGCGATCGAGAATTCGTCGCCTGCCAGGAACGGCCTTCCATCCGAGAGCTCATCGTCGAGCCAGCCCCATTTCTTCGGCACGGCCGCCCGCTCGGTCTCGGCAAAAGCCGGAAACTGCGTCAGCCGCTCGGCAAAGAACGCGTCCGAATGCAGCGCCACATTGCCGACGGTGCCGAGGATCACCAGTTCGGCGCGCCGGTTCCACATCTCCACCTTGGCGCGGCTGACGGCGTCATGGCCGAAGAGCTGCGGCTCGCGCGTGGTCTCTTCGAGATAGCGGCAGATCGCGACGCTCTCGGTGATAACAGTGCCGTCGTCGAGTTCCAGCACCGGGATCTGACCGAGCGAATTGACCGCCAGGAATTCCGGCGCCTTGTGCTCGCCCTTGGCGAAATCGACATCCACCATCGGCAGCGAGATCCCCTTCTCCGCCATGAAGATGCGCACGCGATACGAATTCGGTCCCATGCCCTGATAAAGCTTCATCTTATCCTCCTGTCGATGAGGCGACCGCCCCGTTCCTCCTCAACCGCATAAAAGCGGAACACCGGTTGCTTATAACAACCAGTTTCATTTAACTCAATGGTTTATTTCAGTAGGCAAAGATTCTTTTTCGCGAACGCTATCGGCTCACCCCGCCGCTTCGCCGGTCGTCAGACAAGGTTTCGAGACAATAGCGTCCTATAGCGCTCGAAGGCGTCCCGCTCTCGCCGCCAGTGATCGAGATGCCCGTCCCGTTTCAGCCGCTCGGTCGCGGCCGCGCCGATCATTGCCAGCATCGCCGCCTCGTCGCCCATATGCCCGAGCACATCGGCGACCATCCCAAGCAACGCATCGTCCGAGGCAAGACCGTAGGTCGCGCACAGCCGTTTCAGCCGCCGGCTGCCATCATCGAGATCCGCCAGCGCCGCGGCCTTCAAGTCATCGGAATGGAAGGAAAGCGGCACGGTCCAATAGGCGAGATAGGCAAGGTCGCGCAGCCGCGGCCCGGGACCGGCGAGATCGAAGTCGATGATCCCCACCGGTTCGCCGGCCCGAAAAACGAGATTGTACGGCGCAAAATCATTGTGGCAAATGACCTCCCATCGACGCCGATCCGGATATCTAAAGGCCCAGCGATCCGCCGCGCCGAAGTCGAATTCGGCCGTCGCATCATGATAGGCGCGAAGCAGCCGCCCTGCGGCAATCAGCGCATCCTCGCAAAGCCAGATGTCGGAAGAGACACCGGCATCGCCTTCAACAAAGCTCAGCATCTCTCGTCCCTGGCCGTCGAGACCCAGGAACCGCGGCGATCCCGCAAAGCCCTTTGCCTCGAGACGGAGGAGCAGCCGGTGAACGGTCGCGCTCTCAGGGCGCGTGGCGCGGCGCACCGTATCGCCCACGCGTACGACGCCAGCATTGACGTTCCCGCCCGCAAGCGGCGTTTCCTGTATCGGCGTTTCGGATGTCATCGGACCGTTCGAGAGGCTGGAGGCGAAGCTGGCCGAGGATCGTCTTCGGATCACCCCCTGTCAACGAACCGTTCCCATCGACGGCCCGGCCGATCGCTGTCCTTGAATCTGCCGGGCGATCATGCTTGCCTCTTCCAAACAGGAGCTTGCCATGTTCGCCCGATCCGCCGTCGCCTGCCTCGTCCTCGTCCTTGCCACTGGTCAGGCCAATGCCGCCCTTGCGCCGAATTTTCAGCGTGCCCGCGAACTGAACGCGGTCATTAACGCGGTCGCCGTCGCCGTTCCCAAACACCCGATCGACAAGGTCATCAGCCAGGGCCGCGACCGTTATGCCGTCGTCGCCGGCAAATGCACGGTGATCGCAAGGATCGTCGGTCTGCCGGCAAAGCCTGGCGTTGTCGGCCCGCGCCAGTTCGAGGTCGAACTCGACAAACCCGATTGCGACTGACGCCAACCCGGCCTAGAGCCGCCACCCCTGGCTCATCACGAAGCGCGCCGTGTCTCCCGGCATGATCGCCCTGTCGCCATAGGCCTTCAATGACTGACCGTCCGGCAAAGCCAAGGTCAGGGCAAAACGCTCGCCTTCGAACACGCAGGAGACGACGCGGAGCGCCATGCCCTCGCCGTCGTGGCGCACATGTTCCGGGCGCACGAGGACGTCGCGCACGGCGCCATCGCCTGCGCCTTCCATGCCGACGCCGGCAAGCGCTGACCGCAGCGTTGGCCAATCCATCGCCCGCGGCATGCCCTCCGGCACGGCGAGCTTGAGCACCGAGCCGCGGCCGATCAGGCCGCCGACGACCGCGCCTTCGGGTCTTGCGTAGATCTCGGCCGGCGGCGCCATCTGCATCAGCCGCCCCTCGGACATGACGGCGACATCGGTTGCGAGCGCCATGGCTTCCGCCTGGTCGTGCGTCACATAGATCATCGTCGCGCCCGAGCGCTCGTGGAAGATGCGGAAGGTCTCCTCCATCGACTTGCGTAAGTGCTGGTCGAGATTGGCGAGCGGCTCGTCGAGCAGCACGACATCCGGTGAGGTCACCAGGCAGCGGGCGAGCGCCACGCGCTGGCGCTGGCCGCCGGAAAGGGCTGCCGGCCGGCGGTCGGCATAGTCGGTGAGCTTTACCAACGCCAGAGCATCGGCGACGCTCCTTTGCCACGCCGAGCCTGAAATGCCGCGGACCTTCAGCGGATAGCCGACATTTTCGGCCACCGTCATATGCGGCCAGAGCGCATAGGACTGGAACACCATCGCCATGTTGCGTCGCTCCGGCAGCAGCGCCCGTGCAGCATCCGAAAGCCGTCTTTCGCCAAAATCGATCGATCCATCGCTGGGCTGCTCAAAGCCGGCGATCATGCGCAGCACCGTCGTCTTGCCGCAGCCGGAAGGCCCGAGCAGCGCCAGGAAGCCGCCTTCCCGCACGGTCAGCGACACATCGGAAACCGCCGGCCGGCCGCCGCCGAAATGCTTGGTGACGTGATTGAGGATCAGTTGCGCCACGGCAGCACGCCTTCCGGGAGATAGTTTGCGAGAGCCTCGAGCGCGGCCATCAGCACGACGATCATGACGACCACGAGCACGGAAAGGGCTGCAGCCAGGTCCGACGAGCCGCTGTCGTCGAGATTGAAGATGGCGACGCCGAGTGTCTGGGTACCGGCCGACCAGAGCAGCGCCGAGACCGTCAGCTCATTGGCGGCAATCAGGAAGACGAGGATGATCGCCGCACCCGCGGCCGGCGCTACCAAGGGCAGGATCACGTCGGACATCCGCCTGAAGAAGCCAGCACCGGCGAGACGCGCCGCCTCTTCCAGCGATGGGTCCATCTGCAGGAAAGCACTCATCACCGGCTTGAGGCTGACGGCGAGGAACGAGGAGAAGTAGGCAACCAGGATGATCCAGATGGTGCCATAGAGCGAGACCTTGAGGATCGGCAGAGGTGCGGCAAAGGTAAGGATGAAGGCGACGGCCAACACGATGCCCGGCAGCGCATAGGGGATCTCGATGAGGATGCCGAGCGTATTGGCAAGCCACCCTTTGCGTCGCGTCATGAGATAGGCTGATGGCACCGAGACGGCGAGCAGGCCGAATGCGGCCGTTGCTGCAAGGAACATCGAATTGCCAAGCGCCTTCAGCGTCATCGACTGGCGGAAGAGAATTTCTTCGTAAGCGCGCAGCGACACCGTCTGAAGGTTAAGCGGCACGCCATAGGCCGGCACCAGCGAGCTCGCGACAAGAGCGGCGAGCGGTGCGACCAGCACGAGAAGCAGGATCGCCACGAGGACCAGCTCGACGACCGGGCGGAAGCGGCCGAGCGAAAAGGCGGCATTCGCCCCGGAAAGGCCGATGATGCGGTAATCCCTGCCGACAAGCGCCTTCTGCTGCAGGATCAGCCCGGCAGCCGCGATCATGGCGATGAGGCTGGAGAGCAGCGCGATCTCGCCGAAGGTGCCGGCGCCGAAGCTGGCGAGCCGCGTATAGATCAGGGTCGGCAGCACCTCGATGCCTGCGGGAATGCCGAGGATCGCCGGAATGCCAAAATTGCCGACGCCGGAGACGAAGGCGATCGCCGCACCGGCAATCAGTCCCGGCAGCGACAGCGGCGCGATGATGTCGCGAAAGACACGGAATGGCGTGGCCCCGGCAAGCCGTGCCGCCTCCACCCCGTCGCGCGGGGCGGCGGAAAGCCCGGCTTTCAGCGCCAGGAAAACCAGCGGCGCATGCTGGACGCCGAGAAGCAGCGAAATGCCTGCCAGCGAATAGAGCGGCTGCGGGCTGCCGAGCGGCGGCGCGATCCCGAGCGTCTTTAACAGCGGGCTCGCCGGCCCGGTCATCTCCACCCAGGCAAGCGCCGTCACCTGCGGCGGGATCATCATCGGCAGCATGAAGGCAAAGCTGAGCGCAAGCTTGCCGCGCACATCCGTCAGCGCCACCGAGAAGGCGAAGAGCGCGCCGATGACAACGGAGACGACCATGCCGCCGGTCGCGGTTATCAGCGTGTTGCGGAGGGCGGCAAAGGTTGCAGGTTCCGTGAGCACGCCAATCGACCGGCCCGAAATAAGCCCGGCAAAGCCGGCCTTCGCCAGGCTGAAGAGCGGCAGCAGGCAGAGGAGAAACAGGCAGGCGAGAACGAAGGGCACCAGCCAGCGCGGCTCGGCGGCGGGGCTCGCCCCTGCCCGCACCTTGGGCGCGCCCATCGTCCGGCCGTGAAAGGAAAGGCGCAGCCAGCGGGGCCGGCTGCGCGCATCGTTGCGTTCAAGCATTCCCGGGATCAGTTCGTGCCGAAGATGCCGGAGAAGGTTTTGAGATCCGCGTCGGAGTTCTTCACGGCCTCGGCCGCATTGACCGGCAGCACCTTGATCGTCTCGCGGGCCGGATAGCCCGCAGGCAGCGCCACGCCGTTGCGGGCCGGGATATAGCCCATCTTCACCGCCGCCTTCTGGCCTTCCTCGGACAGCAGGAAGTCGACGAACTTCTTCGCCGCCTCGACGTTCTTGGCGGTCTTCAGGATGCCGACGGGCTCGGTCACGGCAGACACGCCCTCGGCCGGGAAGACGAATTCCACCGGCGCGCCCTTGGCCTTCTCGCGGATCGCCATGAAATCGACGAGCATGCCATAGGCCTTCTCGCCGGTCGCAACCGCCTTCAAGACGCCGCCATTGCCGCCGGCAGCCGTAGCACCGTTCTCGGCGAGCGCCTTGTAATAGTCCCAGCCGAGGCCATCAATGCCGGTCAGGGTCTGAGCGTGAATGAGAGCCGCACCCGAGGTCAGCGGGCTCGGCATGGTGACGAGGCCCTTGGCCTCCGGCTTGCTGAGATCCTGCCAGCCTTCAGGCTTCATGGCGGCGGAGGTGTTATAGACGATGCCGGTCGTGATCATCTTGGTGGAGTAATAGGCGCCGTCCGCATCATAGAGTGCCGCGTCGTAGCTTGCCGCTTCCGGCGACTTGTAGTCGGCGAGATGGCCTGCTTCCTTCAGCCGCTGCATGGTCACGGTGTCGGCGATGAGCAGCACGTCGGCCACCGGATTGCCGGCCTCGATCTCTGCCATCAGCTTGGCCATGATCTTGGTCGTGCCCTCGCGTACCCATTCCACCTCGATGCCGGGATTGGCGGCCTGGAACGCGTCGACCGTCGCCTGCGCATCCTCGTTCGGCTGGCTGGTATAGAGCACCAGGCTCTCGGCATAGGCCGCGGTCGAAAGCAGGCCTGCGACAACAGCGCCGGCAAGGACGGAGACAAACGATTTCATGGATACACCCTCGTGTTGCAACTGGCGCCGAGGGATAGGGCCACCCTTTTACAGGGGTATGACAGAACCGGGGGACGCGCGATCTGTGGGTCCCGATGCAGGTCGCGCAAATGTGCGCAGCGGTTTTGCGGCGACGACGTGCATAAAAACAAGAGCTTCACGCGATGAGCTTTAGCGCGCGCCCGTCGACATCTGGCTGCGGTGGAGCACATAGGCATTGGCCAGTGTGTAGAGGAACTCGCGGTCACTGTAGTGCGCATAGTGGTCCAGCCTGTAGACGCGCGCGAAATTTCGGGCAGCGACCTCGAACTCCGGTCCGAGCGCATTGTCGACATCGCCGAAATAGAAGCCGATGGCCTTCAGGTATTTCTGAATGAGGCGAAGGTCGCCCTCCGCCGACTGGATGGTCAGCTTGTTGAATTCGTTGGTGGTGAAGATCGACAGGTCGTCATTGGTGTTGCGGTGCTCGAAGGTCATGACATAGCCGAGGTTCTCCGCAGCGATGAAGGCGTGCATCGTCTTCAGGATGACGTTGTACTCGACCGGCCGGCCGCTCAAGGGCGCCATGCCACGGTTGAAGAGCAGCATCATCGAGGCGATCCTCGACGTCATGGAAAAGGGACTGCTCGGCGAATAGCCGAGCACCTCGAAGACGCAGCCAGCGGCCTGATAGTCCTCGGCCGGATCGAGCACCCGGCGCAGATACTCGTTGTCCACACCGATAATCCGGTTGTCCTTGCCATAGTGAAGCCGGCCCTTGATGGGAGCGCCCTCTTGGGTCGCGGCCTGGCCCGCCTCGACGGCCAGCTCGCGAATGGCCATGCCGAGTCGGCCCATCAGCATTGTCGCGATTACCGCCTCGACAGCGGCCTTTTCCATGCCGTTTCGGGGAATGACCGCACTGCCGTGGCCGACATAGGCATCGAGCGCGCCGAAGCTTGCTGCGAATTCTCCCTGGAGTTGGCCATACCAGTTAGGCAAAAGCGCCTTCAGCGCAAAGCTTCGCCTCTCCAGCTTCCGCCACAGCGCCGCAAAGTCGTTAATGGTGATCTCGAAGACATACGGAATATCGAGTGCGGCATTGAATTCGTCTGCCATTGAGTACCTCCCGAAGCACTCGGCACCACCACCTGCAATAAAGGATCCCCCAGGCTACACTCACATATCGGCCGAATGCGGCATAGTCATCCAAACGGGTTAGTGCGGCGCGGCATGCGCCGGCTCCGCACAAAACAATCCACACTGGAGTTTTCAAAAAAAATTCGCGGCCATGTCACACCGGCCGTCGCTCGCTCGTCATGGTATCGAAACCAACGAAAGGAAACGGAACCATGACTGCCAAGATCGACCTTTTCGCCGCTGCCCCGCAACTGATGAAGAGCTGGACCAGTGTCTCGATGGCCGTTGCCGCGAGCCTTGACGCCACTATTATCGAACTCGTGAAAATCCGCGCCTCGCAGATCAACGGCTGCGCCAACTGCATCAACATGCACACCCAGGAAGCCCGCGAAAAGGGCGAGACGGAACAGCGCATCTACCTGCTTTCCGCCTGGCGCGAAGCGCCCTGCTATTCCGATCGCGAACGCGCCGCGCTAGGCTGGACAGAATCGCTGACGCGGCTTTCGGAAGGCCACGGCCATGAAGCGGCCTATCAGGCGCTGAAGGACCATTTCACCGAGGAGGAACAGGTGAAGCTCACGCTGATGATCAACGTCATCAACGGCTGGAACCGTCTGGCCGTCGGCTTCGGCCTCTGGGTCGATCCGGCAGCCGCCAAGGCCGCCGCCCAGGCTGCCGCCTGATGGTGGACAGCGCCCATGAGGACGCAGCGGCGGTTTTCGACCCGCTGCGTCCGAAGCTCGTCCGCGTCGCCTACCGCATGCTCGGCTCGGTCGCCGATGCGGAGGACATGGTGCAGGAGGCCTTCATCCGCTGGATGGGGGCCGACCGCACGTCCGTACGCGAGCCGGAGGCGTTCCTGCGCCGCACCGTCACGCGGCTCTGCCTCGACCAGTTGAAATCCGCGCGGCTGAAGCGCGAGACCTATGTCGGCCCCTGGCTTCCCGATCCGGTCGTCGAGGAGGAGCCGGAGGACGACGTCACCCTGCCCCTGATGCTGGCGCTCGAACGGTTGTCGCCGCTGGAGCGTGCCGCCTTCCTGCTGCACGACGTCTTCGGCCAGAGCTTCGATGAGGTAGCGGCAACGATCGAGCGCGACGCCGCCGCTTGCCGCCAGCTTGCGGCCCGGGCCCGCACCCATGTGCGCGAGGAACGCCCCCGCTTCCAGATCGAGCAGCAGCGCGGCCTGGAACTCGCCAACGCCTTCTTTGCCGCCTCCCGCCACGGCGATATGAAAACGCTCGGCTCCATGCTCGCAGCCGATGTCAGCGTACATTCCGACGGCGGCGGCAAGCGCCCGGCCGCCCTGCAGCCGATCCTCGGCTTCGACGCCGTGATGAAGGTGCACGCGCAACTGGCCGCCCTCTTTGCCAAGCACGGCTCGACGCTCGTGCGCGCCGGCTTCATCAACGGCCTGCCCGGCTTTGTCACCCGGGAGGCCGATGGCGAACTGCAGACGACTGCGCTAGAGATCGAGAACGGCAAGGTCGTGGCGATCTACGTCGTGCGCAACCCGGACAAGCTGGTGCATTTGCACTAGAACCCGGGTTGCCACGTTCCCAATGACCTACGCGGCCAGTTGGCCGGCCGGAATCCGCGCGATCACCTTGATCTCGAAATCGAAACCGGCGAGCCAGTTGACGCCGATGGCGGTCCAGTTGGGATAGGGCTTTTCGCTGAAGATCCGGTTCTTGACGGCCATGATCGTCTCGAACTGGTGTTCGGGGTCGGTGTGGAAGGTCGTCACATCGACGATGTCGTCGAAGCTGCAGCCGGCTGCCGCGAGCGTCGCTTCGAGATTGTCGAAGGCGCGTTCGACCTGGCGTTCGAAATCCGGCTCCGGGGTGCCATCCTCACGGCTCCCCACCTGCCCCGAGACGAACAGCAGGTCCTGCGACCGGATGGCCGCGGAGTAGCCGTGCGCCTCGTAGAGCGCATGACGATTTGCCGGAAAGATTGCGTTGCGTTTGGTCATCGGTCTGATCCTTCTCGTAAATTGAGGACGCGCAAACGGGCGCGCGCTGCCGTTTCAGGCAGAACTTCACAAAACCCGCTTCATTTGGTATACGGAACGTATCTGAAATAGCGAAATACGACGCGTATTTTAAAATGCATATACGCGCCGTATCTGAATTTGAGGTCAATGATGGCCAGAAGCCGCCAGGAAACGATGGAGGAAAACCGCGCGAAGCTGATTTCGGCCGGCCGAAAGGCCTTTGCCGAAAAGGGCTATGCGGCGGCCTCGATGGATGAGTTGACCGCCGATGTCGGGCTGACGCGCGGCGCGCTCTACCACAATTTCGGCGACAAGCGCGGGCTCCTGGCCGCGGTCGTAACCCAGATCGACGGCGAGATGGCCGCCCGCGCCAAGCAGATCGGCGCAGATGCGGCAGCCGGTGACCACTGGCAGGCGATGCTTGCCGAAGGGGCCGCCTATATCGAGATGGCGCTCGATCCCGAAGTCCAGCGCATCGTTCTGCTCGATGGCCCGGCCGTGCTCGGCGACCCCTCGAAATGGCCGAGCCAGAACAGTTGCCTGCAGGCGACCAAGCGCTCGGTGGAGGACCTGCTGGACAAGGGCGTGCTGAAGCCGATCGATCCGGAAGCGGCCGCGCGGCTCTTGAGCGGTGCCGCCCTCAACGCTGCCCTCTGGGTCGCCGCCAGCGACGAGCCGAAAGCGGTCTTGCCGAAGGCGATCGAGGCCTTCCGCGCCATGGCCACCGGCCTGCTGGCGGAGCGCTGATCCGCCCCGTTGGGCGGTGGTCGTCGCGGCGGCAAGGACTAACGGGCGTTCGCGCTCACCAGCTCCCAGAGGTCGATGCCTCCCGAGCGCCCCTTGACGTGCACCATCCCCATCGCGCGGAAGTCGAAGAGGTCGGCAACCGCAGACTGCACCGCCCCGCTCACCAGGATCGACGTGTTGAACTCCTTGTTCAGCCCTTCGAGCCGCGAGGCGACGTTTATCGTGTCGCCCATGGCCGTGTATTGCTGCCGCGCGATCGCGCCGAAGCTGCCGACGACCGCCGGCCCCGTATGCACGCCAAAGCGCGTGAACAGCTCCGGCCGGCCGCCTTTGCGGTTGGTCTCGTTCAGGCGATCGACCGCCGCCTTCATCGCCAGCGCGCAATGACAGCCATTCTCGATGTGCTGCGGATCGGCAACCGGCGCGTTCCAGATGACGAAGATGCTGTCGCCGAGATACTGGATCACGGTCCCGTGGTACTGCTCGGCCACCGTGTTCAGCATCTCGAAATAGGCCGAGAGAATATCGACGACTTCCTCCGGCGAATGCTGTTCGGAGATGGTGGTGAAGTCGCGCACGTCGGTGAAAAGCGCCGTCACCTCCTGCCGCCTGCCCCGGACCGCCGCTCCGCCCTCAGGATCGATGATCCGGCGCACCACCTCGCGCGGAACATAGAGCGCAAACTGGACGATAGCGCGCCGGCTGGCGGAAAGCGCGCCGCCAAGCGTATTGATCTCGGTGATCCAGGAATGCGGGGCGTCCGTGCCGGCAAAGTTCAGGTCACCGATCCGCCGCGCCTCGTCGGCGAGGTGATAGAGCTTGCGGCTGATCACGCGGGACAGCATGAGCGAGCCGACCACGCCGGCCACCAGCACGGCTGCGGCAATCATGAGGTTGCGCACCAGGAGCCGGTTTGCCTGCACCACCAGATCCTGCAGCGGCACGACGATCGCGACCGAGCTGCCCTTGAAGAGGCCGGATACGCTGACGGGTGCCATCTGGACCAGATAGCGCTCGCCGGCAAAATCGGCTTCGGCAAGACCCCCGCCCGCATAGGCGGGATCCTTGCGCAGCCCGGCGACGACGTCGAGGCTGGGATCCAGGCTGCGCATGCCGGCGCCGCCACCACCCGACCAGGCGCCGAGGATTGTGCTCATGACCGCGGGATCGGAATGGGCGACGAGGTTGTTGTCGCTGCCGATGACATAGGACCGGGCCCGCGGTGAGATCTCGCGCGCATCGAGAAGGCGGCTGATGGTCTGAAGGTGGATGTTGGTGCCGACCACGATCCCCTCCTTGCCCTTCAGCGGAACGGCGAGCGCCAGCGTCGGAACCTTCAGCGTTCCCGTGACATAGGGCCCGACGGAAACCGGACCGCCGGCTCGCAACGCCGTCTGATACCAGGGGCTCTGCCGCGGGTCGAAATTTGTGCGCTCGAACGGACGCTCCCCGATCGTCTGCGCCGCAGCGTCGAGGAACCGAAGGGTCGAGACGGTGCCCGCGTCCTTGGCATGCGCAAGCAACCGAACGGCAAAGGCGGTGCCTGCCGGTGCCGCCAGACTTTGGCGAACATAGTCCCGCCCCGTGTTGATCACCTGCAGGTAGGATCCATCAGGATAGCCGGCATAGACGCTCGTCGCGTTGGAAACGCTCCTGAGCACCTCCAGGAAGAACTGCTCCTTCGGCTGCAGGTCGCCCGGCGGCGCGACGGCCAGCTGCGGCACGGTGGACGCAAGCGCGACCGCCTCGTGGCCGCCCTCGAGCGCATTCCTGTAGCCCTCGATCAGCCTCAGGCTCATCTCGCGCATGTGCTTTTCGCCGGCAAGGATCGCCGCCTGCCGCCCCTGGCTGAACGCCATCCAGATGATCGGCGTCGCCGTTAAGATGAGCAGCGCCACGACGAGCACGCTGAGATGCACCCTGAGAGGCCTGGACCAGTTCACGCAATTCCCCCGAAACGCGACTGTATGGAGGCGACCCTAGCACCTGCCCTGGCGAGGAGGAATGCATATTCTTTCAAAGAAATAGGCCATTTCAATCTCTGATGAGAGAATGAAATGGCCCGGTACAGGTGACGGCTTTTCGAGCGTCAGTTCAGCGGAATGGCGTTGCCGTCCTTGCTGTCCTGATAGACGGAGGAGAGATCGTCGTATTTCGCCCGGATCGCCTCGGCGCGGGCCTTGAGTTCCTGGCGTTGCGGCTCGGGCAGAGCGTCGATCAGCGCGTGGATCGACTGGCCCTTCCAGAAGGCATTGGTGCGGTTGTAGCCGCCCGGCTCCAGCGTGAAGACCTCCTTCAGGATCTTCAGGTCATGCGGAATGGAGAAACTGTCGCGGGAATCCTCGTGGCTGAAGAAGTAGAAGAAATTATCGAAACCCGCCCAGGTGATCGCCGAAAGGCACATCGAGCACGGCTCATGCGTCGAGAGGAAGATGAGGTCGCGGCTGTCCGGCCGCTTCTCGCCCTCGATCTCGTAGAACCGCTTCAGCGTGTGCACTTCGCCGTGCCAGAGCGGGTTTTCCGTCTCGTTGTTGGTTTCGACAAGCACGGTCGAAAGATCGGATTTGCGCATCAGCGCCGCGCCGAAGATCTTGTTGCCGGCGGCAACGCCGGCTTCCGTTGCCGGAATGATGCCCTTCTCCATCGTGTGAAGCAGCGCATCGAGCAGCGCGTAATTGTCGGTCTCACGTGTCATTCCCAATGTCCTTTTGTTGGGTTTTTTCAATCAACGCCAGGAAAAACAGGAAGCGGTTTCCTGCCCGGAATGGCGGGTTTCACAAGCAACTCCAGAAAAAGTGCGAGCGGTTTTTCGTCTGGGATTGCGTGTCTCAAAGCAACTCCAGAAAAAGTGCGAAGCGGTTTTTCGTCCGGAGTTGCGTGTCTCAAAACAATCCCAGGAAAAGTGCGATGCGGTTTTCCGTCCGGGATTGCGTAATTCAAAGCAACCCCAGGGAAAGCAGTCTGGAATTGCATCATTTCAGGGAGCTTGCCGGTTCAGTGCGCCTCCGCCGCAATCAGCGGCACCTCGGTGCCCTTGGCATCGTAGAGCTTGCCGTTGAGGAAGTAGTCGCCGTCGTGCAGCCTTGCGATGTCCTGGTAGCGGATCGTGCGTTCGGTTGCAGCCACGAAGACCGACTGCTGGTCGGAATTGCCTGCGGTGAAGTGATTGAACAGGAGGTTGAGCAGGATCGCCATGACGGCCGCCGACGAGATGCCCGAATGGAAGATCGTGGCGACCCAGGCCGGGAAATGCTCGTAGAAGCCGGGTGCCGCAATCGGGATCATGCCGAAGCCGATCGAGGTCGCGACGATCACCAGGTTCATGTTGTTATTGTACTCGACCTTGGACAGCGTGCGGATGCCGCTTGCCGCAACCGTGCCGAAGAGCACGATGCCGGCGCCACCAAGCACCGAGGTCGGCACCGAGGCGACGACGCGACCCATGATCGGCAAGAGGCCGAGCGTTACCAGGAACAAGCCGCCCGTTGCCACCACGTAACGGCTCTTCACGCCCGTCACCGCCACAAGGCCGACATTCTGGGCAAAGGCGCTCTGGGTGAAGGAGCCGACGACCGGCGCGAGAATGCTCGACAGCATGTCGGCACGAAGGCCGTCACCAAGCCGGCGCGAATCCACCTTGGTTTCGACGATCTCACCGACGGCGAGAATGTCGGCCGAGGTCTCGACCAGCGTCACCATGATGACGATCAGCATCGAGATAACAGCCGCAAGTTCGAAGGTCGGATAGCCGAAATGGAAGATCCTCGGCAATGCGAAGACCGGGCCGTTTGCAACTTGCGAGAAATCGGTCATGCCGGCGACATAGGCAATGCCGGTACCGATAACGATCGACAGCAGGATCGAAAGCCTGGAGATCGAAGCGTTGCCGAGTTTGCTCAAGAGCAGCACGATGATGAGCGTGACC
Organism: Ensifer sp. ENS02; assembly: GCF_014851885.1. Taxonomy (NCBI): domain Bacteria; kingdom Pseudomonadati; phylum Pseudomonadota; class Alphaproteobacteria; order Hyphomicrobiales; family Rhizobiaceae; genus Ensifer; species Ensifer sp. ENS02. The sequence continues at coordinate 427,830 of NZ_JACVAO010000001.1, read as the reverse complement.
GCCGCAAGCTGGATATTGGCGGTACTGCCGAAGTCCGGCGCCGCCTTGTTGCCGCCCATCGCCCAGAATGCCGCAACCGGCATCAGCGTCAGGCCGATGGTGGTAATGACGATGCCGGTGACGAGCGGCGGGAAGAAGCGGGTGATGCGCGAAAACACCGGCGTGATCAGAAGGCCGATCAATGAAGCCGCGATGACCGCGCCAAGGATCGCCGGAATGCCGCCATTGCCGGAAATGGCGATCATCGTGGCGACACCCGAGAACGAGACGCCCTGCACCAGCGGCAGGCGGCTGCCGAAGAACGGCACGCCGATCGTCTGCAGGATGGTGGCGAGGCCACCGGCGAAAAGCGAGGCGGTGACGAGCAGGCCGACATCGCTGGAATTCAAGCCCGCCGCCTGGCCGAGGATCAGCGGAACGGCGACGATGCCGCCATACATGGTCAAGACGTGCTGCAGGCCATAGGCGAGGTTCGCGCCGATGCTCAGCCGTTCGTCTTCCGGATTTTGCGCCGGATTCTGGGTATGCGTAGTGTCCTCTGAAATGCTTGCCAAGGGTATCTCCTCCATACCTTCGCGATATGTCCCGTCTCCAGCGGGACAACCAAAAGGGTACTGAAGGTAGGCAAATCTCGCTTTCCTAAAAAAGGCGAAACACCTTTCGGGTTTTGGGCGGGAATGGTTGGGGCGGGAATATCTGCCGCAATCGGCCTTTTTTAAGCGGTTTCCGACGCTTTCAACCGCAAAATCCGATCGCCAGGGGCAATCTGCTCCACCGATAGGCCATTCAAAGGAGAGCAGAGATCATCGCATTGCGCAATGGTCGCGGCGCTCTCGTACCGCTTTCCCCGCCGATCGAAGGGGCACAATGAAGCCGAGGCGGCCGCCGGCGTTCACCGCCCGTGTCACCGTTGCCTTCACTGCGAAAGTTCCAGCCCAGCACCAGTTGGACGCGACGGCCCCTAGAGGCTGCAGCCCGGATGCTTGTAGAGATCGGCCTGCGACAGATCCGGCGGGCATGGCGTGCTCTTGCCGCTCCCTTGGCCGCAAGCCGAGGGCTTGATCTGCGAGATCGCCGAGTAGTGTCCCTGGGAAACATGCACCCGGACGCAGGTCTTGGTGCCGGCATTCCACCAGGTATTGTTGCCGCCGACGTCGACATAGCCCCTGGACTGCATCTCGCTCTCGGCGCCAGGCGCGCGTGCGCCGACGAGATCGGCGATATCGGCCGGCGATTTGGCAAGGGTTGCTGTCGGAAGGGACATCAATGCTGCTGCTGCGATTGCGACTGTGAAACGCATCGGACGAATTCCTTCTGAGCAAGAAGAGGCTGTTCGCATGCTAGCGCGACTGTATTAGCAGAGGAGAAAATGGATGGCGAGAACAATCACGCAACCTGCGAATGCGCGGCGACAACCACCGGCCGTCGCCGCTCGACGGCAGGCAAAGGCCGCCGCTCAGCCTGATATCGGAGGCAACGCGGGCGCATCAAGCCCGCGGAACGGATCGCGCCAGGCGTCGACCGCCTCGAGCTGCCCGGCCCAGCGCGCAAGTGCCGGATAGTCCGCGAGCGGCAGCCTTGCCACATCATTGTAGGGCAGGAATGTCGCCATGCGAAAATCGGCGTAGGAGACCGCCTCGCCGACCAGCCAGGCGTGAGCGGAGAGTTCGGCATCGAGCAGCCGGGCCGCCTTGTGGAACGCCTTCATCCCCTCCTCCACCATGGCCTCGTCACAAGTGCCGATGCCGTAGCGCAGCTTGGTGCCGCGCTCCCAATGCACCATGTCACAGGCCTTCACGAAGTTCTCCTTGCCCCAGCTGATCCAGCGGATCATCTCCGGCTCGTCGTCATCCCTTCGCCAGAGGTTGGAGCCGACCTGGCGAGAGAGAAAGCAGGCGATCGCATCCGCCTCCCACAGCGCCCGGCCGGGACGCTCCAGGATCGGCAAAAGCAGGTTGGGATTGAGCGGCCGATAGCGGTCCGCCTGCCCCGGCGCCAGCGGCTCGGCATATTCGAACGCGACCTCTGCCTTCAGAAATCGGGCCGTGGCGACCGCCAGGCGCGGATTGGGGTTGCGGCTGAAATAGAGCTTCATGCGGCTTGGTCCTCCGTGTGCACATCCTGAAGACGCACGAATGCTGCGTTTGCCGACAGAGACCGAGACAAAATCGACCGCGACTCTAGCCGGTGCCGGGCGTGTGACGTCCGCGCCAGAGCAAGACCGACAGCACCGCATGAACTGCGATCGCAGGCCACAGAAGGACGCCGGTGGAGCCGTCCGTCAGTCCGAACCAGGCCAGATAGAGCGTGACGGCCGCACTGTAGATCAGCATGCCGATGAGGCTTGAGTTCTTCCAGCAGGCAACGCCGAGTGCGATCAGGGCAATTCCCGCCACCCGGGCCGTCGGGATCGCCGGCCCGGTGAGTAGCTCGCCAAGCAGCACCTGCCCCACGAGCGAAGGCGCCACCTCCAGTGCGAGCCCTGTTGCCATCTCCCCGAAGGCGGCGAGATCAAGCACGCGTATCATCGGAACGCACCTCTGCCAGTCGTTTGTGTCCGGGCCTTGCGATGCAAGGTCGCCAGAGCGTCCCATGTGCGTTCACGTGAACGCACGGCGCTCTAGGGCGTTGCGTTTGGCTTCAATTCGAAAGTCAGTTTGTCGATCTTGCCCGTAAAGCGGAAGGGCGTGTCGTAGCGGTGTTCCAGAAGGGCGACGCCGGTGCGCGTGTCGAGACCGACGTCGAAGGTCTCATCCTCGGGGAAAGTGACCGGGATGCCATGATCGATGCTGTTCCTGGCGACCTCCTTGCCGTCCACCGACAGAACGCCGGTGCCCCCGGCGCCAAGTCCCTTTCCATCCGACTTGAAGTCGAAGACGATCCTGTGTTTGCCGGGTTCGAGTTCCGGTCCTTCCCACAGGGTGCGCTTGAGGTCGAGGAGATTGTAGAGGAACACGACCTTCCCACTGCCGACACCGAAGTCGCCCTGGCTGAGGAAGAGGCCGTAACCGCCAAAGCGGCCACCCTCGGTGACGATCATGCCTTGCGCACCGCCGTCGGGTATCTCGACATCGGCCGTAATCGTATAGGACTTGTTCAAGGTGCTCGGCGCAGCGCTGGCCGGCACACCACTCAGTTCGCCGCGGTAGGTGAATTCCGTACGGCCGGCCGTCAGGTTCGGCCGCGGGGCGTTCCAGCGTGCGAGCGTCGAATTGTCGAGCGGCAGCACGTTGTACTTCTTCGCCTCGGCATAGAAGAGGTCCTGCAATTCCTTGAGTTTGTCAGGCATTTTGGCAGCAAGATCGGTGAATTGCGTCGGGTCTTCATCGACGTTGTAAAGTTCCCAGTTGTAGCCGGTGATCACGTCGGGCGGCGTCTTGGTGCTGAGTTCCCACGGCAGCGTCGCTGGCGTCGTCGCGGCGACCCAGCCGTCGTGGTAGATGGCGCGGTTTCCCAGCATCTCGAAGTACTGCGTCTGGTGTTGCGTCGGGGCAGCGGCATTTGCCTTGTCCCATGTGTAGGCCATGCTGACGCCTTCGATCGGCTCCTGTTTGATGCCGTTGATCGTCTCCGGTTGCGGGATGCCTGTCGCTTCCAGGATCGTCGGCACGATGTCGATGAAGTGGTGGAACTGCGCGCGGATACCGCCAGCGTCGTTGATATGGCCGGGCCACGACATGACCATGCCCTGCGCCGTCCCGCCGAAGTGCGATGGCACCTGCTTGACCCACTTGAACGGTGTCCCCATCGCCCAGGCCCAGCCGGCTGCGAAATGCGGGAATGTCCGCTCCGCACCCCAGAACGGATACCAGAGAAACTGGTCCTTCACCGGAACGTCGACGCCGTTGAATGTGGTGAACTCATTCGGCGTGCCGTTGAGCATGCCCTCGGCGCTCGCGCCGTTGTCGCCGCCGATGTAGATGATCAGGGTGTTGTCGAGCTCGCCGATATCTTCCACCGCCTGGATGACGCGCCCGATCTCGTTGTCGGCATAGGCAAGGTAGGCGGCGTACACATCGGCCTGCCTGATGAACAGTTTCTTCGCCTCCAAACTGAGGGAATCCCATTGCGGCAACCCCTCCGGCCACGGCGTGAGCTTCGCGTTCTCAGGCATGATGCCGAGCCGCTGCTGATTGGCGAAGATCGTCTCGCGCACCTTGTTCCAGCCCTCGTCGAAGAGGTGCATGTCGCTGATCTTCTTGATCCATTCGGGCGTCGGGTGGTGTGGTGCATGGGTGGCACCGGGCACGTAGTAGACGAGCCAGGGCTTGCCCGGGGCGATCTCGCTCAACTGCCTGATGTGCTGGATCGCCTCGTCGGCCATGGCCGTTTCCAGGTACCACTTGGGATTGCCTTCAAACGGATAGATGGCCGTGGTGTTGCGGAACAGGTTCGGCTGCCACTGGCTCGCATCGCCGCCGACGAAGCCATAGAAATAATCGAAGCCCATGCCCGTCGGCCACTGGTTGAAGGGGCCCGCCTGGCTCGATTGATAGGACGGCGTGTTGTGGTTCTTGCCGAACCACGCGGTGGCGTAGCCATTTTCCTTGAGGATCGTGCCAACAGTGCCTTTCTCGATCGGGATGATCGAATCGTAGCCCGGATATCCGGTCGCGATCTCCCCGACGACCCCGTAGCCAACCGAATGGTGATTGCGCCCGGTGATCAGCGCCGCACGAGACGGCGAGCAGAGCGATGTCGAGTGGAAGTTCGTGAAGCGCAACCCCTCCTTGGCGATGCGGTCCATGGCCGGTGTCGGAATGACGCCGCCAAAGGTGCTGGGCGCACCGAAGCCCTGATCGTCCGTCATGATCAGCAGCACATTGGGCGCGCCTTTCGGCGGCACGACCCGCGGAGCCCACCAGGGCGTCGATTCCGAGGCCTTTTCCTTGATTACACCGCCAAAAGCCGGACTTGGTGACGGAAGCTGCTTACCCGTAATTGTTGTCGTCGCTCCCGGGGCGCCGAGCGTCCCTGAAACCTGCTGTGCCCATGCGGACGTAAAACCAAGCGCGAAGAAGGCTGCACCCGCAAGCATGCTCTGGCCAATGGTCATGGCGAACACCCCTATTGCAGATCGTTGAATCTCCACCGATTTAGGCTAGTCTAATATACGCAAACCAGACCCGAGACGCGAGAAGTTTACGACCGGTGTTCTCCATCCGATCCGTCGCAGACGGTCTGCCCGATGGCTTCCCCGGAACACTTCACCAGTTATCCGGCTCCGAACATCGCATCTGTGAATTCGTTTCCCATATCCTGCGAAGCGTGCCCCGCTACCGGTGATCCGCTCGCTGACCTATTTTTCCAAACAACGGCGATGCACCGCATCACCTGCCCCATCGATCAGCAAAGGACAGGACACATGACACTCAAGGATATTCTGCCCGGCAAGCTCGGTTTCGGCGCAGCCCCGCTCGGCAACATGTTCCGCGAAATCCCCGAAAAGGAAGCGCTTGCCACCGTCGAGGCCGCCTGGAACGACGGCATCCGCTATTTCGACAACGCCCCGTTTTACGGCGCCGGCCTTGCCGAGATCCGCATGGGCGAAGCGCTCGGCGGTCGCCCGCGTGACGAATACGTCATCAGCACCAAGGTCGGCCGGGTCATCCTCGACGAGATAGAGGACGTCAGCGCCCGCGACCTTGGGGAAAAGGGCGACGTCTTCCGCTATGGCCGCCCCAACAAGATCGTCAACGACTACTCCCATGACGCCACCCTGCGGTCGATCGAGGACAGCCTCAAGCGCCTGAAGACCGACCGGATCGAGATCGCCTTCGTTCACGACGTTGCCCAGGATTTCTACGGCGACGAATGGCTCGACGTTTTCGAGACGGCGCGCAAGGGCGCCTTCAGGGCGCTCGACCGGCTGCGCGACGAAGGCGTGATCAAGGCCTGGGGGCTCGGCGTCAACCGGGTGGAGCCGATCGAACTGCTGCTCGCGCTCGAGGGTCCGCGTCCCGATGGCTTCCTGCTTGCCGGCCGCTATACCCTGCTTGACCATGACCGCGCACTCCAGCGCGTCATGCCCGAGGTCACCAAGCGCGGCCTCGGCATTGTCGTCGGCGGCCCCTATAGCTCCGGCGCGCTCGTCGGTGGCCCGAACTTCGAGTATGCCCCGGCCACGCCGGCAATTCTCGACAAGGTCGCGCGTATCAAGGCGATCGCCGACCGTCACGGCATCTCGATGAAGGCGGCCGGCCTGCAGTTCTCGCTCGCCAACCCCGCGGTTGCCGCCGTCATCCCCGGCGCCAGCCAGCCGAGCCGCATCGCCGAAGACCGCGCCGCCCTGAACGAGGCCGTGCCGACCGACTTCTGGCGGGACTTGAGGGCAGCCGGTCTCGTCAACCCGGAGGCGCCGCTACCGATTGCCGGCTAAGCAATTCCAGGAAAAGTGCGCAGCGGTTTTCCGTCCGGAATTGCGTCGTTTGGCCAAGCAATCCCAGGAAAAGTGTGAAACGGTTTTCCGCTAGGACTTGCGACATTTGGCCAAGCAATTCCAGGACAAGTGCGCAGCGGTTTTCCGTCCGGAATTGCGAGAAACCGTCCTATCCTCGCCCGTCTTCCAGCGGGCGGGGCAGCCGGTGGCACCCCGCCGCGCAGCCGATCAGAACGGATTGACGTAGTTGGTGATCGCGATCTGGCGCAAAAGCACCCGGCGGATCACATGCGCCACCTTCACCCGGTCGGTGAAGATGGCCGCGTCCCCCGTGGCGCCGGCCGGCAGCCGTGCGGCGAAAGCCTGGTCGTCGAGTTTCACCCGCACGATGAAGGGCGCGGCGGAGACTGCCTCCGGGGTCACCGCCGTGCCGGACACCCGGGCTTGCCCGGAGGCGATCGCCTGCAGCACGCCCTCGACCTCACCGGTATAGGTCTCGCCGGGCGCAAACTTGAAGGTCGCCTCCACCATCTGGCCGGGCTCTATATAGCGCGCATCGATCTGGTTGATCTCGACCCCGATGATCGTCTCGGAGGTGTCGATAAAGGCCATGGCCGGCGACAGCGGCAGCGTCGTCACGCGCGCGCCCTTGCGCAGCGCAAGGTTGGTCACGTAGCCATCGGCCGGCGCCCGCACCGTCGTCTTGCCGAGTTCCCACTCGGCATTGCTGATCTGGGCTCTCAGATTGTCGACGTCCGCCTGGCGTTGCTGCACGTCGAATTCGGTTGCCGCATCGCGCGACTGCAGCTTCGTCATCTGCGCAAGCCGCAGCTCCTGCAGCGAAAGCTGCGCCTGCAGCGCGTCCACCTTCGCCTGGTAGGGCACGGGGTCGATGCGGAAGAGCACGTCGCCGGCTTTCAGCGGGCTGTTGGAGGCGACCGGCACCTCCGTGACCTCGCCGGCGACATCGGGCACGATCGCCACCGAATTGCGCACCACCAGCGCCTTGCCCTGCGGCGCGCCCCAGTTCATCGGGATGAACAGACCGACGAGAAGCAGCAGGAACACGATCGCCGGCGAAATCTTCCAGAACAGGTTGAAAGGCACGATCCTGAATTTCACCAGGCAGAAGAGAATCGCCAGATAGACATTGAAGAGAAAGACGATCATGGCTGGCCCGCCTCGCTCGGATGAACCTCGCCTGCAGGGGTCGCCGCCGGATGCGCGCCGCTCGGGCGCGGCACGTCGACATAGGCCCAGATGAGCGCGATCGGCCACAGCGCGAAGCCGAGAAACAGCGTCACCCAGCCCGCCACATTGACCGCCTCGCTCCAGGGATGATTGCGCCTTTTCGCGATCGACCCCGGCAGCATGGCGAGAAAGATCAGCACGGCGACCGTGCTCACCACGAGCACGATCAGCACGATCCAGGCGAAGAGATCGATAAAACTCATGAAGTTGCGCTCCCCTTCACGACGGGGACGCTAGACCCAAAGCCGGGCACTGCGGAAGTACGTAACGGTTACCGCGCCATACGGCTGCCCCTTTAGAGGGCGCAGCATGAACCTTGGCCCGTGAACGGCAGCCCGCCTCAGCCGAGTTCGCCGTGATCCAGCGGATAGACCGGCCGCCGCACCCGCTGGAATTTGCGCGCGCCGATATTGGCACTGCTGAGGCCCGTGCCGTCGATCTCGACGATCTCGGACGCGATCGGACCGAAGGCGGCGCGGAAGTGCTGCTGCGATTTGACGACGACGATCTGATAGTCGGACGGCTCGATGCCGACGGCGCGGAAGAGGTTGCGATCGAGCATCTGCTGACGTTCGCTGCAGATGAGGATGTCGATGCCTTCGACATGAAAGCGCACGCTCGGCCCCATCGTCGCCGGCAGCCCTTGAAACATCGGCCCCTCGAAGACGATCCTGCCGTCCGAAATCGCCTCCACCCTGCCCTTGATCGTGATCGGCCCGCCGCCGACTTCAGGGTCGATCTTGCAGCCGAGCGTAACCTCGCGTGTCGCACCGATGCCGGCAGCGATCAACTCGGCCACGACTTCCGGATCGCAGAGCGCGCCGAAAGCCGCGTTTCGGACGCCGGTATCGAGCAGCCTGGCGAGCACGCAGGTGGAATCGCTATAGGCACCGCAGCCGGGATTGTCGGAGAAGTCGGCAATGACCAGCGGCGTCCCGGCCCCATCTTTCGCAAGATGCGCCGCGACGATGCCGGGCAGCGCGTCGAGCGGCAGCTGCACATCCTGGTGCTCGCGCCGGTCCCAGATCCCGCGGCAGAGACGCTCGGCCTCGGCTTCCGCGTCTTCGGCCGCCACCCGGTTGCGGTCGTAGCAGATAACCGCCGATGGGCCGGTATTGAAGATATCGGCATCGTAGAAGCCGGCATTGATCGAGGTCGCCAGCATGCCGTCGCGCGCCGCGATCCCGTCGGCAATTTCGAGCAGCTCGGTCATGGCGCAGGCATGGGTCGTGCGCCCGTCGTTGCAGCCGTTCAGCATCGGCGGCTGGCGGATGGCGAGCGCCGGCCGGATTTCGCCGCGTATGGCGCGCTCGAGCAATGCGCCCGCCTTGTGAGCGCATTCGGCCATGTCCACATGCGGATAGGTGCGGAACGAGACGGCAATATCGAGCAGGCCGGCCATTTCGGGCGCCGAATTGGCGTGCAGGTCGAACGTCGCGGCGATGGGAAGTTCCGACCCGACGATGCCACGCACCACCTCCAGAAGCTGGATCTGCGCATCGTCAGCCGTTTCCGTGCACATAGCCCCATGGAAGACGATAAACACGCCGTCGAGCCTTTCGCCGTCGAGCGCGCTTTGGAGATCCGCGACGAAGCGCTGCCGCATCGCCTCCTCGATCCTGCCGCCGGGTTCGGCCCGCGCCGCCACGGTATAGACCGGCTGCCAGCCGTACGTGTCGCAACAATCGATGAAGCCGCCGATCTCCGAATTGGTGCCGCGGCAATGGGTTTCGATCTCGGCGCCAACGAAATAGTGGCAGGCCTCGAAGTCCCTGAACCCGGTCTTGAGCTTCGAAAACGTGTTGGTTTCCTGGTTGAATTCGAGAACGGCGACCCGGAAGCTCATCCTATGCACTTTCATTTTGCTGACTGGAAAAATCGAGAAGACGGGCGCCGGGGAAAACGCGAAACCCCGACGCCGCGCCTGTTCTCCTGCCGCGCGATGCGTTGAACGCAGGGCGCGACAGGCGAATTCTGGATGGTTGGAGTTGAACCTTGGATCCGCGGCGGCCCCTCTCGGCACCTTAGAAGAGACGCCCTCGCGCATCTTCCGAGGAGTTGCCCCTCACCCTAACCTTCTCCCCGCAGGCGGGGAGAAGGTGGCCGGCGGGCCGGATGAGGGATAGAGCCACAAACCTCAGCGGAAATACTCGCTCGTGGTCTTCGGCTTTGCCATGATGTCGAAATCGAAATACTGCTTGCGGATCTTGTCGTAGGTGCCGTTTTCCATGATCGTCTTCAGGCCGGCATTGAGCTTGGAGAGCAGCGCCTCGTCGCCCTTGCGTACCGCCATGGCGTTGCCCTCGGCCGTGTCGAGCACGAAGCTCTCGCCGACAAAGGCGCAGCAGCCGCTTTCTTCCTTGGCCAGCCACTCCGTAAAGGCCATCTGCCCTTCGAGGATCAGGTCCAGCCGGCCGTTTTCCATGTCGAGAAACACTTCGCTCATCGTCGGATAGAGCTTCACTTCGCTATCGGGAAAAAACTCCTGCAGCGCCTCGACCGCGACTGAGCCGGACTGCGTGCCGATCACCTTGCCCTTCAGCGCCTCGGGCGAGATGTCCTTGAGGCCGAGATCCTTGCGGGCGACGAAGCGCATGGCGTTGAAATAGTAAGGGGTTGTGAAGTCGACCTGCGTCTTGCGATCCGGATTGATCGCCATCGAGGCGATCATCACGTCGAACTTCTTGGCCTGCAGGGCCGGGATGATGCCCGCCCACTCATTGGTGCTCCAGACACAGTCTACCTTGATTTCGGCGCAGACCGCCTGGCCGATATCGTAGTCGAAGCCTTTGATTTCGCCGGCTGCGGTCACATAGTTGAATGGCGCGTAATCGCCCTCGGTGCCGATCGCCAGCGTCTCGGCATTGGCGGTGCCGGCCGCAAACAGCGCGGCGATGACCGATGCGGTCATGAACTTCTTTTTCATCTCGTTCCCTCTGTCCTTCCTGTCGGCCACCCACGAAGTTCCGGTCGCAAGCGTGACCATTGGCCTGACCAAAGGAGCAACTTGCTTGAAACTATCTGGATTTTCGGCCGATTTCAGTTTTCGTTTTGCTTTATTATGCTTCGACAATGCGGGAGGTCTCCAGCCTTCGCAATGTGAAAGAAATCATTCCAGCTATCGAAAAAATTCATGTAGGCTGCAACCGATCCAGACCCGGAGCAACGGATGCGTGACCTGCCGAGCCTCAAATCCTTGCGCGCCTTCGAGGCGGCCGCGCGCAACGGCAGCCTGACGGCCGCCGCCGACGAGCTCTGCATCGGCCAGGGCGCGATCAGCCACCAGATCCGGAATCTGGAACTCAATCTCGGCCTTCGGGTCTTCGTCAGAAAACAGCACGGTGTCGAACTGACGCCGGAGGGCGGGCTGCTTTACGCCTCCTGCCAGCGCGCCTTCGACGATCTCGAAGGCGTGGTCCAGCACATCCGCCCACGCACGAGCGACAAGATCCTGCGCGTCCGGGTCGGCCCGTTCTTTTCGATGAAAGTGATCGCGCCGCGCATCTCCGAGTTTCTCGCCGCCAATCCCGGCGTGCAGATCCACCTCTCCCACCTCGAAACGATCACCGCCGGCACCGGCCCGGCCGACGTCACGATCGCCTATTGCCTGCAGCCGCCACCCGGACGCTTCACCCGCAAGCTCTTGCGCGAGCGCCTGGTGCCCGTCTGCGGCCGCGACCTCTGGCAGGGCGACAGGCAGGCACTGCTTTCCGGCAACCGGCTGCACTATCGCGGCCTTCAGGAGTGGCAAAGCTGGATCGCCTCCTCCGGCCTCGCCCTTCCGCGCAGCCGCCAGGACCTGATCTTCGACGACCAGCACATCATTCTCGAAGCGGTGAGAGAAGGCCAGGGCGTGGCGTTGATCGACCGCACCATGGTCGAACACGAACTCAAATCCGGCCAGATCCGCCTCGCCCACGACCATTTCTACGAGCCGCCCGAAACCTACCAGTTCGTCTGCCAGGAAGACCTCCTGCGCACCAAGCCGGTAACAAAGGCCTTTCTCAACTGGCTGATCGCCGAGATCGAGGAGCGCGAGCGGCAGAGCGCAGAGGCAGTGCAGACATCTGGCACAAGCTAGCCGTCGGCGGCCGGCGAGCGTACCTCCTCCCCACCCAACACAAGAACCGGCCGCCGCACGCCCGTCGCGCACGGCGGTCGCACCCTTAGACGGCGGCTCCTTGCACAGCCCCGGCGAGCGGATCGAGCATGGCCGTTACATCATCGGGGAGGATGATGGACGCCGCCGCGACGTTCTCCTCAAGGCGGCTGCGCCTGCGTGTTCCGGGGATTGGCACCACCTTCGCATTCAACTTGCGGCCCTGCGTGTGCAGCCAGGCTAGTGCCAGCTGGGCCGAGGTAATGCCGAGGCCACGTGCGGCTTCCTCTACCTTTGCCACCACCTGCATGTTCGCCTGGTGGTGCTGCGATGCAAAGCGCGGGAAATTCCTGCGTGCATCTCCCTCCGTCAGGGATTGGGCAAAGGCCTGGCCGGTCAGCATGCCACGTCCGAGCGGAGAGTAAGGCACGAGCGTCACGCCGAGTTCGAATGCAGCGGGAACGACATCTTCCTCGATCTCACGCGTGAGAACAGACCATTCCGACTGCAGCGCTGCAATCGGATGGATGGCATGCGCGGCCCGCAGCTCCGCTGCGGTCACCGCCGAGAGGCCGAGCCAACGGACCTTTCCGGCCGCGACCAGATCGGCCATCGCGCCAATGGATTCTTCGAGTGGTACGGCATCGGTGCGGCGATGCATGTAATAGAGGTCGATGACATCGACACCCAGGCGCTTCAGCGAGCGGTCAGCGGCAGCACGAATGAACTCGGGCCGGTTGTCTATGCTCCAGTCCTCTGGGCTTTGCGGCGTGCGCGCATAGCCGAACTTGGTGGCGATCAGGACCGCTTCACGATGCGTCCTGACGAAGGACGCAAGAAAGGCCTCGTTGGCGCCGATACCGTACATGTCCGCCGTGTCGAACAGGGTGACGCCGAGTTCGAGCGCCCGTTCCAGAGTGGCGCGAGATTCGGCCTCGTCCGTCGTGCCGTAGAACTCGCTCATGCCCATGCAGCCGAGGCCCTGGGCCCCGATCAGCGGGCCATCCGAGCCGAGTTGGACGCGGTGTAGAATCTTTTCCTTGCTTGTCATCATGGGTCTCCAATTCCAGACAAGCAGCTCTTATAAGTATTGACCATACTCCATGGTCAAGGGTTTGCTGCATGCTGATTTCGGAATTTGCGAAGGCCACGGAACTGCCGGTCGATACGATCCGCTTCTACATTTCCAAGGGGCTGCTGAAGCCGGAGCGCAGCGCCAAGGGCGGCTCTAATCCCTATCAGCTGTTCAGCCAGGAAGACGTTACCGCCGCGCGGATGATCCGGCTGCAACAGACGCTGGGTTACTCGCTGCGGGAGATTCAGGCCCTCAATGACGCGTATCGCGCCGGCGAAAGTTCGCCCGCACGAACGGTGGAGATCCTGCAAGCGCAGATCGCGCGACTAGAAGAGCGGAAGGCCGCGCTGGACGCGGCTCTCTCGTTCCTGCGCGGCAAGGTGGACTGGATCAAGGCAGGCAAGCCGGACACGGTGCCGCAACTGGAGGACTACCGGTGCTGACGGTCCGAAGCTCGTCCAGCCCCTGCTCCCGCGAGATGACAGGAACATAGCCCAGCGCCCGCTTTGCCTTGCCGATATCAAGCGAGATCTCGACGGCCGACGTCGCATAGGCCTGTGATGTCAGCGGAACGCTGATCCTCCCCCTGGAGAGGGCAGCGAGCACATCGCCGCCCCAGGCAACGGCTCTGACGACGGCGCGGGGAACGGATTTTTCCGGCGGGACGATCCGTTGCGTTTCCAGAAGCTGCGAGACGAACGTCCTGAACGGAACGGCATCGCCATCGGTGATGAAATAGACCTCCCCGCCCCGCCCGTTTGCAAGCGCAAGCGCCACGGCCTGGCACAGGTTGGCGATATGCGTGGTCGAGGTCAGATAGGTGCCTCCCGCGATCCAGGCGAGCTTGCCGGAGCGGGCAGCCTCGACCAGTGCCGGCAACGCCGTGGTATCGTCACGCCCCCAGACGAAGCGCGGCCGAAGGGCAACGACCGGGAAAGCCGGACTGCTGGCCGCAAGGGCTACACGCTCGGCCGCCGCCTTACTGCGCGAATAGCTGCCGGCCGGGCGGCGCGGAAACGGCGCCGTCTCGTCCACCTGCACCAGCGGGTGCCCATCGGCAAGCACGGATTCGGTGCTGATATGGATCGCTTTGCGGATACCGGCGGCGCGGGCCGCCTCCATGACGATCCGCGTGCCATCCTCGTTCACCCGGCGCTGCTGCGGCGTGCCTGGTCCATGATCGGTATCGGCCGCCGCATGGACAAGCGCGTCGCAGCCCGCCATTCCCGCGGCGATGTCTGGACTGAGCAGGTCGCCCATAAAGGCCGTCGCACCGAGTTGGCGGACGCGGTCGGCCGCCTTCTGGCTGCGCGCCAGAGCGACACCAGAAGCGCCCGTCGTGACGAAATGGCGGATGAGGTTGCGGCCGAGATAGCCGCTGCCACCGGTGATGAAGATGCGCCGGAACGGGGCGCGTTCGCCCGTGGCCACGGCGGATGTGGCATCGCATGCTTGGTTCATTTCGCTGCACCTATGAGGTTTGGACGCTTAGCGCTCGTCCGGAAGATCGGCTGCCTGCGGGGTTGCAGTCACGAGCCAGTTGATTTCGCGCAGCACCTCGTCGCGGTCTGCACGCGCAAAATGGTGAAAGTCGAGATATTCGAGGAACTTGAGACCCTCGAGCGCGAGATAGGCAAGCAACGCCCCGCGCGGCGACTGGGAGTTCTGGAGAATTCTCGCGATCGTCGCATCCTGGCTTGCCTGCATCTTCCGGCGCAAACCGGCATCGAGCGTAAGCGCCGCGCTGAGGTTCAGTGCCACCGCCCGGAATTCCTCGGGCGGCGGTTCGGCCGCAGCAACGATGCGCCCCCTGACCGCTCGATCCTGAATGTCTCCGATCTTCTGCTCGACCTGCGCATGGTGTGCGTTGTCGCGCTCAAACGCCCGGTCGACGACGGCCTCGATCAGCGCCTGCTTGGACTTATAGTCATAAAGCACACTCGCCTTGCTGACGCCGGCTTCCCTGGCGACGGCATCGACAGTCAGGTTGGCAGCGCCATCACGACCGACGACCCGTTCGGCGGCATCCAGCACCTGCTGTTGATCAATTGCGCGTTTCCGGCCCATGGCTCCATCCGATTTATTTCCGACCGGATGGTTATAAATAATTTATCGGCGCCTTTGTCAAGCGCGTCGGATCCCTCAGAAAGCTGGATCGCCTCCTCCGGCCCCACCCCATGCGCGCAGCGCCACGACCTGATCTTCGATGACCAGCACACCATTCTGAAGTAGTGAAAACGCAGCCGAACCCAGGACCGATCAGCGGTTGCTCGCGGACTACCGCGCCGATCCGCCTTTACACGAAGTTGAGAGAGCGTGATGTCGGAGACTGCATCCGCAGAACGGCGTTGCCGGGTTACGGCCTTGAAAACAACCTCACGGAAGGCGACCCGCGCACTTGACCTTGCCCGTCGGCGGTCCGGGCAATCGGCGAGACCTATCGATACGACAAATACGCTCCGTGATTGCGCGGCAATGAATTCGCCACCGAAGAGACGTTGATGCGCGACTAAAATTGCTCGGCGCGGTCATGGTGCATCGCGCCAAGCCGCTGCTCTCATAGACGATCACCCCGCCTGCTGTGCCCCATGCGCGTGGATCACCGCATCCGCCTCCTTGCCGTAGAGCTCCTCGAAATGGTCGAAGCTCTTGGAGAAGTAGCCGATGCCTTGCGTCGCGGCCCTTAGTGTCCGGGCGAGATCGTCGAGCGCCGATCCCGGCACCAAGGCGCGAAAGATGTCCCAGCCCTTGGCGGTCTCGTCACGGTCGAAGCCGAGCACCTGGCCCTTGTAGGTGGAGACGATCGGCACCAGGCTGCCGGAATAGATCGAGGGGATGTGGATCTCGACGCGGATGACCGGCTGCATCAGAACGGCCGAGGCCTGCGACAGCGCCTGGCGCACGCCCATCTTGGCGGCCGCGCGGAAGGCGAAGTCGTTGCTGTCGACCGCATGGTGCTGGCCGTCCGTCAGGGTCACGCCGACATCGATCACCTGAAAGCCGAGCGGCCCCTTCTCCATCGCTTCGCGCGCGCCGGCCTCGATCGCCGGGATGAAGTTGCGCGGCACCGCCCCGCCCTTCACCGTCTCGGCGAAAGAGAAGCCGGCGCCGCGCTCGTTCGGGTGCACGCTGAGCTTGACGTCGGCGAACTGCCCGGCACCGCCCGTCTGCTTGCGGTGGCGGTAGTGCACGTCGGAGGGTTTCAGCACGGTCTCGCGATAGGTCGGACTCGGCGGCCTGTCGGTGACGCCGACATGGAAGACGTCGGCGAGCGTCTTGCAGAGGTCGCGCAGGTGCATCGGCCCCTGCACGCAGACGAGCTGCGCGCCGCTGCCTTCCTCCTGCATGACCGCGAGTGCGCGGTCGGTCTCGGCGAGCTTGGCAAGCGTGCCCGAGAGCTTGGTCTCGTCGCGCTCGCTGTCGGGCACCAATATGCGCACCAGCATCGGCGTCGGCGGCAGCGTCCAGTCCGGCGCCTCGGCGGTGCTGCTGGCGGCAAGCAGCGCCGGCACCGGCAGATGGTCGGCCTTGACAGCGGCAAAGATCGCGCCCGCCTCCGGCGTGGCGTTCGGCAGCGGCTTGCCGGTCGCCGGGTCCTGCAGCGAGCCGAGGCTGCCGCCACCGAGCGTCGCACCCTGCTTGATACCGGATGTCAGCGCCCTGACCAGCACCGTCTTGCCGACATTCGCCTTGTGATAGGCGTGAAAGCTGACGGCCGAAAGCGCCGTCTCGGCGATCGGTCCGGCCTCAGCCAGCCTCTTTCGAAGCGCGTCGACCTGAGGCGCCTCGTGGCGCAGCGCCTTCATCAGCCGCAGAATGCCGTTGGCGTGGCTTGCAGCGCCCACCAGCACCGGGATGATGCGGTTTTCCTTCAAGAGCCGCGTGGAGATCGCATAGATCGTGTCGTTGGCCGGCGCCCGGTCCTCGATCAGCTCTTCGAGCAGCCAGTCGTCGAATTCCGAGAAATGCTCGAGCAGCTCGGCCCGCGCCTCCTTTTCCCGATCCATCACCGTGTCGGGGATTTCGATCAGCGCCGAGGTCTGTCCCTCGCGGTAGCGCCAGGCGCGCTCGGAGATCAGGTCGCAGGTGCCGACGATCTTGTCGCCTTCGCGGATCGGCACCTGGCGCAGGAGCAGCATGTGGCCGGAATAGTCCTGAAGCGCGGCGATCACGTCGCGCAGCCGCCCCTGCGGCTCGTCCATGCGGTTGATGAAGAGAATGCAGGGCGTGCCCGACGCCTCGATCGCCTTCAGATAGGGCGCGGCCAGCACTGCCTCCTCCGGCACCGGCGAAACGCAGAGCACGCAGGCGTCGCTGGCGATCAGCGCGTGCTGGGCGTGTCCCAGCGCCTCGGTGCCGCCGGGTGCGTCGAGCGCGCACCAGGCTTCGCCGCCAAATTCGAATTCCGTGAGGTTCAATCCGTAGGGTGAAGCAGCTTTTCTGGAGGCCCCCTCCAGACCGGCCAGCTTGTCTGCCAGCGTGGTCTTTCCGGTCTGCGAGGGCCCAAGTACCGTGAAGCAGCGCATCGGCAATCCTCCCCTGTCGCGATGACGACGGGCGCCGAGCGTTGCGACGCCCTTGTTCTATTAATTCTAGGGCAGCTTTTGCGCTTTCAATGGTAGCCGGGCACGATGGCGGCAAGTCTTTACGCGTGCGCGTTCTTTTCCGGCGCTAACCGCTTGGAATCGATCAGCATGGCGTCCCCAAAAAATCGGCGCGTGTCCGGCGCGGCTGCCGCCGTTCTGCGCCACGGGCCCCGATCTTTTGGCCCTGAACCCCGAAAACCGATTGCGAAACAGGACCGGTTTTGCGATAAACGGGCACGTAAAGACCTGACGACCGATCCGCAAGCGTCCCTTCCGCACTGGAGAATACGCGCATGTCCCTCACGCTTTACCAGCATCCACTCGCTTCCTTCTGCCACAAGGTGCTCATCGCGCTTTACGAAAACGAGACCCCGTTCAAAAGCAGCCTGGTCGACCTGCTCGACCCGGAAGAAGCGGCCCGCTTCGCGGCGCTGTGGCCGGTCGGCAAGATGCCGGTCTTGACGGACAGCGCTCGCGACGTGGTGATGCCAGAGACGTCGATCATCATCGAATATCTCGACCGCCATTATCCGGGCCGCCGGCGGCTGATCCCCGATGACCCCGACATGGCTCTGAAAGCCCGGCTCTGGGATCGCTTCTTCGACAACTACATCCACGTGCCGATGCAGAAGATCGTCACTGACACGCTGCGGGCGCCAGGTGAAAGCGACCACCGCGGCGTTGCCGATGCCCGCGCCGCGCTTGGCTTGGCCTATGGCATGGCCGACGCGCACTTCGCCACCCATGAATTTGCCGCGGGCGATGCCTTCAGCCTTGCCGATTGCGCCGCCACCCCGGCTCTCTTTTATGGCGGCATCGTCGAGCCCTTCGATGAGACGCATCCGCATCTTGCGGTCTATTTCGAACGGCTGCTCGAACGCGCGTCCGTCCGCCGGGTGCTCGCCGAGGCGCGTCCGTATTTCCATATGTTCCCCTACCGGAACCTGATGCCGGAGCGGTTCTTCGAGATTTAGAGAATGTCGCGCAAAAGGGCGCAGCGGTTTGCGATAGACAACTCAATCTGAAAATCGCGATGTGCTTCAGGCGCCGCCGGCGTCAATTGTCGGCGCGATGCCGCGTTGAACCACCCTGCTGCTCCAGCCACATGGCGTTTTCGAACAGCACGCGCTCGTCGGCAATGCCCCTGCGGAACTGGCCCGTAATGTGGCGGGCCAGCCGGTCGGCACGTTTGCCGTAGCGCGGGATGTCGCACCAGATGCAGACCCGGTCGAAGGTGCGTTGCAGCATATCAAGATCGTCGGGGCCGATCGGGCCGTCCGGTTCGCGTGCAAACTCCTGCATTGAAGCCTCCTGGCTGCCAAGGGCCGGCGCGCCGCTATCCGCGTACGCCGCCAACCGCGGGTCGAAACCAATTGTGCCTTTCAGGGCGGACGCTCTTACGAATGCCCGCCGGCTGCGACGGAAGTGACGCGTGGCACTTGCTTCCGCCCAATCGCCGTTGCACGGACACCCGATCTCGGCGCCTGATCGATCCGGTCCATTGCGTGCAGGAGAAGCGCCTGTGGCCTGGCCGTCCGAGACATTACGCGACCGCCCGTATCGGGACGAAAACGCGAACGATCTTACAGCCGCCGGAGCCGCATCCTGCCCAGCGAAGGCGGCAGTATGCGCCGATCGGGAGATAAAGCAACGTCGCCGCACGCGAACCCTGCCGCGATCGGTCGTTTCCAGACCGGCACGAAGGTCACCGTCATCCATGCCTCCGCCGGTCGAAAACGGCGCCGGCGGGGCATGCGAGGCTTGGCTCAAGCCTACTTCACCTGGGCCGGCGGCGTGCCGATCGGGAAGGCGATGGTGACGAAACCGGCCGTGCCTTCTGGCCGGTTCTTGGCGCCAAATTCCTGGAAGACCTTGAGCGTCAGCGATACCGGCGTCTCGGCCATCTTGAAATTGTAGCCCATGGTGCCGCCGATCGCGGCAATACGGCCCTTGAACGGGCCGAGCCTTGCGCCGGCGCCACTGTCGCCGGTCACCTGCTGGTAGAAGTAGCCTGCAACGCCGGCGGAGAACTCCTGCCCGAAGTGCTTGGTAACGGCCCATTCCGCGTGGAATTCCGTACCCGTGCGGTAGTCCGTCGCCGGGTTCTCGCCGTTGAAGGTGAAGCCCGCGGCGCCCGAGATGTCGAAGCCGGTTTCCGGATTGAACCAAGTGCCGGCGAGCGTGAAGTCGCCAGCCCAGCGGTTGAACGAGAGATTGGCGAGCTGCCCCTTCTGGTAGTCGCCGATCGGCACGTTGACCGAGGCGTTCGCCGTCCAGTGGAAATCGCCCTCGTGCCAGCCGAGAACCGCGCCCAAAACGGGGTCGCCGATAGTGAAGACAGAATCGCTGACCGAGGCCGAGCGACCGGCCCTTGGCGCCGAAAGCGTAGCGTCGATATCCGGCCCCCCGAAGGGCACGATCGCGGTGAAGCCGAGATTGCCGCCGAGCACTTCTTCGGGCATCACCCAGAGGCCGGTGCCGAAGATGCCGATCAGCGTCGCATCGACCTCGCCGACGATCTCGCCACCGAGCGGAAGCTGCTTGTTGCCCTTGAGCTCGCCCACATAGAAGTAGGTGTCGTTCTGGAAGTAGGTTCCGGGCGGCGCCAAAAGGCCGGCCATCGGGCCACGTGCGCCGAGCAGATAGAAGCCGGCACCGTTTTCGGCCGCATTCGCCGTCAAAGGCGCAACAATGCAACCCAGACCGGCAGCGATCGCCGATGTGGACAGCAGACGCTTTACAACGCTCATCCAGTGATTCCCCTTAATCTCTCGACGAAACGATAACATTTTGCCGTGTTCAAGCCAGCCCTAAGAAACCGGAGCTGCAACCACCGCAACATCCGATTGCAGAGTGTTGCAGGCCTACACACTGGGCCCGCGCCGCGGACGCGGCCTCTTTGACCGCCACTTGACCGCCGCTGTCGCCTTCGGCTTTCATCCGGTGAAGCTTGCGTTCCCGTTTCCCCACCAGCAAAGGACCAGAGACCATGGAATACCGGCTGCTCGGCCGTTCCGGCCTGAAAATCTCTGTCATCACCATGGGCACAATGACGATCGGCGGCCGCGGCAAGTTCGCCGAGGTCGGGAATGTCGGGCTGAAGGAGGCGCGCCGCTATGTCGACCTCTGCCTCGATGCCGGCGTCAACCTGATCGACACGGCCGACATCTATTCGACCGGCCATTGCGAGGAGATCATCGGCGGGGTCCTCGGCGGCCAGCGCAAAGACGGTGTGCTCGTCGCTACCAAGGCGCGCTTTTCGATGGGGCCGGGGCCGAACGACGGCGGGCTCTCGCGCCAGCACCTGATTGCCGCCTGCGAGGCGAGCCTGAAGCGGCTGAACACCGACGTCATCGATCTCTACCAGGTGCATGAATGGGACGGCCTAACACCGCTCGAAGAAACGATGGAGGCGCTCGACAGCCTCGTTCGCAGCGGCAAGGTCCGCTATATCGGCTGCTCCAACTATTCCGGCTGGCACATCATGAAGGCGCTCGGCGTCAGCGCGCTTGAAGGCCGCCAGCGCTTCATCAGCCAGCAAATCCACTACACGCTCGAGGCCCGCGAGGCTGAATACGAGCTGATGCCGATCGCCATCGACCAGGGGCTCGGCGTGCTCGTCTGGAGCCCGCTTGCCGGCGGACTTCTCTCCGGCAAGCACCGGCGAAACGAGACACCGGAAGGCACCCGCCAGCTTGCCGGCTGGAAGGAGCCGCCGATCCGCGACGAGGAGCGGCTCTGGAAGATCGTCGACATGCTCGTTGCCATCGCCGCCGAGCGCG
The DNA here is from genome assembly GCF_014851885.1 of Ensifer sp. ENS02. Classification (NCBI taxonomy): domain Bacteria; kingdom Pseudomonadati; phylum Pseudomonadota; class Alphaproteobacteria; order Hyphomicrobiales; family Rhizobiaceae; genus Ensifer; species Ensifer sp. ENS02. Next base: position 406,658 of record NZ_JACVAO010000001.1, on the reverse strand, counting down.
GCGTGTCGCCGGCGCAAGTTGCGCTCGCCTGGCTGATCGGCCGCAAGGGCGTCACATCAGTCATCATCGGCGGCCGCACCGAGGCGCAGTTCAGCGACAATCTCGCTGCCGCAAACCTGAAGCTCACCGATGAGGAGAAGGAACTGCTCGACGCCGTCAGCCTGCCGCCGGTGATCTACCCTTACTGGCATCAGCTCTGGACCGCCAAGGACCGGCTCGGCGAGGCCGACCTGTCGCTGCTCGGGCCGCATGTCTGACGCACGTGGGAACGGACCTGCGACCCGGGCCGAGTGTCCGGGCCGTCAGGATGAAACCAAGGCGTGTCCCTTGCGCGTTACGATAAGGTGAAAGCGCCCTATTTCGCAGCAAAGCAATAGAACAGCCCCTCGCCGCCGGTGCCCTTGAAGGCCTCGACGGTGCAGCCGCCCCGCGTCGCGTGTGAAGAGTTCCAGGATTTGGCCTCGGCGGAATCGTTCAATCCGGTGCGGTCGCTGTGGCCGACGATCGCCGCGCCGTCGGCGCCGCCCATCGTCCAGTTGCCGCAGGTGTCCGGTGCCGCCGTGCCATCGGCTTTCGAGCCCGTCAGAATGTCGTGGCGGTTGGGCGTATCGCCGCGCCCGTTGATCACCTCGCCCTTTTCATTGAGCGCCGTCTGCTTCGTCAGGTTGTTCTTGTCGCTGTGGAGCGATGCGACATCATCGGCGATCTTCTCGCCCTTGGCGTTGTACCAGGGGCCTGCGCCGATCCGGTCCTTGGCGTTCTCCGCGTCGGTGGAAAGATAGGCCTTCCAGCTCTTGCCCGTCGCCCCCGCTGCCTTGGCGAGCGTATCGCAATAGGCGTCCGCCCCGGTGAGGCCGCCCAGATCGCCGCCCTTTCCGGGGTTCACGCTGGTGACGAAGAAACTCATGCTGGTGTCCTGCGCATAGGCCGCGCCGGAACAGGCCAAGGCGAATGCGATTGCTGCTAATGCGCGCTTCATGGCTCTCTCTCCCATCAACTGTGCCGAAAAGCCTATCGGCCGCCGCCAACCGAGTAAAATCGAATTGCCGTGATGGAGACCGCGCCATCTCAACGGATGGCGACGCAACGCGCGCGGCGACCTCTGCGCCACGTCAGGTGAAGGGCGATCCAAGCGCCGAGAGCCTCGACAGGTTTGAGGATGGCCCTTTTGCAGCAGAAGCGCTGCCCCTCACCCCCTGCCGGGACCTTCCCCCCGTCACGACGGCGAGAAGGCGACGTGGTCACCCGCTCCCCCCACAGAAACCTTGTCTACCTTGGGTTTGTGAGATCAGCCGCCGAGTGACGGTGCCCCCGTCGTCCATGTCCCCTCTCCCCGCGTGGCGGGCAGAGCGTTAGGGTGAGGGGCAGAGCCGGGCGCGTTCGCTCGGCAGTGCAAAAAGGCATCAGCCGGCCAACCCTTGACTTTCCGCCCAACATCGCCATTTCATATCATATGATACACTCAGTCACCGCATAGGAGACATTCATGGCGCTGGCGCAACCGGCTTTCGCACCCGCCCGGCAGGAAGAAGCTGTGATCGTAAAGGCGGTGGTGAAAGCCTGCGACCTCTGGAACCTCACCAATAGGGAGGCGGCCCAGCTCTTCGACGTGCCGATCGCCACCTGGAACCGCATGAAGGCCGGCGACTTCAAGGGCAGGCTCGACCAGGACAAGCGCATGCGCGCGAGCCTGATCGTCGGCATCTTCAAGGGCCTGCGGCTGTTCTTCAACGGGCCGCTTACCTATCAATGGCCGAAGGCGGTCAACACCGGCCCGCTGTTTTCCGGCCGCTCGCCGGTCGACCTGATGATCGAGGGCGGCATTCCCGTGATGATGAAGGTCAGGCGCTATCTCGACGGGTTGCGCGGCGGCCTATGATCGCGCTGCCGGAAATCGACTTCAACGAGCCGGCAACCGTCCGGCTGATCTCGACCGCCTATATCGACGAGCCCGCGGTCAAGCCGCTCGCCGACGATGACGACGAGATCGAGATCCTCAACCGGCTGGAGGCGATGACCTCGGCGCGGCTGAGCCCGCTCGCTCTGCCCATCGGCGTCGATCCTGCCGAACTCCTGAACGAGACCTTCGGCTACGGCTGGTCGCTGATCAATGCCGCCTTCTGCCATGCCCGGCCTCCAGGCAACCGCTTCAACGGCGAGGAGCGCGGCGCCTGGTATTGTGCCTTCGGCCCGCGCGCACTCCAGACCTGCCAGGCGGAGATCGTCTATCACCGCACCCGGGCGCTTCGCGAGGCCGGCAGCTTTCATGACATCGGTCGCTACCGCGAACTGATCGCCGGCTTCACCTGCCGCTTCCATGACGTGCGCGGCGAAGTGGACGCCGCCTATCTCTCCCCCGACACCGCCGTCGCCTACCCCGCCGGCCAGGCGCTCGCCGCCACCATTCTTGCAGAAGGCGGCAACGGCCTGATCTATCCGTCGGCCCGTGATCCTGAGGGCACGTGCCTCGCCGTCTTCCGCCCCTCGGTCATCCAGAACGTCCGCCAGGGCCACACCATCACCTTTGAATGGACGGGCAAAGCAGAGCCACGCATCATCGAAGAAACCTGAGCGGCTGGCGCGAAGGCCGTTTCTTTCTTGCCATCGCAATGTTGCGGTAATGCGCCCGTTGGAGAAGGGCTCGCTTTCCGGATTTCGGCGCCTCGAGCGGCCCGGCCGGTACGGCAGAAACTGAAAACGTGTAAATCAGATTGTTATTGACGCTTTGCCAGGCTGGACGCGTGTCCCCGTCCCTCCGGTTCCTTGCCCCCAACTCCCTCGCCCGCTGATCGGGAAAGGGAATGGCAGCGGCCCGGCTCCGCCTACCCTTCGGTTCCCCTGCCCGCCCCGCAGAGGGAACCGCTCGCGCCCAGGCGCAGGATGTGGACGCCGAGAGCGCTGCAAGGTCCCTTCTCCCCGCTCGCCCCGCGGGGAGAAGGTGACCGCAGACGGGATTAGACAGAGACTGCCGCCCAGGCCACAGCGTCGACCACGAGGACCGAATGACGATTACACTCCTGCTCGTCGATACCGTCGATGCCGATGTCATCCGGAGGCTCGACGTTCACGAAAACCAGATGGATTTCATCGCCAGCAACGACGAATCTCTCGAAGAACTCGGCGAACGCCCCGAATGCGTCGGTTTTGCCGTGATGGCCGAAGGCGCGCCGGTGGGTTTCGCCATGTATGCGCTCGACCCCGATGACGGCAACCACTGGATCTACCGGCTGATGATCGATGCCCGCCACCAGGGCAAGGGCTATGGCGCCAAGGCGCTCGCGGCCCTCCTGGACCACATGGCCAAGATCCCTGAATGCGGCGACATCTATCTCGGCGTCTACCCGGAAAACACCCGCGCCCACGCCCTCTACCACCGCTTCGGTTTCCGCGAGACCGGCATGGTCCTCGGCGAGGAAAAGGTCATGCGGCTCGACCGCAACTAGGCGGTGGCGCGATCCGACCAAACAACCTTCCTCCGTCCAGGCGGGGGAAGGTCCATGAATTCGTTCCGGGTGCTACCATGACACCACCGTCAAGAACCCGGAGCAAGCCGCCGTGCCGCTGACCAGCCAGATTTCAGTCTATGATCCGCGATGGCCCGATCTGTTTCTCTCCGAGCAGCAGCGCATCCGCAGCGTATTCGCAAATGCGCTCGTCACGATCCACCATGTCGGCAGCACCGCCGTCCCCGGTCTCGCCGCGAAGCCGGAAATCGACCTTCTGGTCGAGGTGTCCGAGCATCGCGACGTGGGCGATGTGACGGAGCGGATGAAATCGCTTGGATATGTTCGCGGCACGGACCTTTCGCAGGACCACCACTTCTATCGGCGCGACGTCAGTGGCGTTCGAACCCACAAGGTCCATGTGTGCCGGTCAGGACATTGGCAGATTGCAAGAATGCTGCGGTTTCGCGATCTTCTGCGGCAGGATCCGGACCTCAGCGCCCGCTATCAGGCGCTGAAGCTGCACCTCGATCACGAACCAGCATGGCATCGGCGAGTACCTCGCCTCGAAGGCTCCCTTCATCGACGCTGTCTTGGCGCACAAGCGCGAGCGAGATTGATATCCGGCCCCGATTGCGGACATCCCGCCATCGGGGCACTATGCCGCCTCGGTACAATAGCGGGAGCAGCTCATGCTTGACGGCTCATGTCACTGCGGCAATGCGAAGTGGACGCTCAAAGGCGACCCCGGCCCGATCACCGCCTGCAACTGCACGCTCTGCCACCGCTACGGCACGCTCTGGGCCTATGACTACGAAGGCGAGCGCATCGCAGTCAGCGGCGAACTCACCGCCTATACCCGCGCCGACGAGAAGGACCCGACGCTCGAAATCCTCTTCTGCCCGACCTGCGCCGGCGTCGTCGCCTGGCGCAGCCTGCACCTTGACGAACGGGGCCGCCGGCGCATCGCCGTCAATCTCAGGCTGGCGGCGCTGGACCGGGTCGCAAACCTTCCCATCGACCATTTCGATGGCCTGGTCACCTTCGAAGACCTACCATCCGACGGCCGCTGCGTGCGCGACCTTTGGGCGTAGGAGCTCGCACCACCACGAGATGGCAACCCCAAGGCAAGAAACAGTCTGGCGGCTCCAGCCTGCACAACGGCTGCAATCAAAGTAGATCGGTTCCAAGAAAGTAGATGAATATGCTCGAGCAAGCGAAGCCGTCACGGGGTTCCAATATGTCGGGCTGCCTCTTCCTCTCCTTTGTCGGCGTTGCTGTCTCGCCGGTCTTGCCGGAACTGTTCGGACATCCCTACATCCCCACAGCCAGTTGGATTGACTGGAGCGGGTCGGCGGCTATCGTGATCGGCATTCTCGCGGCAGTCTATTTCTTATGGTTGATCACGCTGGGGGCTGCGGGTCGCTTTCAGCGACTGGGTGCAAAGACAGTTTTGCTCACTTTTGCCGCGCCATTTATTGGCTTCTGGCTCGGGTACAGGGTCGTGGTGCTCGGCGGACCGATGCTCGTTGCTCTCGCCATCGGCAGCGGTATCGAACACACCTTCACAGTCAAGTCGAGTGAATCGGACTTCAGATGCTCGAGCAGTCTCACGGTCGCCGAACTCCCCGTGCTGGCTAACAGGTTCTGTGGTCTTGCTAAGGAATTGGCAGGCCCGCTCGGCCCTGGCTCGCGCGTTTCAATCACGGGGCGGGGCTGGCGATGGGGCGTGTTTGCGGGCAGTGTCAGACGGATCGATTGAGCCTCGGCCGCCTTCATGAAAAATTGAAGCAATCAGGCGTTGATCCGCACGCCGCCGCCAGATGGAGAGAGAACGTCCATGCGACATTTGACTTACGCGACCGCGTCACTTCTCGCTCTCCTCAGCCTGTCGGCCTGCTCCCAGTCATCCTCGTCGTCGCCTCCACGTCCCTCGACATCGGAGGCGACCGCAGCGGCGCTTCGCGGCGGAAACCCGACCGACGAGCGCGCCTGCGAACAGGCCGTCGTCAAGCAGACCAACAACCCCGACATTGCGACGCTGAGCTCAGAGATGTCGCAGGCCAACACGCAAGTCATCATCGGCGTCGGCCCCGAGCGCGCCAAGTGGCGCTGCCTCGTCTCCCGCGGCAAGGTCGCCGAGGTGATGTCGTTGACCGACGAAGGTGCGATGTAGGTAGGCGATCCGTGGACGGAAGCCACATCGCGCCCGGCGGGCAGTTCGCCCTGCCTCGCTCGGTCGCGCTTTCCCGGATCGACAATAACCGAACGTTGCGACGATATTGATGCACAATCGAAAACAGCTTATGTCTTGAGATGCCGGATGGTGAGGGACGTCTTGGTCCGCAATCGCACGGTTGCCGCCCACCGACCTGCCCCTTTACTCCCTGCCCCATATCCGGAACATCCCATGGACGCACCTGAGCCTGCGAAAGAGCCACTCTTCACCAAGCTTCTGCGTTATGTCGCCGTAACCTGCTTCTTGCTCTTTGCACTCCCTATGCTTGGCGCGTTTGTCGGATACCTCTATATCCCCTCACCTGAATGGATGGAGTTGACCCGGACAGCCGCTCTGATCGGCGGCGCCTGTGGCTCCGCGCTGATCCTGTTGGCGGTCGCGACCAGCCCGGACTCCATGAATTATGCCTACGCCGATCCAAAGACAGCCTTGTTTGTCGCCATAGTGCCGTTCCTCGGCTTCGCGATGGGGTACATCATCGTAACGATGGGCGTTCCGATGGCCGGCGCATTGGTCGCGGGCAGCCACGTCGAGCGCATCTACACCGTCGCCTCGATGGCCCGTTCCAAAAAATGCTGGAACTCCATCGAACTCATCGAGCCGCCGTTTCAGGCAGATCAGCTCTGCGGGTACTCGTCCGAACTTCGAGACAGTCTTTGGCCCCGTGATCGGGTGGCGATCAGCGGACGCGGCTGGAAATGGGGCCTCATCGCCAGCGACGTCAGGAAGATCAAATGAGCCTCAGCTCTGCTTTGCGATGACCCGCGCCGCGACCGGCTGATCGATGCCCTTTAGCGTCAGCAGCCGCGTCGCCGCTCCTGACGCCAGCTCCCCGGCCTGGCCCGCCGTTTCGGTCGAGACGATGATCTCCCCCGCCTCGGCCTGGGATTCGAGCCTCGAGGCCAGGTTGACCGTGCCGCCGATCGCGGTGAAATCGCTGCGGAATGTCGAGAACTCGCCGATCTCGACCTCGCCCGAATGAATGCCGACGCCCACGCCGAGCGGCCGTTCGCCGAGGTCGTCGAGGTCGAGGCGGCCGAGTGCATCGGCGCAGAGACGCTGGATATCGCGTGCTGCCATGATCGCCGCTTGCGCATGGTCTTTCCGGATGATCGGAAAGTTGAAGATCGCCATCAGCCCGTCGCCCATCTGCTTGTTGACGATGCCGTCATGCGCCCAGATCGCCTGGGCGCAGCGATCCTGGAACAGGCTGACGATCTGGCTCAAGCGCACCCGCTCGATCCGCTCCGAAAGATGCGTGAATCCGCGGATGTCGGCAAACAGGATTGTGGCACTTGCCGCAACGTGACTCTGCTTCTTCACGTAACGGAAGGAGCGCTCGCAGATCGTACAGATGTTCGGGTTCATCTTGCTGCGGGTAATACCGAAGGCACGGAACGGCAGCGCCAAAGGCCCGCGGATCGGGATCGGCACATGCATCTGGTCCCAGCATCCCCGGCAGATGCGGGCGTCATGGCTGGCGGCAGGCTGAATGGAAGAGGCGTCTGTCATGGTGCGCATCTGCTCCGGCTCGCATGACCCGATGGCGTCAGCGAAGCTTCGGACATTTGCAGCACTTTAGCAACGGCTGGATCGACGCCGGGGGAACGTTCCGTACCGCCCGGCCGTCACGCGGCAAACAGGTTCTCCGCCATGAAATCGACGAAGGCACGCACCTTTGGCGAAAGATAGCGATTGGTCGGCCAAAGCACGCGGAACGTGCCGGTTTCGCGAAGGTAATCTTCCAGCAGCGAGACCAGCTTGCCTTCCGCCAGTTCAGGCGACACGGCAAAGGGCGGCAGGCAGGTGATGCCGAAGGAGCGCTCCGCAAGAAAGATCAAGGGGTCAAGCGTACTCGCCACCGTGGTCACAGGCAGGTCCAGCTTCACCTCACGCCCGTCACGAACGAGTGGCCAGGGTTCGAGGCGGCCGGAATTGGCGTAGCGGTGATGAAGGCAGCGGTGCCCAAGCAGGTCCTCCGGCACCTCCGGCCGCCCATGAGCCGCGAGATATTCCGGCGAAGCGACGATCCGGTGCCGGAACGTCCCGAGCTTGCGGCTCATCAGGCGTGTATCCTTCACGTCGCCGGTGCGGATGACCGCATCGAAGCCCTCCTCGATCACATCGACCAGCCGATCGGTGAAATCGAGATCAAGATTGATCAGCGGATAGGCGCGCATGAAGTCCGATATGGTCGGCATCAGCAGCATGCCGGCGAGCGGCAGGCTGACGCGCAATTGCCCGCGCGGCGTCGCATGCGAGCGTGACAGTTGCGCCTGGGCCGTTTCGAATTCGGACTGGATGCGGCGGCAGGTGTCGAGAAAGAAGCTGCCGTCCTCGGTCAGCGCCATGCTTCTCGTCGACCGGTTGAAGAGGCGCACGCCCATCTCGTCTTCGAGCCGCGCGATCGCCTTGCCGACGGCCGAACCTGAAAGCCCTAGGCGATGCCCGGCGGCCACGAAGCTGCCCGCCTCTGCCACCTGAATGAAAATGCTGAGCGTTCCGAGCTTGTCCATCGCGCACCGATTACGGAATCTTTTTCCGAAGTGATGAGAATACGCGCTCGTTTATCCGCTATTTCTCTCCCGATATCCAGGTGCCGTCGCGGTCGATACGCCGCGGCGTTTAAATGGAGAGAAGCATGACAACGATCCCTACCCCCACTTTCACGGCGTCCCCCGTTCCGACGACCTTCGTCGTCAACGTCATCCACGCCCATCCCGGCAAGCAGGAAGAAGCCTTCGCCGTCATCCAGGACGTCGTGCACTACGTTGCCGAACGGAAGGAAGGTTTTCTGTGGAGCACGCTGTCGAAGAGCACCGACGGCGAGACCGTCGTCAATGTCGAGGCGATCCAGGGCACCGGAAATGTCGATGAGTTCTTCTCCGATCCGGTGTTCGCGGAGAAGTTCCGCAAGCTGGACGAAGTCTCCCGCAGCGAGTTCCACATCTATACGGTCGGCGATCTCGTGCTGCCGAAGCGCTGAGCCGCAGCCTGATCGCCACGCCCTGCGCCTTCACGCGAAGACGCAGGGACTCTTTCGCCTCTGTCATCCCGCCTTCTTCACCGGCGGGATGAGCCACGACCCGTCGAGAATGGAAGGCGGGCTGTCGTCGGGCCAATAGAGCCGCATCATCAGGATGAACTTGCCCTTCGGCGCCGGCAACCAGTTGTTTTCCTTGTCCTTGCCGGGTGATTCATTCTGGATGTAGATCTCCGTCGAACCGTCGGCATTGGCCTTGGGGCTGACGCGCGCGCTGATCGAATAGCGGTTGAGCGGATTGTCGACGAAGAAATAGTTCTCGTCGTACATGGTGATCGACCAGAAGCCGCGCACCGGCGGCAATTGCCCCTTGGGGAAGGTGACGAGGTATTTGTTGGAGCCGTGATAGGCGCGGGAAACCAGGCCGTCCCTGGACTTCAGCGACGTCGGATAGATCGCATCCTGCGGACGATTGGCGCCAAGCCCGATCGCCGTGATCAGCGCCCGCTGCAGATAGTTGGTGCCGTAGATACCGGTCTTGGTGGTGAAGCCCCAGCCGTTGACGTTCTGGATGTCACCATCGCTGAACTTGAAGTGCAGCATGATGCGATGGAACGCCATGACGGGGATGCGCGAGACGAAGGCGGCATCGAGCTTGCTCTTGTCGAAGTCCTGGCCCGGCACGATGCCGATTTCGGCAAATTTGGCGATCGCCTCGCCATCCGCCGCCGTCGGCGGATTGGTCTTCATCAACTCGCAAAGAAGCGTGAAATATTCGACCGCATCCATGCGATTGACCTGCTCGCGCACCGCCGTCTTCATGTCGATCGACGGATCGACCTTGCCGACCGGCGGCGTCCAGTCCTTGCCATAGGCGCTGAGCGGACAAAGCTTGCACTCGTCCTGAAGTGCATGCACCGCCGCATAGTCCTCCGGCGTGCCATCGCAATAGATGCGCCCGAGGATCCAGACGATGCCGGTTGAGGATTTGTATTCGGTCACGCCGTCGGGAAGGCTGCCCTGCCAGCCCGGCCCGGTAATGGCATAGGCCTGCGCCCCGCCGCCGGTCGTGCGCTTGCCCGGCACCTGAAACACCGTCGTCCAGCCGTCGAGCATCGGAAACAGGAAGAAGCGATCCTTCATGTCGGGGATCGACAGCACCCACGGCTCCTTGCCCACATCGACGAAGGCTGTCGTGTACAGCGTATCGGCATTCGGCGCGGTGACATCCTTGAAGGATGCGTTCGGATATTCACGCAGCTTGATGACGTGGCCCATCGGCCCCTTGCTGCCTTCGGGCTTGGCCACATTGGTCACCACCCGGCGGGTCATTTCCGTCGTCACCAGCGGATAGCCGTAGATATAGGCTTCCACCGCCAGCCAGAAATCATCGGCAGCCTCGACCGGATCGAAAAGCGGCGATTCCAGCGCGTTCGCAGGTAAGAACGATGCTGATGCAAGCAGGCCGGCGCCGCCCAATGCGACGGCGCGACGGGTCATGTCCATGTTTGCCTCCCCCTTTTTCTTTGGCGGGAGGAAGTTAGCATATACTAATAAGTACGACCAGACATTGTGTTCGGCCTGTCCTCGCGTGACCGCCCGAAGCGGGAGCGTCGCCATTTTTCGACGGCCCCGACCACACCAGCAAATCTGCAACACCGCGTCGGAGTTGTCAGGCGGCGCTTGACGCCTTTCCTGTGGCGTCCTTAGATTTCACGAGCACCCTCGCCTGCCGTGGGTTGCGCGATCCGCAAGAAGCTCAAGTCTGGAGGCCCCGATGCGCCGAGTCACTTCTCAAGAAACCCAGATCCGAATTTTTGAGAAGCTGATGGGATATGCGCACATTGAATCTGGGCATCCTCGCCCACGTGGATGCAGGCAAGACTAGCCTTACGGAAAGACTCCTTTTTGACACCGGCGCGATCGACAGACTCGGCAGCGTCGATAGCGGCAATACCCAGACCGACAGCCTTGAACTCGAACGGCAGCGTGGCATCACCATTGCCGCCTCCGTCGTGTCATTCAGGCTTGGCGATCTGGTCGTAAACCTCATCGACACCCCCGGGCATCCGGACTTCATCGCCGAGGTCGAGCGCGTGCTGCAATCGCTCGATGCCGCTGTCGTGGTCGTTTCGGCGGTGGAAGGCGTGCAGGCGCAGACCCGCGTGCTGGTGCGCGCCCTGCGCCGCCTCGGCGTCCCCTTCCTGTTCTTCGTCAACAAGATCGATCGCCTAGGGGCGCGTCCCGCCGAAGTGGTCGAAGAGATCGCCAGCCAACTCTCGGTCCGCCCCGTCAGCATGTCGGCGGCGGTCGAGGCCGGCAGCCGACACGCGAGAGCCGAGCCGATCGACTTTGCGCAGGAACCGCATTTTTCGGCACTTTCGGAGGCGCTTGCCGCCAATGATGAAGCCTTGCTCGACGATTATGTGCTGGCACAGCAGCGTCTGACTGTCGAGCGGCTGCGGAAGGCCTTGGCGACGCAGCTTGCCGAAGGCGCTCTGCACCCGGTCTATTGCGGCATCGCCATGACCGGCGTCGGCGTGCCGGGCCTGATCACCGCGATCGAGACGCTGTTGCCGGCGAAGGCGCCCGCCCCGGATGCACCGGTCGAAGGCCGGATCTTCAAGATCGAGCGCGGCTGGGGCGGTGAAAAGCTCGCCTTTCTCAACCTGACGTCCGGCACCGTCGCCATGCGCGACTATCTCGTCCTTCCCGGCGGCGCGGCGAAGGTGACCAGCATCCAGCTCTTCGACCAGGGCCGGCTGGAAAAGGTGGACCAGGTGACAGCCGGCCGCATCGCCAAGGTGGGCGGGCTTGCCCATGCCCGCATCGGTGATTGGATCGGCGTCGGCGGAAAGCGTGCCGGAGCGTTTCACTTCGCCCCGCCGACGCTCGAAACCCTCGTGCGGCCGAGGCGCCCTTCGGACAACACGGCGCTGTGGCTTGCCCTTCAGCAACTGGCCGAACAGGACCCGTTCATCAACCTGCGCACCAGCGACGATGCCAGCGAGATGTTCGTTTCGCTCTATGGCGAGGTGCAGAAGGAGGTGATCGAGGCCACCCTGTCGGCCGATTTCGGGCTGGAGGCGCATTTCGAGCAAAGCACGGTCATCTGCGTCGAACGGCCCCTTGGCACCGGAACCGGCATCGAGATCCTCTTCCGCGAGCCGAACCCCTTCCTTGCGACCGTCGGCCTCAGGATCGAACCGCGGCCGGCGGCAGCGGGCAACAGTTTTGCCCTGGAAGTGGATGTCGGCCAGATGCCTGCGAGCTTTTACCGGGCGGTCGAAGAGGCCGTTGCCGAAACGCTGAAGGCCGGGCTCTTCGGCTGGCAGGTGATCGATTGCCACGTCGCCATGACAGCGGCGCGCCAGACCTCGCCGGCCAGCACCGCCGTCGATTTTCGCCGGCTGACGCCGCTGGTGCTCGCCGAGGCGTTGTCTTCGGCCGGCACGGTCGTCTGCGAGCCGATCGACAGCTTCCGCCTTGAAGCGCCCGCGTCCGTCCTGACGGCCATTCACACGCTGCTCGCCAAGTCAGGCGCGGCGACGACGGATTCGATCATCGAAGGCGGCGTCGCCCGGCTTGCCGGAACGATCGCATCGGCCAACGTCCAGGGCGTCCAGCGGCAGTTGCCGGGGCTCACCAGCGGCGCCGGCGTGCTCGAAAACAGCTTCGATCACTACGCGCCGATCGCAGGCACGCAGCCTTCCCGGCCCCGGTTGGGCGCGAACCCGTTCGATCGGGCCAATTATCTCCGGAGCCTGCGATAACATAAGAACACCGCGCGCCTCTTCAGACGCGCGGTGCCACCATGCTCTTGCTTGATGATTGTACCTGGCTGGCAGCGGCGCAAAATGCTGCCGCCTGCCAAGCCGATCAGAACGCCAGGCGATTGCTGGACCAGACCGGGCCGAGGCGCTCTTCTTCCTTGAGCGTCGTCGAACCGTAGGAGAAGCGCAGGCCACCGAAAAGGGTGCTGGTGTCGCCGGAAACCGAAGCGCTCAGCCCTGAAAGCTCTTCGTTGGTGTATTTGTAGCCGGCAAAGAGCGTGACGGGGAAAGCGTCCAGCCGGTAGTTGGCCGTCAGCTTGACGCTGCGCAGGTCGTAATCCAGGTCGTTTTCGCTCATGCGATGCAGCGAGCCGTCGACGTCGAAGCGCAGGTTGTCGGTCGCGTAGATGCGCGCGCCGAGCGAGCCCATGTAATGATCGGCATCGATGTCGTCGAAGTCTTCCACACTCGCCTGGCCATAGCCGATCGCGCCATGCAGCGTCCAGGTATCAAGGAAGTAGGCCGCTTCGACGCCACCCATGTAATCGTTGAGGTCGAGGCCGATGCCCGGGTCGAGGCGTGCGCCTTGCACGAAGACGCCTGCCGCAAAAAGATCATTGCGGTAGTAGCCGTGCAGCGCGCCGTCATAGCTGTTCGTGTCGATATCCTCAAAGGAGGCGCGCGTGTAGCCGAGATCGACCTGCAGGTTGAAGCCGGCGCCGGCGTCGAAGTTCACCGCACCGCGCAAGTCCCATGCATCCGCATCGATATCGCCGGGCGAGTCCACGGCCGCGCCGTAGGACGTCTCGACGTAGCCGACGATGCCGCCCGACGCCTGCTCCACCGGCACTTCATAGGCATCCTGCGGCCCCACCAGCGGACCGTCGATATCGGCAGCAGCCGCAATCGAAACACTTGAAAGAAGAAAAATGACGAAACTGCTCGTCCTGACCATTGCCCCACTCCGGTTCAAACCCCGGAAATAAGGTAAACGAACACGGTTAATACAATCTCTACGGGAAGCGGAGCAGACGTCCTGCAAACGTCGACACGATTCGGACACTGTGGCAGCCGTTCATCCCGCGGACGGCCTTCGTCCCGCGCGCGCCGCGCCACACTCTGACCGCGCCACATCAGCGGCTGTCTCACAGCCCGCGGTGAGCGGCTTGCCCCTCATCCGGCCTGCCGGCAACCTTCGCCCCGCTTGGCGGGAAGAAGGACATGCGTGGCACTCCCTCCCGTGGCAACAGGCGCCACAGCTTTATGGCGGTCCAGTTTACACCCCGGTCTAATTGGTCTGCCTGGGACCAAACGCATTTGACGCTCGTTGCGACCGCGTTCGAAAACGCTGCGATCCGGGCTCGTCCCCTCTCCCCGCCTGCGGGGAGAGGGTTAGGGTGAGGGGCAAGCAGAGTTAGCTCTCGGGTTAAACCTGAGGAGATGGGTAAGGCCACCCCAAGGTTCGGCTAACAGCCCTTACTGGTTGGCGATCTTCTCGCGCAGCCGCTCGTCCTGGGCGGCGATCTCCGGCGTCACCAAGTCGCCGAAATCTTCCATCTCGAAGACCGGGCGGATTTCGATTTCGCTCGGGCCCGGCATCGGGTTCGGGCAGCGCTTCACCCAGGCGATTGCCTCGGCCATGTCCTTGACGGTCCAGATCCAGAAGCCGGCGACCAGTTCCTTGGTCTCGGCAAAGGGGCCATCGATGACCACGCGGTCGGCGCCGTCGAAGGCGACGCGGGCGCCACGCGACGAGGGATGCAGCCCCTCGCCCGCCTGCATGATGCCGGCATTGACCAGTTCCTCGTTGTACTTGCCCATGGCTTCCAGCAGCTCGGTCGAGGGCATGTTGCCCGCTTCGCTGTCCTTGGTCGCCTTTACAAAAACCACTACGCGCATTGTCCATTCTCCTCTGTCACGCCAGTCCCGGTCCTCGTGACCTCTGGGGGTGCCGGCGTGGTGAAACCCAAATAGTGAGAGCAGGCTGCGGGCGAAAGACCCGCGCGGATTTTTTTCCTATCCCGCTCCGGTGGAGGAAGCCAGATTGCCTCCCTGCCTAAATGACGAACGGGAAATGTCGGCGCCGACAGCGGTGTCGAATATTTTTCAGAAAAAAAGAACTGGCAGAAATGAAGAGAGAAAAGCGCTGCTCGACAAGTCCATCGCCGCAGATCCGAACGTGCGCCGTTGGCTCAAGAACCCCCAAGCCACTCCCCTCATCTGGCGGCTTGGCACGAGGCCGGCCCCCACCCACCCTCATCTCTGTGCTCGTCACAGAGATCCAGCAGCCGTGCGTCGGCACGGTGGGAAGTACGGTCTTGGCACGACGCCTCTTGGGAACCAGGTCCCTCGCGCCGCCGACGCGACGCGGCTGAATTCCTGTGACAAGCACAGGAATGAAGGACGCACTGCCCAAGAACCGTAAAAAAGAGGGCCACACCGCACCGGCATGGCCCTGGAGAATTCAATGCGGCTCAGGTGGGCCGGCGCGTCTTACTGCGCCTGCATATGCAGATCCGCCATCGCCTGCCGGAGATCATCGATCGGCGTCTGATTGGCCATCTTCTTGCCCTCCAGTTCCGGCGGCATCTTCCAGCCTGGATCGATGCCTTCCATGTTGGGCAGCTCGTGGGCGATGCCCTTATGGCAATCGATGCAGGTGGCCTTGCCCGAGAGCAGATAGCGGGTGTGGATCTCGGCCGCCCGCTGCGTCTGCTTCTGCAGGTCCATGGCGACGGAGGAATGGCAGTTGCGGCATTCAAGGCTGTCATTGGCCTTCATGCGCGCCCATTCGTGCTGCGCCAGTTCCAGCCGCTTCTCGAGGAATTTCGGCCTGGTATTGATCGTGCCGAAGATCTTGCCCCAGACTTCCTTCGAAGCCTGCATCTTGCGGGCGATCTTGTCGGTCCATTCGTGCGGCACGTGGCAATCCGGGCAACTGGCGCGCACGCCCGAGCGGTTGGAGAAGTGGATGGTGCGCGTCAGCTCCTGATAGACGTTGTCGTGCATCTCATGGCACGAGGTGCAGAACTTTTCGGTGTTGGTGAGTTCCAGCGCCGTGTTGAATGCACCCCAGAACATGACGCCGCCGATGAAGCCGCCGAGCGTGAGGAAGCCAAGACCGAGCGTGCCGGCCGGCGTCTTCATGATGCCCCAGGCCCAAAGGATGATTTTCCTGATCCATGCGATCATGTCGTCACTCGCTTCCGGCCGGCTTGAAGCCCAGTTCGCTCATGTCCTTGAAATTGCTCGGCACCAGCGGGCTGGTATCGGCCTGCGGCACGTGGCAGGCGGTGCAGAAGTAACGCCGGGGCGAAACGTCGGCGATCATCTGCCCATCGCGCGTCATGTAGTGGGTGACGCTGATCATCGGCGCACCCGAATCCTGCGTGAACTCGCGCTTGTGACAGGACAGGCATCGGTTGGCATTGACCGAAAGCTCATAGCCCTCGATCGAATGCGGAATGACCGGAGGCTGGTCGGGATAGGCGCGCATCTTGCGCTTGTCATCGACCACCCATTTCGGCAGCGGTGCCGCCGCTTCCGTCGCCATCTGCGGCGTCGGCCCTTCGAGCTGCGGCACCAGTTTTTCCGCCACTTGGGCGACGGCCGCCGTCGTGACGAACATCAGAAGGCCAGCCGCAAGGGCCATCCATGCGGGCCGTTTGGCAACGGCCCGAACCAGCCGTGACCACCCTAGAGGGTGACGGGAAGAATCTTGACCGCGCATTTTTTGAAATCCGTCTGTTTGGAGATGGGATCGGTGGCGTCGAGCGTAACCTTGTTGATCAGCTGGCTGGCGTCGAACCAGGGAACGAAGACGACGCCGGGCGGCATGCGGTTGCGGCCGCGGATGTCGACGCGCGAGCGGATCTCGCCGCGGCGCGAGACGATGCGCACTTCCATGCCCTGGTTGATGCCGCGCTTGCGGGCATCCTCCGCGTTCATGAAGACGCGCGCGCCCGGAAACGCCTTGTAGAGTTCCGGCACCCGCATGGTCATCGAGCCCGAGTGCCAGTGTTCCAGCACGCGGCCGGTCACCAGCCAGGTATCGTATTCGTCGTCGGGGGATTCGGCCGGCGGCTCGTAGGGCACCGCAAGGATGATCGCCTTGCCGTCCTTGTTGCCATAGAACTTCACGCCCTCGCCCGGCTTCACATAGGGGTCGAAGCCCTCGCGGTAGCGCCAGCGCGTCTCCTGGCCGTTGACCACAGGCCAGCGCAGCCCGCGCACCTCGTGATAGGTGTCGTAGGGCGCCAGATCATGACCATGGCCGCGTCCGAAAGTGGCATATTCCTCGAACAGCCCCTTCTGGATGTAAAAGCCGAAATCCTTGGCTTCGTTGTTGTCGTATTCGGCACTGACATCGGTCAGCGGGAAACGATCGACTTCGCCGTTCTTGAACAGAACCTCGAACAGCGTCTTGCCGCGATATTCGGGGCTGGCGTCGAGGATCTCCTTCGGCCACACCTCGTCGGTGGTGAAGCGCTTGGAAAACTCCACCATCTGCCAGAGGTCCGAGCGCGCTTCGCCGCCCGCTTGCACCAGCTGGTGCCAGACATGGGTGCGCCGCTCGGCATTGCCGTAGGCCCCTTCCTTCTCCACCCACATGGCGGCGGGCAGGATCAGGTCGGCGCTCATCGCCGTGATCGTCGGATAGGCATCGGAAACGACGATGAAATTGTCCGGGTTGCGATAGCCCTGCCAGGTCTCGTTGGCGGTGTTCGGCCCCGCCTGGACGTTGTTGTTGACCTGCACCCAGTAGAAATTGAGTTTGCCGTCCTTCAGCATCCGGTCCTGCTGCACGGCGTGGTAGCCGGGCTTTTCCGGAATGATACCGTGCGGAATGCGCCAGATTTCTTCGGCGTGCTTGCGGTGCTCGGGATTGGTCACCACCATGTCGGCAGGCAGGCGATGGGCGAAGGTGCCGACCTCGCGCGCCGTGCCGCAGGCAGACGGCTGCCCGGTCAGCGAGAACGGGCTGTTGCCGGGCTCGGAGATCTTTCCGGTCAGAAGATGCAGATTGTAGACCATCTGGTTGGCCCACACACCGCGCACATGCTGGTTGAAGCCCATGGTCCAGAGCGACATGACCTTGCGGCTCGGGTCGGCATAAAGCTCGGCCAGCTGCTCCAGGAACTCCGGATCGACGCCGGTCATCTCGGCGGTCTTCTTCAGCGTATATTCGGAAACGAACTCCTTGAACGCCTCGAAATCCATCGGCTCAGTCTTGCCGGGGTCCTTGGAGTTGGCGGCATTCACCTCGACCGGGTTGTCGGGCCGGAGACCATAGCCGATGTCGGTGACCCCGCGAGCAAACTTCGTGTGCTTGTTGACGAAGTCCTCGTTGACCTTGCCGGTCGTGATGATGTGGTTGGCGATGTAGTTGAGGATGACGAGGTCGGTGCCTGGCTTGAAGACGATCGGGATATCGGCCAGGTCCATGCTGCGATGGGTGAAGGTCGAAAGTACCGCGACGCGCACATGCGGCTGGCCGAGACGCCGGTCGGCGACTCGGGTCCAGAGGATCGGGTGCATCTCCGCCATGTTCGAGCCCCAGAGCACGAAGGCATCGGCGTTCTCGAAGTCGTCGTAGCAGCCCATCGGCTCGTCCATGCCGAAGGTGCGCATGAAGGCGACGGCGGCGGACGCCATGCAGTGGCGGGCATTGGGATCGAGATTGTTGGAGCGGAAACCCGCCCGCATCAGCTTGGTCGCAGCATAGCCCTCGAAGATCGTCCATTGACCGGAGCCGAACATGCCGACGGCCGTCGGGCCTTTCTCCTTCAGCACCTTCTTTGCCTGCTCGGCCATGACGTTGAAGGCCTCGTCCCAGCTGACGGGCTCGAACTCGCCGTCCTTGGCGTAAGTGCCGCCGCGCTTCCTCAAGAGCGGCGTCGTCAGGCGGTCGTTGCCGTACATGATCTTGGAAAGGAAATAGCCCTTGATGCAGTTGAGACCGCGGTTGACCTCGGCCTGCATGTCGCCGTGGGTGGCGACAACCTGGCCTTCCTTCACGCCCACCATCACGCCGCAGCCCGTGCCGCAGAAGCGACACGGCGCCTTGGACCACTTGATTTCCAGCGCGTTGACGCCGCCCGGCACCGGCTGTGCGGCGGCAGGCAGCGCAATGCCGGCCGTGGCGGCGGCGATGCCGGCCGCATGGGCCTTCAGAATGTCACGCCGCGTCAGTTCTCCGCTCATGGCTCCTGCCCTTCCTCTTCCATTTCCACATGCTCGAAAACCATGTTGGCCGAGATCACCCCGTCGAGCAGCGAGATCTGTGTCAGCCGTTCGCCGAGCGCGCCCGTGCTTCTGCCTTCGATGACGACGACGATCTTGCCGCCGCCATGGCCATGGATTTCGACGTTTTCCATTCCCGCGAGCGTCGCCAGGATCGCTTCGGTGCTCTGCGGCATCGTGGCGACCACGGCGCTCGAAATGTGATAGGGCGTACCCGCCTTTGCCGCTGCGGCCTCAGACATGCGCCACCTCCACTTCCAATGCCTTCACTGCAATCGCACTCACCGGGCAGCCACTGAGGCAGGCGCCGCAGCCGGTGCATCGGTCTTCGTTGATCTCAGGCAGAAACGGCCCGCCGATACGCGGGCGAAAACGGATCGCCTGCTCCGGGCAGCTTTCACCGCAGGACTGGCAGGCAATGTATCGGCGCGCGAGACAGGTATCGGTGACCGCGGCGACATGCGGGAAACGGCGCACGGCCTTCTCGGTGAATACCGGCTCGGGACAGGCTTCCTCGCAGGCACCACAGAAGGTGCATTCGCCGCCCGAAAAGTCGACGAAGGGAAGACCGTCAGAAAGACGGATTATGGCGGTGGGACATCGCTCCGCACAGGCGCCGCAACCGGTGCAGGCGGCAAGGCTGAGCTCCGAAACACCCGGCGGGCGGATGCGGACGGGCTTTGCGGCAGTGCGGCCGGTAAAAAGTTCACGACGTGAGAGAGGTTCGACCTTCATGGCTCGACCTCAATGCCCGGGCGGGCCCGGCGGGCCAAAGATGATCTGCAGCATCCAGACGAGGAAACCATAGCCGCCGACGATACCAACGGCGACGATCGGCCAGATGCCGAAGGCGAGCACGAAGAAGGTAATCAGCTCCGCGCGTCGCGAGCGCGGCGGCTTTTCGATCGGCTGTGCCTGAACGACTTCCGGCATTCCTGCGTCCCCCAACACAATCCAAGGTAAGATGCGCCACCGGAAATAAAAATCAATCCCGTGACCGGCCGATGACAGCTTTTCACCGTGCCTCAGAGTAAATGCCGAACAGAAGGGGTCATTGATCTGTGTCAAATTGACAGAAAACTGGTACCGGAATTCCCGAGAAATTCTCACGCGTCGTTCCGGCATAACTTGCGGACGCCAATCAGTTTTTGCGAATATCGATATATTTCTAGAAATACATCGCCTCATGCCCGCTCGGTCGAACCAGCCGGACATGCGGATACGGGAGCAAACTGCCGGCGGCGAACGCAACCTGCCCCGACCGCAGAACCCGAGGCAACAGCCTTGCAACCCTGGGCTTTGCAGCCTACTTCTTGGCGCATGACACAGCTGATCGAAATCGGAACCGCGCGCGTGCTGCAATGCGCTGTCGATGGCCCCCTGCTTGCGGCACCGGGCGACGCCAATGATTTTCTTGGCGACGGCTGGGCGCATGAGGCCGACTTGCTGGCAGTCCCGGTCGAACGGCTGGGTCCCCATTTCCTCGATCTTTCGACCCGCGTCGCCGGCGAGGTGTTCCAGAAATTCGTCAACTACCGCATGCGGCTCGCCATCGTCGGCGATATCAGCACCAGGCTCGAAGCCAGCAAGGCGCTGACCGATTTCGTGCGCGAAACGAACAAGGGTGATTCGATCTGGTTCGTGCCGGATTTCGAAACGCTTCGCGCCCGGCTCGAGCGTTTGCCGACCGCCTGAACGCGGTAGTGTCTGACGATCAGTGCGGATCGATGGGGAAACCTCTGACAATGCGCCCATCCGCAGCGAACACTGGAAATCGCCCCGCGGTCACGCTGACGACCGATCGACTCGCGCTGCGCCCGACAACGCCCGCCGATGCGCAGCGCGCCTTTGAGATCCAGTCGGATTGGGACGTCACGCGCATGCTACGCATGGCGCAGTTTCCACCCGATCCCGACGACATGACCGGCTGGTTCGGTGAGCACCGGCAGGAATGGATCGCCGGCACGGCCTTTCGATTTGCCATCGAGCGCAGAGGCCGCATGATCGGCCTGGTCGATCTCGACGAGATCGACGGCGAAGAAGGCGAACTCGGCTACTGGCTGGAGAAGCCAAGCTGGGGCCAGGGCTATGCCTTCGAGGCCGCGCAGGCGGTGGTGTCCTTCGCCTTCGAGCAGCTCGGCTCGCGAGGCTGAAAACAGGCCACGCGGCCGACAATCCGGCCTCCGGCAAGGTGCTGCTCAAGCTCGGCTTTCGCCCGCAACAGGCCATGCGGAAGGCCTCCCGCTCGAGGGGCGAAGAGATCCTCCACCAGAGCTACAGCCTCGCGTCCGAGGCGTGGCGCAATCGGTCGGGTGCCGATCGCTGAGCGGCGCCGCGTCGGCCCCGCCCGTCTCTTGCGGGATCATCACTCTCCAGCTGGCTCCGCGGCGACGGCCCGTTGTGCGCGCCTGAACGCCCTGCCCGCAACGGCGATCGCCAGCGCGGTCACGGTCAACAGCCCAGCCACCGCAAAGGTCACCTGCATGCCCCTGGCGACCAAGGCTGGCGCCGCCCCGGCCATGTCGCCTGCCGCCACGGCTGAGGCAAAGACCGCGCCCATGACCGATGCGCCGGTGACGAGGCCGAGATTGCGCGAAAGGTTGAGCAGGCCGGAAACGACGCCGCGCCGGTCCGCGCTCACCTCCGCCATGACCGCCGTGTTGTTGGCCGCCTGGAACAGCTGGTAGCCGGGCGTCAAAAGCGCGATCGCCGCGACATAACCGGCAACGCCAAAAAGCCCCGGCAGCAGCACAAGCGCCGCGCAGCCCGCAACCATCGCGGCAAGACCGATCGTGACTACGAAGCCCGCGCCCAGGCGATCGACGATACGGCCGGCGACCACGCCACCGAAGGCCGAGATGACGGGACCGACCGACAGGACGAGCCCGACCATCGCCGCATCGAGCCCCAGCCCGCGCGACAGATAGAACGGCCCGACCACCAGCGTCGCCATCATCACGGTCGAGACCAGCGCATTGGTCGAAAGCCCGCGGCTGAAAACCGGATCACGCAACATCGCCGGCCGGATCAGCGGCGAGGCTACCTTGGTCTCGACCCGCAGGAACAGTGCAAGACCCAAAACGGCGGCCGAAAGCAGCGCGACATTGAGCATGCCAAAACTGCCGCGTCCCACCGTCATCGCCAATGCATAGGCGCCCAGCGAAAGCGCAAGCAGCAAGGTGCCGGCGACATCGAATCGTGAGCGCTCCCTGCCCTCAAGGCCTCGGTCTACCGGCAGATGCCGACGGGCGAGAAGGAAAGCGACGAGCCCCAACGGCACGTTGACGAGAAAGATCGCCCGCCAACCGGGCCCGGCAATCAGCGCGCCGCCAAGCGACGGCCCGAGCGCTGTGCCGATGGCCGACATGGTGCCGAGCAAGCCCATGGCGCTGCCGGTCTTCTCCTTCGCCACCGTCTCGCCGACAAACGCCATGGTCAGCGCCATCATCATCGCAGCCCCGATGCCCTGCATCGCTCGCGCCGCGACGAGCAGCGGGAAAGCGGGCGTCAGGCCGCAAAGCACCGAGGCTGCGATAAAGAGCGCGATGCCGGCAAGCAGAAGCCGCCGCCGGCCGACGATATCGCCAAGCCGCCCGACGCTGACGATCAGCGTGGTGATGGCAAGCAGATAGGCAAGCACCACCCATTGCACCGCCTGGAACGAGACACCAAAAGCGTCCGCCAGCGCCGGAAGCGCCACATTGGCGCTGCTGGTGCCAAGCGAGGAGAGCAGCATCGACAGCGACAGGCTGGTGAGCACGCAGCGAACCGAGGCCGTGGCGGGAGCGTTTGCAGTCTTCGTCGCGCTCATCGACCACCTCCCGCGCGCGAGGTTTCGCGCCGATCTTTTGCAGCACGGGAAATCGCGGGGAAACAAGGCGATAGCACGCTTTCATGATTCAAAATATGCGGCAACGACTTCCGATCAGACAGGGAAATCGGGGCGGGCATCAGTGGGCATGGGATCATCGGAAAACCCTCCAAGGTCGGTTCTCCGCAAAATTAGACCTCGGCTTCATGTGGCGGAAGACGCAGCATTTGCACTTCATTCGTGCGTTTGACGCCACATCATGAACCAGCTGTGTTATGGATGGGCATGACCAGACCGGATCTCAACCTGCTCGTGACCCTCGAGGTGCTGCTTGCGGAAGGCAGCGTCGCCCGCGCCGCAAGGCGGCTGCGGCTCAGCCCCTCGGCCATGAGCCGGGCGCTGGCAAGGCTGCGCGAGGCGACCGGCGATCCGCTGCTGGTGCGCGCCGGCCGCGGCCTCGTTCCAACGCCGAGGGCGCTGGAACTGCGCGATCGCATCGGCCCCATCGTCGAAGCGGCCGAAGCCTGCCTTCGCCCGGCCGAGAGCCTGGACCTGAAGACGCTTTCCCGCACCTTCACGCTCAGGAACCGCGAGGGTTTCGTCGAAAACTTCGGCGCTGCACTGATTGCCCGTGTCGAGCGAGAGGCGCCCGGCGTGCGTCTGCGCTTCGTGCAGAAGCTCGACCGGGAAAGCAGCCCGCTTCGCGAAGGAACCGTCGATCTCGAAACTGCCGTTGTCGGCGACATGACGGGCCCGGAGCTTCGCGCCCAAGCCCTCTTCCACGACCGTTTCGTCGCCGTGGTCCGCCCGGGCCATCCGCTGACATCAGGCGAAGTGACGCCCGCCCGCTACGCCGAAGGCCACCACATCCATGTCTCGCGCCGCGGCAACGACGTCGGCCCGATCGACACTGCCCTCGAGGCCCTCGGCCTTAGCCGCAAGATCACCGCTTCCGTCGGCAGCTTCTCCGAGGCCCTGGCGCTTGTCCGCGCCACCGACCTCGTCGCCAGCGTGCCCGAGCGCTACACCGGAAGCCTGCGCGAAAACCTCGTCACCTTCCCCCTGCCCGTCGCCCTGCCCGAAATCACCATTTCGTTGCTCTGGCACCCCCGCCTCGACGCCGACCCGGCGCACCGCTGGTTGCGGGCCTGCGTGCGGGAGGTCTGCGCCGTGTGACGCGCCGCGCGGCAAGAGGCTAGGCCCCGAGCGCATACCGATGCGCCCCCAAGGACCTACGGTTGCCTGCAACAGGCCATCGGGGTATCAGCCCAATCCCGGCCGCAAATGCGCCGCCTCGCCAGCGCACGTCAAACCCGCACACAGGAGAACGCGATGTTCGACCACGTCAAATTCGGTGTCCGCGACTATGCGGCAAGCCTCGACTTCTACCTGAAGGCGCTCGAACCGCTCGGCGTTTCGGTGGTCGATCACGGCTCGCATGGCGTGGAGATGAGCACGGACGGCAAGTCGTCGCTGTGCCTCTACCAGACCGAGGAAACGCCGGCGCACCTTCACCTCGCCTTCATGGCCACGACCCGTGAGCAGGTCGACGCCTTCTACAGCGCAGCCCTTGCGGCCGGCGGCAGGGACAACGGCGCGCCGGGCCTGCGCCCGCGCTACCACGCCAACTATTACGCCGCCTTCGTTTTCGATCCGGATGGCCACAACATCGAGGCTGTCTGCCACGAGCCTGAGGCCTGATCCGACCAAGATCGCGGCAAGGAGCCGCCATCGATGCCCGGCAAACGAGCTGGGCCTTGATGGCGACAGGCTGAAGTCTACGTCGCGTTGCGCCCCCGCTCCAGGGCGGACGGCGCGACGCTCAAAACCAATAGCGTCTCATCCGCGCCAGGAATTCGACCGTCGTCACGGGAAAGCCTGAGCCACTGCCGATGACGGAATCGATGCCGCAACCGGGACAGATCGCCGTTGTGTCATCGTCGATCCATTCGTTTATCTCGGCCGCCGGAAAGATCTCGCAACAATAGAAGCATCCGCAGGACGGGCTCGCTTCGATTTCCGCTCGATGGTTGGCGCTATGCTTGTGCGCCTGGATGACGATTTCGTCCATCCGTCATCATCGGCGCATGTATCAAGGGTTGTCCAGCGAGCGCGACACGCGCCTCCATCGCTCATGCGCCTTTCGAGACGGAATTCCGGGCCACCGCCGGCGCTACCTCGTACCAGTCCCTGGACCTGTTCACGATCCAGACGACCGACAGCATCACCGGTACCTCGATGAGCACCCCGACGACGGTCGCGAGCGCGGCGGCCGACTGGATGCCGAACAGGCTGATGGCGGCGGCAACGGGCGGAGGAGCCAGCCGATGAACAACCATGCCTGCAGGGCCATCGAGAATGGCTTGATCGCCCAGTTGATGAAGAGCGTCACGCCGATGCCGCGCCAGTGGCACCCCAGCTTGCACAGCGAGCGGAAGTCGATCTTCATCAGCATCGGGCCACGGTAGCAATGGATCGCGGACATCCCTGCCCGAACTACTTGCCGACCTCGATCACGAGCGGGTAGCCCTCGTCATCCCACTCCAGAAATCCGCCGGCGAAATAGTAGACGCGGGTGTAGCCCCAGGCGATCGCCTTGGCGGACGCATAGGCGGCATGGGTGCAGTTTCGGCCCTGACAATAGAAAGCGACCTCGTCTGCCTTTCCCACCACCTTGGCGAGGCTTTCCTTCGATAGCGCGGTCAGCAGCGACAGATTGACGGCCTTGGGGAGATGGCCAATGTCATAGGTGAGCGGCGCCCGCACATCGATGAAGGTGACGCCGCGCGCAAGCAGCGCTTTCACTTCCGCAACGTCGACCTTTATCGTTCGCTCGACGCTGAGCTCGCCCTTCGTCAGCGAAATGAACTTGGCATAGTCGTCGAAGGCAAGGTCCGTGCCGGCCCCTTCCGGCAATCCGGCCTTGCGAAGTCCCTCCTGCAGCCGCGCGATATAGGGCTGGTGGTAGCTGAAGGCGCTGCCATACCAGTCATAGGCGCTTTCCTGGACGGTGAGCGGATCTCCCAGCGAGGACGCCGCCAGCTTGTTGTACTGGTCGACCAGCCTCTGAATGTCGCCCGTGCGGCCGAGATGTCCATAGCTCGAAGTCAGCGTGGCGTAATCCCCCAAGAGTTCGGAGCTTTTCTCGAGCACCCGCTCGTAGGTGGCGGCGGCCTCGTCGTATTTGCCTTGAGAAAACAGCGAGACGGCGAGCATGCGCAGCGTTGCCCGCGTCGGGTGAGGATCGAACCGCATCGCCAGGCGCGCCTCCTGTTCCGCCTCGGTCGCGCGTCCTGTCGCGTTGAGGATCCGCGCCATGCCGACATGGTTGTCGGGATCGTTGGGCGCAAGCGTCATCGCTCGGTCGATGGCGGCGAAGGCTTCGTCGTAACGCCCCTGCTGCGCAAGCACCTGCGCCGAGACGGCATAGGCAAGCGGCGTCGGCCTCTCCATCGCCTTTGCGAGATTTCTGGCGAGGTTCCTGGACGCGGCCTCCCTGCGGGAATAATCCCAGGAGAGGATGCTC
This sequence comes from Ensifer sp. ENS02, assembly GCF_014851885.1. Lineage (NCBI taxonomy): Bacteria > Pseudomonadati > Pseudomonadota > Alphaproteobacteria > Hyphomicrobiales > Rhizobiaceae > Ensifer > Ensifer sp. ENS02. The sequence continues at coordinate 380,640 of NZ_JACVAO010000001.1, read as the reverse complement.
GCCCGCCAGTTTGCCGCCGCCAGCGACGCGTAGGCGCGGCTATAGTGCGGGTCGAGCACGATCGCCTTCTGGAAAAATGCGGAAGCTGCGACCGTTTCCGCTTCGCTGTCGCGGCGAAGATGCTCCCAGCCGCGCAACAGGGTATCGTAGGCCTTCGGGTTCGTCGTTTCCGGCACCGCCGCCACGTTCTTTTCGGCACTCGTCAGCTTCACGGAGAGCGTCGAGACGATCTGTCCGATCACCTTGTCCTGCAGCCCGAACACGCCGCTCATTTCCCCATCATAGCGCTCGGCCCACAGGTGGTGCCCGTCGATCGCGTCGATCAATTGGGCATTGACCCGAACCTGGTTTCCCTCCCGACGGACGCTGCCCTCAAGGATATAGTGGACGCCCAGTTCCGCCCCCACCTGCTGCGCCTTGGTGGGCTTGCCCTTGTAGGCAAAGGTCGAGTTGCGCGCGATGACGAAGATGCCCGACAGTTTCGACAGTTCGGTGATCAGGTCGTCGGTCATGCCGTCGGCGAAGTAGCTTTGCGCTGAATCGGAGCTGAGATTTTCGAAAGGCAGCACCGCGATCGAGGGCGTCTGCGGCAGCGGCAAGGCGCTCCGCGCAACGGACGCGGGCTCGACGCTCTCGCGCCTCTGCACCAGCCACGTCGCGGCAAGGCCGGTCGCAACGATCACGGCCAGCGCAGCCGCAATGCGCCAGCCGCGAAGGGTCTCGAAGGTGAAGCGCCGACTCTTGAGATCTCCGTCGAACTGCACCCGGTAGACGCGGACGGGCCGCTGGATGTTCTTCACGTGATGCTCGCCAATGAACTCCAGCGGCAGTTCGAACTTGCCCTGCAGGTGGTCGAAGGCGGTACCGGAGACGAACAGGCCCCCTGGCTCGCACATCTGCTCGAGGCGGGCTGCGACGTTGACGCCGTCGCCGAGCAGATCATCCCCCTCGACGACGACATCGCCGAGGTTGATGCCCATGCGCAGCAGCAGCCGATGCTCGCGCGGGATATCCGCCTGGCGCGCCGCAACCCTGTTTTGCGACGCGACCGCACAGGCGACGGCATCGACGACGGAGCCGAATTCGACGATCGCACCGTCGCCCATCAGTTTGACGATGCGACCGTGGTAGTCCTGCATGAGGGGATCGAAGATGTCGCAACGCCACGCCTTGATGGCTGCGAGCGTACGGGCCTCGTCGGCCTCCATCAGCCGCGAGTAGCCGACAACGTCGACGGCAAGAATGGCCACCAGCCGCCGTTCTGCGCGAACTGCTTCCATAGCCACCTCTCCCGACGGTGCAGCAGGCTCCGCAATTGCGTTGTCAGGGGCGGAAACGCATCCTCCTCGCCTCCGGATCCGTGCTTGCGTCCACGCGCAGGCCTTGAGCGCGCGGGCCCGCTTTTCATCCCGCCCCCGCCTTCACCAGCCCCTCGCGCAGATGCTGCAGGTCCTCCTCCTGCGCATAGTGCATGGTCGCCAGAAAGGTCTCGATCTCGAAGCTCGGCGCCAGCGCCTTGACCTTGCCGATATGCGCGCCCGCCGCAATCGCATCACCGCGCCAGCCGTGGCAGGCGGCGACGAAGGCGTGCTGGGTCTCGTCCATCGAGGTCAGGTGCATGAAGGCCTCGATCGCCTCGCCATATCGGCGCGCGGCGAAATGCGCCTTGCCGAGGTGGCTCCAGAAGCGTTCCGGGTGGTGCGGGTTGAGGCGCATCGCCTTCAGGATCCATTCCGCTCCCTCCTCCGGCCGGCCGAGCCAGGTCAAGAGTTCGCCCTGCTGCACCACGACGAGGTCGTAATTGGGGTTGAGGAACAGCGCCCGCTCCTGGTGATAGCGCGCCGTCGTCAGTTCGTTGGTGTTGACGTTGACGGCGGCAAGGATGCGATGCACGTCGGCGTCGTTGTCGTCGAGCGCAAGCGCCCGTTCGAGCTCGGCATTGACCTCGGCCCAGGTCGCCTCCTTGTCGGCACACCAGCCGTAGACCCAGGATTGCCCGAGGATGCAGGCCCGCCAGGCATGCGCGTGGGCATAGCCGGGATCGAGCGAAACGGCACGGTCGATCAACGCCTGCGCCTGCCTGTTGTCGTCGGCACTGCTGCGGTGATGCAGCACCTTGGCGGCAAGCGCACATTCGTAGGCCGCCATGTTGGCCGGCTTGGTGCGCGAAAGCTGGTCGCGCTGGGCTGCCTCCAGCCGACCGGGCACGGTCGCGGCGATCGCCGCCGTCACCTCGTCCTGAATGGCGAAGATGTCATCGAGCTGCCGGTCGTATTTGTCGGCCCAGATGTGTGCGTCGTTGACCGCGTCGATCAACTGGACGGTGACGCGCACCCGCTCGCCGATCTTGCGCACGCTGCCTTCCACCAGATATTGCGCCCCGAGGCTGGCAGCCACCTCGCGCACGTTGACCGACTGGTTCTTGTAGACGAAGGAGGAGTTGCGCGAGATGACGAAGAGCTCATGCCTTCGCGAAAGCTCGGTAATGATGTCCTCGGTCAGCCCGTCGGCGAAGAACTCCTGGTCGGGATCGCCGCTCATATTGTCGAAGGGCAAGACGACGATCGTCGGTTTGCAGACGCCCTTTTTCGCTTCGCTCCCCCCCGTCGAGGCCGGAAGGTCCAGCCCCTCGAGACCGACGCGGTAGAGGCGCACCGGCCGGCTGATGTTCTTCAGCGTCTTCTCTCCGAGATCTTCGATCGGCAATTCCAGTCGGTCGGCCACTTGTGTCGCCACTGCTGCTGTCACGCAGATGCCGCCGACCTCGGCCAGCTGCTCGGCGCGCGCGGCAATGTTGACGCCGTCGCCGAAGATGTCGTCGTCCTCGAAGATGATGTCGCCGAGATTGATGCCGATGCGGAATTCGATCCGCCGGTCCTCCAGCACATCGGAGTTCCGCCTCTTCATGCGCTGCTGGATCTCGACCGCGCATTTGACCGCATCGGTCACGCTCTGAAATTCCACCAGCAGCCCGTCGCCGGTGGTCTTGATCAGCCGCCCCTTGTTTTTGGCGATCGCGGGATCGATGAGCTCGATGCGGTGGGTGCGGAGCCGCGCAAGCGTGCCCGCTTCGTCGGCCTCCATCAGCCTGGAGTAGCCGGCCATATCGGCCGCCAGCACTGCGGCTAATCTCTGCTCCATGGGCTTGCCAAACACGTTGAAAAGCGGCCCGTTCCGGACTTCCGGACCTAAGAGATATCCGATCCGATATTATCGCAGCCTGAAACGATCTCCTACCTAAATTAGCAAATGCAAAAACCAAAAGGGGGCGCACATGCGCCGGCGCTCGGCAGCGGGCGGTCCCGCAGGCCTTGGCGCATTCCTGCTTGACAATGCTTGCCTTAGGCAACTAATTATCTGATCAAGGCAAACTCATGAAGGCATCCCATGTCTCCGCAGCAAATCGATGACCGCGCCCAGACGGTGCGGCACTTCAACCGCTTTTACACCCGACTGATGGGCCTGCTGCACGAGCATCTGCTCGCCAGCGCCTTCTCGCTGACCGAAGTCCGCATTCTCTATGAGTTGGCGCATCGCTCCGGTCTGACGGCGAGCGACCTCTGCCGCGAACTCGGCCTCGATGCGGGATATCTCAGCCGCGTCATTACCGGCTTCGAGAAGAAGGGGCTGATCGAAAAGACCCGTTCGCCGGCCGACGGCCGGGTCACGCAACTCGAGCTGACGGACGCGGGGCGCGTGATCTTCCAGCCCCTGGAGGATGCATCACAGCGCGAAGTCGTCGCCATGCTGGAAAAGCTTTCGGTGCCGGAACAGAAGCAGCTGGTGGGCGCCATGGGCGAGATCGAAAGCCTGCTTGCCGAGGAGCGCACGCCGGGCTTCATCCTGCGCGATCCGCAGCCGGGCGACATGGGCTGGGTGATCCACCGGCAGGGCGCGCTCTATGCGCAGGAATATGGCTGGACCACCGCGTTCGAAGCGCTGGTCGCCGAGATCGTCGTCAAATACATGCACGACTACGATCCGAAGTCGGATCGATGCTGGATCGCCGAAAAAGACGGCAAGGTCGTCGGCTCGGTATTTCTCGTCCGCCACGATGAAACGACGGCGAAGCTGCGCCTGCTCTATGTCGAGCCCACCGCCCGGGGCCTCGGCATCGGCCGTCGGCTGGTCGAGGAATGCATGCGCCACGCCCGCCTTCTGGGCTACCACCGCATGATCCTGTGGACCAATGCCGGCCTCGACGCCGCCCGCCACATCTACGAGAAGGCCGGCTTCGCGCTGATCGAGGAAGAACAACACCACAGCTTCGGCAAGGATCTCACCGGCCAGATTTTCGCGCGGGACCTGTAGGAACGGCAGGCACGCCATCCGCTTGAAGATCGAGAAGGCCATTAAGAGGCGTCTTCTGCTGGCCTTGCAGGAAAGCGGCGGTCCGTCGGTCACGCCCCCGACGACGGCGGGCTTCGGCACCAGGCTTATCGAATTCTCCGTGAGAAGCGAATTGGGCGCGCGCGTGGAACTGAACTATGCACCAAAGGGTTTGGCAGTAGAGATCGCTACGCCCCTGTCACCGGTCTCCAAAGACAGAGACTGGTTTTATGTCCAAGTCCGTGCTTCTCGTCGAGGATGAGTTCCTGATCGCCATGGACCTCGAGCTGCTGCTGGAAAGGCACGGCTGGCATGTCTTGGGACCCGCCGCGACGGTAAAGCAGGCCCTGCAGCTCTTGCGAAGCGCCGAGCCGGCGGTGGCCATTCTGGACGTTACCCTGAAAGACGGCACCGTGACGCCGGTGGCGGAGGCGCTGCGGGCGCAGAGCGTGCCCTTCGTGCTTGCCAGCGCCTATGAAAAGCCGGAGCAGGTCGGCGGAGAGGTTCTGGCGGGGGCAGTCAATGTCGGCAAGCCGGCGGATACGCGGGCGTTGCTGAGCGCTCTGGAGCAGGTGATGCAAACGTGATGCTTGCGCAGTCCGCGCCTGCCTTTGGCTGATAGCCCTCCAACCGCGAAGAAACGTCGATCCACGGCGGCGGCCACTGGAAAGGCCCGGGAGCCGACACGAGGTGCCGCGCTAGTGTTTTCACTCGGTAGCGGACGCCAGTTGCCGGCCGGTCGATACGCCGGTGACGAGGCTGAACGCCCCATCGCCGAGACGATAAAATCCATCCTGCGGCACCGGCAACTCCAGCATTTCCCGCCTGGAGAGGCCGGCATAGACGCCGCGCAGCAACCGGCCGAACAGCCCATGGGAAATCGCGACCGTCGGCCGCCGGATATCCGCAAGCCAGCTTTCCGCCCGCGCACAGGCGGCATCGAAACTCTCCCCATCCGGCGAACGGAAATACCAGTCGAAGACATCGGAACCATCGAGTTTGCCCGGATACTCCATGTCGATCTCGAACTTGGTCATGCCATCCCAGCAGCCGACCGAAACCTCCATCAACCGCGCATCCTCGCGGCTCGCAAGCGGCAGCACCCGCTGCACCCTTTCGGCGGTTTCGCGGGTCCGTCCGAGCGGGCTGACATGCATCTCGAACGACGGCACCTCATCACCAATCTCGGCGCGAAGGAGGTTGGCGACAGCATCTGCCTGCTCGGCGCCAAGCCTCGTCAGCGGCGAATCCAGCTGCCCCTGGAACCGACCGAGCGTGTTCCAGACGGTTTCGCCATGGCGGAGAAGATAGATCAAGAGATGGCCTTTCCATGAGCCTGTGGCTGGCGCAGGCAGCTAGATCAGGTCGCCAAGACAATGTCGAGCACTGAGCTTGCGCTCCCGTCAGGCGATACGACGCTTTTCCAGGCCACCCCTCTCGCACAACACAAAGGATCGTGTTCAGTTTCAGCCGCAATCAAGGAAGGCATCGATGTCGCAACGGTACATATGGACGTTAGCTGCTCACATTGGGCGCAAGCTCCAGCGTGCCTCTTCCGGCGTCCGCTGAGCCGGAAATGGCGGCGAACTGTGCGCTTCTCCGCCATGAAGACGTCGCGGGTATCGCTGCTACGGTCTATCGATATGAGCGACAGATCCAAAAGGACTATAATGTCCGTGTCGAAATGTGGATTTCCAAGGAAACCGGGTTGCCGCTAAAATCCCATTTCAGGGCGCTGCCTCTCGATAACATCTCTGAGCGCCGTCTGACCTACACCTACGGCGATGACGTAAAGGCACCGATTTGAGACGGCAAAGCTGCAGCGGGAGGATCGTGAAGGTTGCCAAAACAATCGTTCACGATATCGCCTTTATCATCATCGCGTACATCGTGTTTCAGGTGGTTATGGCACTTGCGATCGTGCCTTCATTGCTTTGGGCTCAATGGACGAAGTGAAGCGCTTCCCCTTCAATCCACCGGATCCAAGATATCCGGCGTATCGTTCTTCGGCGAGCCGACCTTGCTGCCGATCTTCCACATCGTCATGAGCTCAGGCGAAAACGGCTTCATCAGGTCAGGGGCTTCCGGCTCCGGCGAAAGCCAGCGCTCGTAATCGTCGGGATGCAGGATGACAGGCATGCGGTCGTGGATGTCGGTCATCATCGCGTTGGCGTCGGTGGTGACGATCGCAAAGGTGCGTATATCCTCGTCGGTATCGGGGTTCCGCCAGCTCTCCCAGATGCCCGCAAGGCAGAACGGCTCGCCCGTTTTCATGGCGATTGCATAGGGCTGCTTGTCCTTGCCGGTCCCGTGAATGTCCTTCCATTCGAAGAAGCCGTCGATCGGCACCAGGCAGCGGCGGCGCTGATAGGACGAGCGGAATTTGCTGGCGATCGTGTCGGAACGCACGTTGACGAGCGGCCTGCCCGCTTTCGGGTCCTTGGTCCAGCTCGGGATCAGGCCCCAGCGGGCCGAGACGAAGACCGGACCGAAGAGATCGGGATCGCGGATCACGTCGCGGATGATGATCGGATAGGTGAGCGTCGGCGCTCCGTTATAGCGCGGAAACTGGTTGGCGATCGTCTCGACGCCGCCACGCTCAGCAAAGCCGAAGGCGCGCAGCAACCCCTCCAGATTGGTCTTCAGATAGACGCGTCCGCACATGGTGGCTCCTTCCGCCCGCGGCTGCATGCATAGCTATGGCTCCGCCGGAATGCGTCAACACCGTCACTTTGCAAGTACGGCATTTGCAAGCGCTACGGCATCTTCTCCACGTCGGGCAGCTTCCAGCTTTTCTCGAACAGCGGCTTTTCCGGGCCGTAGAGCCTGAAAAGCAGTTCGAACTTGCGGGCGGGGTCGACGGGCACGAAGTTCGCCTCCTTGCCCGCAGGCGCCTTGGCGCCGAAATAGACGTCGACCGAGCCGTCGGCATTTTTCTTCACCCCCTCGCCGATCGAGGCGACGCTCGCCTTGTCCATGTTGCGGATCAGCGCATGGGTCTCGCGGTCGTAGGCGGTCACCGACCAGTACTGCTCGACCGGCGCATCCTTCGGCACGACGAGGCGGTAGTTAGCGCCGCCGTCGAACGGATTGCCGTCCTTGTCCTTGTTGGCCATCAGGTAGAACTGCGCCGTGCCCAGCCGCTTGATGCCGGTGAAGCCGAGCGTATAGGTCACGCCTCGGGCATCGACCGGATAGAGACCGGGATCGGCATAGGCCTCCGAGGCGGCCTTCACCATGTCCGGCAGCCCGGCGGGGAACCAGCGGATGCCCTCGTTGATGACAGGAAAGCCGGCGTCATAGCGCGCCGAAAGCTCGGCTCTGGCTTCGGCCGCCGCCTTGTCGAGCAGCGCCTTGGTTTCGGCGCTTGGCTGGAAGGGCTTGCCCTTCTCGATGCCGAGCGTCCTCAGCTGGTCGATCATCACCCGGTCGCGCTCGAGCCACGGCTCGGTCTGGACGACCCGGTTCAGATTGTCGAAGAAGCTGGCGTCGAAGCGGATGGTGCTGTCGAACAGCACGTCATAGGCGTCGGTAAAGACCGTTTCCGGCGGCTTGTCGGTCACCGGCATCGGGTAGATCTTGATCTTCTTGCCATAGGCGACCGACTTTTCGATATCGGCGTCGGCATGGCTCTTCAGGTTGGAACGCAGCAGCGCAAATCCGGTGAAGGTGTCCGAGCGAAGCGGAATGAAGCCCTCCGGCACCTCGCCCATGTAATCCGGCGGCAGGATCAGGTACTTGCCGCCCTTGCCCTCGTCGGCGCCATGCGGGCCGGCATCTTCGAGCGGCATCTGCCAGGCGTTGACGATGTTGCCGGCGATCGATCCGCCCTCGGCCGGTGGGATCTCGATGACGATGGGCCCGTCCTTCACGTTCCAGAAGGACATGAAATAGATCGAATCCGGGTTCGGCGTCAGCGTCTGGTTCTTCCAGTTGACCGGGCGAGACCAGTAGACGACTTCGTTGACCCTGGCCTTCGTCGTCGAAAGCATCGTCTGCAGCATCAGGTCGGCATTGACCGCCGGCATGCCCCAGATCACCGCCTCCGTCGCCCGGCGGGCGATCGCGCGGTCCCGGAGTTCGGCCGGCAACATATCCTGCGCCGCGATGTTCGTCGCGCCGGCCAGAAGCACCACGCCTGTGAGTATAAATCGCAGCATGCCGAATCTCCCTCATACGCCGCGGCCGGCGGCCTTGAAATCGCTCGACCGCCGCTGCCTCGCAAACTCCATTGCGGGCCACCAATGCGAAATTTAGTGCGAATGCATGCCGAGCAGTAGACCCGTTGCGTGCGACGCGCGGAAGTACGTTACGGTTACAGCCGCAAACACAGACGGCGACGATCGGCCGGCGCATCACCGCATCCTCATCTCCCCTTTGAAAAACACCGCGTCACTTGACATCGGACCAAAATAGGTAGATCGGTCTACCTAATAGATTGGAGAAAGCGATGAGCGACAAGGCGCCGGCGCGCGAGCGGCTTTTGAAGGCGGCAGCCGAACTGTTCTACCGGGATGGGGTCGGCGCCACGGGCATCGATGCGATCACCGCGCATGCGGGCGTCGCCAAGATGAGCCTCTACAACAACTTCTCGTCCAAGACCGATCTGGTGAACGCCTATATCGAGGCGCGCCACCGGGAATGGCAGGAGCTTTACCGCGAGCGCCTGGCTCATGCGGCAACGCCGAGAGACCGTGTACTGGCGATCTTCGACAGCTATGTCGACCACGCTGAAATGGCCTATTCCTGGGGCTTCCGCGGCTGCGGCCTCCTGAATGCCGCAGCCGAGCTTTCGGTCGGCGATCCCGCCCGCGACATCGTCGCCTCGCAGAAGGACGAGGTGGAAACGCTCTTCAAGCAATATCTCGCCGAGATGAAGCCCGACGCGGGTGCCGCCATCGACGAGACGGCGGAGCACCTCTCCTTCCTGCTCGAAGGCGCGATGTCGCGTGCCGGGCTCGACGGACATGACGCACGGCTGAAGACCGCGCGCCGGATCGCCATCTCGATCATGGACCAGCTATGACCTCCCGAAATTCCGCTTCTCTCGTCGGCTTTGCCTGCGTGCTCACCGCCTCCGCGCTCTGGGGCACGACCGGCACCACCGCCACCTTTGCTTCAGGGGTCAGCCCGCTTGGCATCGGCGCCGTCGCCATGGGCCTCGGCGGCCTGCTCCTGGCGCTGACGGCGCTGCATTCGATCGTCAAAAGCAGGGCGAAGATCGCCGCGCAGTGGCCGATGCTGATCCTCGGCTCGCTCTCGGTCGCGATCTATCCGCTTGCCTTCTACTCTTCCATGCATCTCGCCGGCGTCGCCATTGGCACCGTCATCTCCATCGGCTCGGCGCCACTCGCCGCTTCGCTGATCGAGCGCATCTTCGACGGTCAGAAGCTCACCACTCGCTGGTTGCTGGGTGCCGCCGCCGGCCTTGGCGGCGCCGTGCTTCTCACCTTTTCGGAAAGCCACGGCAGCGCCGGTGCTGCCGACGCGACGGCCGTCCTCTACGGCATCCTGCTCGGCCTCGTCTCCGGCCTGCTCTACGCGCTCTATTCCTGGGTCGCGCGGCGGCTGATGCAGGCGGGCATTCCGCCACGCGCCGCCATGGGCTCGATCTTCGGTGTCGGCGGCACTCTGCTGTTGCCGGTGCTCGCCTTCACCGGCGCGCCGCTTTTAGCGTCGTGGACCAATGTCGCCGTCGGTATCTACATGGCGCTGGTGCCGGTGCTGGTCGCTTACGTGCTCTTCGCCTATGGCCTCGCGCGCGTGTCGGCCACCATGGCGACCACGCTGTCGCTGCTTGAACCGGTCATCGCCGCCGTGCTTGCCGTCGTCATCGTCGGCGAGCGCCTGCCGGCCGAGGGCTGGGCGGGCATCGGGCTGATCGTCGGCTCGCTCTTCATCCTTACCCTGCCGATGCCGGGCCGGCGCCGCCGCGCCGAACGCCCGCGATCCGCCGCCGCCATCGACGCGGCCCTCCCCAGCCGCTAGAGCCGGAACCCTTGATATGAGCGACGTCGCTGCGCTGCCTTCCCGCCAGCCAAACCGGATGTGGGCCGTCGTCATCCTGATCCTGCTCGAGGCCGCGCTGGTGATCTCCTGGAGCGCCGGCTTCGTCGGCATCCGCTTCGCCATCGATCACGCGCCGCTCTTCCTGATCCTCTTCTGGCGCAGCCTCGTCTCCGGTCTCATACTGCTGCCCTTCGCCCTGACGGTCGGGCCAGAGATCCGGTTGCAGGACGCCGTGCCGCAGATGCTCTTCGGCGCGCTTGCCATGTCCGGCTATCTCGCGGGCTTTGCGCTGGCGATCTCCTATGGCGTGCCCACTGGCCTCGTGGCGCTGATCACCGACATGCTGCCGCTTGCCGTCGCCATCCTCTCCTGGCCGGTCCTCGGCCAGGCCTTGACCGCCCGCCAATGGCTCGGCTCCTTCATCGGGCTGACCGGTGTCTTGATCGCCTCCGGCTGGTCGCTCGATATCGGCAACGTTCCGCTCTGGGCCTATGGCCTGCCGGTTCTCGGCACCCTGTCGCTGGCGCTGGCGACCCTGCTGCAGAAGCGCAGCCCGGCGGGCGCCATGCCGGTGCATCAAAGCCTCTCGATCCAGTGCCTGTCGGCGGCAGCGATCTTCGCGCTCTTTGCCTGGCATGAGGGCAGCGTTCTGCCGGTGCTCGATCCGGGCTTTGTCGGCGGTATCCTCTGGCTGGTCTTCGTCGCCACCTTCGGCGCCTGGAGCCTCTATTATCTGGCGCTGAAAAAATCCTCGCCCGCCCGCGTCACCGCCATCCTCTATTTGAGCCCGCCCGTGACGATGATCTGGGCCTTTATCATGTTCGGCGAGCCCCTCTCCTGGGCCATGGCCGCCGGCCTCGTCGTCTCGCTCATCGGCATCGTCATCGTCGCGAGGGCACGGCAGCCGGCCCGGGGGCAAAGTCCGGAGCACGTCTAGGAAAGCCATCCACTGACCGCTTGCATCTTGTGGTGGTGTCTGCGACAGCTTCGCCCAAACCACCGGGGGACCGCGGCCATGAGCTTTTCCGAAGTCAAACCACGTCACGTGCTCTGCCTGCTCGGCGGAGAACGCCCCTTCTCCATGCTTTGCGAGATGATCCAGTCGGCGATCGAGAGTGTCGCGCCAGGCTTCGAGATCGACGACACCTTTTCCGAGGACGCCCCGGACGACCGAATGCCGATGTCCTTCGAGGTCTGCCGGGATCGCGTCAAGAAGGGTGCCTGGACCGAAGCGGACGAAGAGGCCGTCAGCGACCATCGCTCGGTCATCTATGTGCTCGGCCCGCCGATGACGGCAGACGATGCGGTCAAACATTCAGCCATCGCACTTCGGCTGGTCGCCCACACTCTCGATAACGGCATCGCCGCCGCCAAGGGCGAGAGCGCCGGCGTCGCCCACGGCGTTGAGAGGTGGAAAGAGCTTGCTCGCGACGCCGAAGGCCAAACAGGCGCTGCACTTGCCCGCCCCTGCCGCCTCGCCTTTGCCAAGCGGCCGATCGGCACCGACGAACATCTCTACAGCATCGGCTTCCATCTGGTCGGGATACCCGAAGTCTACGCGCCGAAAACCCTCTCCGACGACGAACTGGCCTTGAGCGCGTTGATCGACACCGTTGCCGACGAAGTCTTCAGCGACGGCGTCGAGACGGTGCTGAAGCACCGCGGCGCCCAATTGCTGCCCGTCGACGCCTATGACGAGGACGAGTTCAAGTACAATCCCTTTGGGGCCATCCATCTGGCGTCATAGATTCGAACCGCCCCAGCAATGAAGGTACTTATGCCAGCGTCAGATCGCGAGAAACGACTGCTCCTCAGCGTGCAACGCGCCTTGCTCGGAACAGTCCCGCCGACGATATCGGCCGTAACGTGCGGCTGGAACAACGACAATATCGTCCTCGAGTTCTTAGTAGACTCAGCTTTTGACGATGAAGATCGAGAACGTTGTGAAGTTGTTGCAACTGAGGTGGTCGCGGATTTCAGCTATGAAACGATAACGTCCGTCTTCACGGTACAAGCTTCCGGCGGACCGAAGACCCCAGTCGAAGAGCGGTGGTAAGCATACCGGCGATCTTAGCCGAATGCGCTGACAACAGGAGTGGCACCTCGTCAGGCAAGCCTCTGTCGCTTGGCACTTTTGGCGTGAGCTAGAGGTACCGCTTGCATCGCACTTCGATTCGTAATAATTGAAGTTACATGAAAAAAGACAGCCGCCTTTCCTCCGTCCTGCACGCGCTCCTGCACATGGCCGAGCGCGGCGAGCCCTTGACCTCGGACGAGCTTGCCATGTGCATGCGCACCAATCCGGTGGTCGTACGCCGCACCATGGGTTTCCTGCGCGATGCCGGCATCGTTTCCTCCGCCCGCGGCCATGCGGGCGGCTGGGCGATCACTGCCGATCTCAAGACCGTGACGCTCAGGCAGTTGCACGAAACACTCGGCGAACCCGCGATCTTTGCCATCGGCAACCGGCAGGAAATGCCGGAATGCCTCGTCGAACAGGCGGTCAACGCCGCCCTCGATACCGCCTTTGCGGAGGCCGAGGCGCTGCTGCTCGACCGCTTCGCCCACGTGACCCTTGCCGACCTCGCCGAGGACTTTGCCCGGCGGCACCGGCTCCGATCGCACTGACAGCAGCCGATCGATCCGTCCTGACGTGATCGATCCCGACACATCCGACTACACCGGGACCGCATAAGCGGTTTCCGGCCGGAATCCTATTGCCCAAAGCCCGGGTCGAGACACTGGTTCAAGAAACCGGTGGGCTGGCCTGCGCCCAACCGAAAGGAAGACCCATGCAACAGGACGTCATCATCATCGGCGGCAGTTATGCCGGCATGGCCGCCGCCCTCCAGCTTCTGCGCGCCCGCCGGCGCGTGACGATCATCGACGAGGGCATTCGCCGCAACCGTTTTGCCAGCCATTCCCATGGCTTCCTCGGCCAGGACGGCATCGACCCCGGCGAGATCGCCGCGAGCGCCCGCAAACAATTGCTCGCCTACCCCACGCTCACCTGGATCGACGGCCGTGCCGAGAAAGCCAGCGGCAAGCAGGATGCCTTCTTCGTTACCACCGCTGACGGCGCCTCCTTCGAAGGCCGGCGCCTGCTCTTTGCAACCGGCGTCAAGGACGGCCTGCCGCAGATCGAGGGGCTGGCCGAGCGCTGGGGCAAGAGCGCCTTCCATTGCCCCTATTGCCACGGCTACGAGCTGAACCAGGGCGAGATCGCCGTCATCGCGGCAAGCCCCATGTCGATCCACCAGGCGCAGCTCATTCCGGAATGGGGCAAGGTGACCTTCTTCACCAATGGCGCCATCACCCTCGACGCCGAAGGCCGTGCCGATCTCGTCAGGCGCGGCGTAACCATCGACGAAACCCCGGTCGCACGGCTCGAAGGCCATGCCGACGTCGTGCTGACGGATGGCCGCCGCCTGCCCTTCGCAGGCCTTTTCGTCGCCACCCGCACCACGCCCTCATGCGACATCGCCGAGCGCTTCGGCTGCGAGATCGAGGAGACCCCGATGGGCCTGCAGATCCGGGCGACGGCCGCCAAGGAAACCACCATTCCCGGCGCCTATGCCTGCGGCGACGTCGGCCGCGTTCCCCACTCCGTCTCGCTTGCCGTCGGCGACGGCGCCTGGGCCGGCGCGCAACTGCACCGCTCGCTGGTGTTCGGATAGAAGGCACACCGAGCAAGGACGCTGGCATGAAGGAATACCGAACGGACGCAACCGCATTGCGCCGTTCGGCTTCCAGCCTTGCCAAATCGACGGCCTCTGTGCTTCGTTCGCTGCAAACGCGAGTTGGAGCCGCCATCGATGCCCATTGCCCTCACCTGCTTTCAGGGTCGCGCCGGCGATCACAACGACCTCGGCATTCCCGGCGCGAAGTCCGTTGCCGCCCATCTCGCCCGAAAACTCGGCCTCGAAACGGTCACGGTCGGAGATCCGGAACCGGCGCTGAACGGCCACTGGGCGGTCGAGCTCGAAGCCGCGATGCCGGCTCTGAAGCGCATGCGAGATCGCTTCGATGTGGTCTACGCCGAGGGATCGTTTTCGCTGGCAGCGACCAGCCGCTGTGCCGTCTCGCTCGCAACCCTGCCTGCCCTTGCGAGGCACCACGGCAATGCGGTCGTCGTCTGGTTCGACGCCCATGCCGACCTCAATACGCCCGAGGCCAGCAGCACCGGCTATCTCGGCGGGCTGGCGCTGTCCGGGCCCTGCGGCCTCTGGCAGTCCGGTCTGGGCGGCGGGCTTTCCATCGAAAATATCGTGCTCGTCGGCCAGCGGGACCTCGATCCCTTCGAGGCCGAAGTCATCGAGGCGAAGCGCATTCCGCATATTCGTCCCGGTGCCAATCTCCCGCAAAGGCTGGCCGAAGCCGTCGCCGGCCGTCCGGTCTATATCCACCTCGACTGCGACGTGCTGAACCCCGGCATCGTGCCCACCGACTACCAGCATGAAAACGGGCTGTCGCTCGATGACCTGCGTGCAGCCTGTGCGGTCCTTGCCAGGAGCGAAGTCGTCGGGCTTGAAATCGCCGAGTTTCAGAATGTTTGGGAGGAAGGCGGCGATCCGGTTTCGCCCGAACCGCTGATCGAGGCGCTGGAACCGCTTTTGCAGAAGCTGCGCCGCTGACCTGACCAGAGCCTGCCGGCAGGTTTGCCTAACCGCAGGGGGCTCAGCCGGCCAATCCATCGGCGGCGGACCCCGCATTGCGCTAGGTCGGTTTGGGCGTAGCATGGATATCCCGCTCGCCTTCGGTATCGGCTGCCATGAAGCTCGGATCGATCCTTCTTGCCTACGTCTGCCTTTTCTGCGGGAGTGCTTCCGCCGAACCGCTCCGGGTCGATCTCGAACTGGTGCTCGCCGTCGACGTTTCCTATTCCATGGAACTCGACGAGCAGCGGCTGCAGCGGCAGGGCTATGTCGCGGCCTTCCTGGAGCCCGCCCTCATCGAGGCGATCGAGAATGGTCCCGTCGGCCGCATCGCCGTCACCTATGTCGAATGGGGCGGCTCGGCGGTGCAGGTCACGCCCTGGACGCTGATCGACGGCCGCGGCACGGCCTCGCAATATTCCGAGCTGCTGCGGCGGCAGCCGATCCGGCGGATCGCCTTCACCTCGATCTCCAACACGCTGGCCTTCACCCGACGGCTGTTCGACTACAGCCCCTTTGAGGGCAGCCGCCGCGTCATCGACATCTCGGGCGACGGTCCCAACAATTCCGGCGTCCCCGCCCCTGTCGCCCGCAATTCCACCGTTGCCCGCGGCATCACCATCGACGGCCTGCCGATCATGCTGAAGACCCACGTCGCCTGGGACTCCGCCGCGATCCCCGATCTCGACGCCTATTACCGCGAATGCGTGATCGGCGGCGACGGCGCCTTTCTGGTGAAGGTGACGGACAGCGGCGAGTTCGCCCGCGCCATCCTGCGCAAGCTGATCATCGAAATCTCCGGCCTGGAGATAAGCCGCCTGTCGCCCGAAACGGTGCGCGCAGCCCGGTTCGGTGAGGGCTACAATTGCTTCATCGGCGAAGAAATGCAGGAGCGGATGATCGGGCGGTAGGGCAGGTCTGCCGCCCCATCCACAGCCGACAACGAAGAAGCCGTTGACTCTAATTAGGCGCCTTATTATCTGTCGCCTTATGACAATGCTGGAACAAAAACACCGGGCCATGTTGCAGGAAGCCGAGCGTCGTGCGGTCGCCGAGACCGGCAACATGCGCGCCTGCTTCGAACTGCTGGCGCTGTCAGGCGCGATCGACCGGGATTGCGCCGCAAGACTGGCGCCCCACCGGCTGTCGGAAGGCAAGTTCGTTATCCTCTTCCTGCTCAACGATCAACCCGAGGGCCTGTCGCCGCATGAGCTTGCCGATCGCGCGGGCGTGACGCGCGCCACCATCACCGGGCTCCTCGACGGCCTGGAGCGCGATCGCTTCGTCGAGCGCCGCTCGGGCCTTAATGACCGGCGCAAGATCGCGGTAATGCTCACCGAAACCGGCCGCAGGACTGCCCGCGATCTGCTGGGCGAACACAGCGCCTGGATCGCCTCGCTGTTTGCCGGTTTCAGCGCCGATGAACACCAGACGTTCCACCGGCTGCTCAAGCGCATCTGGCAAAATCTGGAGACCGGCGCCACGCCCAAGAACACGCCGGAAACACAGGCGTGAGCGAGAGCAAGACCAAGAAACGCGGCGCCAGCGGCATTGGCGCCGAGCGCCTGGCGCAGCTGAACGCCGGAGCGCAAGCCATCACCTTGACCGAATGCCTCGCGGTCGACTTCGCAGCGCTGATGGGCAACATCGTGCCCGGCATCGACGACGATGCCCTTGCCGAGATGACATCGGCCGCGTCGGCCGGCATCTCCCGGCGCATGCCGCTTGCCGCCCGGCTGATCGGAGAGCGCCTCGGCCCCTCGACTTTCGAGACGCTCAAGCAGCATTCCTCGGACACGGTGCGCGGCTGGGCCTGTTTCGTGGTGGCGGCCGGAGAAAACATGACCCTCGCCGAGCGGCTGGCCGCGATCCGGCCGCTGGCCGACGATAGCCATTTCGGTGTTCGCGAATGGGCCTGGATCGCCGTTCGCCCGCATCTCGCGGCCGATCTGGATCAAGCGATCGCCCTGCTGGCGGCAGAGTGGACATCAGATCCATCCGAACGCATCCGCCGTTTCGCCTCGGAATCCATCCGCCCGCGCGGCGTCTGGTGCGCCCATCTCTCAGTGCTCAAGAAAGAACCCGAACGCGCGCTGCCCGTGCTCGAGCCGTTGCGCGCCGATCCCTCGCCTTACGTGCAGGATTCGATCGGCAACTGGCTGAACGATGCGGCCAAGGATCGGCCCGAGTGGGTCCAGGCGCTGGCGGCACGCTGGTCCGCCGAAAGCTCAGGACCCGCGACATCGCGCATCTGTCGCCGCGCGCTTCGATCCATCCCCACCAGATCCAGTTCCGGAAACGCTTGAGAGCGCCCGGAATGGCATAACCTCAGACTGACAACAAGAAAGCAGACTATGCCTCACTACCTGACCGAACTTTACAGCGCCAAGCCGGCGTGGCTCGCCCTTCCCCGTCAGGGGCGCCAGCAGTTCCTGGCCGCGATCGGCTCCGCCATGCCGGGCCTGTCGGCGCTCGGCGTCGAGCTCATCACCTTCGGCAAGGTCGACCAGTCGAAGCTGCATGCGGCATCGCAGACCTTCTTCGCCGTCTGGCGCTGCCCGGACGCGACAGCACTCGAAGCCCTCGTCGCCGGCATCGCCCAATCCGGCTGGCACGAATATTTCGACACGATCAACGCCGCCGGTCGGGGCACCGACCTCGCCGGCCACCTCGCCGAGCTCGGCGCGGCCGCCTGAGCCCCACGCTATCCAGCCCCTCAGGTCACGCTCGGCTTGGGGGGCTGTAGAACACGATCTCCGGATCGTTCTCGTCGAGATTGTCGATGTAGCCGCTCGGCCGGAACCCGGCCTTGACCAACAGGTCCTGCATCGGACGGTTCGACATGTTGGTCGAGCTGAAGAGTTTCGCGCCCGACGACATGGATTGAAAGTGGGCGATCAGCGTCCCAGCCAGACCACGCCGGCGCCAGGACGTCCCCACCATCAGCATTTCGATGAAGGCCTGGCCAAAGAAGTGGTGGGTCAGCACGCCATAGGCGGCAGCCTCCCCCTCGATCTCGATGAGATGGCAGCAGCCCTGCTGGATCCAGTCGGCAATGTCGGCGCGTCGCTTCAGATCGTCGGCCGCAACGCTGTCGATCGCGCAAAGCGCCGGATGGTCGTCCTTGACCGCAGGTCGAATTCGCATGGTTCAGCTCCCGGCAGATTTGGCGGGAAACTAGGATGTGGTGTCGCTGGGCGCAATCGCGAAAGCGCTATCTCAACTGCCCCTCTCACGGCGGCAAGACGAAGTCGCCACCGGACCTCACTGGGCCGGCGCGGCGCCTGAAAATCCCCGCCGCGTCCACTGAAAATCCGACGTCCCCTGTTATGTACCGGATCGCTCACTGTCCAAGGCCGATGTTCTTCGCCGGGTATTTCTTGAAGGTGGCGGCATGCGCCTTCATCTCGGCCAGCATCGAGGCGAGGAAGGCGTTCATCCGGTGGCCGACCGGATATTCCTCCTTCGGATCGATGTAGAGATTGAAGAGCCACGGCGCGAGGCCAACGTCGCTGACGGTGGTCATGTCGATGTTCAGCCACTGGGCCTTGGTTTCCACCACCTTCACGTGGATCTTGTACTCGTACATGCGCATCGCCATCAGGTTCTGCTCGTTCCAGACGAACACCTTCTCGCGGTTCGAACGGCCGTCGTCGGCAAGCAGGAACGAGGTCTGGTCGATGCCGTCGATGTAGCGGTCGACCGGCACCTTGTCTCTGATGCCGCCAAGGCTCAGCGACGTGTTGAAGAGGTCCATCAGGTCGAAGAGCTCGTCGCTTTCGCGGCCGGGCTTGATCATGCCCTTCCAGTAGGCGATCGCCGGGATGCGGATGCCGCCCTCCCAGGCCGATCCCTTTGCGCCGCGAAACGGCGTATAGCCGCTGTCCGGCCAGCTATCGAGCTGCGGGCCGTTGTCGGAGGTGACGAAGATGAAGGTATTGTCGAGGACGCCGGCCTGATCGAGCGCATCGACGATCTCGCCGATATAGGCATCCACCTCCACCACGTCGTCCTTGTAGGGGTACTTGCTGCCGCTCTTGCCTTCGAAGGCCTTGGAGGCGAAATTGTCGGCGTGCACTTTCATGAAGCAGTGTTCGAGGAAGAACGGCGCCGTTCCCGAAGCAAGCTCCTTGATCTTCTTCACGGTGAATTCCTTGAGCATCCGATCGCCTTCGGCCATCTTCTCGATGCTGTCGATCTCTTCGACCTTCTTGACTGGCCCGCCCTTTACCGCCTGTACCAGCGCCGTGCTCGATCCGGTCTTCCTCAGCATCGCCAGCCGCTCGGGGTTCAGCACCAGATCGGGGTAACGCCGCTTGTCGACCCCTTGGGTGATTTCCTTCTCGGCCTCGTAGAAGCCGTAGAATTCATCAAACCCGACCTCGTGCGGCCGCATGCCTTCGCTTTCGCCCACATGCCACTTGCCCGAGAGCACGGTCTTGTACCCTGCCCCACCAAGCAGCGTCGGCAGGGAAATCTCGTCGGCCCAGGGGTTCTTGGTGATCTTGTCGCCGGCAAGGATCGGCCGCGTCAGGCCGGTGCGAACCGGCAACCGGCCCGTCAGGATCGCCGAGCGCGTCGGCGTGCAGGTGGGTTGCGAATAGGCCGAGGTGAGCCTCAGGCCCTCGCGCGCCAACCTGTCCATGTTGGGTGTCGCAGCGCCGATCGCAGCACCTCCGCCATAGGCGCCGGGGTCGCCATAGCCCATGTCATCAACCACGAGCCAGACGATGTTCGGCCTCTTGCCCAGCCTGGCATAAAGCGTATCGAGCTTCTGTTGCGCCGCGGACTGCTGGTCGGCATGGATCAGCGCTGGCTCCTGCGCCTCGCTCGTGCGTATGCCCTGAGTCATCACCGATTGTGCCGGCGCCACTGTCGGCAACGCCACCAGGATCGCCGTGTGTAGGGCAAGGGCACGCAGACTCCGCAGGCACATCGCACGCTCCTTTTTTGCGATCGAACGCAAGGAATTACGCAAGGGATGCCGCCGGACCTTGACCCGCGGCAAGAGGTGGCGGCCTTTTTACAAGCCGCCGGCGCTTTGCGTCCCGCCGCCAGCGGTCGCCGGCGGCGGAGTCTTTCCGCTCTTTACCGCGGCGCCAGGCTTTCCAGTTCGCCCAGCCGCTTCATCGCTGCCTGCTGCGCCAGCCAGCCATAGTTGATGCCGCTGGCGTTCAGCGTGCTGCCGGCCTGGTACGGATAATCGTTGAAGTCGGCGAAGAACTCCTTGATCTTGCCCTGGATCGGCACCAGCAGCCACATGTTGCGGGCGAGGAACTCGATCGCCCCGCCGCCGTCTTCCATGCCGCGCTCGTAGGGGTCCATGCGCAGGTTGGCGATGACGGCCCAGCTCGGCACCTCACGGGTGGCCGTCGCGATGTTGCCGTGGCTCGCCTGGGCGAAGCTCAGCTTCCAGTCGTTCCAGCGGATAGCGTTGAGGTTGCCGCCCTGGTCGAAGTAGTAGACCGAGTCACGCGGCGGCTCCTTCGCCTCGCCCTTCAACAGCCCCGTCAGGTCGTAGCCGTCGAGATGCACCTTGAAGGTCTTCGACGTGCCCTTGAAGCCCTTCTTCATCTCTTCCTTGACGTCGGCGATGCCGGCGGCGGTCGCAAAGGTCGGCAGCCAGTCCATCAGCGTCACCGGGTCGTTGATCTGCGTGCCCGGCTTTACCACGCCCGGCCAACGCACCATCATCGGAATGCGGAAGCCGCCTTCCCAGGTCGTGCCTTTCTCGCCGTGGAACATCGTCTGCGCGCCGTCCGGCCACAGCGCCAGTTCCGCGCCGTTGTCGGTGGTGTAGAGCACGATGGTGTTCTCGGCGATGCCGAGATCGTCGAGCTGTTTCAGGAGCTGGCCGACGTGACCGTCATGCTCCACCATGCCGTCGGCATGGATGCCCTTGCCGGTCTTGCCGAGCGAGTCCGGCTTCAGGTGGGTGAAGACATGCATGCGGGTCGAGTTGAACCAGCAGAAGAACGGTTTGTCGGCCTTCACCTGCCGGTCGATGTAATCCTTGGCAGCCGTCAGGAATTCCTCGTCGATCGTTTCCATGCGCTTGGTGTTGAGCGCGCCGGTGTCCTCGATCTTGCCGTCGGCGCTCGACTTGATGACGCCGCGCGGGCCGAACTTCTTCTTGAACTCCGGATCCTTGGGATAGAAATAGCCTTCCGGCTCTTCCTCGGCGTTGAGGTGGTAGAGGTTGCCGAAGAACTCGTCGAAGCCATGTGCGGTCGGCAGATGCTCGTCGCGGTCGCCGAGGTGGTTCTTGCCGAACTGGCCGGTCGAATAGCCCTTGGTCTTCAACACGTCGGCGATTGTCGGCATCCAGTCCTGGATGCCGTGCGGGTCGCCCGGCATGCCGATCGTCAAGAGCCCGGTGCGGAAAGGCTCCTGGCCGAGGATGAAGGAGGCGCGGCCCGCCGTACAACTGTTCTGGCCGTAGCTGTCGGTAAAGATCGCGCCTTCGGCGGCGATACGGTCGATATTGGGCGTGCGATAGCCCATCAGCCCCATCGTGTAGGCGCTGATCTGCGGAATGCCGATATCGTCGCCGAAGATGACGAGGATGTTCGGCGGCTTGCCGCTCGCGGAAGAAGAGGATTGCGCCTTGGCCGGACTTACCGAAGCAGCGCCTGCCACCAGCGACGCGGCTGCAAAAATTGTTCCACTGAGAAGGAGATCGCGGCGGCTGACATCCGTTACCCCATTCTCGGCCATCGCTGGCGCAGCCTTGTTATCGTCATGCATGCTCATCGTACTCTCCTAGTTAAGGCGATCGGAAATGCACTGCTGTCGAGGACCGGGCGGATGATGCGCGTGCGGGGGTGGGTGTCCAAGTACGTAACAGTTACGACGTGCCGGCTCGCAACCGTTACTGCGACGCGCGACGCGGGCAATCCGTTGCAAGGCCGGGTAGAACAGCACTGGCAAAACTCACCCAGCGTTACCTCTGACAGATTGACGCAATCGCCCCTTCGGCCTCTGGCGCGACGCCCCCGCATGCCTATATGCAAGACGCCAAAGATAAGGGCCTGGGCCTGAGACATGGGCATCGAGACAGGGGCATCGAGACAGGGACATCGGGATGGACGACAACGACTTGCAGGGCCGCGCCGCTCATGTCGCAGCAATCCGCGAACGAGCGGAAGCCGAGATGAAGGCGATCGGCATCGATGCGGCCTTCATCGATCGTCTCGTCGAGACCTTCTACGCCCGCGTGCTCGTCCATCCCGATCTCGGCCCCGTCTTCGACGCCAGGCTTTCCGGCCGCTGGCCGGAGCACATGGACAAGATGAAGAGCTTCTGGTCGGCCGTCGCCTTCCGCAACGGCGCCTATGGCGGCAAGCCGGTGCAGGCGCATGTCGGCGTCGCCAACATGACGCCGGATCTCTTTCCGAAATGGCTTGATCTCTTTTCCACGACGCTCGACGACATCGCCCCGAACGGCGAGGCCAAGGCCTGGTTCATGGCCACGGCCGAACGCATCGCCCGCAGCCTGACGCTTTCGCTGTTCTACAATCCGGCGATGGACGATCCGGCGCTGAAGCGCGGGTAATTGCCGCGGCCTTTACGCCCGATGCCGAAGACGGGCGTCAGGGTCAGGAACAGCGCAGCCGTGCTCGCCGGCAGGCGCTTGAGGCCGATCAGGTAGAGCCAGAAGGCAAGCGCGTACTGGACGATGCCGGAGATCAGGGCGAGCGCCAGCATGCCCGCCTCCGCGGCGGCAAGGTCCTTGCCGATCGCCTGAGGCCTGACCCAGGCGAACAGGAAGACCAATCAGACAACACGACCTGGCCCCTTAGGTCAGAGCGAGCGGCCTGCAAACAAAATGTCCTCGGCCTCGTCGACCGACATCGCAAAGACCCGCTTGCCCAGTTCGAAGCTGAAGCCGCCCCGGGCAAAGGCGGAGAGCTCCTTGGCCGTACGCTTCTCGTCGAGCGCCGCCTTGCGGAACGGCCCGAAGGCGCGCTTTCGCGCCAAGACGACGGCCGCATAGAGATCGTCGGCTTCCGCCACCGCCGCAGCGACGGCGTCCCGCGCGACGCCCTTTTCCGACAGCTTCTGAGCGATCGCCCGCTTCGACTTGCCGCCGCGCATGGCCGAGCGGGTCTTGATCTCGGCATAAGCTTTGTCGTTGAGCGCGCCATTGTCATAGGCAAAGGTCACGGCCACAGCCGCCAGCAGCTCCACCTGGTTCACGCTGATATCCTCGAACTTCTCCCGCGCCTTGCGCGAGATGGCGTCGAAGAGCTGCTTTTCCGTCAGCATCTGCCGCGCCAGCCGATAGGCCGCTGAATTGCGCGCCCAGGCATACATGCGCGGCGTCGGTTGATCGGATTGCGCTTGATCGTCGATGAGGTCCAAGCCTGCCCTGCCCTCGAAGTGAACCATTGATGGCACCAGTCGATCCGCAGGATCGGATCGACGTCGCCCAAAGATGCGAAATGACCTGACTCTCCGCGACAAGGCAATTGCGCACCCGAGCCCACGACATGTTTTCCCGGCCTTGTTCCGCCGGCATGAGGGCGGCGGGCGCCCCTCAAGAGAGGCGCGCCTGAGGTAACCGCAGCAGGGCCTGCGCGGATCTTTTGATCCGCCGGCCGAGCGTTCCCGTCGTGATGCCCGAGCAAAGGCGCCGGAAAGCGTGATGTCTATTCGAACTTCTCGGTGCTGTCGGCCTTGCCCTTCACCCAGTAGCCGGAGGCTTTCAGCCAGCTGAGCGGCAAGCCGCGCTCCTCGACGAGATGGGTGCGGATCGCCCGGGTGACTGCGGCTTCGGCCGCGATCCAGACGAAGGTGCCGGGCTCGAGCGCCACTTGACGCACGACGGCAAGCAGCGCTGCCGGATCGTGCGCTTGATCGAGCGGGCGATAGGCCCAATGGGTGGTGAGCGCCGCCTTGGTGCGGAATTTCTGCCGCTCGTCCAGCCCGGTGACGGCGGCGACGCTGGTGATCTGATGCCCCGCCGGCGTCTCCTCGATCCGCCGCCCGATCGCCGGCAGTGCCGTCTCGTCGCCGATCAGCAGCCATCGCGTGAAATCTCCAGACACGACCGCCGAACCACGCGGCCCGCCGATCTCGAGCTTGTCACCCACGGAGGCCGCCATTGCCCAGGCGGTCACGGGGCCCGCCTCGTGCAACGCGAAATCGAGCGCCAGAACGCGCGCGTCTGTGTCGTAGCGCCGTGGCGTATAGTCCCGGCGCTCTTCGGTGCCGTTTGCGCCGGGCACGAAGATCTTGATGTGGTCATCCGCCCCGAGGCTGACGAAGTCGGCGAGATCCTCACCGGAAAGCGTGATCCGGAGCATGCCCGGCGTCACCCGCTCGATGCCGGAAACGACGAGCGAGCGGCGCTTCAGCTCCTGGCGAACACGCTCGATGCGCGGCGTCGGGAGATGGGAATAGTTGGGAGAATTGTCCATTTGCATCCTTTGGAGGGCCTCGAAAAGCTCGATCCGCAGGACACAGTCGCGCAGATCGAAGCCGCTTCTGGCCGTTCGATCATACGCGTTGAGTGACGTTAACGCTTACGTGGCCGGGGGTGCCCGGTCATGTCACGTTCTAACTATCGGAAGGCCCCGCTTCGATCAATGCGTCATCTTGACTAAAACACGAAGGTTTTACCAGCCAAAAGAAAAACGCGCCCGCAGGAGCAAGCGCGTTTCTCAAAATGAGGAAGGTCTGACGAAGCCTTAAGCTGCCAGAGCCGCAACTTCGCCACGGATGAGGTCGCCGAGCCGGCGGATGCCCTCGTCGATCATCTGATCGTTGGCGCAGGAGAAGGAAACGCGCAGGGTGTTTTCGCCCGAGCCATCGGCAAAGAAGGCGCGACCGGGAACGAAGGCGACCTTGGCGGTCTCGATCGATTTTGCAAGCAGTGCGGCGCCGTCCATGCCCTTTGGCAGCGTCACCCAGACGAACATCCCGCCTTCCGGCTTCGTCCAGGACACGCCCTCGGGCATGTACTTTTCAAGCGCTGCGAGCATGGCGTTGCGGCGCTGCTTGTAGACCCGGTGGATCTTCGCCACCTGCTCATCGAAGCCGCGCTCGGCAACGGTGCAGATCGCCATCTGGTTGATGGTCGAGGAATGCAGATCGGCTGCCTGCTTCAAGAGCACGAGCTTGCGGATCACCTTTTCCGAGGCGCAGACCCAGCCGACGCGAAGGCCGGGAGCGAGCGTCTTCGAGAACGAGCCGCAATAGATCGTGCGGGTGTTGTTGATGTCGCCCTTCTTGGCGATTTCGAGCGCCAGGATCGGCGGCACCGGCTCGCCGTCATAGCGCAGCGACTGGTAGGCCGCGTCTTCGATGACGGCAATGTCGAGCTCTTCGGCGAGCGTCAGCACGCGCTCGCGGCCGGCCCGGTCGACGGTCTCGCCGGTTGGGTTGGCGAAGTCGGCCGAGAGATAGGCAAACTTGACGCGGCCGCCCGCCTCGCCCGCCGCCTGACGGTAGGCTTCCGGCGTGCGGTTGCCGTTGGGGTTCAGCTGGTCGTAGGTCGGCTCATAGGCGTTGAAGGCCTGCAGCGCGCCGAGATAGGTCGGCCAGGTGACAAGTGCGGTATCGTTCGGCGACAGGAACAGCTTGCCGAGATAGTCGAGGCCCTGCTGCGAACCGGACGTGATGAAGATGTTGTCGGCGCCGGCGGGAATGCCGAGATCGGCCATCTGCTTGGCAAGCCATTCGCGCAGCGGCTTGTAGCCTTCGCTGACCGAATACTGCAGGGCGGCACTCACGGCCGGGCCGGAAAAGATCTCCGCATAGGCGTCCTTGAATTCCGCATCCGGAAACAGCGCGGGATCGGGAATGCCGCCGGCAAACGAGATGATGTCGGGGCGATCGAGCAGCTTCAACAGTTCGCGGATTTCCGAAGCGCGCATCCGGTTCGAGCGCGTCGCGAAGATATGTTCCCAATCCAGCATGGGGTGTTTCCTCAGAGATTATAAGCGGAAAGCGGTTCTCCGCTTCCTCCCGCGTCATTCTAGAGCGCCGTGCGTTCGCATGAACGCACAAAGCACGCTCTGGTTTTTTGTTTAGAGCATCTTCCCGCTTCGGGCGATCCCCCTGGAAGGAAGGATGCTCTGGACGGTGACGCGACAGGACCATGACGACCAATTTATGTCAATATTATTGACCTAATTCCGTGCGCTTTTCGGGCTTTTGGGGCTCCGCGCACGTTACGTCCAGGACCTGACGTTACGTCAGCTTGAGCCGAATGCCACGCGCCAGGAGGTAAAGCAAGCCATCTGCTCAACCGCTACGCTCGCGCCGCTTGGCCCCAATCGCACAGACGCCCGTCGTCCGCTTGTCCTTGCGCCGGCAGCGGCACCCGGCGCCTGATAACCCAAAGTGGCAAATTGCCGGAGAAGGAGGCGAAGCGTAAAATTTCTCCCCTCAATTCGACCGGAGGGACTAGGCCATGAGCAGACTGTTTATCCTGTCGGCTGGCGCCGCCCTGGCGCTGGCACAAGCGGCGTCGGCGGCACCCGCAGCACCGGAGACGCAACCCCTCAAGATCGCCAAGGAGTGCAGCCAGTTCACCGGCGACACCCCGAGCTTCTGCACCATTACGGAATCGAACCTCGAAGCGATCCCGGCTGGCAGCAAAATCCTCTACTATGGACCGGTGGTCGCCAATCCCCTCTTCTCCAGCAGCACCGCCGTCATCGCTGTCGGAAACGGCGACTCGGCGCTCGGATACTGCGTCGTCTACGATACGGCCAAGCCGCCGCTCGGCACCTGTGCGTTCCACGCCGGCAGCGGCACGCTCGCTGGCTTCCAGGCGATCGTGAAGGTCACGGTTGACGACAAGCAGATCTGGCACTGGGACGGAGACTACGTGCTCGGCACGACCCAGGCAGCCAAGTAAGACCGTAGGCATTGCCGGCTCCACACCCGGCCAATCGACACGACGCGGCAGAAGACCTAGGCCCTCTGCCATCAATCAACGTCTTTCAAGTGCTGTCCCCGCCCAGCGGGGACAAGCGCCGCCTTACGTTTTGACCGCCGGCGCGCTGGCGTTGCCTGCAAACAGGAGCCGGAAGCCGAGCCCCAGCATGACGGCGCCGGTAAAACGCTGCTGCCAGACGAGCAGCCGCGGAAAACGATAAAGCGCCTGCCCGACCGTCCCCGAAGCAAGCGCTACCGAACCGAGCGAAAGGATGCCGGCAAGCTTCTGCACGATGCCGAGCACGGCAAGCTGCAGCCAAACGGGGCCGGCGGTCGGGTCCACGAACTGCGGCAGGAAGGCGAACATGAAGAGCAGCGACTTCGGGTTCGTCAGGCTGTTGATCGTTCCCTCGCGGACCGCGCGCCAGTCCGACACCTCGGTCGCCGCCAGCCGCTTGCTTTCAGCCGCATCGCCGAAACTCGACCAGACCATGCGCGCGCCGAGATAGAGCATGTAGGCGGCCCCCACCCACTGCAGAAGCATGAGCCCGGCGGGATAGGCCTTCAGCAGCGAGGCGACGCCGAGGACCAGCAGGCCTACCTGCACGACGCCGGCGACGAAGATCATGCCGACCACCGTTAGCAGCGCCACCCGGCGCCCCTGCCCGATCCCGCGGGCGAGCACCAGCATCATGTCCGGACCGGGCGTGATCTCCAGAACGAAGAGTGCAGCAACGAAGGTCAGGAGAATGGGGAGATCGGCCATTGAAGGTTCCGGCTGAGGACAACTGCCACATGCTTATCCGGAAGCGTTAGGCCTGTCGATCAGCCCGCTTTAACCGCAGCATGCCGATATTTTTTGCTCCGCCTGCCGCCATCTTCGTCTAATCTGCTCTCGGGCTTCGAACGGAGAAAAACGACCCATGGCGAAACGCTGACGGAACGGATTTCGCAGCCCAAGGCAATCGCCCTTCCCACGCCGGCGCCAACGCCCAGAAAGCATCGATGACAAAACCCGACGACGACACCCTCGCCTTCTATCGCGACAATGCCGCCACCTATGCGGCGCGCGAACGCAAGCCGCCGGCAACCCGTCTCGCGGCCTTCATGGCCCGTCTCGCCCCCGGCGCCTCCGTGCTCGATCTCGGCTGCGGCGGCGGGCATGACAGCCTTGTTCTGCTGGACCATGGCTTCGACGTCAGCGCCTGCGACGGTTCGGCGGAACTGGCGCGGGAAGCCGAAGTGCGCATCGGCCGCAAGGTCGAGGTCATCACGTTTCAGGAGATCGTTTGGGAAGGACGGTTCGACGGCATCTGGGCCGAGGCCTCGCTTCTGCATGTGCCGCGCACGGAGCTTGCCGACGTGCTCACACGCATTCGCCGGACGCTGAAGCCGGGCGGTCTTCTGCAGGCGAGTTTCAAGGCCGGCGAGACGGAAGGCCACGACCGCTTCGGCCGCTACTTCAACTACCCCTCAGCCGACTGGCTGCGCGCCTGCTTCGAAGACGCCGGCTGGCCCGAGCCTGACATCAGCGAGGCCGATGGAAGCGGCTATGACGGCGAACCGACCCGCTGGCTGCATGTCTCGGCAAGGCGCACGGCTTGAGCCGGTTCAGCGCTACGACCGTAAAGCCATGCAGATCGAAGTGCATGACGCCACGTGTTGTCGCGGTTCAGCGACGGCAAGCTTGAAGCGCCCGCGCGCCATCGCGGAACCCCTCCGGGTCGTCCACGGATCCCGTTTTGCTTCCCCGCGCCCTCAGGCCTCGCGGCTGAAGTAACTCAGGATCAGAAGCGTGCAGATCGCCGCAACGATCAAGGCGTCGAAAAGTGCAAAGTGCTCGAAGAACGAGAGCATGGCATGTCCTCCTTCCAACTAAACCTATGAGAGCACATATTTTCCAAACTTGGAAGAAGTTCTGGAAAATATACTGACCAAACAACGCAATTCGCCCAAATACTATTTGCACTGCAGCATTATTTATTTGCGCTGCACAAAGCTTAATTCCATGAAAATTATCGGTGACAGTGCCGCGACAGCTCAACGATACAGCCGTCGATAGGCCGTCAACGACGCGCCATTTCGCCCCTTTGCCACCACGACAATGTTAATTGACGGCGCTACCGGAAGGTGCAGATATTAGAAAAATCGAATAAAAGATTCGCCGTCCGGTCGGGTCGCATTTCCAGGGGGTGCGCATGTCTGAACTGCAAGCGAACAACGCCCGTGCAAACGCATGCGGCGGCAAGACGGCTGAGGCGGATCCGGAAGCCGGCCTGACCCGGCGCGACATTCTCATGAGCAGTGCGGCGATCGCCGTTGCCGCCGGCCTGCCGGCGAGCCTTGCGGCTCTTGCCCCGAATGCGGCACAAGCAGCCGGCGCGACGGCGCCGAACATCGTCTACATCATCGCCGACGATCTCGGCTGGGGCGATGTCGGCTTCCGCGGCTCGGACATCAGCACACCCAATCTCGACAGGCTGGCGGCGAGCGGCGTAACCTTCGACCAGTTCTACACCCAGCCGATGTGCACGCCGACGCGCGCAGCCTTCCTCACCGGCCGCTACCCGCTGCGCTATGGCCTGCAGACGGGCGTGATCCCCTCGCCCGGCTCCTACGGGCTGGCGCTCGACGAATACCTGCTTTCCCAGGTCATGAAGGATGCCGGCTACAGAACCGCGCTGGTCGGCAAGTGGCATCTCGGCCATGCCAAGCCGGAATATTGGCCCAAGCAGCGCGGCTTCGACACCTTCTATGGCGCGCTGGTCGGCGAGATCGACCACTTCAAGCACGCCTCCCATGGGGTGAAGGACTGGTACCGTGGCAACAGGCCGCTCGAGGAGACCGGCTTCGACAACACGCTGATCGGCGACGAGGCAGCCCGGGTGGTCGAAAGCCACGACCCCTCAAGCCCGCTGTTCCTCTACCTCGCCTTCACCGCGCCGCACACGCCCTTCCAGGCGCCTGATGACTATCTCGAGCGCTACAAGCACATCGCCGACAAGAACCGCCGTGCCTATGCGGCGATGATCTCCGTGCTCGACGACGGTATCGGCAAGCTGCTGGCGTCGCTCGAAAAACGCGGCATGCGCGACAACACGATGATCGTCTTTCACAGCGACAATGGCGGTGTGACGAGTTCGCTCTTTGCCGGCGACAGCAAGGTGAGCGGCGGGCTGCCGGCCGACAACGGCCCCTATCGCGACGGCAAGGGCACACTCTACGAGGGCGGCACCCGCGTGGTCGCGCTTGCCAACTGGCCGAAGAAGATCAAGCCCGGCAAGGTCGCAGGCATGGTCCATGTGGTCGACATGTATCCGACGCTGGCAGCGATCGTCGGCGCGACGCTCGACAAGAACCAGCCGCTCGACGGCATCAACCTCTGGCCCTCTTTGAGCGAGGGCAAGCCGACGCCGCGCACCGAGGTTGTCTACAACGTCGACCCCATGGGCGGCGCCGTGCGCCGGGACAACTGGAAGCTCGTCTGGAAGGCGACGCTGCCGCAAAAGGTCGAACTCTTCGATCTTGGCGCCGACCCGTCCGAGGCACACGATGTTTCGGCCGATTACGCCGACCGCGTGCGCGACTTCCAGGACTGGATCACCAGCCTTGCGGTCGAGATGGACCAGCCGCTGCTGCTGATGGACGCGGCGCGCCTGACCTTCTACGCAGCGCCCGTCGTTGCCGATCCTTCGACGCTGTTCAATATTGGTGATTGACGGCCGGCAGCATGGCCGCGGCCGGGTTGTCTGCTAGACCGGCGTGACCGACTTCACGCTGCCGGCGGTGTCGACGATGCAGGTGAACTTGCGGCCAGCGGCGTCGAGGTCGACGCTGTAGGAGGCGGCATCGAGCGCCCGCGAACTGGTCGGCAAGACCTTGGCGCTGTCGACCTGGGCAGCACCGGCGGCCGCATGGGCACACAGAAGCTGCAGATCAGCCGGCGCCGTCTGCAGGCTGGTGCGCGCCATATCCTCGGGCTTGGGCGCGGACTGGCAACCGCTGATCGCGGCCGTGGCCGCCAGCGCCAGAACAAGGCCTTTCATACGCAATATCCCCTCGCTCACCACGTATCCTCCCCTTCGCATCTTCTGTCCCTGTTTCTTCGCGCGATCGACCACCCGTGTCCCCGGCGGCCGATCGGTTCTTTCCTGGCGCCAGCAAGGTGCCTGCGCCGACGCGCCGCCCTCGCGGGCCGCCCGCCTCATCCCTGCTGCCTCAAACACCCTTGTAGAGCGCTGCCCCCTGCATCAGCACGATCACCTTGGCGCCGATCTCGATGCGCGAATGCAGGTCGATGACGTCGTCATTGTTCATGCGGATGCAGCCGGAGGAAACGTCGAGCCCGATCGTCCAGGGCTCCACCGTGCCGTGGATGCGGTAGATCGTGTCCTGGTCGCCCTCGTAGAGATAGAGCGCGCGGGCGCCGAGCGGATTGTCCGGCCCGCCGGGCATGCCGGCCGCCCATTTCGCCGCATTCGGGTCGCGCGCCACCATCTCGGCCGGCGGCGTCCAGGTCGGCCATTCGGCCGTGCGCCCGACGCGCACGATGCCGGCCCAGCCGAAGCCCTCCCGCCCGACGCCGATGCCGTAGCGGATCGCCTGGCCGCCGGGTTGCACCAGGTAGAGGAAGTGCTGGTTGCCGTCGATGATGATCGTGCCCGGCTGTTCCGCCGTTCGGAAGGTCACCACCTGGCGGCGGAACGCCTCTGGCAGCTGATTGTTGCGGGCGAAATACTGCCGCGCTTTCTTCTTGTCGTAGTTCACCCATTTCTTGGTGCGGGCGTCGTAGATCTGGGTCTGCGCCCAGGCGGCGAGCGGCCCGAGCGTAAGGGCGGCGGCAAGCACCGCGACACCGAGCCTGCGCCGCGTCCACAGGGGCCGTTCCGTGCCGGCAAGGCGATTGTCGTCAGAACGTCCGCTCATGGCTTGGCCCACCCGTCGATGCGCGCCGCATTGTCCTCGGCCCATTTCTTCGCGTAATCGGCCGGCGCCTGCCGCTCGACCTCCAGCGCGTAGCTCATCTTCGTCACTTCCTCCGGCGAGAAATCCACCTTCTCCAGGAACTTCGCGACATCGGGGTGTTTCTTGCCGAAGGCAGTGGCATAGGCAATCTGGAAATGTGCCGCTTGCCAGGCGGTCGAGGCACTGGATTTCGACACCCAGAGCGGGTCGCTCGGCGGCAAGATCTTCCACTTGGCGGCATCGTGCGGCGGCTCTTCGAGCCGTGCGATCGGGTGCAGCTCGAACACGTGATGCGGCGCGTAGCAGTAGAACACCATCGGCCTCTCGGTCGCGACGGCCGCATCGACGGCAGCCATCGCCACCTCCTCTTCCGCCTCGAACAGCGTCAGCGTCTTGTCGTAGCCGTAGCCGGCCGCCCGCGCCCGCTCG
The DNA here is from genome assembly GCF_014851885.1 of Ensifer sp. ENS02. Taxonomy (NCBI): domain Bacteria; kingdom Pseudomonadati; phylum Pseudomonadota; class Alphaproteobacteria; order Hyphomicrobiales; family Rhizobiaceae; genus Ensifer; species Ensifer sp. ENS02. The sequence goes on along the minus strand of NZ_JACVAO010000001.1, from coordinate 348,364 downwards.
ATGCCGGTCGAAAGCCAGGTGGCGGCGCCGATCCACATCTCGCCCTTGCCGTCGCCGTCGGTGTCGAGGACCTTGGTCTTTTCAGGGTCGCTGAGATCGGCGGCCGACTTGATCGTCCTGGCCGCTTCCGGCGTGGCGCAAAGCCCCTGCCAGGCCGGCACGCTGCGTTCGGTCAGCTGGCCGACCCCCTTTTCGGTCACGTATTTGCGCACGACGTCTTCGAAGTTCGGTCGCCAGACCTCAGGCTGAATGTCGACCGTGCCCGCCTCGAAACCGACGAAGGCATTGAGCGTGCCGAGTTCCTTGACCTCGGCATCGAGCCCGAATTTCTTGGCGATGCCCACTTTCAGGATATTGGCCGTCGCCTGGCCCGACGGCCAGTTCGGCATGGCGATCACCAGATCGGCGGCAGTGGCAGGCAGCGCCACGGATGCGGCCAGCATGGCAGCCAGCACCGCTGGCAGTAACCTCGACTTTTCCTTCACAATCCCCTCCGGCCTCGAGCAATCGATGCGAATGACGTCGTGAATGCGTATGTCGTGCTCAAGCGACGCTGAAACGCGTCGCAACTCTGCAGGTTTCCCTTGATCGCGAGCCCCTGCAGCTCTTCAGAATGCCATGGCGACCTGGCGAGACGCACGGGCGCCGTTTGCGAATGCGAAGCTTATCAATGCCTTGGGCCTTTGGCCCTGCTCTTCCCGTGCCGTATCCGGCATCTTCGTTCGTTGGCCGGCAGGATGCATAGAACCGTGGGCTTCGTCAACGTATCAGCGATACCACACGTTGCACGAACACGTCTGCCGATCGTCTATCACGCGCCAATGCCACGGGAGACCTCGGAGACGGTGCGGTCACAATTTCGTTGCTGCGGTAAGGCTCTCCAACGCACGAAGGTTGCCTTGGAGGGGATGAGGCGGGCCGCACCCCCGGCCCGCCCGCCCGCGAACGGCAGGGCATGATCGCCCCGCACGTCCCGCTTTGTTCCCTCAGGCGGCCCGCGCGTCGGCCGCGCGGCGACGGTCACCCATGCCGCCCGTTGCCGCTGCCGTGCCCGCCTCGCGCCGCTCGGCACGGCGGTTGAGCTGGAAGCGGTTGACCAGTTCCGTCAGCCGCTGCGCGCCTTCGGCCAGCCGGACGCTGACGTCGGCGGTGCGCTCCACCATGCCCGCATTCTTCTGCGTCATGACGTCGATGTCGTTGACCGCAGCGTTGATTTCGCCGAGGCCCGCCGTCTGCTCGGTCGCAGCCGTCGCGATCGCCGCGATCCGCGTGTCGATCGCCGCGACGAAGTCCTCGATTTCCTTCAGCGCGCTGCCGGTATCGCCGACGAGGCGCACGCCTTCGGCGACTTCGGCGACCGAATTCTGGATCAGCGCCTTGATCTCCTTGGCGGCCTTGGCCGAGCGCTGGGCGAGCTCTCGCACCTCCGAGGCAACGACCGCAAAGCCCTTGCCGGCATCGCCGGCGCGCGCCGCCTCGACCCCGGCGTTGAGCGCCAAAAGGTTGGTCTGGAAAGCGATCTCGTCGATCACGCCGATGATCTGGCTGATCTCCTCGGAGGCCGCCTTGATGCGTTGCATCGCCGTCACCGCATCGCGCACGACGCCGGAAGAGCTGTGCGCCGATTGCCGCGCATTCTGCACCAGTGCGCGGGTCTGCTGGGTATTCTCGGTCGAGGTGCGCACCGTCGCCGTCGCCTGTTCCAGCGCCGCCGAGGTCTGCTCCAGGGCTGCCGCCTGCTGGCGCGTGCGGTCGGCAAGATGCTCGGCGGCATCCTTCATCTCGTGGCTGTTGCTGTTGAGGTCGCGGGTCTGGCTGAGCACGGCCGACAGCGTTTCCTGGAACATGCCGATCGAGGTGTTGAAGTCGCGCCGAAGGATTTCGAGCTCACCGACGAAGGGCTCGTCCAGCGTCATGCGGATGTTGCACTCGGCTAGGCGGCCGAGCCCGGCGCCGATCTCCTGGACCGCAAGCACGCGGTCGGAAACGTCGACGGCGAATTTCACCACCTTCGACACGCGACCGGCATCGTCGAGGATCGGATTGTAGGACGCCTGGATGAAGACCGTCTTGCCACCCTTGCCGATACGCTTGAACTGGTCGGTGACGAAGCGCCCGGCCGCAAGATCGCGCCAGAAGTCGGCATAGGCGGGCGAATGGACATCGTCCGGCTCGCAGAACATGGAATGGTGCCGGCCGACGATCTCGGGAAGCGCGTAGCCCATGGCCGAAAGGAAGTTTTCGTTGGCGGTGATGATCTCGCCCGAAGGCTTGAATTCGATGATCGCCTGGGCCCGCGACAGGGCGTCGATCTTGCCCTGATCGTCGGTGCTCTTTGCCTTCGACGCGGTGATGTCCGTCGCGAACTTCACCACCTTGTAGGGCTTGCGGCCGCGAAACACCGGATTATAGGAGGCCTCGATCCAGATCTCCCGCCCGCCCTTACCGATGCGCCGGTACTGCTGGCTGTCATATTCGCCGCGGGCAAGGCGTGCCCAAAAGTCGGCATAGGCAGCGGACGCCGCCTCCTCCGGCTGCACGAACATGCGGTGATGCCGGCCGACAATCTCGTGGAGATCGTAACCCATCGCGCGGCAGAAATTCTCGTTGGCGGTCAGGATCGTGCCGGAAAGATCGAATTCGATGATCGCCTGCGACCGGTTGATCGCATCGAGCATGGCTTTGGCATCGGACGAAAAAAGAAACGGCAGGCCAGTCATGAGGGCGGGACCTATAGCTAACAAATCGAAAAGGGATACATGCGAATTGTAGCTATTCGTATGATAAATTTCTTAAGCGATTCTTTTCGCGCCCCCTAGAATTGCCCTGCTTTTGCTCTCATGCGGCCTCGGTCCCGATCGTGCGCCGCGCTCTCAAATCGTGCAAAGCGAAATGGCCGGCCAGCAGCCAGATCAAAACTTCCAGCGCAAAGGTCCAGTGCAAGAGGAAGTTCAGGTACCAGGGTTTGTAGACCGCCTGCACATGCACAAGGTTCACCCTGAGATCCACAAAGGGAAAGAACCAGCGGATATCAGCCGCGACAGAATCCATCACCAGATGCAGGAGCACGCTCGAAAGCCCGACACCGACAAGGACGAGCTGTTTGCGCCGCCCGGTGGCGATGAGAACAAGCGCAACCGTCGCCGCCAGCACCAGCCAGAAGATCGGCGTGTGCACCCAGTAGTCGTGATGCGGCGTGCGGCGCTGGTCGATCAGGTAGAAATAGGCGAGATCGAAATCCGGCAGGACGGAACAGACAAGCCCGACACCGAAGATGGCGCGGGCCTGCGACGGGTTGCGGCGCGCAAACGGGCGGCACAGCAGATACCCGGCCGGCAGATGTGCAATGAACAAGCAGGTTTCCTCCCGAAGCGCGGCGATACCCGCGCCCAACCGGCGCAGTCTTGACGCGAACGCCGGAGAATTGCAACCGAACTTGTCGCTTTGATGGCTTCCACCCACAGGCATCGCTGCCAGCGGACGTTACCAGTTGCCCGGATCTGCCGTGTGGTCGACGCTCGCGAATTCGTCCGCCTTGTCGCGCTCGAGCGTCAGCCTGGTGATGTTCTTCGCCTCGTCGGTGACGGCGTAGGAAAGCGGCGCCGGCTCGCGGGTCAGATACTGGTACATCAAAAGGGCCGCCTCCTCGGCGCTATCGGCCTCGAATTCCTTGGCGACGCTGACGAAGAACCTTTGCATGGCCTGCCCCTGCCCGTTTGACTGCGCTGAACGCCTGGATATGACATCTGGATATGACATGGAGCGCTCGCGCCGGGCGTCAATGCGTCGCCCGCCTGTCGGCCGTATTCCAGGCGGCAGGCCGGACGTTCGGCGTCCCTCAAAAACTTCCGGCGAGAGCGGCGGCAGCCAGCAGCCCGCCGGTCAGGATATTCGTCAGAAACAGTCGATAGCTGATTTCGGGGCGATCGAGGTCGAAGCGCCGGGCCTGCCACGCGAGATGGGCCGCGATCACCACCATGCCGATGGCATACAGGCTCGACATGCCGAGCATCCAGCCGCCGACAGACCAGGCGGCCAGCGTCAGGCCGTAGAACAGGGCGATGCAGGCCTTGCCGCGGGAGCCGAACAGGATCGCCGTCGACTTGAGACCGAGACGCGTGTCGTCTCGCACATCGACATAGGCGTAGGCCGTATCATAGCCGATCTGCCACGCAACGGCGCCGGCCCACATCAGCACAGCGCCCGCCGGAACATGTCCGGCAACCTGCGACCAGGCCATCAGCATGCCCCAGTTGAAGGCAGCGCCCAAGACCGCTTGCGGCCAATGGGTGAACCTCTTGCAGAAGGGGTAGAGGAACACGAGCGGCACGACGCACACCGCAAGCACACGGGTCGCGGGACTCAGGAAGACAAGGAGCGAAGCGGCGAGCGCAAGTTGCGCAATCAGGAAGACAACGGCCCGGGACATACCGATCTCACCATTTGCAAGCGGACGAAACCGCGTGCGCTCGACATGCCCGTCGAAATTGCGGTCGGCCATGTCATTGATGGTGGAGCCGGCACTGCGCATCAGAAATGCGCCGAGCGTGAAAACCAGAATATCCCGGATCTCGGGAAGGCCATGCGCCGCCTGGAAAAGCGCCGCCCAACAGGGAAAGAGCGTCAGCCAGATACCGACCGGCCTGTCGAGCCGCGCAAGACGGGTATAGGGCCGCACCGCCCGCGGCAACCGGCGATCCACCCAGTCGCCGCGGTGAATGTCTGTCAGGTCGGGGCGGCTTGCTGCGGTCATGGGGCGGGTCATCCAGTCAGCGTGCGGCGCGCTCCGGCGGCGGCCGCAAACAGCGGCACTATAGGCGCGGGCGTGCTCAGATAAAGGAGGGATTCTGTCGCAGAGGAAGCAGGCTTCCGGCGCGGGGTTCGCCGCTCCGGCAACCATGGGTCGTGGGAATGGAAGCTAAACGGCCTCTCCGCCGCCCCCCCAGAGGCGGGGAAAAGGAAACGCGGAAGGCACGCCAACGTCGCTTCTCCCCGCATGCGGGGAGAAGGCGCCGGCAGGCGGGTGAGGGTCAGCTCCCTTACCGCAAGATGAGGGGCAGCCCCCTCGTCGCGGAATGCGGATAAACCCTCACCCCCAGCAACGAAGGACGAACCCGTAACGCGGGCGCTTCCGCGCCCTGGCGAAATGTCAGCCCCGCCTCAGCCCTTCGGCTGCGGCACGATGCGGATATAGGGCTTCGGCGCGCGCCAGCCCTCCGGATAGACCTTGCGGGCATCCTCATCCGTGACGGAGCCGGCGATGATCACGTCGTCGCCCTGCTGCCAGTTCACCGGCGTTGCCACCTTGTGCTTGGCCGTCAGCTGCAGCGAGTCGATGACACGCAGCACCTCGTCGAAGTTGCGGCCTGTCGTCATCGGATAGATGAGGATCAGCTTGATCTTCTTGTCCGGGCCGACGACGAAGACGTTGCGCACCGTCTGGTTGTCAGCGGGCGTGCGCTTGGTCGGATCGCCGGAAACCGGCGCCGGCAGCATGCCGTAGAGCTTCGAGACGGTGTAGTCGACATCGGCGATCATCGGGAAGTTCGGCGCATGGCCCTGTGTCTCCTCGATATCGGCGGCCCAGCCGGCATGGCGGTCGAGCGGATCGACCGAAAGGCCAATGATCTTGACGCCGCGCCGGTCGAATTCCGGCTTGATGCGCGCCATGTAGCCGAGCTCGGTGGTGCAGACGGGCGTAAAGTCCTTCGGGTGCGAAAACAGCACCGCCCAGGAGTCGCCGATCCAGTCGTGAAACCGGATCGTGCCGTCGGTCGTCCCGACCTCGAAGTCCGGTGCGAGGTCATTGATTGCAAGCGTCACGATACCCTCCAGTTGTGTATGCACCGCGCCCATCCGGAGCGGTGGCAGCGCTTAGATTTTTGGCAACGCGGCGTCCGAAAAGGCGCTCAAAAAGCCCGCTGTATTCCTCTGGCTTTTTCCAACACGTGTTTTCCGACGGAAATCGGCCGGAGAGAAATCCATTTAGAAAAACAAAATATTACAGTGGCCTCCGCCCTGTCATTCAGACGCTTGGCGCCGTCGCGCGAGGCTCAGTGTGCCACTTTTGCCGGTTAAGGCAACCGGAAAGACGGGCGTCGCCAACGGCCCGGTCGAGCCCCGGGAAAATGCCCGCAACGGGGGCCCGGCCGCTGCCCGCCGGAAGCGTCCCTTGCAACCTTCGTCAGGCGAGCAACTTCGCCGCCCAGGCCGAAACATCATCGCCGCTGCTCACGTCCGGCCGCACGATCCCGTCGATCATGAAGGTCGGGGAGACGTGGATGCCGTTCTGGCGGGCGTACCGGCAATGCCATTTGATCTCCCGATCGAGATCGGGGATCGCAAAGGCCGCCTTCAGTTGCACGCCGCTATAACCTTCCAGTCGCTCGATGATCGTGTTGGGGGTCACGTCCATGTTGGGCCCGCCGGCGTGGTGGGTGAACTCGAACTCGTCCCGATGCGCAGCGACGGCCGCGATGACGGTCTTTGCGGTCTCCTTGCCGCCCGCCAGCGTCGAGGCCGCAAGAATACAGCGAACGACGACGCCGGAATACATGTGCCAGGGCTGCGACTGCAGCCGGATCTTGATGGTGATCCTGTCCGCGCCGGCGCGGGCGAGAAGGGCATCGAGCTTGCCGAATGCCTTGGCCGAGTAAGGATCCGTCGGTTCCAGAAAGACCTCGAAGAGGTGCGGACCGGTGCCCCAGGTAAGTGGATCGGCGTGCCAAGGTGCGTCTGTCATGTGATGTCCCCTTCTTCAAGCCGCCTGGTCTGTTCGATGAACGTCGAGAGCCATGCGCCCGGTCTGCAAGGCTTCGACGAAATGGCGGGCACCAGGACGGCGGTCCGGGTAAAGTTCACGTCGCCTGCAGCAGCGCGCCGTAGGTCGCCAGATCGACATTGCCGCCGCTCAGGACGATGCCGACGCGCTTGCCGGCGCAGGCAAGCACCCCCTCGAGCACGGCGGCCGCCGCAAGGCAGCCGGTCGGCTCGACCACGATCTTCATGCGCTCGCCGAAGAAACGCATGGTTTCGACCAGCTGTGCGTCGCTCACCGTGACGATGTCGGCGACCGCGCGCTGGATGATCGGAAAATTGTGGGCGCCGATGCTGGGGGTGAGCGCGCCGTCGGCGATCGACTTCGGGATGGCGATTTCGACGATCCGGCCCTGGCGCAGCGACTGCTGGCCGTCATTGCCGGCCTCGGGCTCGACGCCGACGATGGTCGCGCCGGGCGAGCGCTCCCTGGCGGCGAGCGCGGTGCCGCCAAGCAGCCCGCCCCCGCCGAGCGGCGTGACGATCAGGTCGAGCTCACCCACCTCCTCGATCAGCTCAAGAATTGCCGTCCCCTGGCCCGCGATCACGTCCGCATGGTCGAAGGGAGGGATCAGCACGGCGCCGCGCTCGGCCGCCAACCGGGCGCTGATGGCCGAGCGGTCTTCCTTGTAGCGGTCGTAGAACACGACGTCGGCGCCATAGCCGCGCGTTGCCGCCACCTTCATGTCGGGCGCATCGGCGGGCATGACGATCGTCGCTGCGACGCCCTGCAGGCGCGCGGCATAGGCGATCGCCTGGGCATGATTGCCGGAGGAAAAGGCGACCACGCCCTGCCTCGATCCCTTCTCCCTGAGCGCGGCGATGGCGTTATAGGCGCCGCGGAACTTGAAGGCGCCGCCGCGCTGGAAGTTTTCCGCCTTGAAGAACAGCCGGGCGCCGGTGGCGGCATCGGCCGTGCGCGAGGTCAGGACCGGCGTTCGGTGCGCGATCCCGGCGATCCGGTTTCGGGCCATCTGCACGTCGTCGAATGTCGGAATGCGCAATGCCTCGTCCGCCGCTGAAACTGCCATCGAGTCTCTCCCCTGAGCCTGCTTTCCGGAGGCTAGTAAAGACCGCCATGCAAGGCAAGGACGTCAGCCGTGTCCCCCATTTTTGGACACCTGCCCATCTTGGGGCGGGACCGTGCGGTAATGGTCGACGGCGAAGCTGAAGAGCACCTTGAGCATGAAGAGGCCTGAGACCGCCATCATCGCCGGCGTCAGACCGGGCAGAAGCGGCAGGCCGGCAAGGCCAATCGCAGTGAGCAGCCCGCTGACGAAGGTCTGCGCCTCCCGCCCCGCCAGCCGGTTGACGAGCGCGGCCGCTGCGATCGTATAGGCCCAGACGACAACCGCGGCCGCGATCCCGTTGCCAAGAAGCAGCGCGACGAGGACGATGTGGAAATGGATGGCGATGAATATCCAGCGGTTGCGCGGCCGGGCTGCGTAGAAATCATTGGTCGACGGCGTGAAATTGGCGACGCAGCCGGCGGCGATGTCGAGCACGAGAACAAGCGCCAGCGCCGCCCGCCACCAGGCAAGATCGGCAAGCATCGACCCCGCAGACAGCGCAAAGACGACGGCAACGCCGGCTCCGAACAGGAGTATGGCGGCGAGATAGGCGAGTGGTTGCTCTTCACCGAAAACGTCGTGCAGGTGGGGATGGATGCGAAGAGATCTCATGGAGGTCGCCTGGGCAAACGCGGAATGGCCGCCACTATGAAGGGACGTTGGCCGGGCGCAAGCGGCTAACCGTAACGCGCCGCCGGGATGCCCAGCCGCGCACGGGCGCCGCTCCGCCCGCTCCCGACCTATGACGGCTTCGCCTCCGCCTTCTCGTCGCCCCAGGACCGCAACAGCTGCGCAAGTGCTGCCACGCCCTTGCCGATCTCGGCCGCCTCGAGGCTCGCATAGCCCATGACGATGCCGGCCCGGTCCGGCCGGTGGCCGGCATCACCTGCCGCATAGAGGGGCGAAACCGGATAGAGGCCGACGCCAGCCGCCCGCGCTCGCGCGATCAGCGCGTCTTCCTGCGCCTTTTCCAACTGCTCGAACCAGACGACCACATGCAGGCCGGCATCGGCGCCGGATATGGTCACCGCGTCGCCGAGCTCCGCCTTGAGCGCCGTCAGCAGGGCCTCCCGCCGACGGCCATTGTTGCGCCGGCTGCGGCGGATGTGGCGCTCATAGGCGCCGCTTGCCATCATCGCCGCCAGTGCTTCCTGCTCGAGGCTTGGCGAATGGCGGTCGATCAGTTGTTTGGCGGCGGCAAAGGCCGGGACAAGCGGCGGCGGCACGACGAGATAGCCGAGCCGGAGCATCGGCGACAGGCTCTTGGAAATCGTGCCGAGATAAAGCACGTTTTCCGCCTGTCCCATGGTCTGGAGCGGCGGGATCGGCCGGATGTCGTATCGATATTCGCCGTCGTAATCATCTTCGAGCACATAGGCCCCGGTTCGCCTGGACCAGGCCAGAAGCTCCTGCCGCCGCCGGGCCGAAAGCACGCTGCCGAGCGGGAACTGATGCGAGGGCGTGACATAGGCGAGCCTGGCATCCTCCAATTGTTCGAGGATGTCGGTCCTCAGCCCTTCCGCGTCGACCGCGAGGGGAACCACCGCGGCGCCGGCGGCGGCAAAGACCCGGCGCGCCATCACATAGCCCGGATCCTCCATCGCCACCCGGTCGCCAGCATCGACGAGCACGCGCGCCGCAAGGTCCAGCCCCTGCTGCGAGCCGTTGACGACGACGATCTGATCTGGATCGCAACTGAGCCCCCGCGCCCGCCAGAGATAGGCCTGCAGGGCCATGCGCAGGGCAGACGAACCGGCGGGGTGATCATAGGCAAGCCGCGGCCTTCGCCGGCGGAGCGCCGCGACCGACTGCCGCCACGCCTCCTCCGGAAAATCCGCGGCCGACAGGTCGCCGTAACGAAAGTCGGCAATCAGTCGAGCAGAAACCGTCGGCGTCCAGATCGGCCCGTCGCAAAGGGCAGCCCCCAGGCGTGACAGGCGAACCGCCGCCGCACCCTTGTCCCGATGCTTCTGGCTCGCTGGGCGCCCGGGCGCGGCCACCGAGCCGGGACCCTGCCGGGCCGCAAGCAACGCGACCCGCGAGCGCGCGCCCTGCCGGCTTTCCAGATACCCCTCGGACAGAAGCTGCTCATAGGCGGCCGTCACCGTCGTGCGCGAAACGCCAAGCTCGGCGGCGAGCGTCCGCGTCGACGGCAGCAGCGCCTCGGCGCCATAGGTGCCGTCAAGGACCTGTGCCTTCAGCGCCTCATAGATCCGCCGGGCGGTCCCGACCGTCGCCTCTTCTTTCATCGTTACAAACTGGCCCACGCATTTATACGGAAACTGGATATTCTTGGCCGTCCAGTTTGCCTCTATGACGGGGCGAGCACAAGGAGCGAGATCATGTACACACCGCCTGCCTTCAAGGAAGAAACGCTGAGCGTGTTGCACGACATCATCGAGGCGGCTTCGCTTTCGACCCTCGTCACCGCCACGGCCGATGGTCTGCTTGCGACCCCGCTGCCGCTGCTGCTTGATCGCAACGAGGGGCCGAACGGCACGCTCTACGGCCACGTCGCCCGCGCCAACCCGCAAGGAACGACACCGGTCATCGGCGCGGCTATGGCGACCTTCATGGGGCCGGACGCCTATGTCACCCCCTCCTGGTATGCCTCCAAGCGCGAACACGGCAAGGTCGTGCCGACCTGGAACTATGTCGCCGTGCACGCCTATGGCGCGGCCGAATTCTTCACCGACGAGGACCGGCTGCTCGACATCGTCACGCGGCTGACCAACCGGCATGAGGCCGGACGAGCCGAGCCCTGGCAGGTCAGCGACGCGCCCGCCGCCTTCGTCAAGGCGCAGCTTCGCGGCATCATCGGCCTCAGGCTGCCGATCGAGCGTCTCGACGGCAAGCGCAAGATGAGCCAGAACCGCAGTGCCGAGGACCGCACCGGCGTCGCGGCAGGACTTGCCGCCAGCGCCCGCCGCGAGGATCGCCTTGTCGCTGAGGAAATACCGGTCTGACCACGGACGAACGGACCGCCGGCGGCTGACCCGCCGGCCCGAGCACTTGTGATTTTCCTTCAACTTTCCCGCGCAAGCCCTTACAACGACTCCCGCAAGAGGCCACGCAGCAGCAGACGAGGTATAACCGCATGCAATCGCTCGACATTCTCCTTACCTTCTTCGTCACCACGGCGATCTTCGCCTATATCCCGGGCCCGGCCATGCTCTACGCTGCCGCGCAAACCGTGGCGCGCGGCCGCTCTGCCGGAATGATGGCCTCGCTCGGCATTCATCTCGGCTGTTACGTGCACGTCATTGCCGCAGCTGCCGGCCTTTCGATCCTGTTTCATGCGGTGCCGACGCTGTATCTGGCAGTGAAGCTTGCCGGGGCCGCCTATCTCGTCTGGCTCGGCTTCACGCTGATGCGTACCAAGGCGACGGGCGACGGCAGCCTGCCCCTGACCGAGGCGAAATCGGCACGCCGCGCCTTCTTCGAGAGCATCACTGTCGAAGTACTGAACCCGAAGACCGCGATCTTCTTCGTCGCCTTCCTGCCGCAGTTCACCGATGCGTCTGCAGCCTTCCCGATCTGGGTGCAGTTCCTGCTGCTCGGCGCCCTCGCCAATCTGATGTTCTCCTCGGCCGATATCGTCTGCGTGTTCCTCGCCGGCGCCGTCGTCTCACGGATGCGCCGCTCCGGCAGGGCGCAGCGCCTGATGCAGCGCGCCGGCGGCACAGTGCTGATCGGGCTTGGCGCCCACCTCGCCTGGCAGCGGACCTGATGCCCGTCCGTTGAGCCGGCACAGCGCCAGCCGATTGGCGCTGGCCGACTGGTGCTGCGCCGGGTGGCTCGCCATGCCCCGGTTGCACCGGCGCAAGTTGCCGCTATCATGCCCTTGAGGGCCATCGAGGGATACGCGCATGGGAGAAGGCGGCCAGGGAATTCGCACCACCGGCGCGGATGTGCTTGTCGATACGCTGCTTGCAAACGGCGTCGACGTCTGCTTCGCCAATCCCGGCACCTCGGAAATGCACTTCGTCGCGGCACTCGACCGCAAGCCGGAACTGCGCTGCATCCTCGGCCTCAGCGAAGGCCTCGTGACCGGCGCCGCCGATGGCTATGCGCGCATGGCCGGGCGCCCGGCAGCGACCCTTCTGCACACCGGCCCTGGCCTTTCCAACGGCCTTGCCAACCTGCACAACGCCCGCCGCGCCCGGGCGGCTGTCGTCAACATCGTTGGCGACCACGCCTCCCATCACCTCCCGCTCGACGCACCGCTGACGACCGACATCGAGAGCTTGGCCGCGCCGATGTCGAACTGGGTCCGGCGCGTGAAGGATCCGGCTGACGTCGGCCCCACCGTTGCCGCCGCCGTTCAGGCCGCGCTGACGCCGCCGGGTGTCGCCACCATGATCCTGCCCGCCGACGCCGCCTGGGGAACGCTTGCCCTTGCCACCGCGCCACAAAAGGCGCCCATCGAAGCGCCGCGGCCGGCCAGCGCCGAGACGGTGCGCGAAGTGGCCCGCCTGATACGTTCGAATCCTCAAGGGGTCGCCATGGTCGTCAGCGGCGCTGCGGCGCAGGCCGATGGCCTTGCCGTTGCCGGGCGGATCGCGGCTGCGTGCGGCATCCAGCTTTTCAACGAGGTTCTGGTCGCCCACACCCAGCGCGGCCGCGGACGGGTCGCGCCGGCGCGCATCCCCTACCCGATCGACATGGCGCTCGCCACGCTCAAGGACGTCCGCGTTCTCATCCTTGTCGGCGCGCCCGAGCCGGTCGCCTTCTTCGCCTATCCCGGCATGCCGGGCCGGCTGGTGCCGGAGGGCTGCACGGTCGCAACCCTTGCCCGCCATGGCGAAGACCTGAAGGCGACACTGGAGGCGCTTGGTGACGAACTCGGCGTCAGCCCGACCGGGCCGCTGCCAACGGCAGGCACCCCCACCGACACCGGCGAGCCCTCGGGCCCGCTCACCGAAGACGCGATCGCCGTCATCGTCGCGCACAAGGTGCCGGAGGACGCAATCGTCTGCGACGAAGGGGTCACCTCGGCGCGGCGCTTCTTTGCCCTGTCCGCCTTCTCCGCACCGCACGACCTCATCATGCAAACCGGCGGCGCGATCGGCGACGGTATCCCGCTTGCGACCGGCGCGGCCATCGCCTGCCCCGATCGGAAAGTGATCTGCCTGCAGGCCGACGGCAGCGCAATGTACAACATTCAAGGCTTGTGGACCCAGGCGCGCGAAAACCTCGACATCGTCACCGTCATCTTCTCCAACCGCACCTATGCCATCCTGCATGCCGAGATGCGCAATGTCGGCGTCGGGGAGATCGGCACCAATGCGCGGCAGATGCTGAACCTCGACAACCCCGCGCTCGACTGGGTGTCGCTTGCCCGCGGCCTTGGCGTCGAAGCTGCCGTTGCCACTTCCTGCGAGGCCTTCGCCGCGCTCTTTTCCGCAGCGCTGTCGCGGCGCGGACCGTTCCTGATCGAGGCGCGCCTGGCGTGAGTTTCGGCGCCGTTTTCGCAGTCCTTGGGACGGCGATTGGCGAGCAGCCGCGGTACCCCGGATCGCCTGGAAAAGGACCGTCCAGCACCCAATAATCACAGGGTAAGATATTGATATAAATATGATTTTTACAAAGATTCGGGCGCAAACTTGCGCCTGCGGACTTCTCGCTTATATTAGCGACGCCCTAGGTTCGCACTCATCTGCCTTGAGTCGCATTTCAGTTTTGGGCCCCCTTCAACCGGCAGCGTTCTTTGCCGGTGGACCAACGAAGGAGACACTTCATGTCCTTTAAGAAAGACCTAACCAAGGCTCCAGGCGCATCTCTGTCCCGCGTCAAAATCGGAGCCGCCATCAAGCGTTCGCGTGAAACCGCCGGTTATTCGGTTGACGATCTGTCGGTCACGACAGGCCTGACGGAAATTGAAATATCCAAGATCGAGCTCGGCGCCGATACCGATCCCGCCAAGCTGCAGCGCATCGCCGCCGCACTGCAGGTCTCGCCGCAGACCTTCACCTGAAAAGCGGGGGCGGTGCGCGACAGATACGCGTACCGCCGCCTGACCTCCCCTGCCACCGCTGTCCGGCGTGTTTCCTTTACCCCGTAGCCGATTAAAGGACAAAAGCATGCAGGATTTCAGAGTTCTGCAGCGACCTTCGCCCGTCTGACAAGACGCCCGGCGCTGTCGGCCGCGATGCGGAAGGCCAAGCCAGACTTCTCCTGACAGCAATCACACAAATGCACCGCCTCCAAAGCGGTCGCGCTGTCGGCTGACCCATGCGCCATATTCAGTCTCCATCGGCAGGGACCGAGCGTTCAATAGAAAGAAAAATAGCGGCACGAAAACCCGCATTTTCAGGCCTTTGACAAGGCTTATACAAGGACGGGAAAATAGATAATTTAATATTTTCATTGAGTTTCAAAAAGTATCGTCTATATATCAACTCATCGAATATTGCTTGTGACCTTTGACACAGCGCTTATGCGCGGCCAGATCTCCTCTCAAATATCGATCACCGCCAGAGAAATATTTTCTGGCAAACTCCACGATTGAAAGGAAATCGTCATGGCTTCGGGCACTGTAAAGTGGTTCAACAGCACCAAGGGCTTCGGCTTTATTCAACCGGATGACGGCAGCACCGACGTGTTTGTCCATATCTCCGCAGTAGAACGCGCTGGTCTGCGCTCGCTCGCCGACGGTCAGAAGGTGACCTTCGACGTCGTCGCCGACCGCAAGTCGGGCAAGAGCTCGGCCGACAATCTGCGCGCCGAATAATTTGTCATTCGCCCTTCTCTGACCACGGATGTACTGGCAGGAAAGGCTTGAATGACGGGAAGAGGTCGGGGAACAACCCGGCCTTTTTGCATCTTTGGCCCCTTCACTTCCGATATGGAGCTCGTCATGAGCCGCACGGCCTGCGAGATCGGCGACAGGGTCAAACTGAGGGCATCCGCCACACAGTCGGCCTTGATCAGCCCCTTCGGCGTCATCGTCGGCCTTTTGCCCACGGAAGATCGCGGCGAGCCCCGCTTTCGCGTACGGGTCGACGGTGAGACATTTGAACGCTCGGTCCTTGCGACCGACATCGAACACGCCGAGACCGCCACACCGGACCCCGCTCAGGCGGAAGCTACCGGCCCCTGGCTCAAGAAACTGAGCGCCAAGCGCGGCAGATAGGCGCATGCGCCTCGCCCGCGCTGCAATCGACAACAGGAGAACATGTTTTGCAGGTACTCGTTAGAGACAACAACATCGACCAGGCTTTGCGCATTCTGAAGAAGAAGATGCAGCGCGAAGGGCTTTTCCGCGAGTTCAAGGCCCGCAGCAGCTATGAAAAGCCGTCGGAAAAGCGCGTGCGGGAAAAGGCGGAAGCCGTCCGACGCCAGCGCAAGCTGGCGCGCAAGAAGCTGCAGCGCGAAGGCCTGCTGCCCAGCCCCAAGAAGGCGGCGCGCACGCGCTGACCCCTCTGGGTCGGCAGCACCCGCCCGTTTCAGGAGACAGGTCATGACGCCCAACGCTAACGCAGCATTCAAGCCGGCCAAGACCTCCGCGAGCGACAAGGCGGCCGCAACCGATCATACGGCGAGAGCCATCGTTGCGGCTGAAAAGATCGCCCGCGACAAGAAGACCGAAAAGCTCAAGGCGCAACGCCTTGAGCGCGCCGCCGCCGAACCGGCCGCGGAGGTGTCCGCAAGCAAGCCGACCCGGAAATCGCGCCGGTCCTGACTGAC
Organism: Ensifer sp. ENS02; assembly: GCF_014851885.1. Taxonomy (NCBI): domain Bacteria; kingdom Pseudomonadati; phylum Pseudomonadota; class Alphaproteobacteria; order Hyphomicrobiales; family Rhizobiaceae; genus Ensifer; species Ensifer sp. ENS02. The sequence goes on along the minus strand of NZ_JACVAO010000001.1, from coordinate 332,789 downwards.
ACAGAAACCACACCCTCCTGGCCGCCGGCAACGGGCGTCACCCTGAGGTCACCCCAGCACGGTCCACCCGAGACGGAAAGACGCTCCGGGGGTAGAATTCCTGGAAGAGCGCCTTGCGCGCTCGCACGCATGCGCCACGCAAACGACAGTTCCCATCAACAGGAGGGGCCTATGTCATCCGCAGAGCAGCATCCACTGATTCCCTCGGACCTTGCCATGCTCGACGGCGTGCTGCGGCGCGCGGGCTTTCACCAACATGTCGACCTTGATGACCAGGAAAGCCTCCGTCTTGCCGCCGTCTTTCTGATCGGCAGGTTCCAGGCGGGCGTTATCACCGCCGATGCCCTGCTTTGCGAGCTTCAGGGCCGGAGCGGGCAGCGCACTCCGCGTCAGATTGAAACCGCAAATCTCGAACAGTGGGAGAACGATGGCGGCGCGCCGCAGAGGCGCAGCGCCGTTACCCGCTACACCGGCGCCCGACGCCTCCCCTGGCCGGAGGCCGTGCCGCCCCGGGACCTTGCCTCGTTTGCTTGCAAAGGCCCCAAATCGGGATGAGGCTTGTGTGCTGGAACGCAAAAGGGTGCCGCCAAGGGGATCTTCCTTGTGCCGGACACTTTTGAGGCGCATGGTTTGACGATCGACACGGGCCGACTTGGCTTATCGCGGTGTGAGGGGCTCTCGAGCCGCCATATCCTCCTTTATCGACAGCAGCGCATGCGCGCGTTCGCGCCAAGGCGAGCCGCCGTCTGGCCAATTTCGCGGGCTGGGTAGCCATTGTCGTCACTGCCGAATTGCGGGCACGGCATTTCGCTCGAACGAACGGCGACGAGCCACCGCTTACTCACGATTGGACGAACCCATGTTCCACACGCTGACACACAGACTTCGCCGATACGACTATACCCTGGCGGCAATCAAGGCGTCGCTCGTCCTGTCCCTGCTCTTCGTCGCGTTCGTGACGCTGAGCGGCCTCTTGTGGTGACGGCCGCCGCAAATCCATGATGTTCCGTGAGATGACACGCAGCCATCCGCGGCGGAGTGCTTCCCCATATTGCGCCGACGTGGCGATCGGGGGCAAATTGCCTCACGATTCTCCCTGAGCTCCGTCACACCGGGGCACCCATCGGCATCGCGCCCGCAACGGAACATCTCATGCCACTTCACCTCGAAACTCCGCTGATCGAATCCCTGCCGCTGGGGCTTGCCTCGGGCCGCTCAATCTTTCTGAAGATGGACGCGCTGCAGCCACCGGGTTCGTTCAAGATCCGCGGCGTCGGCGCTGCCTGCGAGCACCACGCGCGCGCCGGCAAGCGGCGCTTCGTCTCCTCCTCCGGCGGCAATGCCGGCATGGCGGTCGCCTATGCCGGGCGCATGCTTTCGATCCCTGTATCCGTCTTCGTTCCCGAAACGACGACCGAGCGCGCGAAGGGCCTGATCCGCCAGCAGGGCGCCGACGTCATCGTGCACGGCGCCGCCTGGGATGAGGCGAATGCCGCCGCCCTCGCCTCCCTCGATGCCGACACCGCCTTCATCCATCCCTTCGACGACCCGCTGCTGTGGACCGGTCACGCGACGATGATCGACGAGGTCGCGCGATCCGGCCTCGCCTTCGATGCCGTGGTGCTGTCGGTCGGCGGCGGCGGACTGTTTGCAGGCGTTGCCGAGGGGCTCGCGCGCAACGGGCTTGACCACGTGCCGATCCTTGCCGTCGAGACCGAAGGCACCGCTTCGCTGGCCGCCTCGATGGACGCGGGCACGCTGACGGAACTCCCCTCCGTCAGCGGCATCGCAACGTCGCTCGCCGCCCGCAAGGTCAGCGAGCGCGCCTTCGAGCTGAGCCAGACGCGCCCGGTCGAGAGCGTCGTCGTCAGCGACACGGACGCCGCGCAAGCCTGCATCCGCTTCCTCGACGACCACCGCGTGCTGGTCGAGCCCGCCTGCGGCGCCGCCCTCGCCGTCGCCTACGCCCACGCCGACCGGCTGGCGCGCTTCGAGCGCATCCTGATGATCGTCTGCGGCGGTGCGACGACGACGGTCGAAAGGCTGCAGGCCTGGCAGGAGTTTTGAACCAAGCGCCCGGCCTCCCGGCCATTGATATCAGGTTGATCTGGAAATCACCTCTGCGCGAACTTATGTCCGGTACGAAACCAAAGCGTGTTCCGGCTCGCGGCAGGGAAGGCAGATGCTTGATACGTTCATTCGCCATGCGACGACCACCCTCCGGGTTCTCTGGTGGATGACGATCGTCGGCACGGCGACCACTTTCGGCACCCTTTACGGCTGGCAGGGTTACGGCTTGGACGGTGGTTGGTTTCACCGCTGGCGCGGCCTTTGCCGCCCTGTTCCCCGAAATCTGTCTTGAGCTGTTCGGAAGGGTCTTTCTGGGCGTCTTTCGGCTTCTCTGGGATTAGTCTGACCCAATTCCAGGAAAAGCGTGAAGCTATCCGGGAGATGTATGCCAAACGAAAAAAGCCGGAGCATGCGCCCCGGCTTTCTCATTCAACCGTTCGATAAGGCTTAGTTCTTCGCCTTGTCGACCAGCTTGTTCTTGCCGATCCAGGGCATCATGCCGCGGAGCTTGGCGCCGACTTCTTCGATCTGGTGGCTGTCGTTGACGCGGCGGATGCCCTTGAAGCGAGCCGCACCCGACTTGTATTCCTGCATCCACTCGGAGGTGAACTTGCCGGTCTGGATGTCCTTGAGGACGCGCTTCATCTCGGCCTTGGTTTCTTCGGTGATGATGCGCGGACCCGTGACGTATTCGCCCCACTCGGCCGTGTTCGAGATCGAGTAGTTCATGTTGGCGATGCCGCCTTCATAGATCAGGTCGACGATCAGCTTCACTTCGTGCAGGCACTCGAAATAGGCCATTTCCGGGGCGTAGCCGCCTTCGACCAGCGTTTCGAAACCGGCGCGGATGAGCTCGACGAGACCGCCGCACAGAACGACCTGTTCGCCGAAGAGGTCGGTTTCGCACTCTTCCTTGAAGTTGGTCTCGATGATGCCCGAACGGCCGCCGCCGACGCCGCAGGCGTAGGAGAGAGCGAGGTCAAGGGCGTTGCCCGAAGCGTCCTGGTGAACGGCAACGAGGCAGGGAACGCCGCCGCCCTTCTGGTATTCGCCGCGAACCGTGTGGCCCGGGCCCTTCGGCGCGATCATGACGACGTCGAGCGAGGCCTTCGGCTCGATCAGGCCGAAGTGAACGTTGAGGCCGTGGGCGAAAGCGATCGCAGCGCCGTCACGGATGTTGCCGGCGATTTCGGCCTTGTAGATTTCGGCCTGGAGTTCGTCCGGGGTCGCCATCATGATGAGGTCGGCCCACTTGGCGGCTTCTGCTACCGAGAGAACCTGGAGACCGTCGGCCTCGACCTTGGCAGCCGTTGCCGAACCCGGCTTCAGAGCGATGCGGATTTCCTTGGCGCCGGAATCCTTGAGGTTCAGCGCATGGGCGCGGCCCTGGCTGCCGTAGCCGACGATGGCGACCTTCTTCGACTTGATCAGGTTGATATCGGCATCACGATCGTAATAGACGCGCATTGTTGTGGTCCTTCCCGTTGTTTGTCAGTTGCTTCCGCTGCATTACCCGGGAGCTCCGGGCCCTGCAGCAATTCCTGGTGTCGCAGCGACCTTTGCGCTTCTTTCAAAGCGCGGCGCTGTGACTTTTCTTTGCCGCAGCGACCTTTACGCTTCTTTCGAAGCGCGGCGCTGCGGGCCGTTACCTTTTCGTGCCGTAAAGCGAAAGGAAGGCGGATACCGCCTGCTCCGCCTTGCGGCCAAAACTTTGTCTCATCTCGCCGGCCTCTTCGCCGAGCAGCATCTTCAGATGCCAGTCGGAGACGATCAGCCCATAAAGCGCGCCATAGGCCTCGTCGGCATCGTCGAACGTCAAGAGGCCTGCCTTGCGGCCGGCTTCGAGCAGCGCTGCGGCCCGGCGGCCGATCTGCCGACGCCCGCGTTCCTGCAGCATGTGGCCGAGCTTGGAGCCGTCGCGGCTCGCCTGGCCGATCGCCAGACGGTTGAGCGCCAGCGACACGTCACCGGCGAGAACCTCAAGCAGATCCTTGGCAAAAACGATCAGATGCCGCTGCAGGCTCTCGGCATCGAGCGCGCGGGCGGCAACGTCCTGCGTGCGCACCTTGCTCGCCTGGAAGCCGATCATCGCCGAAATCAGCCCGTCGCGATCGCCGAACCACTTGTAGAGGCTTTCCTTGGAGCAATTGGCAGCACGCGCGATGCCGGCCGTCGTCAGCGCCTTTTCGCCGCCGTCGACGAGAAGTCGCAATGCCTGCTCGAGAACGGCGCCCTGACGTTCCGTCAGCCCCTCCCCGGCATTCGCCTCTCTCATCGCCACAGTCATCTGCACGCTGCCTCGCCCTCGATCAGTACCGTACGGTACGGTTCGCATTCTTCTAGTGAAGCCTCTCCAGAGCGTCAAGACGATTCTTGCAAAGGGGCGAAATTTCGACGGTGACGGCGCAGAAGCCGCGCCATAGGGTGCGAACCGACGGAATGGAGGTCGACCTGCCCTCGTCAGACGTAGGTGTTTGATCGTGGCGCGGTCGATCACGCGATCGATGGAATGGAGTCCAACGCATGCAGCAGCCGGCCCTCGGGATCCTGATTGGAGGAAGCTCGCATGTCGGGAAGTCGACACTCGCCAGGGCTCTCGCAAGTTCGCTCGGGCGGGAGCTGATCTCGACGGACGATTTGGGCCGCCATCCCGGCAGGCCCTGGCCGTCGGTCCGTCCTCAGGTCGCCGAGTATTATGCAAGCCTGACCGACGAGACCATCCATTGGTTCCTGAAGGTGCACCACGAAAACATGTGGCCGCGCATCCGCCAGATCATCGAAAGCCGCCTGGAACACGCTCAACCCTTCGTGCTTGAAGGTGCCGCGCTCCGGCCGGAATATATGGCTCAACTCGAACAAGAGGACATCCTCCCCTTGTTTCTCTACGCGGATGACACTTTCCTGCGCCGGCGCATGCTGGAAGAATCTCGGCGCGCAGATGCTGACGGGACGAAGGCCGCGATCATCGACAAGTTCATCGAGCGCTCGATCCGCGAAAACAGAGAGATGCTGGCGGCTGCCGGAGCCGCCGACATCCGGTGTATCGATGGCGCGGCGCCCGGGGCCCTCGACGCCTTGGTGAAAGAGTTTTCGGCGGCCTGATCACCGAGGTCGGCCAACCGAACGTTACATGCGCCGCACCGGCTCCATTCCAAGAAGCTCGAGGCATTTCCCGATGACCCGTGCGACCAGCCTGCATGTGGCAAGCCGACCCGACGGATCGTCTGCCTTCAGCACCGGGCAATCCGCGTAGAAGCGGCTGAACGCATCTGCCACCTGGTAGGCCCGGTCGGCGATCTCGAAGGATTCGAGCTGTTGCGCCGCCTGCGAAAGCGCATGCGGATACCAGAGACATTCCATCAGCACGGCCCGCTCGGACGGATGGCTGATCGAGACCATCTCGGCTGGAACCATGCCCGCCTCCTCGGCCTTGTCCAGGATCGATGAGATCCGGGCGTAGGCATATTGAAGATACGGACCCGTCCGCCCCTCGAAAGAGGTCATCCTGTCGATGTCAAAAACATAACCTGTGTTTCGCGGCGTGGAGAGGTCGGTAAACTTCAGGGCGCCGAGACCGACGGCCGTGGCCGCCTCGCCGTCAGTCACCTTTTCCGACGACTTGGCAAGCGCCAGATCGATCATGTCGCCGAGCGATGCGGCCGACCCGTCGCGGGTCTTGAAGGGCTTGCCGTCGCTGCCACGAACGGTGCCGAAGGTCGCGTGCCGCAGTTCGACGCCATCGGCATAACCTGCCGTCCGCGCCGCCGAAAACACGCTGGCAATATGCAGCGCCTGCCGGTCGTCGGTGCAATAGACGATCTGCTCTGCACCGAGATCGCGCACCCGCTGGCGCAGCGTCGCGAGATCCGTCGTGCCGTAAAGCGCAGCGCCGTCGCTCTTCTGAAGAAGCAGAGGTGGTGCATTGTTTGGAAGTCCGTCACCGGCGACATCGATGACAAGAGCACCGTCGCTCTCTCGAGCGAGCTTGCGGGCAACGAGGTCGGCAAGCATGGGCGCGACTTCTGCATGCGCATCGCTTTCCCCTTTGAACAGGTCGAAATGCGCCCCTAGCACTTGTGCTGTAGCCGAGATCGCGACCAGGGAAATGGCCCGCATGCGCCCCCAGGCCGCGGTCAGGAGTGGATCTCCGTCCTGCAGTCTCGTGGTCAGCATCCGCGCCTGCGCAAGCGACGTCTCGTCCTCGCAGGCCGCATTGCCCGACCTGTAGAGAATGCCAAGTTCATCGACGGTCATGGCATCGAATGCGCGGGGATCGATGAAGGGCGCGGGATCGCCGACTTTCCATCCGGCGGCCAGGGCCGCACCCAACAGAAGCTTGCCCATCTGCAGGCCCCAGTCGCCGAGATGGATATCGGACAGCACGTCGTGGCCGATCTCAAGCAGGATGCGCCGCAGGCTTTCGCCGATGACGAAGGAACGCAGGTGCCCGACATGCAACGCCTTGGCGACGTTGGGTCCGCCGAAATCGATGATGGTGCGCAGCGGCTGCACCTTCTCGGCGGCAAGCGACCCATCGGCCAGCATCGCCGTCGCCTCCGCGGCAACCGCCGCATCCGTCAGCCGGACGTTGATGAAACCCGGACCGGCGACGGACACTTCCGCGAATTCTTCGCCGCGCGCCGCCTCGGCAACGTCAGCGGCAAGTTCGCGCGGATTCCGGCCGGCGGATTTTGCCAGCCGCATCATGTCGTTGCATTGGAGATCGCCGAACTCGGGCCGTGTCGACCGGGCGATGGAGGGTTCGGCCTTAAGGCCGTTCAGTTCATAGGCGCGAGCAAGGGCTGCGAGTGCTGCCGATTTGACGGACATGGATCATTTCCTGAAATTGCATGAAAAGGAGCGCAAAAGCGTTGAGAGCTTCAGCGTCGTCGTTCTGCAATTTTCGGAACCATGTTCATGGCAAACCTCGAGATTGAAGCCCTTCAATAGTCCGTTCGGTGACCGCTGGCAATGTTATGATCGGCTGCGCCGTCACTACGTTGGTGTGGCTCAGAAGGCCCCCTCTTCCGCCTGGCGGCACCCACTCGCCCAACAAGGCCCGCCCGATTTCCCGCTAATCGCGGACCCCGTTCGCGGTGCCGGCAGCATGGCACGTCACCTATCCCCGCCTGCGGGGAGAGGGTTATTCCTCGGGTTAAACCCGATGAGCGGGGCAATGCCTCTGAACGCGCGAACACCACGCCTCAACCAACACCTACTTCCACCCCCGAACCGCCTCTTCGATGAAAGCCGCGACCGCCGCCACGCTCGGCACGCGCGCCCGTTCCGGGTGCATCATCAGATAGACTGGGCGCTCGGCGGCCGCCCCCGGTTCGTCCACCGCCTCGAAACGCGGATCGCGTGAGGCCGAAACCTCCGGCAGCATCAGTTCGGCGCCGAGCGAAAGGGCCGCCTCCATCAGGATCTCCAGCTTGTCGGCCGTCAGCGCCACGCGGGCATCCGGTCTGAGCCGGTCAAGCGCCTGCATCTCCGGCACATGGGCGAGTGCCGGGCCGTAGCGCACGACCGGGCATGGGCCTTCTCCCTGCCCCCTCGGCCGGAACAGGCGGAAACGCAGCGTGCCGAGGCTCTTCACCCGCACGCTGTCTTCGCCGGTGCGCGCCATGCGGATGGCGATGTCGGCCTCGCGCCGCTCGATGCTCAGCATCTGGTTGTCGGCAACGAGATCGAGGGTGAGGCCCGGATGGCGCTGTTCGAGGCGGGCAAGCGCCGGCGCCAGGATGGCGCTCAAGACGAAGCCGATGCTGGTCACCCGTACCTGGCCCTGCAGTTCCGCCGTGCGCCGCAGCAGCGTCGCCAGCGACAGCGACGCCTCCTCCGAGATCGTCCGGAGCCGCTCGACGACGGGGGAAAGCACCGGCGTCGGCGTCAGCCGGCCGTCGATGCGGTCGAACAGCGCCGCCCCCACCCGCCGCTCCAGCGCCGCAAGCCGGCGCGACACCGTGGTCTGGTCGACACCAAGCGAGCGCGCCGCCTGGCTGAGCGTCGCACCGCGCACCAGATGATCGAGCAGTTCGAGATCCGCCCATCCCCCTGCATTCATGCAGATAGTCCTCCGAAAAATTCGGATCACTCTGCGCCAACGCAGCCGCTAAGATCAAGCCCATAGACCGACCGGTTCGACGAACCAACGCCAGGGCTACGGCCCCGAAAACCACCGCCCGGCCAGGGCTGCCTTCCACCCAAACACCCTGCACCGTCCGCACAAACAAGGAGCCTTCCCATGTCCGATTCCGCGCCCGCAGCAACCCTTTTCACACTTGCCGGCGTCACGCTCGCCCCGCCGCCGCTTGGCGAAGCGACGCTGGTGCTGATCGACTACCAGAACGAATATCTGGCCGGCCCCGTGCGCCTGGTCGAGCCGGAAGCGGCGATCGAAAAGGCGCGGCAGTTGCTGGTCGCCGCTCGCGCCGCCGGCGCGAAGATCATCCACGTCGCTCATAAGGGGGCCGCCGGCGGCATGTTCGACCGGGGGGCGCGCCGCGGCGCGATCGTCGATGCGCTGACGCCAATCGCCGGCGAAGCGGTGGTCGAGAAGATCCGGCCCAACGGCTTTTCGGACACCAACCTTGCCGAAATCATTGGGCCGGCCGGCACGCCGGTGATCTTCGCCGGCTTCATGACCCACAATTGCGTGTCGTCGACGGCCCGCGCGGCCAAGGATCTCGGCTACGGCATCACCATCGCAGCCGATGCCTGCACCACACGCGACCTGCCATCGGCAAGCGGCACCATCTCCGCCCGTGCCCTGCATGAGGCCGAACTTGCCGGCCTTGCCGACCACCACGGCGCGGTCGTCAATGTCGCCGCGCTGATTGCGGCACGCAGCTGAGAGACCCGTCGTTCCCTTCGAAAACGGGCGTCCGCAGCTGCGGGCGCCTTTCTCTTGCCATGCAGATGGCGAAGATTACGAAAATATAATGATCTCAATGCTTTTCGCCGGGTCCATTCGCTTCTATTTTTGAACCTATCCATTTTGGCATCGGCGATGCCGGTTAGGCGCAAGCGATGAACAAGACAGCCAAGACGGCGCGAGCCGACACCACGCCCCGAGACGATGCGGCGCCCAACGTCACCTTCATTCCCGGTGCGGTGAAGACGGTGAAGCGCAGGCGCCGCTCGCGAGCCTGGCTGTGGCTGCCGGTCATCCTCGCCGTCGCCGGCGCCGGCTATTACGGCTGGACGCGCTATGGAGAGAACCCGGCCTCGACCGCAATGGTGACCGAGGTGGTGACCCGCGGCGACATCGAAAACAGCGTGACCGCCGTCGGTACGCTCGACGCGGTCAATTCCGTCGATGCCGGCGCCCAGGTCTCCGGCCAGTTGAAGGCGCTGCATGTGGCGATCGGCGACACGGTCACGCAAGACCAGCTCGTCGCCGAGATCGATCCGGCCACCATCGAGAACCGCATAGAGATCGACCAGGCGGAGCTTGCCAACCTTCAGGCCCAGCTCATTTCCAAGAGGGCGCAGCTCGTCCTCAAGCAGGCCAATATCGACCGCCAACGCAATCTCGTCGAAACCCGGAGCGTGGCGCAATCGACGCTCGACCAGGCGATTGCCGATCTCGCCGCCGCCGAGGCCGACGTCAACGCCATCGAGGCGCAGATCCGCAAGCAGCAGGCGACCCTTGCCGGCGACAAGGTCGATCTCGGCTACACCAAGATCTACGCGCCGATCTCGGGCACCATCGTCGCCAACCCGGCCAAGGCCGGCCAGACGCTGAACGCCAACCAGACGACGCCGACCATCGTCACCATCGCTGACCTCTCGACCATGACCGTCAAGGCGCAGGTGTCGGAAGCAGACGTCACCCGGCTGAAGGTCGGCATGGATGCCTATTTCACCCTGCTCGGCCAGCCCGGCAAACATTTTGCCGGCAAGCTTCGCCAGATCCAGCCGATGCCGGACACGGCCAACAACGTCGTGCTCTATTACGCACTCTTTGACGTGCCCAATCCCGAAGGCGAACTGATGATGTCGATGAGCGCCCAGGTGTTCTTCGTGCAAGCCGCCGCCAAGGACGTATTGATCGTGCCGAGCGGCGCCTTGAGCCATCCGGCCAAGGGTACGGGAGATGCAACGGGTGAGAGCAACGGCCGACGCGACGGCCAGAGAAACGGAACCGGAAGCGGGCCCCGCAAGGCGCAGGTGACCGTGGTTACGGCTTCCGGCGCGCTCGAAACCCGCGACGTCGAAATCGGCATTCGCAACCGCGTCAGCGCCGAGATCAGAAGCGGCCTCCAGGAGGGCGAGAAGGTGGTCGTCAGCACCGGATCGACAGGGAGCGGCAACGCCCGCGACAACCGAAACCAGCGTGGCATGCGCATGCCGCCGATGTTCTGATCCAAGCTCGATAGTGGCCATGACCCCGCTTCTCTCACTCAGGCACGTCAGCAAGACCTATTTCAACGGCGACCTCGCCGTCGAGGTTCTGCACGGCCTGTCGCTCGATATCGAGGCGGGCGAGTTCGTGGCGATCGTCGGCCAGTCGGGTTCCGGCAAGTCGACGCTGATGAACATACTCGGCTGCCTCGACCAGCCGACCGGCGGCGACTACCTGATCGATGGCGAGAGCGTCGCTACCCTCGACAGTGACGAGCTCGCGGCCCTTCGCCGCCGCACCTTCGGCTTCGTCTTCCAAAGCTACAACCTCATCCCGACAGCAAGCGCCAAGGAAAATGTCGAGGTACCGGCCGTCTACGCCGGCATGTCCGCCCGCGACCGGCACGACCGCGCCGAGGCGCTGCTTGAAGCGCTGAAGCTCGGCGAGCGCCTCGACCACCGGCCGGGCCAGCTGTCGGGCGGCCAGCAGCAACGCGTCTCCATCGCCCGCGCGCTGATGAACGGCGGCCGGGTGATCCTGGCCGACGAGCCGACCGGCGCGCTCGACAGCCAGAGCGGCTCCGACGTGATGGCGCTGTTGCGCGACATGAACGAGCAGGGCCACACGGTCATCGTCATCACCCACTCGCGCGAGGTCGCCGAACAGGCCGACCGGCTGATCGAGATCCATGACGGCCGCATCGTCGCCGACCGCGCCAAGAAAGCCCGCGTCAACGCCGAAGGGGCGGCCGCCCTCGCCCGCCATGTCAGCGAAGGCTCGGCCGCGATCGCCGACGTCACCGAAGCGGTGAAGATGGCGTTCCGGGCGCTGAAGGCCAATCTGTTCCGCACCATCCTGACCCTGCTCGGCATCGTCATCGGCGTCGGCTCGGTGGTCGCGATGCTCGCGATCGGTACCGGCGCGCAGGATTCCGTTTTGAGCCGCATCTCGTCGATGGGCTCGGATCTGCTGGTGGTGCGGCCGAGCATGGCGAATTTCCGCGGCAGCGCGGGCGGCAGCAACGTGACGCTGGTGCCCGCGGACGCGGACGCGATCCTGGAGGTGCCGAATGTCGCCTTCGCCGTGCCGGAGATGACGAGCTCCGTCACGCTTCGCCGCGGCAATGTCGACTATCAGACCACCGCCAACGGCACCGTACCGCAGTTTACGACCGCCAAATCCTGGAAGATGGCCAAGGGCGAGTTCATCAACCAGAACGACATGGACACCTACGCACCTGTGGCCGTACTCGGCCAGACGGTCGTGAAAACGCTCTTTCCAGACGGCGACAACCCGATCGGGCAGTATGTGCTGGTCAACAAGATCCCCTTCCAGGTGATCGGCGTGATGGCGGAAATGGGCGCCACCTCCTTCGGCAACGACCAGGACGACGTGGTGCTGGTGCCGCTTTCGACCGGCAGCATCCGCCTCTTCGGCCAGCGCAACATCCGCACCATCACCGTTCAAGTGAAGGACGGTTCGGCGATCGACATCACGCAGCAGACGGTCCAGGCGCTGCTCGACCAGCGCCACAAGCGCCAGGACACGCAGATCACCAACATGTCCTCCGTGCGCGAGGCCTTCACCGAGACCTCGAACACGCTGAAACTGTTCCTCGCCTCGGTCGCCGCGATCTCGCTGCTCGTTGGCGGCATCGGCGTCATGAACATCATGCTCGTCTCGGTCAGCGAGCGTACCCGCGAAATCGGCGTGCGCATGGCGACCGGCGCCCGCCAGCGCGATATCCTGTTGCAGTTCATCATCGAGGCGCTGGTCGTCTCGGCGATCGGCGGCACGCTCGGTGTGGCGCTCGGGCTTGGCACCGGCGCGCTTGCCGGCCAGTTCGGCATGCCCGTTTCCTTCACCCTCGGCCCGGTGGCGCTCGCCTTTGCCTGCGCCTTCCTGACCGGCCTCGTCTTCGGCTTCCTGCCCGCCCGCAACGCCTCGCGCCTGCAGCCGGCGGTGGCGCTGAGCGCGGATTAGGCAAAAGCCACGCTCCTGCCCGCCAGACGATAGACAAGTGTCGCGACACGACCCAAGATGGCAGGCATTGCATGCTTGGGGGATGATTCGCGATGTGGAAGGCGTTTGCTGTCTTTTACTGCCTGTTGGCGACGTTCGGCGTCCTGCTTGGCGGCTACATCATGGCGGGCCGGTCAGTGCCGATGTCGACTATCGGCCTTGGCCTGGCTTCCGTGGCCTTCGTGATGGCGTTCGCCACCATCACGGCCGGAAGCGACGTGGGCGTCACGAACCTCATCTGGCTGGTGCTCGGCCTGGCTCTCAACTATTTCAGCTGGCTCGGCGTCTGGCGCTATGGACGGCGCATGGCGCAGCAACCGGCGCAAGCGCGGTAGAGGCAAGCGTTGCAGGATCTATTCCAGGCTGGTGCGGATCCTGCGGCAAAACCCCGTTCCTTCTGAGGACGGACGAAGCATTCTGGTTGGGAGATAGGCGTCGCGATGTGGAAGGCGTTTGCAGTTCTCTATGGGCTGCTTTTCATTTTCATGCTGTCATCGGCTTTCGTCACGCTACCCCCTGAAATCGCGGTGCAGCTGTCGTCCGCCGACCGAGCCCTGTTCTATGCGGGCCTGGCCGTGGAATTTGCTGCCATGATAGGCGTCTTTGCCTATGCCTTCGGCCTGAGGGTCCCGCCCTTGCCATTTTGGCGGCCATTCAGCTGGGTTCTCGCCTGCTGGTGTCTCTACACGTTGATGGCCGATGCCTGGGATCTCGTCACGCTCATTTCCAGCCCCCAGCCCGGAGACGAAGGCCTGCTGTCGGCCTCCCTCGGTTTGCTGTTCCTGCTCCTTCTCAGCTATTTCGGCTGGCTCGGCGTCTGGCGCTATGGCCGCCGCATAGAGCAGCAGCCGGCCGCGATGGGCTGACAGCGAAACGTCAGCGCGCCAAGCACTCCGGTGAAAGAATGAGAGAGCGGGCGGCATGCAGGCCGTTTGAGGCGTAAGGCCTTGCGACAACCTCGCCCGCCGAACGATAGACAAGGCGCCCATCACCGCCGAAGCTGCCACCAACGCAGATACAGGATGATTCGCGATGTGGAAGGCATTTGCAATTTTCTACGTGCTCAGCCTTGCTTTCGGCCTGGTCATAGGCGCGACGCTGCTCCTGAGCTTTTGGGACGAGATGGCATACGGGATCAAGATCCTCGGCGGCGTCAGCCTGGTCATGGCGTTGGCAACGGCGATCGGTCTCGTCGCTTACGCCTTTAATCTGCAGGTCCCGCCGTTCGGGTTCTGGCGGCCCTACAGCTGGCTGCTCGGCATCCTTCTCGGCGGCCTGTCGCTGATCAGCGTCGTGCGATTTGCCGGTCAGTTCGAAGGCGGTGACGACCTCACTACTCTGCTCTGGCTTTGCCTGTCGCTTCTCGTCAACTATTTCAGCTGGCTCGGGATCTGGCGTTACGGCCGCCGGGTGAAGGCGATCGCGGGCTAGCCCGAGCGAACCGGCCTATAGCCCTTCGTCACGACAGGAAAGACATGCTCAACCTCGTCCTCTACAGCGACCAGATCGTCCCCGCCTGCTCGGCGATCGACCTCAGGCTTGTGGAGATGATGGCGGCACGCGGCGCTGGAAAACGCATCGCCTATGTCGCCTCCGGTCCGGAACCGGACCGCGGCTTCTTCCTTGCCGGGCAGGGCTATTACGGCAGGCTGGGTCTCGATCTCGCGCTGTTCTTCGATCTCGACGAACCGCATTCGGCAGACGACATTGCAGGGCTCTTCGCCTCAGACGCCATTCACCTTGCAGGCGGTCACACCGGCGGCTTTCTCGAACGGCTGAAGCGAAGCGGCATGCTCGGGCCGCTTCGCGACTGGGCACAGTCCGGCGGCATCCTCATCGGCGTCAGCGCCGGCGCCATTCTCATGGCGCCGACGATCGCGACCGATGCGCTCTTCATCGGTGAACGGCCCGAGGACATCGAGGACGGCGCTGCACTCGATCTCACGCCCTTCGAGTTCTTCCCGCACCTGAGCGACGACAAGAGCTACCTGCCCGCTCTCTTGCGCTACAGCCTGTCGACGCCGCGACCGATCCTTGCCTGCAACGACGGCGACGGCATCGTCGTTGCAGACGGGCGGATCGAGTGTCTTGGAGATCCTCTATGGATCTCGGCGGGAGCCGCGCGAGCACCGGCGGAAAGCATGCTTCAAGGCTTCATGCCGATGCAGATTTGATGACGGACCTGCAGACTATCATCCTGAAGAGCCCGCTCTTGGCTCCGATCCTCGATCGCTGGGACCGGATTGCCCTGCCCGATGGCTGGCTGGCGGCCGGCGCGATAGCGCAGACCGTCTGGAACCATGCCTTCGACCTGCCGCCGACGCACGGCATCAGCGATATCGACATCGTCTATTTCGACGGTGACGACCTCTCGCAAGAGGCGGAGGCCACGCATGCGAAGCGGATCGAAGGCCTGTTTGCGGATCTACCCGTGCGGATCGACGTCAAGAACGAGGCACGCGTTCACCTCTGGTACGAGGACAAGTTCGGCACGCCGATCAGGCCCTATCTATCGACGCGAGACGCGATCGCTACATTTCCGACGACTGCAACCGCCGTCGGACTTCGCCCGTCCCGGGGCGGACTGGAGACCTGCGCCCCTTTCGGCCTTGAGGACCTGCTCGCACCGATCGTGCGCGCCAACAAGAGCCAGATCACCCGCGCCATCTACGAGCGCAAAGTGGAACGGTGGCGCGCCCTTTGGCCGGGCCTTGCGATCGAAAGGTGGGACGTGAGGCCGGCTTGAGACGAGACGCTCCTGTCACTGGCGCCCCACCAGTTGTGGTCGGGAACAGTGCGCGGGCCGAAACCGCTACATCGCGCCCGCCCGTGCGGAGTCCGCATGCGGAACGACGACGGCCCCTTCGCGCGCCGGAACCGGCGCAACCTTGCGCCTTCCAAGCTGAGCTTCCGCCTCCGTCAGGCCGATATCGGCCAGATGCTCAGCATCCAGTTCGCGCAGTTGCTGCAATTGCCAGTACCGCGAGCGCGGCGAAGCAACGAGATAAAACCGAGTTCCCGAATCATGTCGAACATCCATGTTTCTTTTCCAACCATGGAAACAGTCTGCGCCTCGACATCTCCTAAAAGAAGCTTAGCATTCCTATTCCACGCATAAGAGAAACTTTGACAATAAGAGAAACCTGGGCATGAGTGCTCTCAACCTCGATTATCTCAAAACCTTCGCGCTGGTCGCCGAACTCGGCAGCTTCTCGGCCGCCGCCGAGCGCTTGGGCCTGACCCAGCCGGCGGTCAGCCTGCAGGTGCGGGTGCTGGAGAAGCAGCTCGGCGTGCGCCTGGTCGAGCGGGTCGGCCGCAGGGCGCGGCCGAGTGCGGCCGGCGAGGAGCTGCTGGCCCATGCCGGCAGCATCGAGGCTGCCACCAGCCGGGCGATCGAGGCCGTCGCCCGCCACGCCAAAGGCGTTCTCGGGCGCGTCCGGCTCGGCACCGGCGCCACCCCGTGCGCCTTCCTGCTGCCGCCGCTTCTGGCCGATCTCAAGCGCCGCTTTCCCGATCTCGACATCACCGTGACAACCGGCAACAGCGCCGACATCGTCCGCGCGGTCGACGAGAACCTCATCGACATCGGCCTCGTCAGCCTGCCCGTCTCCGGCCGCATCTTCGACATTACGCCGCTTTTCGACGAGCGCTTCGTGGCGATTGCGCCGCTCGGGACCGCCCTGCCCGATACCGTCACGCCCGCGATCCTGGCTGAACGGCCGCTGATCCTCTACGAGCCCGGCGCCAACACGCGAAGGATCACCGACGAATGGCTGGCCACCACAGGCACGACCGTCAAGCCGGTGATGGCGCTCGGCAGCGTCGACGCGATCAAGGAGATGGTCGCCGTCGGCCTCGGCTCAGCCCTCGTTCCGGAAATCGCCCTTCGCCCCGGCGACCGGGAACGGCTGGTGGTGCGGCCCGTCACCCCAACGCTCTTCCGCCGCTTCGCCCTGGTGCTTCGAAGCGACAAGCGGCTGGACCGGGCGCTGCGCGAAACGCTCGCCGCGCTGAAGACAACGGCAACTGGACTAGATACGCCCGAGGGCCGGACGCAGGGCCGCTAAAGACGCCGCAGCGACGACGGGCGGGCTGTCGAAGCATGCCAGAGCCTTTACGATGTAGGTCTTGACCTCATCGCTTAGTTTTGGTTTGGCCATTGATCTGTCAAAGTGCAGTCAAAGGAGCAAGCAGTGACGAAGTACGATCCCGACAGATTGAAACTCCGCATCCAGGGACGCGGCCTGAACACATGGAACTGGCAGCTACTGCTTGATGGCAAGCAGCTCATAAAATCCGGAACCATCTCGGGCTCAAGACGCAATGCCGAAGTCGCGGCTGAGGCAGTGTTGCGCGATATGTCAACTGCGCCGGATAAAGACTAAGCGAATAGAAGCTGGCAGGTGCCGCAGGCATGCGCGATCTGCACTCTGGCGATCTCGGGTTTCTGGTTGGCTGTATCGACCATGGCCCGGACGCCGGCAGCATCTGCACCATTATGTCTGACCACGCCGGCGAACGCCTCGGACGTCGTGTGCACGGACGATGAAGACTGGGCGGCCGGGTTGTGGCCGCGATAGTCGGTCAGTGCCGCCTCCCCGGCGATCAGCCGGAAGGCGTCAGGCTTCGCCACCATCGACCAGAGCCGCCTCTTCATGCAGGCCGTGCAGTTGCATTCTCCGTGCCGGCGCTGATGTCGAGGTCCGCCTCGATCCGCGCCGCGCCGCAATGGCGGCTGCCGCCATAGGTCCTCAGCATCCCTTCTTCCCTGCCCTCGTTGTCGGCCCGGACTATGCCACCGGGGCGATCGAGAATCTGCGCCGTCACAATCACCGATCGGAAATCGGGTGGGCGCTGATGCCCGCCGGCAGTAGTCAGGGCGCATCAATCAAGAGAAGGGAAAAGTCCATGACCATGCTGCAAGACAAGATCGTGATCGTCACCGGCGCCTCCTCCGGCATCGGCCGTGCGGTCGCCAGGCTCTTTGCCGCCGAGGGTGCGAAGATCGTCGCCAACGCCCGCGGCGAAGAGCAGCTTGACGCCGTCGTCGAAGCGATCCGCGAAGACGGCGGCGAAGCGATCGCGGTTGGCGGCGACGTCACCGCGGAAGAAACCCATATCCGGCTGGTGGAAGCGGCGCTCAAGCATTTCGGCGGCCTCGACATCGCCGTCAACAATGCCGGCGCGGTCAACGTCATGAAGCCGGTCGCCGAGATCACGTACAAGGAATGGCAGCAATCGCTTGCCACCAACCTCACCTCCGCCTTCCTCGGCGCCCGCCACCAGATCCCGGCAATGCTCGCGCGTGACGGCGGCTCGCTGGTCTTCACCTCCACCTTCGTCGGCACCAGCGTCGGTATTCCCGGCATGGCCGCCTATGGCGCGGCAAAGGCCGGCCTGATGGGCCTCGTCAAGGGCATCACTGCCGACTATGGCGCAAAGGGCATCCGCGCCAATGCGCTCCTGCCCGGCGGCGTCGACACGCCGGCGGCCGGCAGCAAGGAAAACAAGGAATGGGCGGCCGGCCTGCACGCCATGAAGCGCATCGCCCAGCCGGAAGAAATCGCCCAGGCCGCCCTCTTCCTCTCAGGCCCGATGGCAAGCTTCGTCTCCGGTGCGGCGCTCTTTGCCGATGGAGGGAACGCTGCGGTGAAGTAACGGCAGCTCAAGCGCCGGGGGCAGATTTCCAGTCATGCTCCCGGTCAACCGGCTTTTCCGGTCCAGATAAGACGACGCCTGTCAGAATGGTATAGCCGGAAAACGCCGGGTTGTGTCACACCAGAAACAATCATTGCGAGCGTTGCCAAATTGCAAGATCTTCGGCTTTGCAAAAAATCGGGATTCATCGAAGACGAGAGTTGAGCTTCGCTCAGCAAGCGCAGGGTTTCGCAAATGGCCTTCATCCCCTTCAAGGGCGCAAAAATCGCATTGCTCTTTCAGGGGCTTTTGATTGCCTACCAGCGTGATCAAAAGCCGGAAATCCCCTTCCCCGGCATGTGGGATCTTCCGGGGGGCGGACGGGAGGATGATGAGAGCCCGGTCGAGTGCGCAATCAGGGAGACCCGCGAGGAGTTCGATATTGCGGTCGATCCGGCGTGGATCGTGTGGACGCGGTATTATCCGGCACAGCATACGACCGCCCCCGGAAGTTACTTCCTTGTTGGCAAGCTCGAAGAGGGTTTCGGGCCTGTAAGGTTTGGCGACGAGGGCCAGCAGTGGGCAATGATGTCGATCGCTGACTTCCTGAACCACCCTGAAGTCGTCGACAGTTTGAAGAGCAGATTGCGCGATTATCTCGTCGAAAACACTTGATCGGGATCCCGTCGGGACCGCCGGCCCATCAGCGCCTGTCGTTTCGGGTCGTTCCCCACGGTTCGGCGTCTTCTCACACCGGTATCTCCGTCGTCTCCTTGCCGGTACGGATCACGAAGGCCGTGTAATAGCGCGCGACATTGGTTTCCTCGCGAAACAGCCGTTCGGTCAGCGCGTCGAGCTCGTCCATGTCTTTCAGCCGCAGCATCAAAATGGCGTCGGTCTCGCCGCTGACGCTGTAGGCCTGGATCACTGCCGGCTCCTTTTCCGCCATGTCGAGGAAGCGGCGGATATATTGTTCGCCATGGCGCTCGAGCTCGACTGTGATGATCGCCTTCATGGTGCGACCAGCCTTTGCCGGATTAAGCACCGCGACGATCCGGTCGATGACGCCGGTCTCGTGTAGCCGCCTGATGCGGCGCAGGCAGCTCGATGGCGAAAGGCCGACCTCTTCCGCAAGCTCGGCATTGGTGCGCGAGGCATCCACCTGCAAGAGCCTCAAGAGCTTTCTGTCGATCTTGTCCATCCCCGTCCGTCCCCCTGTTGCGGTCATTTGCAATTTTATTGCACAAAGGTGCATATTTTGACCACAACTGCGAACGGCCTGGCGTTAGTCCTTGGACAACATCCCAAGGAGAGACCGCCATGACCGTCCTGATCATCCTCTACCGCAAGACACTTGCCACCCTCGAAGTCTACTTCGATCTGGTGCGCATCATCGTGCCCGTCACCATCGTCACCCATGTGCTGCAGGAACTCGGCGTGATCCGCGCGGTCGCACCCGCCTTCGAGCCGGTCATGACGGTGATCGGCCTGCCGCCCGAGTTTGCCTTCGCGTGGCTCACCGGCCTGCTCGTCGGCATCTGGGGCGCCGTCGTCGTGGTCTTCGCGCTGGTGCCGGTCTCGGAGCTGACGACTGCCGACATGACGGTGTTTCCAGCGCTGATGCTGGTGGCCCATGCCATCCCGATCGAACAGCGCATCATCCAGAAGGCGGGCCCAAGCTTCCTCGTCACCGCCGCGATAAGGATCGGCGGCGGCCTCATCTTCGCAGCCCTCCTGCATCAGCTCTTCGCCGTCACCGGATGGCTTGCAACCCCGCTCGCCCCCACCTGGATCCCGGCCAACGAGGGCTCCGGCTGGGTCGCCTTCGCCTTCGGCACGCTGAAGACGCTTCTGACCATGCTCGTCGTGCTGCTCGTGCTCAGTTGGACGATCGAGATCCTCAAGCTCGTCGGCATCCTCGCATGGCTGAACCGGGGCATGGCGCCGCTCTTTCGCCTTGCGGGCGTCAAGACCGAGACCGTGCCCTTTGCCGCCGTCGGCGTGCTGCTTGGCATTTCCTATGGTGGCGCGCTTCTGATCCGCGAGGCGCGCGAGGCCAAGGTCGAGCCGCGCCAGGTGTTCCTCGCCTGCGTCTTCATGGGCTTCGGCCATAGCCTCATCGAGGACACGCTGGTGGTCGTGGCGCTGGGGGCGGATTTCACCAGCGTCTTCTTCGGCCGGCTGGTCTTTGCCATCGTCGCCACGGCCATCGTCGCCAGGGCGATCGCCGCAGCACCCGACGCCGTGTTCTTCGGGTCGTTCTTCCGCAAGGACGGCGGCGAGCCTGCCTTGTCGGAGGCGTAGCGGCCAGCGGCTAAGGTCGGCTTGGGGATGTCAGGCGCGAGGTGTCGATTTTCAACGCCTCCACCCATCGGTTCGGCCGCCCCGCCGCATGATCGCGTAGTCGGTCAACGACGTGCCCCGGTTCCCACACCGCGGCACGTTCGAGGCCCTCACATTCGGCAAGGGAGGCCGGGCGCTCAAAACTCTGGTCGGCGAAGGTGGAATGATAGAGAAACAGGCGGCCGTTGATGACGTCCTGCTTGAAGAAGAACGGCTCCCGCGCACTTTCTGGCGTCAACGGTCGCGAAGCGATCACTGGCCAGAGCCCACTGGTCACCGCATGCCTGGACACACCAAGTGTAAACGCGACGGGCAGAGCGGGAATTTCCTCGACTGAGAGGTCTGCTGTGAACACGCCTTCGAAGAAGACGATCAACGGCTCGCTCGCAACCTGCGCATAGGAGTGCCCACCAGAGCCCAGATCGACGCGCAGGATATCACCCACCTTGCGCTTCACTCGCTGTGACTTTGAAGTCGTTGTCACAATCGCCTCGTGCCTACCTATAACGTCCACTCGCCCGCATCACATACCGGATCAACGTTCCGCGAAGGTTACTCCGCAGCCACGTTTGTGGCCGGCCCCGCCATCCGTCCGAAGGCGGCACGGTAGGCGGCGGGTGTCGTCGAAAGCTGCTGGCGGAAGTGATGACGCAGTGTCTGGGTGGAGCCGAAGCCGGAGGCTTCCGCCACCTGCTCCATGCCGAGCGCGGTCTCCTCCAGCAATTGCCGGGCGCGCGACAGCCGCTCGGACAAAAGCCAGCGCGCCGGCGTCGTGCCGGTCGCCGCCTCGAAGCGGCGCAGGAAGGTGCGCTCGCTCATGCCCGCAGCCTTTGCCAGCGCCGCAATCGAAAAGTCCTCACCGAGCCGTTCGCGCATACGGTCAAGCAGCGGCCCGAGCCGGGCGCTCTCATGCACGTCGGGCACCGCCCGCTCGATGAACTGTGCCTGGCCGCCATCGCGATGCGGTGGCACGACGAGACGGCGGGCGACGCGGTTGGCCGCCTCGCTGCCGAAATCGCGGCGGATCAGGTGCAGGCAGAGATCGATGCCGGCCGCACTGCCAGCCGAGGTCAGAACCTCGCCGCCATCGACATAGAGCACATCCGGCACCACCTCGATGTCTGGATAAAGCGCTTTCAGCTTGTCGGTATAGCGCCAGTGGGTCGTCGCCCGCCGGCCCGATAGCAGCCCGGCAGCCGCCAGCACGAAGACGCCGGAGCAGATGGAAAGCACGCGCGCGCCCCGCGCGCAGGCGTCCCTCAGCGCCTGGCACACCGCCTCGGGCACGGGCTGATCGGCGCCGCGCCAGCCGGGCACGATGATCGTGCCGGCGTGGCCCAAAAGCTCGATGCCGCCGTCGGCGACAAAGCGAACGCCGCCGGTCGCCCTAAGCTCACCCGGATCGGCCGAGGCGACGGCAAAGCGGTACCAGCCCTCGCCCATTTCCGGCCGCGGCAGGCCGAACATCTCGACGGCGACGCCGAACTCGAAGGTACAGAGCCCGTCATAGGCGAGCGCCACGACGAGCGGGTTTGTGAGTGGTGCGGCAACGGAAAACGACTTTGGCATGATCTTGAGCATATATGGCAATGTTGCCAACTGCCAGCCCTGATCCAGCGCTGCTACACATATCCTCGTCAACGCGCACCGAGCCAAGGAGAACCCCGATGAGCACCGTCACCGAAATTCCCGCCGCATCGCCTGAGATCGCCATTGCCCATTTTGCCGGGCGGCTCAGCGTCGAGACCGATTGCTCCGACGTCGCCCAGGCGCTGAAGAGCGGCGAGCAGGACTTCGTGCTGCTGCACGTCGTCGGCTCGGATGCGGCCTATGCGCGCCGCCACGTGCCGGGCGCGATCCACCTGCCCCACCGGCAGATCACTGCGGAGCGTTTGGCCGAGTGGCCGGCCGATACCCTCTTCGTCGCCTATTGCGCCGGCCCCCATTGCAACGGCGCCGACCAGGCCGCACTCAAGCTCGCCAGGCTCGGCCGGCCGGTGAAGATCATGATCGGCGGCATCACCGGCTGGGAAGACGAAGGCCTCGCCTTTGCGACCGGCGCTACCCCCGGCGAAGCGCAGGCTCTGCTCGCTGCTTAAGCCGGCGCCAAACGCCCTTTGCAGCGCCGCACGCCTTGCCGGATGCGCGGCACTGCAGCATTTTGGATCGCGATCGATTTCAGCCTGAAATCGATCGCGATTGCGGCAAGTGATGCGGTAAGTTCGGCCTTCCACCGGCCCTCGGTAACCCGCCCCGGACAGCTAACCCCTTTGCACGAGATATCGCGATGCCCGCGTCACCCGTTATCGTCCGCCCATTTAAACGAGATGACGTCGCCTGCGTGCTGCGGCTGATGCGCGGCCTTGCAGTCTTCGAAGCTTATATTGACGCGTTCCGCGTGACCGAGAGCGATCTGATCGAGCATGGGCTTGGCGACAACCCACGCTTTGGCGTGCTGGTCGCGGAGTTTGGCAGCCGTGTCATCGGCATCGCTGTGCATTACGTCATCCCCTGGACCTACGATCTGAAGCCGACGCTGGTGCTGAAGGAACTTTTCGTCGATGAAACAGCACGTTCCCTGGGAGCCGGCGCGGCGCTGATCGACGCCTTGAAACGTCATGCCGCAGCGATCGGCGCACCGCGCATCGAATGGTCGGTGCTTGCGAGCAACGAAAATGCCAAGCGCTTCTACCTGCGCCAGGGCGCGATACACGATGCGATATGGGAGCCCTGGACGCTGCCGATCGGGACCGACGAGACCTAAAAGGGAGTGTGGGGGATTTGTCTTTGTCCATGCGGGCTACCGTCAGGAAAATCCTGACCCGATTGGGTGAAAAAGCTGGGGATTTTCCCGTAACCCAAATTGACTATTAAAATCCCCTTAAAATCCATTGCTTTCAGATCACGCTTTTGCCACACTGTACTTGCGATTGCGCCCCGGAAGTATGCAATCCCCGGAAGAGTATGCATGCTTGTGGTTATATTGCAGTGCAGTTGCTTTATTAATTTTATTGCGCGCTTGAGCCTCCGTCCCCACGGGGGCTCAATCATTTTTGGACACCCCTTTTCCCTCCGTGACGGCCCGGCGCTCTCGGGACCTTTCAGAGATGGAGGCAAGGCATAGACGCAACGGAAGATAGCGCCGCATAGATCGCTCCCGCAAACATTGCGGCCTTTCAGGTGGGAAGCTGTCCGTTGAATTCCACGCCCTTGAAACCATCGATCCCGGCAAGCTCGACGATGCAGCCGAGGCGATCTTGCCGGGCGAAGATGCGCTGTCTCGCATCGCAATTCGACGGCACACGCGACCGCTTCAACCGCGAGGACCCCGCGCGGGCTTTGGCGCTGGAAGATGGGACCCGCCTGCAAGGAGGGCGTTCAACGTTTGCAGGCCGATCGGACGAGGCTGAAGGAAGCGGTGGCCCGCCTGAAGGGGAATATCTGCAGGCGGCAGGCGCCGGCCGGGATCGGAAACCCCGGCCGCGTGTCTTCGTGCTTAATGCCCGCCGAGCACCAGCGTCTGCACCGGCAGCATCAGCGCCTGAATGCGCAGGATCGCCGCATGCACGAGGCCAACGGCATCGACACCGTGCAGATAGGCCCACTGCAGCGTGCTGATCCCCGGCTTGTCCAGTTCGTCGTGGTTGCTGGTGTAGGCATTGGCGATGCAACTGCTGCCGGGCGGAACGTCGTCGAGCACGCCGGGATAAAGCGGCTCCATGACCACGGTCAGCGTGCCGGGTTGCGAGATCTGCGTAACGTCGATCAGCTGGTCGCTGGCGCGCACCTGGCCGGAGGCAATCACGTCCTGCACCTCTGTGACGACGAGCGGAATGATGGTGAACGGCTTGCCGACGCAGGTCGCCTCGCCGATCATGCCGGGCTTCATCACCTGAGCCTCGATCTGCCCGAAGCCGGCCACCAGCCGGGCCCGGCCCGCGTCTTCCGGCACGAGCACGCCCGCTGGCCTCAGCAGCGGGTTGACGATTTCGCCGACCCGAAGCGTGAACTGCTGCAGCGTGCCGGACACGCCGGCGCGCACGGTGGTCTTGGTAATATCGACCTCCGCCTGCTTCAGCGCCGCTTCGGCGCTGGCCTTCTGCGACGGCAGCAGCGATTGCAGCTTCGTCTCCAGCGTCTGCTTGTTGGAAAGCACAGCGGTCAGCGCGCCCTTGCGCCCTTCGAGAAGCACCTGCTTGCGCTCGATTTCGCGGCGGGCAACGACGTTCGGGTTGAGCCGGTTAAGCTCCACCTGTGTGTTGTATTCGTCCTCGGCCTGCTTCACGTCGGCCTGTGCCTGGACGATCGCGCCATCAGCGGCAACAAGCTCGGTGCGACCGACAGCCAATTCGGCGTCAACCTCGGCGATCTGGCGGCGGGCGACTTCGGCGGCCGCTTCCTCCTCCGAACTGTCGAGCTTGAACAGCGGCTGGCCGGCCTTCACCTTCTCAAAGCGCGTGGCATAGATCTCCGTGACGCGCCCGTTGGTCTCCGGCAGCACGGCGACCGTACGGAACGCGGCCGTCACGTTCTTCGTCGACGGATGGAAGTAGAAAATCAGCGTGATCAGCGAGATCGTCAGCACGATGCAGGCGGTGATGCCCCAGCGCAGCTCGAACCAGACCGAATAGATGGTGATCTCGCGCCCGATGCGTTTTCCCTGGCCGTAACGGCGGAAGAGATAGTCGGGCAGGATGGTCAGCATCGAGCAAAGGATAAACTCGAACATGGCTTATGCCTTCCCTTCCGTCGATGGCTGAGCGGGCGATGCGTGGCCGTGGCCGGGCAACGCGTGCGGCTGTGGATGGCTTGCTGCAGGCTCGGCCTCCACGTCCCTCGCCTCCGGCACGGTCGGCTGGTCCACCTTACCGGCAATCCGCTCCAGCGAACCGGCGATCGATGAAAGCGGCGAGGAGAAATCGGGAAGGTCGATCAGGGCGAGAAGCAGAGCTGCGCCCCACAGGAGGTTGTTGTGGGTGAGCAGCGACAGGAGCGCCAGGACCGCCACCAGCTCCAGCTGGATCTTGTTGGTCTTGTGCGCCATGACCTCCGGCAGCGAATGCAGCCTGAGATAGAGTGTACCGAGCGCGAAAATCGCCACGATCAGAAAAACGGCAACCGCATTCAAAAGCCAGTCGGACTGGCCCGGGGCTGTAATAAAGCCCGGCAGGTGATGGATGGCTGCAGGATGGATGGCTTCGGACATTACGCCTCCGCAAATCGGACTGGACCACGAGAATCGAACATTAGCACCCCTCAAAAAAAACGAAATAGAAGCTTGCACTTCAGCCGCAACTTGACCTTGCGGCAACACGCGCCCTATCAATCGACGCGCCGGCACTTCGAAGCGCCGCCGGTTTCGAGCAGGATCGAAAGGCACATGCTGTTCCCGCGGTAACGGCACCGGATGCCCACTCGCCCTAACGCGCGCAGACGCCCGCGCCCCTTTCGCGGCGCGTGCCGGCACAAGTACAGCCAGAAGGAGAGACCGCCATGGCCCAGAACATCTATGATCGTCAGGAGTTTTTCGAGGGCTACAGCCAGCTCGGGCGCTCGGTGCATGGTCTTGCCGGGGCCGCGGAATGGCCGGCGATTCGCGCGCTCCTACCGGATCTTTCCGGAAGCCGCGTCGTCGATCTCGGCTGCGGCTATGGCTGGTTTTCGCGCCACGCCCGCGAGGCCGGTGCCGCCCATGTGCTCGGGCTCGATCTCTCCGAGAAGATGATCGCCCGCGCCAAGGCCGACACATCAGATCCAGTAATCGACTACAAGATTGCCGATCTCGACCAGCTCGACCTGCCCGAAACGAGCTTCGACTTCGCCTACAGCTCGCTGGCCTTCCACTATGTCGAGGATTTCGGCCGGCTGGTCGCGAGCATCCACAAGGCGCTGGTACCCGGCGCCCATTTCGTCTTCACCATCGAGCACCCGATCTACATGGCCTCGCACAATCCCGGCTGGCGCATCACCGATGGCGAGCGCACCTGGCCCGTTGATCACTACTCCGCCGAAGGCCCGCGCACGACGAACTGGCTGGCCAAGGGCGTGATCAAGCACCACCGCACCATCGGCACGACGCTGAACACACTGATTGGCGCAGGCTTCGCCATCCGCCACGTCGAGGAGTGGCGGCCGCCGCAAGAGCAGATCGCCGAGCTCCCGGCACTGGCCGAAGAGATGGACCGGCCGATGATCCTGATCGTGAAGGTGCAGAAGTAAGCGACGACGGCGGCCGTTACATTGGCCGCCTCTCGCCCTTACCCCTTCTCCTTCAGCGTCTCCTTCTGGGTGATCAGCCGGGCACTGTGCTGTCCGCTCAGATAGGTCCAGAACCAGCTCCAGGCGACGGCGAAGCGGCTGCGCGTGCCGATCAGGAAGTAGATGTGGGCGATGCCCCAGATCCACCAGGCAAGCGCGCCCTTGAGCTTGAAGCGGCCGAAATCGATGATCGCCGCGCGCCGACCGATGGTGGCAAGGCTGCCCTGGTGGCGATAGCGGAAGTCTCCGGGTGGCTTGTCGCCTGAAAGCCGCGCGCGGATGACGTCGGCCACATAGGCGCCCTGCTGCTTGGCGGCGGGCGCAATGCCCGGCACCGGCTTGCCGCCGTCATAGGTGACGGCAGCCGTGTCGCCGATGACGAAAACGTCGGGATGGCCGGGAGCCGTGAGGTCAGCGCCGACGATCGCCCGGCCGGCGCGGTCGGCCGGGATATCCAGCCAGCGGGCAGCGGGCGAGGCCTGCACACCGGCGGCCCAGACGAGCGTACGGCTGCCGACGAACTGGTCGCCGATGACAACGCCCTCTTCCGTGCAGGATGTCACGGGCGTACCGGTGCGAACCTCGACGCCGAGCCGCTCCAGTTCCTTGACCGCATAGGCCGAAAGATCCTCGCTGAAGGCGGCGAGAATGCGCGGCCCCGCTTCCACCAGGATCACACGGGCCTGCCGCGTGTCGATGCGGCGAAATTCGTCGGGAAGCGTGCGGTGCGCCATCTCGGCGATGATGCCGGCAAGCTCGACCCCGGTCGGGCCGGCACCGATGACGGTGAAGGTCAGGAGGGCGGCACGGAGATCAGGATCCTCTTCGAGCTCGGCGCGCTCGAAGGCGAGCAGCACCCGCCGCCGGATCGTCGTCGCGTCTTCCAGCGTCTTCAGGCCGGGGGCAAAGGGCTCCCATTCGTCATGGCCGAAATAGGCATGCGTCGCCCCGGTCGCCAGCACCAGCGTGTCGTAGCCGATCCGCTTTCCGTCCCTGAGCACCACGGCCTTTCCGGCCTCGTCGACATCGCTCGCCTCGCCAAGCAGCGTCGTCACCTCCGGCCGGTCGCGCCAGAGGCTGCGGATCGGCCAGGCGATTTCGGAGGTCGCGATCAGCGTTGTTGCCACCTGGTAGAGCAAGGGCTGGAAGAGATGATGGTTGCGCCGGTCGATGAGGGTGATCCTCACCGGCGCGCCGGCAAGCCCCTTGACGAGTTGCAATCCGCCAAACCCGCCGCCGACAACGACCACGTGATGCCTGTCCTGCATGTTCTTTCCAGTCGGCTTTGCGACCGGCCTTCCGTTGGACATGCCACAACATTGGGGTTGTGACCGCCAAGGACAAGCGCAACCACCTCATGTCACCCTTGCAAAAAATCAAGAACAGCCCGCAACCGTCAGCGCTCGTCCGGCGCGAGATGCCGGATCCGCGCCACATGCGCCGCAATATCCTCAGCCGTAAACGGTGAATGGCGACGTACGTCGCTGGCGGGATCAAAGCCGAGACCCAACCGCTTTTCCGGGCGAAAGGACCGCTGGGGCCGGATCGGCCTTGGCGCAAATCCGCCGCCGCAGGTCGGGCAGACATTGTGAAGCACCGTTTCCACGCAGCTTGCGCAATAGGTGCATTCGTAAGAGCAAATGCGCGCGTCCGCGGACGCCGGCGGCAGGTCGCGGTCGCACAGTTCGCAGTTCGGTCTGAGTTCCAGCATGGTCGGCTCCATCGGTTGCGGATGATGTCCCCGCTTGCTCCCATGAAAAGCCTTTGGCATAAATGACAATATGCCCTCGTTTTATGCCAAACCCGAAAAAGACGTGCGAACGGTCGCGATCGTGCTCTTCGACCGCACCAAGCTGATCGATGTGACCGGCCCGTTGCAGGTCTTCAACGACGCCCGCACCGCGTCGGGCTCCCGGGCCTATTCCATCGCGCTGGTCTCCGAGTTCGGCGGCCCGGTCGCAACGGACACAGGCGTTGCGCTCGATACCCGCCCCTTTTCCGATTGCGCCGCGCCCGACACGCTCATCGTCTCGGGCGGGCAAAGCGCGCTCGAAGCGGCGAATTCGGAAGGGCTGCAAGCATTCCTGGCGGCCATGGCCGGCCAATGTCGGCGCCTCGGCTCCATCTGCCTCGGCGCCTTCATTCTCGCGCGCGGCGGCCATCTTGATGGGCGGCGCGCAACGACCCATTGGGAAGATTGCGCCCAGTTGCAGCAGGATTTCCCAGATATCGACGTGCGCGAGGATTCGATCTACGAGCAGGATCGCGGCATCTGGACCTCCGCCGGTGTGACCGCCGGCATCGACATGGCGCTTGCGATGGTCGAAGAGGACCTCGGCCGCAGCGAGGCCCTGCGGCTCGCGCGCTCCCTGGTGCTCTACGTCAAGCGCACGGGCGGCCAGCGCCAGTTCAGCGCCGCCCTGCACCAGCAGATGACGAGCCGAGGCGACCGCTTCGATGCGCTGGTGGCCGAGATCCGCTCCGATCTTGCAGCCGACCTCTCCGTGCCGCGGCTTGCGGACATGGCGCGCATGAGCGAACGGAGTTTCTCCCGCCTGTTCACGCAGGAGGTGGGCGCAAGCCCGGCGCAATTCGTCGAGGAATTGCGGGTCGACGCGGCCTGCGAGGCGCTCCAGCGCGGGGACGTGCCCGTCTCGCAAGCGCCGTTTCTCTTCGGCTTCGGAAACGCCGAGCGCATGCGCCGCGCCTTTCAGCGCCGCAAGGGCATCGCGCCCTCGGACTATGCGGCCCGCTTCGGCCCGCCCTCACGGGCGAAACCCGGAGGGGAAGCTTAAGAGGACGGAGACGCGACGGCGAAGGCGATGTCTTCCACCGCATCCGTGAGCACGATCTCGTCACCGAGCGACCATTCGGCCGCGCGTGCGGCGAGACGCGCAGGCACCATCGGCGAGCGGCCAGGCCCGGGCGGCACGTCATAGGTGGCGTGTGCGTCATTGGCGAGGATCACGGTGAAGTCCTTAGCCATGGCCGTGCGGGCTGTCGCCGCCAGGCACATTTCCGAAAGCATGCCGCAGATCGCGATCGTCTCGACCTTGCGCGCCCGGAGCTGGTCTTCGAGATCGGTGCCGTCGAAGCCGTCGTCGTGCCGTTTGCGCACCACCACCTCGCCTGACTTGGCGGCAAAGAACAACTGCCAGCCATCGGTCTCCGGTTCGTCGACAGCGCCCTCAGGCCCATCGTTCTGCAGGAAGATCACCGGCACGCCGGCCGAACGCGCCTTCTGCAGAAGCAGGCCAACGGCCCGTTGCAGATCGACATGGCCGGGCACGGCTTCAGGCCCGGAAATGAAGGCCCGCTGCACATCGACAATCACCAGCGCATCGGCAACGTCGCCACCGACCGCCTTGCTCACAGCGTCATTCGTCATTTCGCCTCACACCGCATAATCGACCGGCACCGCCGTGCCGCTCTTCAGGATTTCCATCGAGATCGAGGCGGAGACGTCGAAGAGTTCGACCTTGCGCACAATCTGCTTGTAGACCACGTCGTAGTGCTCGACACGCGGCAGCACGACCTTGACGATATAGTCATGATTTCCCGTCAGACGATGGGCCTCGACGATTTCGGGGATATCGCTGATCGCCCGGCGGAAGGTTTCGATCCATTCGTCCGAGTGGTGCGCCGTCTTGATCAAGGCAAACACGGTCGTCGGCACGCCCATGCGCTCGCGGTCGAGCACGACGATGCGCCTGGCGATGTAACCCGCCTCCTCCAGCCGCTGGATGCGGCGCGAACAGGCCGAAAGCGACAGGTTCACCCGCTCCGCCAATTCGCCGACGGCCACACTCGCATCCTGCTGCAGCAGCGCCAGCAGCTTCCTGTCTCTATCGTCGAGCACGCCGATCCCTCCCATGATCAGAAATTCCTACGCTACATAATTGCACATTTACTCCAACATGCGCAAACCATTCGCGCGCATGGCCGCTTTTGCTCCCATCAAAGCGAACCATTGCCGCCGACCCTGCGGCATAGTTCAGCCCATCAAACGACGGTCGCCACGGACGGCGGCAGTAGCGGACAGAGAGGAATGGTTATGCGCAAGATCGGTCTTATCGGCGGCATGAGCTTCGAAAGCTCGGCGGTCTACTATCGCATGGTCAACGAGGCCGTTCGCGACCACCTGGGCGGGCTGCATTCGGCCGAGGTGCTTTTGCATTCCGTCGACTTCCAGTCGATCGTCGACCTGCAGAAGGCCGGCCGCTGGGAAGACGCTGCCAAGCGGCTTGCCGATGTCGCCCAGGGCCTCGAAGCGGCCGGTGCGGACTGCGTGCTGATCTGCACCAACACCATGCACCTGATCGCCGACCAGGTTCAGGCAGCAATCGACATCCCCCTCATCAACATCATCGACGAGACGGCAGCGCGCCTGAAGGCCGCAGGCAGCCGCCGGCCGCTGCTGCTTGCCACCCGCTACACCATGGAGCACGGCTTTTATGCCGAGCGCATGAGAAGCCACGGCATCGACATCCTGGTGCCGGATGCGGACGGCCGCACCCTCGTGCACAATGTCATCTTCGACGAACTTTGCGCCGGCAAGGTGCTGCGCTCGTCCCGCCGGGCGCTGATCGAATTGATCGACAAGGCCGAAGCGCAAGGCGCGGACGCCGTCATCCTCGGCTGCACCGAAATCTGTCTGACCCTCGACCCGAGAGCCTTGCCGCTGCCGGGCTTCGATTCCACCGCGATCCACGCGGAAGCTGCCGTCGAATTCGCACTGGATGGGGTTTGCCTCAAGCGGGCCGCGTAGTTAGCCGAGGGCTAGGCTAGGCTGCCCAATCGCGCCACATCGATCAGCCGCCACAAAGACGGCTATCGGCGGCGCGCAAGCGGCTGCAGGAAGACGCGCTCATAGCTCACGAACGGCGGATCGTCGGCGTAAAGCGCGTTCGCTGCCATCCCATCGGGATCCGCGGCCACATCGCTGCGATAGCGCAGATACGCCGCCTCGTCCGCAAAGGTGAAGAGCGCGACGACGATGTCGCCGGCTCCATCTTCGCCCACCCCCGGAAAACTGGCGCCAACGCCCTCAGGTTTTTCGCGCGGCACGAAATAGCCGTGATGCGTCCCGCCGTGCCGCCCGATCAGCGTCATCCAGGTTTGCGCATAGGCCTCGAATTCCGCCAAGCGGCCCGGTTTCAGCCGGTAGCGGATCTCGCAAGTGACTGTTGCTTGCACCATAGCGGACCGATCTCCTGTCATCCGGTCTTCGCGGTCGACGATCGCGTTGATGAAGCGCGTCTTCTCAGCGGTGTAGCGATCGCCGTCATATCGATAGGTCTCGGCGAGCCGCGCCTTCAGCGCTGCGTAGGCCAAGGCGCTGTCCGCATGGCTGCGCAGATGGTCGCGGAAGACCAGACGCCGTCGATGCGTCTCGTTGTCCGGAGGGCAGAGATAGATGCGCCGCTTCGGCTCGACCTCCTGCAGCATAAAGGCCCAGACATCGTCGTCGTACCGGTTGCCGCGCGCCTGGTAGCCGGTCGCAACGAGCAAGGCGCTGGCAGCCGCAATGTCGGGCAGCCCCCTCAAGGTGACATCGATGTCGATGACGGCCTTTGCGGCCAGGCCGGGAACGGCCGTGCTGCCGATATGATCGACGGCGATTGCCAGCGCACCGAGGATGCGCCTAAGGTCCCCTTCGATCTCCCGGTAGCACTGCGGCCAGCCTGGGTCATAGGCAACGATCTCCACCCGCGTCGCCATTCAGAACTCCGCCTCGTTGCCGATGCCGCCCTCTCCCGGACGCGGCCCGCGAAGGCCGATGCAATTGCCCCAGGGGTCGCGCACCTGGCACATCCACAGCCCCTCCTGGATCGCCATCGGCCCGCGATAGAGAACCGCGCCGAGCGCCTCGAAATGGGCGAGCGCCCGATCGAGGTTCGCGACCGCCCAGTAGACGACGGAACCGGCAGCACCGCTCGCCACCTTCTCGTCGGCCTGGACGATTTCGAGATCGATGGTGCCGATCCGCAGATAGGAAAAATCAAAGGCGGCAAGAAACGGATGTTCAGCGTCAGGAAATGCGCGCTGATACCAGACAAGACCCGCCTGCGTATCGGCCACATGCACCAGAATGGCCGCCACGCCGTCCGCCATCACCCCCTCCATCCGCCATCCGGATCGCCTTGATACAGGATTCGCGGCCGTCTCAGGTGGAAATCGCCGGAGCGGCCGCTTGGCCGCGCTCGTCCGCGCCGCCCCGCACCGCCTGCCAATCGCATTCGGCAAGCCCCACCGGCTTGAACGGGTCGATCAGCGTGCCCGAGACGATCGAGACGAGCAGCCCCTGCATCGGCGGGGTGCGCGCAACTGTGGCTACCAGCCTGTCGCGCAGCCAGGCGAGAGCCGTCGAGTCCGACTGGTAGAAGGGCGTGAAGAGAAGCGACAGCAGCTGGAACAGCGCGACGTGGTTGCGGCGTGCGGCGGCATAGGCGGCAAGTGCGGCATCGAGATCGCCAGCCGTCTCCAGCGCATGCGAAAGTGCTGCGACGTCGAGCAGCGCCATATTCGCCCCCTGCCCGAGCTGCGGGCTCGTCGAATGGGCGCTGTCGCCGACAAAGGCGATGCGGCCGGCGACCGGCCGGCGCATCGTGCGGTGCGCATAGCGCGCCAGCGTCAGTTGCTCCCAGTCACTGATCTGATCCAGCAACGGCGCACAATCCGGCCAGTAATCGAGAATGCGCGCCTTCCAGCGATCGAGCCCGGCCTGCCGTATCACGTCTGCGTCCGCTACCCGGAGGCTCCAGAAGAAGGCGACCCGGTCGCGCTCGCCCATCCGCGCGCGGCCCGCCGGCAGGATGCCGATCATCACCTTCGCCCGGTCGTAGCGCTGCACCAAAGCGTGCGCATCATGATTGAGGCCGTCGCTGTCGAGCGTCGCCCAGAAGGCGCCATAGGCAAGCTCGCGCACCTTGGGCGCGGCGGTCGAACCGGCTGCCAGCGCCGAGCGTGCGCCGCTTGCATCGATCACCAGATCATAGGCGCCCGCCTCATGCCCTTGCGCGTCCAGCATCACCGCCTTGCCGCCAGCCATTCGAACCTCGGTCAGGGTGACGCCGGTCTTGACCGGCAGCCCGGCCGCGGCCACGGCATCGTGAAGCGTATTGAAGAGGGCCGCGCGCTGCACCGCCAGCCCGAAGCGCCCACCGGCGAGCGCATCATAGCGCACGTCGAGCACGGTGCGCCCGGATTTGGCATCGGCGCCATAGAGCCGGTCGATCCGGCTGCCGAGGACCAGCATCGGCTGCAACAGGCCGAGTGTGTTCAGGACCGTCAGCCCCGTCGGCTGCAGCATCAGCCCGGAACCGACAGGTGAAGCTGCGTCGAACCGCTCGAGGATCTCCACCCGATGACCGCGCCGCGACAGCATCAGTGCCGCTGCCAGCCCCGCCGGGCCGGCGCCTGCTATGCCGATATGAAGTGTCTTCATGGTTCCCCAAGGTGACGCGGATGATCGGCGAAACTATAGGGAAAATCAAAGTGCTAGGGCAAGGTCACGCTACCGGGACACGACGTCGCGCGTGGCGCAACGTGGTCCAAGGAACGCGCGGGGACGACCTCCCCTCATCCGGCCTGCCGGCCACCTTCTCCCCGCAGGCGGGGCGAAGGAGACCCGTGGCACCCGCTCGTTTAACCGTTGCGCCCAATCGGTGGCGCCGTTGCATGTAGCGCGCGCACTCACTTCACCCACGCCCTCGGCAGTGGCCGTTACATCAACGTGGCACGCGCCCGTCATCAATATCGCGTGCGTCCACTCCCCTGACGGCTGCCCCAGTCGGCAGCGTTCCGAACGGGCGCGTCCCCTCTCCCCGCCTGCGGGGAGAGGGTTAGGGTGAGGGGCAAACTCCGTAACGATCGCGGGAAACAAAAGAGGAAGACCCGCCACGGCGCGCACGAACCAACCCGGCTCAAGGATGGCACGCTGCCACAATGGAAGCGGCTACCCCTCCGCGTCATACACCTCGCGCGCGGCCCGAATGGCGCCGTGGTTTTCCACAGACCAGTCGACGAAGTGCTTGAGCAGGCCGAGGAGCGAGCGCCCGAGATCGGTCAGCGCATATTCGACGCTCGGCGGCTGTGTGGGGTAGACGGTGCGGTGGATGTAGCCGTCGCGCTGCAGGTCCCGCAGCGTCTGGGTCAACATGCGCTGGGAGATGTCGGGGATCAGCCGGCGGAGCTGCGAGAAGCGCAAGGGGCCGTCGGCGAGCGACAGGATCATCAGCGAGTTCCACTTGCCGCCGATATTGTCCATGACGTCGCGGACCGGGCAGTTTTCCATATCCATCGGCACGCCGCAGACGATCGCCACGCGCTTGCCCTTCATGTCCCCGGTCGGCTTGTTCATCGGCGGTACCCTTTTTGTAACCACAGCAGAAAAAACTGCCTCCTTTACAGCCCTACTGCGATTACGCGATAAGAGCAAGTCTCAAAAAGAGACCATGTGCCGAAGCATCTCCCAGGCAACGGCAGGAAGAGCCGGCGAGGCCTGCGCCGCGGCGTTCTGCGCGCGTTTCCGTCTCGGCCAAAACAGAAAAGGTAAAGACCATGTCCGATACATTGCTCGTCACCGGCGCAACCGGCCAACTCGGCAAGCTCGTGCTCGACCAGTTGCTTGCGTCCGGCATCGCACCGGCCCGGATCATCGCCACCAGCCGCGATACGGCGAAGCTCGCCGATTATATCGCCAGGGGTGTTCAGGCCCGCGTCGCCGATTTCGACGATCCCGCTTCGCTCGACCAAGCCTTTGCCGGCGCCGACCGGATCCTGATCATCTCGACCGACGCGCTGGACCAGCCCGGCAAGCGGCTGAAGCAACATCTGGCCGCCGTTGCGGCTGCGAAGAAGGCCGGCGCCAAGCACATCGTCTACACCTCGATGCCGAGCCCGGAAACCTCGGTCATTCCCTTCGCACCCGATCATCTCGGCACTGAAAACGCCATCAAGGCGACCGGCATTCCCTATACGATCCTGCGCAACGGCTGGTACATGGAGAACCTGTTCATGGCGCTGCCGCATGCCCTTGAGACCGGGCAATGGTATTCTTCTTCGGGCGAAGGCCGCCTCGCCCACATCGCCCGCGGTGATGCCGCCAAGGCCGCAGCCGCAGCCCTTGCCGCCTCCACAAGCGAGAGCCACACCTATACGCTGACGGGCGGCGAGCTGCGCTCGACGGACGAGATCGCAGCCCTCGTCGCCAAGGCGACCGGCAAGTCCCTCAACGTCGTGCACATCTCCGACGAGGCGCTCGCAGGCGGCCTGAAGAGCGCCGGCCTGCCGGACTTCCTGATCCCGATCGTCGTTTCCTTCGACGCCAACACCCGCGGGGGCCACATCGACATGGTGACGGGCGATGTCACCGCGCTGACCGGCGCGACGCCGGTGACGCTCGCCGCCTTTCTCGAAGCGAGCAAGGCGCGACTTGCCAGCTAAGCGGTAAGCCAGGCAGCGGGAGCCCGGCCGTTTGCGTCGGGCTCTCGAAACGACCTTTGCCATGCTGTCGGCACCGGGAGGGCACGAGCTGCCCGCCCTGCCGGCCAGACAATCTTCGCCATGGTCGTCGCTACCATTTGTTCTTTCTTTGTTCACGTTTTCGCTCTATGAATTCTCCTGGCTTCACCGCTTAAAAAAGGGGAAATCATGAGCGTTTATCTGACCGTCGGTGCATTGGATTCCGCCAGGTCCAATGCCTTCTACGATGCCACCCTGGCGACGATCGGCTGGAAGGCGCACACGGACTTTCCGGACTGGCGCGCCTATTCCGAAGGCGGAACCGGCAATGGTCCCGTGCTGTGGGTCTGCAAGCCCTTCAACAATGAACCGGCAAGCGCTGGAAATGGTTCGATGGTCGGCTTCATGGTCCAGTCCCGTCAGGACGTCGATGCCTTCTACCAGGCAGGCATGGCCAATGGCGGAACGGATGAGGGCGCCCCCAATCCGCGGCCGCATTATGGGCCGCACTGGTACGCGGCCTACATGCGCGATCCCTCCGGAAACAAGATTTCCGTCGTCTATAACGGTTAGCCCATCGCTGCCTTGGCCGGGCACGGTAACCGGGCATCCGAAGCACCGGGCTCGCCGGCATGGGAAGGCTGATCCCTGGCACGAGGGCTTGGCAGCTTTTGCCGTCGCCTACCGGAAGGCCTCCACCGGCGAAGCATCGGCCCTCAGCGCAAGCTCGGCCAGAACGAGCGCGCCGACGCCAGCGAGAAAGAAGCCGGCCGAAAGGTTAAGTGTCGTGCCATCGTAGAAGGCGCCCACCGCGATCGAAAACACCGTCGCCACGAGGCTGGAGCCGGAGGCGATCAGCGATGCGCCGAGCCCGGCCACCTGCCCGAGCGAACGCATGGCCATGGCGTTGAGATTGCCGAACAGCACGCCGACCGCAAAGAAGGCGGCAAAGCCGAGCACCAGCAGCACCGCAAGCGGCGGCCGCCCGCCCCAATAGAGCGATGCCGCAAGCATCGCCAGCCCTGCCGCGGCAAGGCCCACAAAACCCCGGCGCGCCATCGCCTCCGCGCCAAAGCGCTGCACGAGCTTGGCATTAAGGAACGAGGCAAGCCCGATGCCCGTCGCCAGCATGGCAAAATAGAGCGGGAAGGTCTCACCGATCCCGTAGGCGTCGAAGAAGAGGTCGGCCGCCGTGCTCAGATAGAGAAGCTGCGCGCCGAAGACGAGCCCGGTCGCGACGATCAGCAACGTCACCCGCCGATGCGACAGGATGCGCCGCCCGTTCGATAAGAGCAGCCCCAGGCGAAAGGGAATGCGTTTGTCGGCCGGCAATGTTTCCGGCTGCCGCATCACCAGCCACAGGCCGAGAACGCCCGCCGCCGCGAGATAGACGGCAAAGATGCTGCGCCAGCCGGCTACAGTGATGATCCCCTGCGCCAGTGTCGGCGCGAGCATCGGCACCAGAATGAACAGCGTGAACATGAACGACATGACGCGGGCCATGGCGTCACCCTCGAACTGGTCGCGGATCATCGCCCTCGTCGCGATCTTCGGCCCGGAGACGCCGACACCCTGAAGAAACCGGCCGAGGATGACCATTTCGAGCGAGTTCGCCACCATGGCGATGACCGTTCCGAGCGCATAGACGCCAAGGCCCAGGACCAGCGCCCTCTTCCGCCCCATCGCATCGGAAAGCGGCCCGAGCAGCAGTTCGCCGAACGCCATGCCGAGAATGAACAGCGAAATCACATGCTGGGTGGAAAGCGGCGGCGCGACGCCGACGTCGGCGCCGATCTGGCGCAGACCCGGCAACAGCGCGTCGATGCTGATCGAGGTCAGCGATGTCAGAAGCGCATAGAGAACGATGCGCTCGCGAAAACTGGTCTGAATGATCATGGGCCGGAGATGGGCGAGAGGACGGGCTTACTCTATAGCAGCCCCCGTTGCAGATTGCATTGCGTTCGCGCCTGCGTTGCCCTGAGTATTTTCAGGATGTTACGGCGTCTCATTTGCCAGATGCGCGGCATCCGCCAGGCGGACGACGGCGCGATTCCTGAAAAAATCATCCTCGCGCAGATGAGTGATGCTTCCGGATTTCGCCGGGAAGCTCAAGAAACCGGCGGCCTCGATTGGAACCTTCATCCAGGCCGCCATCACCAGCGTCAGCGTGAAGCCGTGGGTGACGATGATCTGCGTCGGACATGGCCTGGCGACGATCGCCTCGACGCAAGGGTAGACCCGAAGCGCCACGTCGCGGCGGGTTTCCGCGCCGTCGATACCGCAATCATGATCCAGCCGATTGTCGTCCGGCGCCGCGGTATAGCGCGCGTCGAGCCAGGCCTGCGGCCTGCCGCCGGCCACGCCATAGCTGATTTCGCGAAGAGCGGCGGTTTCCGTCACGGGCGCGGCAAGGCGCGCGGCGATCGCCGCCGCCGTTTCAGCGGTGCGCAAAAGGTCGGAGCTGAAGATCTCGACCTGCCTCCCGCCGACAAGGGTCGCAAGACGCTCGGCCGTGGCCGCCGCATCCTTTCGGCCGCGCTCGGTCAGGCCGGTATCGTACCAGCCGCCCACCCTGCCCTCGACATGGTGGACGGACTGCGTGTGGGTGACGACGAAGAGTTCCTTCATGGCGAAGGCGCCTCAGACCTCCTGCCCGCAGGCGCGACGGAAGCGGCGCACGGTCTCGGCCATGCCGTATTCCAGCGCATCGGCGGTCAGGCCGTGGCCGATCGACACTTCGGCAAGGTTCGGAATGTGCCTGGCAAGCAGCGGCAGGTTGGCGACAGTCAGGTCGTGGCCGGCATTGACGTCGAGACCGAGCTCGGCCGCCATCGCCGCCGTGCGGCCAAGCTCGCCGGCGATCTTCTCGGCCTTTTCCGGATCGTCATAGCAGCCGCCATAGGGGCCGGTGTAGAGTTCGATGCGGTCCGCACCCGTTTCCTTGGCGATGCGCAGCGCCTCCATGTCCTCGCCGCCATCGGCAAACAGCGAAACGCGAAAACCCTTCTTCTTCAGCCGGCCGACCACATGGCCGAGCAGATTGTGGTTCTTGCGGAAATCCCAGCCGTGGTCGGAGGTCGCCTGCGCCGGATCGTCGGGCACCAGCGTCACCTGTTCCGGCCGGTGCGCTTCGACGAGACCGAGGAACTCCTCGTTCGGGTAGCCTTCCATGTTGAATTCCGTCTCCGGGAATGCGCCGTCGATCAGGTCGCGGATCGGCTGCAGGTCGGAAAAGCGGACATGGCGCTGATCCGGCCGGGGATGCACCGTCAGGCCGGCGGCGCCGGCTTCGAGCGCAATGCGCCCGAGTGCGGTGACGGAGGGCCAGGGTAGATCGCGCCGGTTGCGAAGCATTGCGACGGCATTCAGATTCACGGACAGTTTTGCAGGCATGTCTGAACTTTCCAGAGGCGGGGCCGCTCACGGCCCGATGCGGGCAATGTGGATGCAATGTTCTACTGCATATTTAACGAAAGCAGAAACGGTTTGAGGTCGGGATTATGCAGCAATTCCAAGGAGTACCAATGCAATATCCGCGTCAATGGCGCGCAGTGCGTTTGCCCGCCTTGTCTTGATCAAATCTTGACAATCGATCTCTCTAATATGCAGGAAAGCTCAATCACAGGAACGAGACCTTCGGGCCGCCGGCACGCCGGCACCGGGCGAGCGAGCACCGCTACGATCTGTCACAGGGATTGAGGACGCAATTTTTACGTTTATTTCAGAAAAAACTCAAATTTGGCGTCTATCACCCCTGACAACCACTTCTTTTGGCCTTAAATTTCCGAATCAGATCGAATGGCCCTGGCCTACGCCGCGATCGCCTTCATAGATTTTTAGATCACATGACCCTGGAGCAAGCACCGATGACGACGGTCGAAAGACCCTGCGATGAGACGATACGGCGGACGCTCCGTCGCATCCTCGAAAGCAAGGCTTTCGCGCGCTCCGAGCGCTTGCGGGCGTTCCTCGCCTATGTCGTCGAAAAGGAGATGATCGGCGAAGGCCATCAGCTCAAGGGGTACTCGATCGCCATCGACGTCTTCGACCGGCCACAGGCCTTCAACGCCGACAGCGACCCGCTGGTGCGCGTGCATGCCGGCAAGCTGCGCAAGCTGCTCAAGGCCTTCTACGAGGGCGACGGCGCCGACGAGGAATGGCGCATTGCCATTCCCAAGGGAACCTACGTTCCGGAATACCGCCACGCGCGGACGGAAGTGGCCGAAACTGCCGCCCCCGCGCCGCGTCAACCGAAGCCGGCCAAGCGGCGCTTTGCCGGGCATCGCCCCGCCTGGCCGCCGGCCCCGCTCTCCTCGCCGCTCTCCGTTCTGAGCGTCCTGCCGCTGTTGCTCTTTGCCCCGATGCCGTCGCAGGAAATGACGCTGGACCTCGACGCCCAGGCCAAGCTCTTCAACGCCCGCCACGCAACCGAGCGGGTGCTGCCCGCCGTTACCGTGAAGCTCAGCGGCGCCGAAAACAGCGATGCGAAGGCCTTCGCCACGGCGCTGCGGCTTGCCGCCCAGCGCCACAAGACGCTGGCGCGCGCCACCGATGGCGACACCGGCCGACCGGTCTCGCGCAACTCAGCACTTTCCTTCACAGTCCAGGTGACCTGGTACGACGCACCGGCCCAGGGCATTCGCGTCACCCTCTCCCATGACGGCGAGAACGTTCCGATGCGCCAGGACTTCATCACCTGGAAGCGGCTCGAGACCGAGCCTGACCTGCTTTTCGAGAGCATGTCGCTCGCCGCCGAACTGTTTTCGCTCGATGGCGAGATCTATAATCACGCCCGCGAAGAGCAGATCGAAAGCCCGCTGATGGGCTGCATGGCCGCCACCCAGCGCTATCGCAAGCACCTCACCCGCGACACCTTCGAGACCGCCTGGTCCTGCCAGCAGAAACTCTCGCCGCTGCGCGGCGACGAGCCGCTGTTCATCCTCAGCGCCAACAGCCCGCTCAAGGTCATCGGACACTGAGCCTGCCCGGCGGGGCGGGCAAAGGCCGGTCCGCATGAAGCGGCTGCGACCCCCGGCCCGCCACATTCGCCTGCCATACTGGGACTGGTCATATTAGCGATTCGCGTATACGGTACACGCATGCGTTGGGAATGGGTGCCTGGGTGCTCGTCAGGCAAGCATCGATGTCCTGAGTAAACCGTGCCTGGTGCGCGGAGGTGCCCCAACCGAGCAGCAGGTATTGTCGTTGACGATCAACGAGTGCCTCACCGCGCGGATCCGTCCGCACCTTTGAGACCCGGCGATCGCCACCGCTTCCGGACGCGGATTGCGCGCGCCCCTGGGTCGGTCTCGATTCAGGAAATTGCAGAAACAGCGCGTCGAAAGACGCGCAGGCTGTAGACCGGGGACCTTCGACATGCCGCGAGACCACTGGAAATTCGAGGGCGTGCTGGCCGCGCCCGATCGTGTCGGCTTTCTGCCCGACCTGCCGCTTCCCCACCACGACCCCACGACGCCGCTGGCGATCGCCGACATGGCCGACGCTTTCGGCGTCACCCATCGCACGCTGCACTTCTACGAGGAAAAGGGGCTCCTGACCGCCGCCCGCATGGGTCCGATGCGGGTCTACAACGAAGATCACATTCGCCGCATGGCCGTCATCAACGCCTGCCGCGAGATCGACATGCCGATCTCGACGATCCTGGAACTGCTGACCGGACTTGCGGGCACCGAGGAGCAGGCCGAAGCCGACAAGCTGTTTCGCGACGCCCTGCTTGCCCGACGGCGTGAGCTTGCCGCCCAGCAGGCAAACCTGCGCCGGCAGATGCAGCGCATCACCGAGCTGCTCGAAGCCACCGACGGAGGCGAAGCCACCGATGAGGACGGCCATGTCCATCTCTCGCCGATCGAAAGCGAGTGCCTGACCTTCATGGCCGACGGCTATCCGGCGGCGCGCATCGCCGGCCTGATGGACATGGACGTGGCCGCAGCGCTTACGCTTGAAGCCGGCATCATCCGCAAGTTCGGCGCCAACAACCGCTTCCAGGCGATCGCCAAGGCGGTGCTTTCAGGCATGATCTCGGCGGAATAGCGAGAACACGGCAGCCGCCCCCGATGCCTTGCCGTCCGCATCCTCGTGCGTGAAGAGGAAGAGGTCGCGTTGCGCCCCGCCTAGGTCACGACGCTCTGCTGCAGCCCCTGCCCGCAGGCCCGCCACAGTAAGGCGCGCCGAACAGTTTGAACGTCCGTGCGGCACAATTCTCTTGAACTGCAGACATTGCGGTGTCGCCATTATCCCGCGCGTGTTACGAGGGCGCCTGAACAAATACGGACGAGAGACCCCGATGCTTCCCTGGATAGAGCTGGACCGCGCAACCATTCCCGGTGACGGCGACGAGCTGCGCCTGAAGCAGCGCGGACAGGAATTCTCGATCATGCTCGGCTCGAACGAGCTGATGAACAGCCGGTTGAGCGGCTCGGAAGAAGCGCTGGCAACGCTCGCCCATGAACGCATCGCCGGCGGCAAGAACCTGAGCATGCTGATCGGCGGCCTGGGCATGGGCTTTACCTTGCGCGCGGCCCTTGCCGTGCTGCCAGGCGATGCCCGCGTGACCGTCGCCGAACTGGTTCCGGCCGTCGTCGACTGGGCGCGCGGCCCCATGGCCGATCTGCACAAAGGCACGCTCGACGATCCCCGCGTCGATATCCATGTCGGCGATGTCGGCGCACTGATCCGCTCGAAGAGGGCCGCCTACGACGCCATCCTGCTCGATGTCGACAATGGCCCGGATGGCCTGACGCGCCCCTCCAACGACAGCCTCTACAGCCACACCGGCCTTCGCGCCGCTCAAGCCGCCCTTCGGGCTGGCGGCGTGCTTTCCGTCTGGTCGTCAGCACCCGACAGCGCCTTCACCCGCCGCCTGCGCGAAGTCGGCTTTGCCACCGACGAGGTGAACGTGCGCGCCAACGGCAAACGCGGCGGCGCCCGCCATATGATCTGGATGGCAACGAAGCGGTAACAGCTCAAGACGGCTGCACCTCAGATCTTGCGGAAGGCGCGGCTCGATATCGAGATCGGATTGCCTGATGGATCCTTCGCATTGGCGAACTGATAGCCATCGGCCTGATGGATGGCCCCGAATACCAGCCCTTCCTGAGCGCACCCTCGGCTGAAGGCTTCGACATCCCTGACATCGAATACCAGCTTGATGAGGGATTGGCCTTTCCGCTGCCCCTTGGCCGTCGGATGGACCATCAGGCTGGCGCCACCGTCTTGCGGGATCAGCTCGACGATCCGGTCGCCCGCCTCGCGCGATGCCTGAAAGCCGAAGTGTTTTTCGTAGAAGCGAACGGTCGCTTCCACGTCATGGGCGTAGAGAATGATCCTGTTGATCGGCAACGACGTCCCTTCCCTCAGGTCGCGCCCGGCTCAATCACTCAACGAACGATGGTCAGCCGCTCCGCAGCGCGAGTAATCGCGGTATAGAGCCAGCGCTCGCGGGTATCGCGGAAGGCCCAGCTTTCGTCGAACAGCACGACATTGTTCCACTGCGAGCCCTGCGCCTTGTGCACCGTCAGCGCGTAGCCGTAGTCGAACTCGTCGTAGCGCTTGCGCGTCGTCCAGGGGATCTCGCCCTCGACATCCTCGAAGGCCGCCTTCAACAGCTTGATCTTGGCGGCACCCCGATCCATGTCGTCGTCTTCGGGCCGGATCATCAGGTTGATGCCCGGCTTCACCGTCTCCTTCGAAGAACTCATCACCTGCCACAGCGAGCCGTTGAGCAGGCCCTTGGCCGGGTCGTTCCGGAGGCACACGAGCTTGTCGCCCGATTGCGGATACTCGCTGGTAAAGCCTTTCAGTTCGCGCAGGCGCTGGTTGTAGCGCCGGCGGGTCTTGTTGGTGCCGACCAGCACCTGGTCGGCTTCGAGCACCAGTTCCTGGTTCACCTGAGAGCGACCGATCACATGCGTGGTGCCATAGTCGCCATGCATGATTTCCTTGCCTTCGCGCACCTGCATGGCGAGCTGGATGATCGGATTGTCGCGCGCCTGGCGGTGAATGTCCGTCAGCAGGTAGTCCGGCTCCTGATTGGTGAAATAGCCGCCGCCCGTAACCGGCGGCAACTGGCCGGGGTCGCCAAGCACCAGGATCGGCGTGCCGAAGCTCATCAGGTCCTTGCCGAGTGCCTCGTCCACCATCGAGCATTCGTCGACGATGATCAGCGCCGCCTTGGCGACCGGGCTCTGGCGGTTGATCGCAAACATCGGCGCGATCGAGGTCTTGCCGGTTTCCTCGTCGGAAACCTCCTCTTCGCCGCGCGGCCGGTAGATCAGCGAGTGAATGGTCTTGGCGTTGCTCGCGCCCTTGGAGCGCAGCACCTGCGCCGCCTTGCCGGTAAAGGCGGCAAACAGCACGTCGCCATCGACATGCTCGGCAAAATGCCGGGCCAGCGTCGTCTTGCCGGTACCGGCATAGCCGAACAGCCTAAAGAGCGGCGAGCGGCCCTCTTTCAGCCATTGCGAAACGGCCTTCAGGGCCTCGTCCTGTTGCGGTGCGAATTGCATGAGGCTGAGTGTCAGGATTCGGGCCGCACACGCAAGCCCGGAATTGCGGCCCCACCGGAGGACCAGGAGCCGCCAGCTTCGCGAGCGTCACCGCCGCGCACAAAATTACCCCGCAAAATCAAGGCCGCGCCTCGTCACGACTCCTTCCGGCGCGGCTTACGCCCGGTGGAATTTGTTCACGTTTTTTTCTCATTTC
The DNA here is from genome assembly GCF_014851885.1 of Ensifer sp. ENS02. Lineage (NCBI taxonomy): Bacteria > Pseudomonadati > Pseudomonadota > Alphaproteobacteria > Hyphomicrobiales > Rhizobiaceae > Ensifer > Ensifer sp. ENS02. The sequence goes on along the minus strand of NZ_JACVAO010000001.1, from coordinate 287,926 downwards.
GCCTCCTGCACGCACGGTGCTCGCATTGCCCGCTGCCGATCCTGTGGCACTTTCTTGCTCTGCCCCTTGAACGCAACGCCGCATTGTTGCTAACGAGCGTGACGTGATGGCGCCCGCGCTTCTGCTGGCGAAGACCATCGCTCAAAGCCCGTCAAGGCCGGCCCCGGTGGCCGTTCCCGCCTTTCCGGGTCATGCCGGAGAGTGCCCGTGAAAACCGACAAGCCAGCTGCGCCGACCACCCCGGACAAGGTCGGCATCGGACGGTTCGCGCCCTGGCTGCAATGGAGCCTGCTGCTTGCGGTCTCCATCGTCCTTGCCTCGTTTTTCGAATTCATCGGCCTCCCGGCCGGGCTGCTCATGGGCCCGATGCTGGCCGCCGTGCTCGTCGGCATGAATGGTGGCACGATACGCCTGCCGCGCCAGCTGTTCTTCTGCGTGCAGTTCATCCTGGCAATGATGATTGCCGGTGCCATGACGCCGGGCATGCTCGCCACCTTCTCCGGCAACTGGCCGCTGTTTCTCGCCGTCATCCTCTCGGTCATCGCCGTCAGCACGCTCTGCGGCTGGGTCATCACCCGCATGCGCATCCTGCCGGGCACAACCGCGATCTGGGGATCGTCGGCAGGCGCCGCCTCGACCATGCTGCTGATGGCTGACGCCTATGGGGCCGATGCACGCCTCGTCGCCTTCATGCAGTATCTGCGCGTGATCTTCGTCGCCAGCACCGCGACCGTGGTTGCGCATATGTGGGTCACCGGCGCCGAAGCCGAGCAGACCACCCACTGGTTCGCACCGACCGACGGCCTGCTTTTCCTCGAGACAATCGCGGTCGGGCTTGGCGCAGCGCTCGCCGGCCGCTTCCTGCGCGTGCCCGCCGGTGCCTTCCTGCTGCCCTTCCTTCTCGGCGCCGTGCTAAACGTCTCAGGCGTCATGACCACCGCGCTGCCGCAATGGCTGCTGGCGATCTGTTTTGCCATGCTCGGCTGGAACATCGGCCTCGGCTTCACCCGCCAGATCCTCATCCATGCCCGCCGCGCGCTGGTGCCGACGATCATCTCGATCGTCGTGCTGATCTCGTTCTCCGGCCTGCTTGCCCTTCTTTTGATCAAGGTGGTCGGCATCGATCCGCTGACCGCCTATCTCGCCACCAGCCCCGGCGGCCTCGACTCGATCGCCGTCATTGCCGCCTCGAGCAATGTCGACCTCTCCTTCGTCATGGCCCTGCAGACCGCCCGCCTGCTGATCATCACCATGATCGGGCCGGCGCTCGCCCGCTTCGTCGCCGACCGGGCTTGACGATGTTGGCCCGGCACGTTTCCAATGCGCTGCCGGGAGAACACTCGTGAAGACGCTCAGAATCTATGGACCTCCGGAAGCCGCGCTTCCCTTCGACCTGCGCGACATCCTGCAGCGCCTCGCACCCCGCTCGCTGAGAGCGTCGTGGAGAGTTTCCGCCGTCGACGCAGGTTATCAATGGTTCGATGCCACCGGCCCCGGCGGCGACGTTCTGGAGAGTTGGGCCCAGTCCGGGAGCATGATCGAGGGCCGGCACCTGGCCGCCGCTGTGCAAGACGTTCTCCAGATCATCTGGGGAGAGTTTACCGGTTTCCTGCCCGGCACCCCGAACAGCCCCTGGATCGTCATTCGCGCCATCGACAGCACGTTTTACGAAATCACCACGGACGACGAGACGGTTCTGCAACGGGTGGAGACCGGTTTCCAGGGCGCTCGCCGTTCTGATGCCCCGTGGAAACCGGCCGACTAGCACCATCGGCCGCTCCCTCACGAAAGCGTCTGCAATCCTCAGGCGCTTTCCGCCGATCGCGCAGCGAAGCGCGCCATCACGGTGGAGACCGCCTCCTTGGTGAGCCGCACGCGCGGCAGTTCGGCCGATTGTTCATGGACCAGCAACCAGAGATCCGGGGCCAATGGCGGCGCCTCCGGCAGCAGCGGCGTGAAGCCTGCCGCCTCGGCCGCAAAGGCCGGAAGCACGGCAAAGCCGAGCCCGTTTTTCACCGCCGCCATCTGCGCGCCGAGCGAGGAGAAGCGCATCGCCGGCTGCAGGCCGGGGCATAGGGTTTCCAGCCAGGCGACCATAATCAGGTAGCTCAGCTCCTCGCTCCAGCCGACCAGCCGGTGGCGGTAGAGGTCGGCAGGTGCGCTCGGCATGCCGTGACGCGCGATGTAGCCAGGCATCGCATAAAGGCCGAAGGCGAGTTGGCCGAGCCTGCGCTGGCGATAGTTGCCCTGCTGCGGCCGCACCAGGCGCAGAACGATGTCGGCCTCTTCGCCGGCAAGCCGCACCGGGCGCACGCTCGAATGCATCTCCAGGCGGATTTCCGGATGCTCCAGCAGGAAACCGGCGAGGCCCGGCAACAGGACCTCCTGCCCCAACAGTTCAGGCACGTCGATGCGCACCGGGCCGGCAAGGTCGTTGTCCTTCTCCCGCGCCGTCCGCTCGAAGACCCGCATCTGCGCCTCGGCCCGCTCGGCCGGCGCCAAAAGCGCCTCGCCCGCCGGCGTCAGGTCGTAGCCGTCGCGGTGCGGCCGGAAAAGCCTGACCTGCAACGCCGCCTCCAGCACCTCGATCCGGCGTGACACGGTCGATGCGCTGACACCAAGCCTGACGGAGGCCGCAGTCAACGAGCGCGCATTGGCAACGGCCAGAAAGAATTTGAGATCGTTCCAGTCCATGTCGCTTTCCATTTTTGGAAATCAGAATTGCGAAATGGTTTCTCGACCGAAGCCAGGAAATCAAGCAGTTTCTTCTGAAATCCGGCGAGAAACCAGCATGACGTCCAACATCGATACCTTTCGATTTTCCGAATTTGGCGAGCCGTCGGTGCTCGCCTTCAAGGCCGAGACGCTGGGCGAGCCCGGGCGCGGCGAAATCCAGATCCGCCATCTCGCCATCGGCGTGAACTACATCGACATTTATCACCGCCGGGGTTCGGCACCCCTGCCCCTGCCGAGCGGGATCGGCGTCGAAGGCGTCGGCGTGATCACCGCGCTTGGCGAAGGCGTCGAAGGCTTTTCGATTGGCGCACGCGTCGCCTATGTGGGCGGCCCGCCCGGCGCTTATGCCACCCACCGCAACCTGCCCGCCGCCCGGGCGCTGGCGCTGCCGGAGGAACTGGACAGCCGAGAGGTCGCAGCCCTCGTCTTCAAGGGACTGACCGTCGAATACCTGATCCGTCGCTGCATCGAGGTGAAGCCCGGCGATACGGTGCTCTTCCATGCGGCGGCCGGCGGTGTCGGCTCGATTGCCTGCCAGTGGCTGAGCCACATCGGCGCGACTGTCATCGGCACCGTCAGCTCCACAGAGAAAGCCGAAATCGCCCGGGCCAATGGCTGCCATCATGTCATCCTCTACAGCCAGGAGGATTTCCGGGTCCGCGTCGGCGAAATCACCGGCGGCAAGGGTGTCGGCGTCGTCTATGATTCCGTTGGCGCCGACACCTTCGCCAGGTCGCTCGACTGCCTGCGCCCGCGCGGCACGCTGGTTTCCTTCGGCGCCTCCTCCGGTCCGGTTCCCCCGCTCGACGTCGCCTCGCTCTCGGCCAAGGGCTCGCTCTATGTCACTCGTCCCTCGATCGCCCACTACACTGCCGAGCGAGGCGAGTACGAAGCGGCGGCGCGAGAGTTGTTCGGCGCCATGCAGGCAGGTGTCGTTCGTGCCCCAGCCATCACCACCTATCCGCTTCACGACGCCCGCAGGGCTCACGAAGACCTGGAGGCCCGGCGGACGACCGGATCCGTGGTCCTGCTGCCCTGAACGGCGGTCGCCTCCAACTGGTCAGCGCCCTTATTCGCCCCTCTCGTCGGCCGCGCGATGAACGTCGCGTGGCCGGGTCGTCCTGTGGCCGACCTGCAAGAACCGAACCGAAACTTCCGCCAGTTCTCCGGGAATAAATCCTGTGCTTGCCGTGTCTTACGGTTGGATCTGCACCATGCGGCTCCCGCGGAAACGGGACGAGGAGGCTTTTCGCCCGTTTCCGGACAGGAAAACCATCTTGAGGAAGGACAACTGCCATGAGAACGTTTCCACTGACGATCGCCATGCTGCTTGCGGCCAGCGTAACGGCTTTCGCCGCGCCGCCGGTCAAGGAAGTCGAGACCGCCAAGGGCAAGGTGCTGGCCGGAGAAAACGGCATGACGCTCTACACCTACAAGGACGATCATGGCGGCGTGTCCATGTGCTACGATGATTGCGCCAAGAACTGGCCGCCCTTCTTCGCGGAAGCCAGCGCCAAGGCAGATGGTGCCTATACGGTCGTCGAGCGCAAGGACGGCAAGAAGCAATGGGCCAAGGACGGTATGCCGCTCTACTTCTTCATCAAGGACAAGAAGATGGGTGACATGACCGGCGACGGCATGAAGAAGGGCGAATGGAATGTCGCCAAGCCGTAACGGCGGCAACGAGGATGCGGGGGCACCCCCCGCCTCCGACCGGTTCGAAGAGGATGTGCTGGCCCTGGTGCCGGCACTGCGGCGCTATGCCCGCAGCCTGGTGCGCTCGGACCCGGATGGCGAGGACCTGTTGCAGGATTGCGTGGAGAAGGTGCTTTCACGCCGCGCGCAGTGGCGCGGCGTGAACCTGCGCGCCTGGGCCTTCACCATCATGACCAATCTCGGCCGCAACCGGCACCGCTATGTGGCGATGCACCCGCAGGTGGCGCTGGACGAGGACCTGGGCCTTGAGGCCGAGACCCACGAGAGCGACCCGCTGGAGCGCTCGCGGCTCGAACGGGCGCTGAACGGGCTCTCCACGGAGAACCGCTCGGTGCTGATGCTCGTGGTGATCGAAGGATATCGCTACCAGGACGTGGCCGAGATGATGGCCATACCGATCGGCACCGTGATGTCGCGCCTGTCGCGCGCGCGGCGCCAGCTTGCAGAAGCCATGAAGGACGACAATGTGATCAGCATGCGGAGACCGAAATGACGGAAGGCCACAACACCGTCTCCGAAGACGACCTGCACGCCTATGTCGACGGCGCCCTTGGCCCGCGCGAGCGGTTGCGGATCGAGCAATGGCTCGAGCAAAACCCCACGCAGGCCGAAGAGGTCCGGCAATGGCGGGCGCAGGCGGTCGAGTTGCGCGCGCTCTTTGCCGGCTATGCCCGCAGCGACGCCGATGACCGGGCTCTGCTTCTGAGCAACGGCAGCGAACGCCCGCAACCGGATCCCGGCAAGGACACCCGATCGTTTGCCAGCATCGCCCGCGCCGTCGCCGCCGGCCTGGTGCTCTTTGCGGCCGGCGGCCTCACCGGCCTTTACGCGCCCTCCTTGCTCTCACCCGAGCAAAGCCCCCGGCTGACGCAGACAGCCGACAGCCTGCCGCGCCAGGCGCAATCGGCCTTCCTGGTCTATGCCAGCGAAGTGCGCCATGCCGTCGAGGTCGGCGCCGACGACCAGACCCATCTCGCGACCTGGCTTGGCAAGCGGCTCGATCATCCGCTCTCGATCCCTGATCTCTCCTCGCTCGGCTTCTCGCTGGTCGGCGGCCGGCTGCTGCCGGTCAACGGCAAAGCAGGCGCGATGTTCATGTATGAGGATGGCACCGGCCGACGGCTGACGGTGCTGCTCGGCCGCAACGACGACAACCGCGAAACCAGCTTCCGCATCGACGAGAACGACGGCGTCGAGACCTTCTACTGGATCGACGGCCCGCTCGGCTACGCCGTCACCGGCGAGGTGCCGCGCGATCTGCTGCAGCAGGTGGCGGATGAATGCTACCGGCAGTTCGAAAAGAGCGAGGCGACGAAGAGCTGAGGGGTGACCCAGCCAACGCCGATCAGGCTTTGTTGGCAAGGTATTTCAAGGAGTTACAGTCGAGCCCGCACATTCGTCTCACCCTGCGTGACCCGAGACGCCCTGCGCTCAAAATCGCCGGGACGCTCACAATTTTCGGGATGCATCAGGTGCCGGCGCCCTTCGCCACGAGATAGGCCGAGAACATGTCGGCCATCGCATCCGCATAGGCCTCGATCTCCGCATCGCTGCGCGCCGTTCCCGAAAAGTCCTTCCCCACCGTCGTCATCGTCGTCATGATCAGGTCACCGGCAAGTTCCCTGAGGTCGGTGGGTGCGTTCGGAAGAAGCTCGATCATGAACTGGTCGATGAGCGGATCGTTGGCCTCCCTGGCTTCCCGGGCTTCGGGCGCATCGCGATAAAGGGGTGCCGCGTCGCCCAGGGCAACCCGAACGGCCGCTTCCTCGCATTCCGAGCGCAGGAAGGCGTGAACCAGCGACCGCAGCCGATCGAGCGGCGACTGCGACCCGTCACTGAGGATCGTCGCCAGCAGCCCCGACGTCTGCCGCCATTCGTCGCTTTGCAGGCGGAACAGGATCGCGCCCTTGTTGGGAAAATACTGGTACAGCGACCCGACGCTGACGCCCGCCCGTTCCGCGACGCGGGCCGTGGTAAATCGTTGCGCTCCCTCCTCCTCCAAAACCTGAACAGCAGCCTGGAGAATGGCCTTCACCAGCTCGTTCGAACGCGCCTGCTTGGGCGCTTTTCGTGAAGAAATACGGGCACTTGATCTGTTGGACATTGGCACCGTCCGCAATGCGATTAGAGAATGCGACGAATTATTCGTATTTTTCTCGTGAACGCAAGCCCATCGAAAACGAAGGAACATCCGATGACCACGCTCACCAGCCAGCCTCTCAAGGGCCTTCTCGACCGCCTGTTCGACGAGGCCGATGCCGCGACCAGCCCCGCAGTCGCGCAACTGTCCGCAAGCGAACGCGAACGATTGCTGCACAGCAAGACCGAATATCTGCAGCTCTACGGGCTCTTGAAGGATCTGTGGCTTCCGGTTTCGCGTGAGACCGGCAACCTCCTCTACATGCTCGCCTGCGCAAGCCGCGCCCGCCGGATCGTCGAGTTCGGAACGTCCTTCGGCATTTCGACGCTCTTTCTCGCAGCGGCGCTGCGCGACAACGGCGGCGGCGAGCTGATCACCAGCGAATTCGAACCGGCGAAGGTGGCGCGGGCCGGACAGAACCTCACCGCAGCCGGTCTCGAGGATCTCGTCGAGATCCGGCAGGGTGACGCGCTGACGACTTTCACCGACCTTCCCGACGCGATCGATCTGGTGCTGCTCGACGGGGCAAAACCGATCTATCTCGACGTCTTCAAGCTGATCGAGCCTCGCCTGCGTCCAGGCGCCCTGATCATCGCCGACGACGCCGACAGTTGCCCGGAATATCTCGACTACATCCGTTCGGCCGCCGGCACCTACCTGTCGACACCGTTTGCCGAGGACATCGAAGTGACGATGCGCCTCGCCTGATCGGCGCCATCGTTTCGGTTGAGCGCCGGCGTTTACGCCCACGCAAGGGCACCACATCAAGGAGAACTGCAATGCATGTATTCGTAACGGGCGCGACCGGCTGGGTCGGGTCGGCCGTGGTCAAGGACCTGATCGCGGCGGGGCACAGCGTGTCCGGCCTGGCACGCTCCAGGGAAAAGGCCGCAACCCTCGCCGCAACCGGGGCTTCGGTCGTCGAAGGCGGGCTTGAGTCCGCGGCGATCCTGCAGCGGGCCGCAGGGCAAGCCGATGCCGTCATTCACACGGCCTTCAGGCATGACTTCGTCCATGGCCCGCTCGACCAGGGCTTTTCCAGTTTCCTGGAAAGTGCGACCGAGGATCAGCGCGTCATCGCGCTTCTGGGTGAGGGTCTCGCCGGATCGGATCGGCCGCTACTCGTAACCTCGGGTCTCGCCGGGCTGCCGCTCGGTGCCACGGAAACTGATCGGCCCAATGCCGCCGTGCCGCGCAAATCCGAAGCCGCTGCCCGTGCCCTTGCCGAGCGCGGCATTCGGGCGGCAACGGTCCGGCTCGCGCCTTCGGTTCACGGCCTGGGTGATTATGGCTTCGTCCCGATCCTCGTGCGTCTTGCGCGCCAGACGGGTGTTTCGGCGTATCTGGATGATGGCGCCAATTGCTGGTCGGGCGTCTACCGGGATGATGCAGCACGGGTCTATCGGCTTGCGCTTGAAAGCGGCACGAGCGAGAGCGTCTACCACGCTGTGGCGGACGAAAAGATCCCGTTCCGACAGATCGCCGAGATCATCGGCCGAAATCTCGGCCTGCCGGTCGAAGCCCGCCCGCCCGCGCATTTCGGCTGGTTTGCCGGCATGGCCGGCGGCAACATGGCCGCGTCCAGCGCCCGGACGCGAGCCTTGCTCGGGTGGAAACCTGTTGGGCCTGACCTGCTCACCGATCTGGATCAGGCAGCTTACTACGCGTGATGGTCGCTTCACGTAGCGTTAAGCGATGGCCCCTCATCCGGTCTGCCGACCATCTTCTCCCCGCCCCGCGGGGAGAAGGACACGTGTGGCACCCACTCGGACCAGCGTTCGCTTCCATCGCCTCGTTACTCACGGTCAAGAACGGGTGGTGACGCTCGCCGCAGTCCACGTCCCTTCTCCCCGCAAGCGGGGAGAAGGTTAGGATGAGGGGCAGATCTGCAAGCGGCCGTTGAAGGGCCTACCTGAGCGGATCGTTCTCTCTGACGATCGGTTGCCCGTGCGGCGTTGCTTCCGCCGCGCGCTGCCAGCTCAGCGTCAGGTCTTCCAGTTCTCGACCGGAGGCGAGCGAAAGCTCCGTGACGAGGCGCGAGAGTGCGGCCACCCAGCAGTCGTAATAGTCGCTGGCATCGGCCTTGCGGCCGGGTTTGTAAAGTTCGGCCGAAAGCGCTTCTGCCCATTCGGGCCAGGAGAACACACCCTTTTCGTGCAGGCGCACTGTCATGGCGAAGGCGTTCGCCTGCCAGGGCTCGGCAAAGACCGGATCGCCCTCCGATGATTTCGGCAGTTCGGCCGAGGCAATCAGCGGCGATGTCACCTTACACGTGCTCAAGATAGCTCTCCCAGGCATCGATCGAGACGGTCAGCGTCGGGTCGGCGCCCTCGCCCCAGATCTCCGGCCCATCGAAAACGACCGTGTAGACCCATTGTGGATTTTCGCCGCGGCCATGGGCGTTGTCGTCAGGAAAGACGAAAGAGCCCTGCACCGCCTCGACCCGGCCGAGCTTGGCACGGGCATAGCGCGGCAGGCGCGTATGGGTCTCCGGATTGAAGTTTTTCGTGCGCACCCGGTCGCCGGCGGCAAAGCGTGGGCGCCCCTCGACCGGACGATCGCAGGGGCCGCCTTTGGCGAGCACGCCCGCCACCATGTCGGCCTTCAGCACCCGTTTCGGCGCCGCACCCTGTTCCAGCCTGTGGCCGCCGTCGAGTTCGGCCTGGGTTACGAAGCCGTGGCGCTTCAACAGGGTTTCGAGCGCCCGCGTCCAGATCTCGTAATAGCTCGCCGAAAGATAGGTCGCCGGGGCCAAGTTTTCGCGCGCATGCCGGCTTTCGTCGATCGTCCAGGCGCCAAAGGCGCCGCAGGAAAGCGTGACGCCGAGCGCCCGCTTTTCCCACTCCGCATGGAAGTAGGGCTCGTCCTTTTCAGGCGCCACCGGGCCGAGGCCGTGGGCGCCGCCGAGATCGTGTGGACCGTTCATCGAAGCACCTCCGCGGAAAGTGCCAGGCCCGTGCCGATCATCGCGTCGCGGGTGACGAGGGCAGCAAGCTCGTCCTCGCTGAACCCTTCCGTCCCTGCCGGGCGCTCGGGGATCACGAGATAACGCAGTTCCGCCGTCGAATCCCAAACGCGAATGCGCGTCGTCTCGGGAAGCGTCAGGCCGAATTCCTGGAGCACACCGCGCGGATCGATGACGGCGCGCGAACGATAGGGCGGCGCCTTGTACCAGACCGGCGGCAGACCGAGCACCGACCAGGGGTAACAGGAACAGAGCGTGCAGACGACGAGGTTATGCGTTTCGGGCGTGTTGAACACGGCGCGCATATGCTCGCCCTGCCGGCCGGTATAACTCAGGCTGGCGATCGCTTCCGTCGCATCGCGCTTCAGCCACTCGGCAAATTCCGGATCCACCCAGGCCTTGGCGACCACACGCGCGCCGTTGCGCGGACCGATCTTCGTCTCATAGGTCTCGACGATCGCATCGATCGCCGCCGGGTCGATCAACCCCTTCTCTGTCAGCACCGTCTCCAGCGCCTTCACCCGCGCTTCCATGTCGGTGAAATGGTTGTCGTGGTGATGGTCGTGATCGTGGTGATCGTGATGGTGTTCGGACATTGCCTGGCTCCTCGCAACGCCGTGCCATCACAGGCACAAAGATGGCGCTGCCTCCTCATAAAGTCGTAGCGCATAAACCCCGGATTCGAAATCGATTTCAACGCCCGCGGGTACCCGCAATTGTCACCATAACAAGTCTGGCCCGATGCGGTTCGTACCAGGCCACCGAGCAAGCCGACTTCCGCTGCCGGCGATCATTTGCCACGCAGCTCCGAATGTATCATCTGCGCCATCTAGGCATGCTCGCACTGTCGGTCGCCTATCTCGCCTCCGCTACCCTCGTCGAACCCCAACTTTGGGCGGATCCGCTCGGGCCGCTCGTCAAGGTGCTGCCGTCGCTGCTTCTCACGCTGGCGACGCTGGCCATACTGGATGAACGCTGATGCCGCTCGAAGATCTGCTGCGCCTTGCCCATGTGATCGGTGCCGCGGTGCTCTTCGGCACCGGCGCTGGTATCGCCTTCTTCATGCTGATGGCCAGGCGCACGCGCGATGCCCGGCTGATCGCGCACGTCGCCGCAACGGTGGTCGTCGCCGACACGGTCTTCACCGCGACAGCGGTGCTGCTCCAGCCGATCACCGGTTACCTGCTGGCGACGAGTATCGGCTGGTCGCTGACGGAAGGATGGATCGCGCTGTCGCTGATCCTCTATGTCGTCACCGGCCTCTTCTGGCTGCCGGTCGTTTGGATCCAGCTGCGGCTGCGCGATCTCGCCCGGCTTGCAACGGCCAACGGTGCGCCGCTACCACCGGAGTTCGACCGGCTCTATGCCATCTGGTTTGCCTGCGGCTTCCCGGCCTTCTTTGCCGTCACCGGCATCTTCTGGCTGATGCTGATGAAACCACAATTCGCACTATTTTAGCATCGGCCAGAGGCTGATGACGAGAAGCACCGCCATGGTGATGTTGAACCATTTCAGCCGCGACGGTTCCGAGAGCCATTGGCGCAGCGCCGAACCGAAGCCCGCCCAGGTGGAAACGCTCGGCACGTTGACGAGCGCAAAGACGACGCCGACGACGAGCACGCTGAAGAGGTAGCTTTCGCTGCTGGTATAGGTCGCCATCGCTGACACCGCCATGACCCACGCCTTGGGATTGACCCATTGGAAGGCGGCAGCCCCGATGAAGGTCATCGGTTGTGCGCTGGCCTTGCCTTCGGACAGCGAACGCGAGGTGCCGATCTTCCAGGCGATCCAGATGAGATAGGCACCGCCTGCGAACTTCAGCGCCGTGTAAACGACCGGCATGGAATGGAGCAGCGCACCGAGGCCGAAACCGACGGCGATGAGCAGCAGGAAGAAGCCGGCGCCGATGCCCAGCATATGCGGGATGGTGCGCACGAAACCGAAATTCACGCCCGACGCGAACAGCATCATGTTGTTCGGCCCCGGCGTGATCGAAGTGGTGAATGCGAACAAAAACAGCGCCAGCAGCGTATCGGCCTGCATGGTTTCCTCCCGGTCAATTGGGTCAGCATAATTGACCTATTAGCCGGCATCAGCCGCGAACTTGTCATGGTGACAAGTTTCCCCTCGGCGATAAATTGCCAAAAAACCGTTATAATACAGCAATTTGGCTACAACGTTCGTGCGGCTTTGGACCTAGGGCAGCGCTAGGGTATCCGCCTGGGCCCTGCGTCCCTCAGACCCCGTTATGTCGTGCCGGGCCCCGGTGGGATGGGCCTGGCGGAATCTTACTTGAGGCCATCAGGGTCCCTACACGCCTCTCGGGCTCCGGCTCAACGGTAGATGGTCGGAGCAAGGAAGCGACCAGTCGGGTCGATTGAGCGGCCTGCCGAGAGGCCTCGGTGATGGGGTGGCAATGCGATGACAACGCGCCCAAGCCCGTCGTTGTCCAGCCTCAGCCGTGTGTGTACTCTCGCTGTCATGCACGTGGGTAGGAGGCCACAATGAGGAGGACGATTATTGCCGCTCTCGCCACTTTCGTGTTCACGGCCCCAGCCATGGCGCGATCAGAGGAGAGGCAGTCTATGACAACGCCATCCTTCACCGAATGTCAGAAGGTGCAGCAGGAGGTCATGCGTCTCGTCACAGGTGGAAGGGACTGGAAGCTGGTGCCGTGGGACGGTGGCGCAGTCGCTCTATTTCTCCAAATCGACGGCACAATCGCCATCACATGCAGCAGCGACGGCACAGCCGAAATCTACGCGACGGGCGTCGCTACCAATGCGTTTCCGGGATTTGTTCGCGCCTTTGAACTCCTAAAGTAACAGTGTCCTTGGTCTTGGTGCGCACCGTTTTCAGCATCCGTACATTCATGTGACCGGTCGCCGCCTCGCCTGTGCAGGAACGGTGGTCGGCCTCAGCCCCACTTCATCTCGCCCTTGGCGACCTTGGCGCCGAGCTCGAGCGTCGAGACGCCGGGCAGATCCGGATAGCGCTTTGTCATCGCTGCGATCAGCTCGCCGCTGTCCTTGGCGGCGGCCGCCGCCTCGTTGAAGGCTGCGAGATAATCGCGGGTGAAGCGGACGGCCTCGACGCCCTCCGGCCCGCCAGCACTCTTGTGCGCCGGCACGACGATCGCGGGCTTGCGCGTCGCCATGGCATCGAGCGCCTCGATCCATTTCTGCCGCCCTTCCGCCGTCGCCTCGTCGGCCACCCAGACATGCGAGCCGGAATAGACGAGCACGCCACCGAAAATCGCCTGCAGTTCCGGCACGAAGAGATAGCGCCGGTCCATCATCCCCTCGATCGTGACGATCTCGATCGTGCCGCCTTCGAGCGTCAACGCGGTGCGGTCGTCGGGCGTCGGCATCACCACATCGGCGAGCGTCTGCGGGCCATTGTCCTTCAACTGCGCCCCCCAGGTTTCAAGCTTTCCTTCAACATTGGCCTTGATCGCCTCGACGGTCGCTGAAGCGCCGATAACCTTCGCATCCGGAAAGGCTTCGACGATCGGCTTGAGGCTGAAATAGAAATCCGGATCGTTGCAGCTGACATAGATGGTCGTCAGCCGCTTGCCCGTTGCCTTGATTGCCTCGGCCACCGCCCGGCCGTCGGAAAACGTGAAGCCGCCATCGATCAGGATCGCCTCGCTCTTTCCGGTCAGCAGCACCGGTGTACGGTTGAAGCCGGCATCATCCGCCTGGAAATAGCGCCATTCGAGCGCTGCGGCCGCATTGGCAAAGCGGCCACCGACCGGCTGAATGAGGATGGCGGCGCCGGCCGCCGCTGCCGTCTTGAGTGCGGTCCGCCGGGTCAACTGGATCTGCATGGGGTCTCCTTGGGCTTTTGTCGTGCCCGGCAGGATGACGGCACGGGCGCTCTTGAAAAAGCCCGGCAGTCCGAACAGACTGTCTGACAACTTCAGACAATCGCGAAGAGTTTCGAATGACTGTAAACTTAAATCGCCTCTCGCATTTTGTTGCCGTAGTCGAGTGCGGCTCTTTCACCGCGGCTGCCGAACGGCTCGGGCTTGCCAAAGCCGCCGTCAGCCATCAGGTCGCCCAACTCGAAAAGGAGCTGGGCACCACCCTGCTCGTGCGCACCACCCGGCGGCTAAGCCCGACCGCCACCGGCCAGCGCTTCTACGAGCGCTGCGCGCTGATCCTGCGCGATGCCAATGAGGCCGTCGGCGCGGTCTCGGCTGAAACCGAGATCCCGAGCGGCACGCTGACGCTGACGGCACCGCTCGACTATGGCGCCAAGGTCGTAACCAACGCCGTGGCCGCCTATCTCGCGACCTATCCCGCCATGCGGGTGGAGCTGAGCTTCAACGACACGGTTCTCGACATGATCGAGAACCGCCTCGATCTCGCCATTCGCGCCGGCTGGCTGGTGGATTCCAGCGAACGGGCAAAACGCATCGGCACGTTTCAGCAGCACCTCGTCGCAGCGCCCGCCTATGCCGCAAAGCTCGGGGACATCACGCACCCCAATCAATTGATGGAGGCAGACTGGATCGCCAACGGCGCGCTGAAGGCGCCGCTGGAATGGACCTTCACGCATGCTTCCGGCAACGGGGCGGCAATCCACGGCAAGGCGCTGGTGACCGCCGACAGCACCGATTCCGCCCACTGCTGCGCTGTCGCCGGCATCGGCCTTGCCGTGCTGCCGGACTATCAGGTGCGAACCGACATCGCCGAAGGCCGGCTGGTGCGGTTGCTTTCCGACTGGTCGCTGCCCTCGGGCGGTATCCATGTCGTCTATCCACCCTCCCATTTCCGCCCGGCGCGCGTGCGCGCCTTCGTCGAGATCCTGCAGCGCATGGAAAAAGAGCGCGGGCGGCTTGCCGGATGAAGGCTCGAAAGACCGGCGGGATGCGCTAGATTGCCCGCTACCCGCCGATTTCCTGAAAGCGTTTCCGCTTTTACGGATAGCAACAGGGCGCACGTCAAAGTGCTACAGCGTGAGAGGCGCATCTTGAAAGCTGCGGCCGCTGTGGGCAATTTCGGCCGCGAGGAGAACAGCATGCATGATCCGATCCCGACGACGACACTTCCCGACGGCCGCTCGATCCCGGTTCTCGGCCAAGGCACCTGGCGCATGGGCGACAGCGCAGCACGCAAGACCGATGAGGTGAAGAGCCTGCAGCTCGGCCTCGATCTCGGCCTGACGCTGATAGACACGGCCGAAATGTATGGCAACGGCGCCTCGGAGCGCGTGGTCGGCGAAGCGGTGCGCGGGCGCCGCGACGAGGCCTTCATCGTCAGCAAGGTGCTGCCGTCCAACGCCAGCCGCATTGGCACCGAGGCCGCCTGCGCGCGCAGCCTGAAGCATCTCGGCGTCGACCATATCGATCTCTACCTCCTGCACTGGCGCGGCGGCTACCCGCTGGCGGAAACGGTTGCCGCCTTCGAGGCGTTGAAGAAATCAGGCAAGATCGGCGCCTGGGGCGTCTCGAACTTCGATGTCGACGACATGGAGGAGCTGCTGGACGTGCCGGATGGCAAAAACGTCGCCGTCAACCAGGTGCTCTACAACCTGTCACGCCGCGGCATCGAATACGACCTTTTGCCCTGGTGCCAGAGCCAAGGCATCGCCATCATGGCCTATTCTCCGCTCGACGAGGGTCGGCTCTTGCGCCACCCCGATCTCATTCACATCGCCAAGGCGCATCAGGCGACGCCCTCCCAGATCGCCCTTGCCTTCCTCAAGACCCGCCCCGGCGTCATCTCGATCCCCAAGACCGGCTCGGCCGACCGCCTCCGCGAAAACCGCGACGCAATGGACATCCACCTGACCGCCGAAGACCTCGCCGCCCTCGACCACGCCTTCCCGCCGCCGAAGCGCAAGCGGTCGCTGGAGATGATTTGAGAGAAGCCTCGCGATAACGTTGACCGCGCCCTCAGCCGCTCGGCCCGACTGCGCGCCGGACGCGCAGTCGGTGCAACATCGATGACGGTTCAATCAAACGCCCTCGCTGCTGTTCGGCGACATCCGCTATCCGTCAGACAAGCAACATTCCGCCGTCGACGTGGAGTTCGATGCCGTTGACGAAGCGACCGGCATCCGAAGCGAGGAAGAGTGCCGCACTGGCAAGCTCCCCGGACGTGCCCAGCCGGCCAGCCGGGATCGTCTCGGCCATGTGCTCGATAAAGGGGCCGCGTTCAACCTCGGAGATTCCGAGCTTTCCAAGGATTTCCGTGTCCGTCGGCCCCGGGCTGAGAACATTCACGCGAATGCGGCGCGACTTGAACTCGATCGCCCAGTTGCGCGCGAACGCGGCTGCGGCAGCTTTGGAACCGGCATAGACGCTATGGTTCGGGAGAACCTTGGTCGCCGCCAGCGAACTGGTGATGATGATGCTCCCGCCCTCGTTCATGATGGGAGCGATGGCTTGAACGCCGAAGAAGACGCCCTTGGTGTTGATGGAAAAATGCCGGTCATAGGCTTCTTCGGAGATTGCGTCGGTCGGTTTGAGGTCGATCACGCCCGCGTTGGCAAGGTAGATATCGACCGCGCCAAATCGTTCCGCAACTGTGCCCGCGACCGCCCGATGATGGGCGAGATCAGCCACGTCACCCTGGATGCCGATCGCGCCGAAGCCGATTTCCTGAACGGCTTGATCTAGAAGGTCCTGGCGTCGAGCCGTGATGATGACCTGGGCGCCTTCTTCGGCAAAGAGCTTGGCGGTCGCCTTTCCGATGCCGCTGTTGCCGCCAGTAATGACGGCGACCTTTCCTTGAAGTGTCTTCATTTTCGTCTCCATGTTAGGTGTCATGGAGATAGAGATGCCTTGGACGGCGCATTAGCGGGTTCATGAGCACATGACATGTGCCTGCGAGGTGTAGATGCCCAATCTGCTGAACGAGACGCCTGGCTTGATCGCGTTCGTCAGGACCGTGGAGAGCGGTTCGTTCAGCGCTGCGGCCAAGATCCTGAGGACATCGCCGTCTGCCGTCTCGAGGAGCGTCGGAAGGTTGGAGACCTTGGTCAGGGCCCGCCTGTTTCTGAGGTCAACGCGAGCATTGGTTCTAACCTTCGAAGGGCAATCCTTGTTCGACAAGGTTGCTCCTCTCCTGCGCCAGCTTGATACGTCGGACGAGGTCGCCAGCCGTGAGGACACGCTCGCCGGCAGAATTCGGTTCAGCATGCCAAGCGATCTTGCCCGCTACTTCTTGACCCCGATATTTCGAGATTTCGCATCGGCCTTTCCCGCCATCAAGCTGGAGGTGGGGCTCGCAGACCGGCAAGTTGATTTGATCCGGGAGGATTACGACGTGGCCTTCCGCGTGGGCGGCGGTGGCCAAGGCGAACTGCGCGTACGAAAGCTAGCGAATGTCAACATGGTGATCGTCGCGTCTCCAGCTTACCTCGAGAAACACGGCAAGCCGCGTTCAGTAGACGAGGCGTCGGCTCTTCCCTTCGCCCGATACATCGTGCGTGGTCATCCGAGCCCGATGGTCTTTGCGGGCGGCAAGCAGTTTTCACCGCAGGGCCGCGTGGATTGCGATACCGGGCAGGCACTGCGGGCAGCGGCACTCCACGGTCTGGGGGCGGCACTGCTCATGAAGTGTGTGGTTCAGGACGAGTTGAACGACGGCCGGCTGATCGATATCTCCACTGAACTGGACCTGCCGCCGCAGCCTCTCAACGTGGTGCACGCCTTCGGCTCGATGATACCGCTTCGCGTTCGGCGATTTTGCGATTTCATCGCCGACCAAACCAAGAGCATACCAGGTCTGTGACAGCCTAAGACCAGTGGACTTGCGGTGAAATGGAAATACGCATTCACTCGCTCCGATAGGCCGTTGGCAACCTGCCCGTCCCTGAGAGAAAGGGAGTGAGGGACCATCCTCACGAAACGTCTGCCTTCTGCGCGCTGCGGTTTATCGCAAAGAACCGCCACCGCAAGCGTCGATCACGCAGTGACGCCCGCAATCTCCACCACCACCTTGCCCTTGGCGCGACCGGATTCCAGATAGGCGAAGGCTTCGGCGACATCGTTCAGTGCAAACACGCGGTCGATCACCGGCCTGACCGTCCCGGCGTCGATGAGGCCTGCGAGTTCGGCAAGCTCGGCACCATCAGGATGCATGAAGAGGTAGCGGTAGGAGACGCCGTGTTTCCGGGCGACGGCGCGTATCTTATAGGACGCAAGCCAGAACAGCGCCCTGAGGAACAGCCCGCGGCCGAGATCCTTTCGCGCGGTTTCGGGCTCGGGCATGCCGGCGATGGAAACCACCTTGCCGCCGCGCTTGACGACGCCGAAGGATTTTAGGAGCGTCTCGCCGCCCAGCAGATCGAAGGCGCCGTCCATGTCGCGCAAGCGCTCCTCGAAGCGCTCCTTCGTGTAGTCGATCACCACGTCGGCGCCGAGCGCCTCGACCAGCGCGCGGCCGCGGGGCGATGCGGTCGTCGTGACCTCCGCGCCCAGCCATTTCGCCAGCTGAATGGCGAAAGTACCCACACCGCCGGCGCCACCGGGGATGAAGATCCGGCTGCCCCGCCCCACATGAAGCTCGTCGCGCAGCGCCTGCAAGGCGGTAAGGCCGGCAAGCGGCACGCCGGCTGCCGTGTTGAAGTCGATCGATGCAGGCATCTTCGCCAGGAATTGTTCGGGCACGACGGCATACTCAGCAAGGCCCCCCATGGTGTCTTTGGGCATGCGCGCAAAGACCCGGTCGCCCGGCGCAAACGACGCGACGCCTTCTCCCAGTTCCTCGACGACGCCTGAGAGTTCGTTGCCCATGACGACAGGCAAGGGATAGCGCTGGACGACTTTCAGCATGCCGTCGCGCGTCTTGTAGTCGACCGGATTGAGGCCGGCGGCATGCACTCGGACAAGCACCTCGCCGCGCGCTGCGCGTGGGCGCCGCACGTCGCGCAACTCCGCGGCATCGGAACCACGATATCTCGTAAGGACCAAGGCCTTCATCTTGGTAGAATTCATCAGGCACCTGCGATCGTGAGAAATCTTCTGAGGGAATACTCGGCGAGAAATGCCGTGCGAAGTCAACCACGCGCGTGACGTCTGGCGGCTTCGGTCGCATGCACGTGCACCGATCATCCGGCCGGCCGGGAGGTTTCGGCTGCAACTGCGGCGGCCCCTCATCCTGCCTGCCGGCCACCTTCTCCCCCAAGCGGGGAGAAGGAAACGTGCAGCGGGCGCCCGGTTCCCTTGAACCGCGAGCGCTTAGCATCTTCAGCAGAAGCGTGCCTTTGATGGACGGTCACCATGAAGGAGGAAAGAAGCGGCTCGCTGGGTGCGAGCGCCCCCTCTCCCCGCCTGCGGGGAGAGGGCTGGGGTGAGGGGCAGCCTCCGCACAAAGTGCGAGGAGCAATTCCGCTCGGAAAATCTCGCGCGCAAGAATGCACGCGAGCCCCCTCACCTCGGCAAAATCACATGCCCTGCGGGCCGCGGTTCATCGCTGCGATGCCGGTGCGGCAGACCTCGATGAGGCCGAGCGGCTTCATGATGGCGATGAACTGCTCGATCTTCGACGGCTTGCCGGTGATTTCGAAGACGAAGTGATCGATGTTGGCGTCGATGACCGAGGCGCGGAAGGCGTCGGCAAGGCGCAGAGCCTCGACGCGGTGGTCGCCCGAGCCGTGTACCTTGACGAGCGCCAGTTCGCGCTCGATCGGCCGGTCGTGGCCGAGGCTTGCGGCGCGCACGGTCAGGTCGACGACGCGGTGGACCGGAACCAGCCGTTCCAGCTGGTTCTTGATCTGGTCGAGCACGTGCGGCGTGCCGCGCGTCACGATGGTGATGCGCGACAGGTGCGCCTCGTGTTCCGTTTCCGAAACCGTGAGGCTCTCGATGTTGTAGCCGCGGCCGGAGAACAGGCCGATGACGCGGGCAAGGACGCCCGGTTCGTTGTCGACGAGAACCGAAAGCGTGTGGGTTTCGGCGACTTCGGTCTCCTTGGCGATGAAGTAGGCGGAGCCGGTCGGTTGAAGGTGTGCGTTCATGTGAGTGGTTCCTCTACCTATCTCAGACCAGCTGACGGCCCTTGGCGTCGATCGCGTTGGCGACCGCTTCGTCCGTGGCTTCGTCGGGCAACAGCATCTCGTTGTGGGCCTTGCCCGAGGGGATCATCGGGAAGCAGTTGGCGAGGTTGGCGACGCGGCAATCGAAGATAACCGGCGCCGGCGTGTCGATCATCTTGCGGATCGCTGCATCGAGCTCGCTCGGCTTGTCGCAACGGATGCCGACGCCGCCATAGGCTTCCGCCAGCTTGACGAAGTCAGGCATCGCTTCGGTGTAGGAATGCGACAGGCGGTTGCCGTGAAGCAGCTGCTGCCACTGGCGCACCATACCCATGTACTGGTTGTTGAGGATGAAGATCTTGACCGGCAGGCCGTACTGGACCGCGCAGGACATTTCCTGGATGCACATCTGGATCGAGGCGTCACCGGCGATGTCGACGACGAGGCTGTTCGGGTGCGCGACCTGCACGCCGATCGCCGCCGGGAAGCCGTAGCCCATGGTGCCGAGGCCGCCCGAGGTCATCCAGCGGTTCGGCTGCTCGAAGCCGAAGAACTGGGCTGCCCACATCTGATGCTGGCCGACTTCCGTGGTGATGTAGGTGTCGCGGTCCTTGCTCAGCTCATAGAGCCGCTGGATCGCATATTGCGGCATGATGACGTCGTCGTTGGGCGCATAGGCGAGCGAATTGCGGGCGCGCCACTTCGTGATCATCTCCCACCAGTCCGAGAGACGTGCCTTGTCGGTCGACTTGGAAGCGGCGCGCCAGAGGCGAACCATGTCTTCCAGAACCGTGCCGACATCGCCGAGGATCGGCACGTCGACGCGGACGTTCTTGTTGATCGACGACGGGTCGATGTCGATGTGGATCTTCTTGGAGTTCGGCGAAAACGCGTTGAGGCGGCCGGTGATGCGGTCGTCGAAGCGGGCGCCGATGCAGATCATGACATCGCAGTCATGCATCGCCATGTTGGCCTCATAGGTGCCGTGCATGCCGAGCATGCCGAGCCAGGCCTTGCCGGAGGCCGGGTAGGCGCCAAGCCCCATCAGCGTCGAGGTGATCGGGAAACCAGTGAGCTCGACCAATTCGCGCAGCAGATGCGAGGCTTCGGGGCCGGAGTTGATGACGCCGCCGCCCGAATAGATGATCGGCTGGCGCGCATTGCGCATCAGTTCGACCGCTTCCTCGATCTTCTTCAGATCGCCCTGCTTCTTCGGCTGGTAGCTCTTCTGGGTCGGGACGGCAGACGGCGGCGTGTAGGTGCCGGTCGCAAACTGGACGTCCTTCGGGATATCGACAACGACAGGACCCGGACGGCCGGACTGTGCGACGCGGAAGGCCTCATGGATGATGCGGGCGAGATCGTTGACGTCGCGAACCAGCCAGTTGTGCTTGGTGCACGGCCGGGTGATGCCGATCGTGTCGCATTCCTGGAATGCGTCGGAGCCGATCAGCGAGGTCGGAACCTGGCCGGAGATGCAGACGAGCGGGATCGAATCCATCAGCGCGTCCTGCAGCGGCGTCACCGCATTGGTAGCACCTGGGCCGGAGGTGACCAGCATGACGCCGACCTTGCCGGTGGAGCGGGCATAGCCTTCGGCCATGTGGCCGGCGCCCTGCTCGTGGCGAACGAGGATGTGCTGGATATCGTCCTGCTGGTGGATTTCGTCGTAGATCGGAAGCACGGCGCCACCGGGATAGCCGAAGATATGCTCGACGCCATTGTCCTTCAGTGCCTGGAGAACGATCTCCGCGCCTGTCATCTGGTTTTCTGTACCGCTCATTGACTTGCTTCCGTCCCTTTTCCCAGTTGGGTGCTTAGCTTGTTTGAAGGCATAAAAAAAGGCCCCGTCAGGAGCCTCGTTCAGCGCATGGGTGGCTACCGCCGGATGGTTACACCATCCTGCCCATGCGCCGTCCCACCACAAGAATAACCGCAAAATTTTTCATGGGCCGAGTTGATAAACACAAATGCCTGAGGCGTCAACGGCTTTTCGTTACACGATCCGGCGCTTTCTCGGAACATTGTTGCGCAAACCGTCCGAGAAAGCTGCGCGAACAGGCCCATAGCGACTACGGCAAGGCACGCTTGTCTCATGACGCGCAAGGGTCATCTTCCCCCGGCTTGACGGCGATGCGGCTTGGCGCTACCTCCCTTTCCGGGCTTCAGATCCCCGCCGCTCGCAGGCTTCCAGTCTCGGTGAAATCTGACTTCTGACGATATCCTCTCGCCCCGATCGCATTTCGTGTGGCAGGCAATGCGAGCCCCTCCTCTTCCCAATCGAAATGCGAGAACAGGAGTGCGGGATGTCCAAGGACACCTCCAAGCCGAATGCCTACTTGACCGCGCCGCTCGGCGCGATCTTCTTGAAAACGGCGCTGCCGATCATCTTCGTCATGAGCATGAACGGGCTGTTGACGGTGGCGGATGCCATCATGCTCGGCATCTATGTCGGCGCCGAAGCCGTCGGCGCCGTGACCACGGTGTTTCCGATCTTCATTCTCACCGTGGCGCTGGCCACCCTCGTCGTCAGCGGCATGGCGAGCCTGCTTGCCCGCCATCTCGGCGCCGGCCGCTTTGCTGAAGCCCGCGGCGTCTTCGCCGGCGCCCACATGCTGGCGCTGACGATCGCTGTTGCACTGATCGCGCTGTTCGCAGCCTTTGGCGACCGCCTGGTGCTGACGCTCACCAATGGTCCGGGGCCGCTCGCCGGCATGGCCGAGCGCTATATCGCGATCATCATCTTTTGCGCGCCCGTCCAGTTCCTGCTGGCGGTGCAATCGGATGCGCTCCGATGCGAGGGACGCGCCGGGCTGATGGCCGGCTTCAGCCTGCTGGTCTCGCTCGCAAACCTTGCCCTCAACTATGTGCTGATCGCGCTGCTGGACATGGGTGTCGCGGGGTCCGCGACCGGCACCGTGCTGGCGCAGCTCCTCGCGCTCGGCCTCATCGCCCTCTTCCGCCTGTTCGGACGCACGGAAATGCGGCTCTCCGGCCTCCTCCGGCATAATCCGCTGACGGGATGGAGCCGCATGATCGCGCTGGGCAGCCCCCAGAGCCTCGGCTTCATCGGCATGGCGCTGGTGTCGGTGACGATCATGGCGGCGCTGCAGAAGACGGCGGCCGAAAACTACGCCACCACGGTCACCGCCTACGGCATCATCACCCGCATCATGACCTTCGCGCTGCTGCCGCTCTTGGGCCTGAGCCAGGCGATGCAGGCGATCGTCGGCAACAATGTCGGCGCCGGCCTCGCGGACCGGGCAGAAAGGATGCTGTGGCTTGGCATGCTTGTGGCGTTCTTCTACTGCCTCGCCGTCGAGGTGCTGCTCCTCGGCTTTGCCAGGCCGATTGGCGCGACCTTCGTCGACAGCGATGCGGTCATCGCCGACGTCGCGCGCATCATGCCGGTGATGGTCGCGATGTACGTCTTCTCCGGACCGCTGATCATGCTCGGCAGCTATTTCCAGGCGATCGGCGATGCGCGCCGGGCGGCGATCCTTGGGCTTGCCAGGCCCTATCTCTTCACCATGCCGCTGGTCGCACTCTACGCGTCGACCTTTGGCGAACCCGGCATCTGGTTCGCCATGCCGACTGCAGACGCGCTGCTTCTCGCGGTCGCGCTGCTGGTGTTGTGGCAGGCCTCGCGGCAACGACCCGCAATGGCTCCGTCAGGCTGATCTGCGCGCGACGCGCCGGCTCTCCGGCGCGTCGCAGTCCCTATCGCTAGAACCGCGAGAACCCGACAAGCGACGGCATGATGGAACCGCGGCCATCGTTGATGAACGGCGCCAGCCCCGCGGCCACCTCTTTGCTCGGATTGCCATAGACCTCGAGCCGCTCCACCGTGCAGTGGGCGGAGACGTCGTTGATGTGTGCATCCGACATTTGCCAGTGCCGGAGCACGTCCTCAGAATTGCGGTAGAGCTGGATGCTCACCGCCTGCATCTCTTTCTCGTCGATGAACGTCTGCACCATCAACTGCGGCGCATGCTCTTCGACGAAGGCGATCGCGCTGCGCACCGCCTCGCGGAACGGTTCGAGATGGCCGGGAGTAATCCTCATCAGGTTTCGGAAAAGCAGTTGCTCGGTCATGCATCCTCCATGTCGCGTATTGCTGGCTCCTCGGGCCGGATCCGGGCCGGAGATGGCGTTCGGGCCAACGCCGATGGAGAGGCTTTTAGGAGCTCAAGCATGGTTGAGGTCAAGCGGCAGATACCAGAGCAATTTTGGAGGTCGGCCGCGTCCGCATGCACCGGCCATTAACACTTGCCGTGGCAAATTAGCTTGGCTGCATGATGCAGCTTAAAAACAAAGGCAATGAGATGCTTGACCTTTCCGTGCTCACACCTCTCCTCCTCAGTTTCGGCGCGATCTACCTGTTCTTCCGTTGGGTCGTGTTCGATATGAACGCCCCGAAATAGACCCCCGCGCTCCAAGCCTGCCTCCGTGAGAGGCCTGCGATCCCTGCCGGAGCGCACGGAGGCACCCCCTATTCATCGACAAGCCTGGCGACGAGATCACCGAGCAGGCGCTCGATCTCGGCGTCATGCCCCTTGTTCAGCGCTTCCAGCCCCACCACCTGGCGCATGATCTGCACGCCGGCGACGAGCGACATCAGCAGCGCCGCGCGCTGACCTGCATCCGGGCCTGAAAGCGCCTCAGTGACGTTCTTCTGGTGGTGGCTTTCGACCACCTGTCGCGCGATATCGACCGCGCGCTCGTTGGAGATCGAGCGGAGCATGATGAGGAAGCCGTCGAGCGCGGTTGCCTCCGGTTCCGTCACCTTCAAAAGCGCGCTTGCGATGCGCGCTGCCCGGTCCGGTGCGCAGAGCGTCTCCGGCGTGGCGATGATCGGCCGTTGGTTGGCGGTGGACAGCACTTCGGCAAAGAGCCCCTCCTTCGAACCGAAATAGCGGTTGATCAGCATCGCCGTAACCCCGGCCCCTTCGGCGATCTCGCGCACACCGGCGCCTTCATATCCCGAAGCGATGAAGGCGGAGCGTGCGGACTCAAGAATTGCGGCGCGCGTGGCGCTCGCATCGCGGCGGCGCCCTTCCTTTTCGGCAGGCCGCTTTTCTGCGCCCCCTTTTTCAGCACCCCCCTTTTTGGCAGGCATGACTCCTCCTTAGTATACGCCTGTAGACATGATCACGAATCGGAAGTATACAGACGTAGACTTGCCGCTGCAACGCGCCTTGCGAGACAGCCCTCATTCCATCCACGGAGCCTCACGTGACCAGCATTTGCGCCTATGGCGACAGCCTGCATTTCTTCCGCTCCTGGCTCGCAGATCCATTGCGCGTCGCCTCGGTCACGCCGTCCTCCCGGTCGCTTGCCCGGTTGATCACGCGCGAGATCGACCCTCGCTATGGCCCGGTGCTCGAACTCGGTCCCGGCACCGGTGTCTTCACGCGCGCGTTGATCGAGCGGGGCGTGCGCGAGGAAGACATTGTGCTGGTCGAATCCGGCCCTGACTTTGCTGCCGTCCTGAAGGCGCGTTTCCCGGCCTCCACCATTCTTTCGATCGACGCGGCGCGGCTTGCCGATGGTCATTCCGAAATTCCCGCAGGCATCGGCGCTGCGGTCAGCGGCCTGCCGCTGCTCTCCATGCCCACCCGCAAGGTTATGGCAATCCTTTCCGGTATTTTCCTGCACATGCGGCCGGGTGGCCATCTCTACCAGTTCACCTACGGTCCGCGCTGCCCCATCCCGCGGCCGCTGCTCGACCGGCTCGGCCTTCGCGCCCGGCGCATCGGCGGCACCATCAGAAACTTCCCGCCCGCCTCCGTCTACCGGATCAGCCGGCGCAAGCCCTTCGCGGCCATGCGCAGGACCTGCGACTGACGCAACGAAAGAAGATGAAAACCAATGAATGAATGTGTTCTTGTCACCGGCGGCACCGGCTTCGTCGCCCGCTGGTGCATCGTCTCTCTGCTCGAAGGCGGATACCACGTTCGCGCCACCTTGCGCGATCTCGCAAAGGCCGACGCCGTCTGGCGCTCGATCGCCGCCGTCAGCGACGCGACAGACCGACTGTCCTTCGCCAGGGCCGATCTGACCGGAAATGACGGCTGGGCCGAGGCGATGGAGGGCTGCACCTATGTCCTGCACGTCGCTTCACCGCTCGGCGGCGTTTCCGGCGGCGGTCGCGACGCCTATGTTACGCCGGCCCGCGAAGGCACGCTGCGGGTGCTTTCCGCCGCCGTCGATGCCGGCGTCCGGCGTGTGGTGATGACTTCGGCGGCCGCCACGACCCGGCCGCCGCTGGACTCAGGCCTTGCCAGCGACGAGACGCGCTGGGCCGACCCCGACGACCCGCAATTTGACAATTACCGGGTCTCCAAGATCCTCGCCGAGCGTGCCGCCTGGAAGTTCATGGAGGGCAAGGCGACGGAGTTCGCCACGGTGCTGCCCGGCGCCGTCTTCGGTCCGGTGCTTTCGAGCGAAAATCTCGGCTCGGTGAAGATCATCGGCGACCTCGTTGGCGGCCGGCCGCGGTTCCTGCCGCGCCTCGGTTTCTGGGTGGTGGACGTACGCGATCTCGCCGACCTGCACGTCACCGCCATGACCGCGCCTGGGGCCGCAGGCGAACGCTTTCTCGCCGCCGGCGACTTCCAATGGATGGAGGAGATCGCCGCCACGCTGCGCCTGGGCCTCGGCGTCGATGGCCGCAAGGTGCCGACGCGACGGCTGCCGACGGCGCTCGTGCGGCTGCTGGCCCCGCTCAGCGCCGATTTGAAGCCGCTGGCCCCGCTGCTCGGTCGCAAGTTTGCGCTGTCATCCGACAAAGCCCGGCGCCTGCTTGGCTTTGCGCCGAGGCCGGTGAACGCCACCATCCTCGACTGCGCCCGCAGCCTGATTGCGGCCGGCGGGCGCTGATTTCAGCCGACCGCAGGGCTACACCTGCGGCGGCAGCAGGAACAGCGTCATGGCGAAGATCACGTAGACGGTGAGTGCCAGCACGCCCATGTACCAGGCAGACCGCCCGCCGTTGGAAAGCAGCGTCGCGGCCATGGTCGCGACCAGCATCATCACGATCGCCCCCGGCCAGAACTGCAGGTCCATCGGCTGCGGCCCGAGCACGTAGCTCAGAAGCACCAGCAGCGGCGCGACGAAGAGCGCAATCTGCACGGCGCTGCCGAGCGCTATGCCGACGCTCAGGTCCAGCCGATCCTTGCGCGCAGCGGAGAAAGCCGTCGCCATCTCGGCCGCAGCACCGACGAGCGCGACGACGACGAAGCCGACGAAGGCCGGCGTCATGCCAAGCTCTTCGGCCGCGACCTGCACCGAGCCGACGAAAACTTCGCTGACGAGCGCCACAAGAACGGTCACCACCAGCAGCACGATGATGCCCGTCGCCAGCGGCCAGTGCGGTTCATCACCGCCATGCTCGGAAGTGGCCGAGACGAACAGCTCGCGATGGGTCTTCAGCGAAAACAGCATCCAGAGCCCATAGGTGATGATGAGAAGGACGGAGAGGCCGGCGCTCAGCTGTTGGGTGAAAGCCGTCTGCGGCTGGCCGTCGGCAGCACCGATCAGCGAAGGCACGAGTACGGCGATCGTCGCCATGAACAGGAGGCTCGCCAGAAAGCGCGCATTCACCCGGTTGAACTCCTGCAGGTGAAACTTGAGCCCACCGAGCAGAAACGAACCACCCAGCATGAACAGCGTGTTGGTGACGATCGCGCCGGCGATCGAGGCCTTGACCAGCAGATACTGGCCGGCAGCAAGCGCCATCAGGGCGATGACGAGCTCGGTCAGGTTGCCGAGCGTTGCATTCAAGAGCGCGCCGACCGTGTCGCCGGTGCGGGCCGCAACCGCCTCCGTCGCCTGGCTCAGGAGCGCCGCCAGCGGCACGATCGCCGCCACCGACAGCAGGAAGAGCAGCGTATGGGCGTCCGGCCAGATGTGCTCGCCGGCGATCGCGATCGGCACGAAGACGATCAGCCAGAGTATGGGTGTCCGACGAAAATAGGCAATTGCATCGCTCATGGCTTCCCCTCGCCCGCTTCCCGCTCGCCCTTCGAGCGTCCGTGGCCGGCAACGCCCCCGACGGTCACCCGAGCGGACGTGCCTGGCCTATGGTTGAATTATCCCGCGTCCTCTCGCGTTCTGCATTGACTTTCATCAAGTCGGAGCGTGCCCGGCGCTCAGTCTCAGACCCGCTGGATCAGCGCCCGCCCGATCGGCTTTTCCGGCTCGCCGCTCAAGACAAGCGACGTCGTCACGGCGCCATAGCGCGCGATCGTGTCGACGATCGTTTCAAGCTCGCCCGGCGTCGGCACCAGCACCTTGAGAAGGAAACAGTCCTCGCCGGTCAGCCGCAGCACCTCGATCACCTGCGGCATCTCGGAAAACTGCTTGAGGCAGGCACGGATATGTTCGTGCGTCGTCTTCAGGCGGATCACCGCCATCATGCCAAGCCCGAGGCGTGCCGCATCGATGCGTGCGCCATAACCGGAAATGATGCCGCGCTCCTCCAGCCGCTTGACCCGCTCCGAGGTCGCCGGCTGCGACAGACCGATACGCCGCCCGAGCTCCGAGATCGCGATGCGTCCGTCTTCCTGCAATACCTCGATGATCGCGATATCGGTCGGGTCGAGGGCAGAACGGTCAACCGCCATGTTTCACCTTTAAATCCATCGGCAAGCGGCCGCACTTTCCGATGATTGCGCATTCAGATGGTCAAGGGAAGCTGGCAGTCTCCCCAATGTTCAAGATGAGAGGACGACATGAACGATATCATCATCCTGCCCGGCATCGGCGGTTCAGGCGAGGCGCACTGGCAAACCCGATGGGAGTATGCAGACCCTCACATGCGCCGTTTCCAACCCGGCGATTGGGATCGTCCGCAGCTTGCCGACTGGATCCAGGCGCTCGACAGCGCCATTGCCTCAGCAAGCGAGCCACCCCTTCTCGTCGCCCACAGCCTTGCCTGTCTGCTCGTCGCCCATTGGCATGCGGTCCGCACCCGTCCGATCGCCGGCGCTTTTCTCGTGGCGGTTCCCGATCCGACGTCTGCGGCCTTCCCGGCGGAGGCTGCCAGCTTCGCCAAGGTCCCGACGGAACGCTTCCGTTTTCCCTCCCTTATCGTCGCGAGTTCCAACGACCCCTTCGGCACCATCGGCTACGCGCAGATGCGGGCGGCGCAATGGGGCAGCCGGCTCGCCGAAGCCGGCGCCGTCGGCCATATCAACGGCAAGAGCGGGTTGAGCGACTGGCCGGAAGGGCGGGCGCTGTTCCGGTCGTTTGCTCAGTGCATCAAACCATCGGAGGGCTGAGGCGTCACACAGTCCGGCCAACGTCGGCGAGCTTTCCCGACAGTTTGCTCAGGGAGAGCGCACAATCTTGCACGTTATGCGCTAATCATGCCAAGTGGCCCCACAACCGCCCGCCAGGAACCACGCATGACGCCGACCGTGTCGCTGACGCCATATTACCGCTACTTCGCCCTCGTTTGCCTGGCGTTGACAGGAGTCTGCGTGGCCGGGATGTTCGCCTACGAGACCCTTGTTGGCCCGATACCGAAGGGAACTGCATACGGCGTCTGGTTTGCGCAGACATTGTCATCGGCTACCGCCACAGCCAGCCGTTTCGTGCAAAGGCATCGCCGATGCCCGACGGAAGAAGAGAAAGCGAAACTGGCCCGCGTCTCCTTGGGCTTAGCCACGGCAATTAGCATTCTGCCGGGTGTTGCAATTGCTGCTTGGGTCTACGTCATGGCGTTTGTATTTGGCGACCCAGGCTATGAGATCGCCTACTACGTCAACCGGCAGCAGTTCGTCTCCCTGCTGATGTCTCTGGACATGGTTCTCTGTCTCGTGATCGCAGGCGGTATGGCCCTCCTCCTGACCGTCTCGTACTTCATGATGCGCTGGCAGTACGGTAGCTCGGCGAGGAGGATGGCCGGCCGGCTATCGCTCTGACAGGGAACTAATCGGATCGCGCAAGTCGCCGTGCCGCTGCCCGTGCCCCGCGTGCTCGAGCGTGCAACATCTCGAAACCACTTGTTAAATCCCCTTGGCTAACATGAAGCGCCGTATTGCCGGGGTTTCTCGCGTTGCTGAACAATGAACTTCATTCCTCGATCCGTGCCGGAGAGCAGGATCGCCGTGACGGCCTGAAGCCCGGCAACCGGTTCCTCGGACGGGTGGTTGCCTGCAACGGCGCGCGCGCGACGATCGCTGCGATCGCAGAGAGCGGCGAGACGTCGCTGACCGAACTCTGGTCCGTCGGCCGGCTGATTTCCATTTCCGTCGGCAGGAACCGCGTGGTGGCGCTGGTCTATTCGATGCAGACCACCTCCAGCGAATGGGGCGAAGAGACCAACAACACCTTCCGCATCGAAGTCGAACTGATGGGCGAGGTCCATAGGGGGCCCGACGGTCGTGAAGAGTTTTCCGCCGGTATCAGCCAATATCCCTATCTCGGTGCCATCGCCCACCGCATCCGCGCCGCCGACCTTGCGCGCATCTACGATTCCGGCCGCAACGACAGCTGCATCATCGGCAAGCTGACCCAGGACGAGAGCCTCGACGCAACCATTCACGTGCCCTCGATGCTCGCCAAGCATTTCGCCATCGTCGGCACGACCGGCGTCGGCAAGTCGACCGCGGTCACGCTGCTGCTCAACAAGGCGATCATTGCCGATCCGAAGCTGCGCGTGCTGATCCTCGACCCGCACAACGAGTTCGCCGCCGCCTTCCCCGACCTTGCCGTCGTCATCGACACCGATACGCTCGACCTGCCCTTCTGGTTCTTCCGACTGGAGGAGTTCGCAGAGGTGATCTTCCGCGGCCGCCCGGCGCCGCCGGACGAGCTCGACATGCTGCGCGACATCATCCCCGAGGCGAAGAAGGCCTTCCGCGGCGGCGGCGACGCCGGCATCGTGCGGCGCCAGACGGAAAAGAGCTCGATCACCGCCGACACGCCGGTGCCTTACCGCATCGCCGACCTCTTGGCGCTGATCGACGAGCGCATCGGCCGGCTCGAAGGGCGCAACGACAAGCCGCATCTGCGCTCGCTCAAGGTCAAGATCGTCTCGGCGATCAACGATCCGCGCTATCATTTCATGTTCTCGTCGAACACGATCACCGACACGATCCAGGATACGATCGCCCGGGTTTTCCGCATTCCAGGCGACGGCCGGCCGATCGCCACCTTCCAGCTGGCCGGCATCCCCTCGGAAGTCGTTAATTCCGTCGCCTCGGTGCTTTGCCGCATGGCGTTTGAAATCGGGCTCTGGAGCAATGGCGGCATCCATATGCTGGTCGTCTGCGAAGAGGCGCACCGCTACGTGCCGGCCGATCCGTCGCTCGGCTTCCTGCCGACGCGGCAGGCGATCGCCCGCATCGCCAAGGAAGGCCGCAAATACGGCGTATCGCTCGGCATCATCACCCAGCGCCCCGGCGAACTCGATCCGACGATCCTGTCGCAGTGCTCGACGGTCTTTGCCATGCGGCTTGCCAACGACCGCGACCAGGACATCATCCGCTCGGCCATTCCGAACTCGTCGACATCGACGACGAGCTTCATTTCCTCGATCGGCAATGGCGAGGCAATCGCATTCGGCGAGGCGGTGGCCGTGCCGATGCGCATGCGCTTTTCTCGCATCGCCGAGGAGCGCCTGCCGCGCGCCCACGGGATCATCGACCGGATCGACGAGGACCATCCGCCGACCGTTGACCTGCGCGCGATCGTCAGCCGCATGCGCGCCATCAACGGGCCGGATATTTCGAACTTCCAGCAGAGCTACATGGCGGCGCAGACCGTGAGCGAAGAGCAGCGCTGGGAGACCGAACTGGGCGCCACGGCAGAAGCCGAGCCGCAACCGGGCCTCAGCGAGCCGCAGGTCGAGATCGAGCCCTATCGTCCGGACATGCTTCCGCGCGCGCCTGCCCCCGTCAATCCGGAGCTGGAGCGCTTCAATCAGATCCGCCAGCAGCTCTTGAACGAGCCATCCCCGGCCGATCAGGCCCAACGCCGTTCGCAAACGGCTGACCCGGCGTCCGGCGAGCGGCCGCGCCAGGGCTCGCTGCGCGAAAGCCTGTTGAAGCGGCCCCTCGGCAGCATCATCCGCAAGACCTAGGTAGCGAACGCGTGAAACTGCGGGCGCCCCATTTGCCCGATGACAACCAGAGATGTAAAAGCGTTTTGTCCAGACATGCGCTGCGGGCGGCAGTGCGTGAACAACTCTGGAGAGGAATAGCGGCTCGCTGGGTGGTCGCACGCGTCCTTGCGACCGAAGGTCCTCCAGGGGCCGCTCCACGTTAACGCGATTGGCATGCTTCGGCCCGCCCCAATGCGGCCGTGGCTCCGGGCACCCGAACAGAACGGCACAAGCGGCGTTGCCCGATGGCGTCGCAGACCGATAGAATAGAAGTTTCAAGCGCTTCGACATCTGATCGCGCACGCCTTTCGGTGGCAGCGGAGAAAAGACCTTGCCAGAGAACGACTACGATGCCTTTGCGGCAGCCTATGATGCCGACAACGAGAACAACGCCTGGAACGCCTATTACGAGCGGCCGGCGACTTTGGCACTCGGCGGCGACGTCGCCGGGCTTCGGGTGCTCGACGCCGGTTGCGGCGGCGGAGCGCACGCGGCAGCGCTCATCGAGCGCGGCGCCACGGTGACGGGCATTGATCGCAGCGCCGGTCTTCTGGACATCGCCCGTCGACGCCTCGACGGGCGTGCGCAATTGCTGAGGGCCGATCTGGGCGAACCCTTGCCGTTCGACGACGGTGCCTTCGACCTCATCGTGGCATCCCTCGTCATGCACTATCTGGAGGACTGGTCGCTCCCGCTTTCCGAATTCAACCGGGTTCTGCAGAAGGGCGGCCGCCTGGTTTTCTCAACGCACCATCCGTTCATGGATCATTCCCTTTCCGGTCACGACAACTATTTCGAGACCTATCGCTTCGACGATACCTGGGAACGGGGCGGCAGGACCATCCACATGCGCTTCTGGCACCGCCCGCTGCACGCCATGTTCGATGCGCTCAAATCAGCCGGATTTGCCACCGAGACGGTGAGCGAACCGGAGCCCGATCCGCGTGCCAGCACGCTCTTTCCGGACGCCTACAGGAGCCTGACGACCAAACCGCGCTTCCTCTTCTTCTCGGCCGTGAAAGCGTGAGCGCGACAGCCTTCTCGACGTTTTGAAGGGCCGAGCAGGAGGAAGTCATATCCCGAGGATTTGCTCGTGCGCGCCCGTTGCGCCCCAGCGGACGATTTCGGCAAGGATCGGCATCAGCGCCCGCCCATGGTCGGTCAGGCTGTACTCCACCTTGCGCGGCACCACGGGATAGTCCCGGCGACTGATCAGGCCCCGTTCCTCCAGTTCCCGCAGTTCGCGGCTGAGAATACGCGGGGTGATCGGCTTACCGAGCCCGCCACGAAGCAGCGACCGTCCGATTTCGCCATAGCGGTGCGTCCCGCCTTCGAGCACGCAGAGGATGTGCAGCTTGTAGCGCCCGCCGACGATCTGGTTGAAGGCGATGGCGGGGCAGAGCCGGATATGGCTCATGTCGAGACCGGTCAGGCTGGACACTTTCGGCCCGACACCTCGGTCCGATGCCACGGCTTGTTCCGTCATGTCGGCGCCCCCCGTACTATCCTTTTTGTCCGTATTTACGATATCGTACCAGAGAGTTAGCGTGCTTTCAGCAAACAATGCGGGAGGAAAGCACGATGGCTGACATGGCGCAGGCACACGCGACGGCATGGTTCGAGACGGCTTTCGGAGCGCGGCCATGAGCATGGAGATGACCGTGCTGGCGCTCGGCTGCATCTTCGGCATCATCCAGGTTTTTGTCGCGGCGCAACTCCAGACGCGCCAGAACGGACTGGCCTGGTCGCTCTCTTCGCGCGAAGCGGCCGGGCCGCCGCCAACGCCCCCCGTCGGACGGCTGAAACGCGCGCAGGCAAACTTCCTCGAGACTTTTCCCTTCGCCGCGTCCGCGCTGCTTGCAGTCGAAGTCACCGGCGCAAACAACACGACGACGGAACTCGGTGCGATCGTCTGGCTTTCGGCACGGCTCGCCTTTTGGCTCGCCTATGCGATCGGCATTCCCGTGCTGCGCTCGGTCCTGTTTGCGACCAGCATCATCGGGATCGGACTGGTGCTGTGGCCGCTGCTGGCGTGACTGGTGTGAGCCGATCAAGCGTAGGCACAAGCAAGCAAATCACCCCCTGAGGTCAGGGGAATCCCACGATGGCGCCAGACGGCGGCGTGCCGCTTTCACCGCTTCGGCGTAGTCTTCGCGAAAGGGTGCGACCAACTGCTTTTGAAGGTCTGCCAGCACTCCGAGCAGCACCGCGCATTCGGCCGTGCTTTCGAAACAGGAGGCGTCCGGCGTTGGAACTGCGTTCTCCTCGCTCCAACGCGACAGAAGTTCAAAAAGCACCAGGACTTCATCGGGAGACAGACGGATTTCCGCGCTGTCAGGAGACGTTTTCTGCTCGTCTGTCATGATCGGGACATGGCATGCGCCGCCCGAACCTGCAAGCCGCCCCGCTCACAGCAAGGCATCAGCGCCTATCCTGCAAGGAAACTTTGCCGCGGGCCGACCGTTGTCGTGGCGACATCCTGGGGTAGGATCAGTCAGCCGGTTTTGTTGACACCGACGGCAACGGGAGCGCGCCATGGTCACAAGCATCACGCCCTTTCTGATGTTCCAGGATGGCGTCGCCGACGACGCCATGGCCTTCTACGTCTCGCTGTTCCCGAATGCCGAGGTGCTGGAAGTCGAGCGCTATGGACCGGATGAGCAAGGTCCCGAAGGCAGCGTCAAGGTGGCGCTTTTCCGGCTCGGCGCGCAGCGGGTCAAGTGCATCGACAGCCCGGTCCGGCACGCCTTCGATTTCACCCCGTCGTTCTCCTTCTTCGTGGAATGCCAGAGCGAGGATGAGATCATCACGCTTTATGGCATGCTCGCCGAAGGCGGGGCAGTGCTGATGCCACTCGACAATTACGG
The DNA here is from genome assembly GCF_014851885.1 of Ensifer sp. ENS02. Taxonomy (NCBI): domain Bacteria; kingdom Pseudomonadati; phylum Pseudomonadota; class Alphaproteobacteria; order Hyphomicrobiales; family Rhizobiaceae; genus Ensifer; species Ensifer sp. ENS02. Next base: position 253,400 of record NZ_JACVAO010000001.1, on the reverse strand, counting down.
CTTCAGCCAGCGCTTCAGCTGGGTCACCGACCGCTTCGGCGTGTCCTGGCAGTTGAACCTCTCCGACTGATCCGCAGCAACGGCGCTCGTCAAAGCACCTCCTCGGCGCTCGAAATGCGCTGCCAGCTGTCGTCGAGCTGGTTACGGAACCAGGTCATCTGCCGCTTGGCATATTGTCGCGTTGCCGCAGCACCCATCTCGATCACTTCGGCCTCGTCGAGTTCGCCCTTCAGAAGGGCTGCGATCTGGCTGACGCCGATCGCCTTCATGATGGGCATTTCCGACGGCAGCTCGAGCGCAAGCAGCGCCCGCACTTCGTCGATCGCGCCGCCGGCAAGCATCAACTGGAAGCGACGGTTGATGCGGTCGTGCAGGAGCTTTCGCTCCGGCAGCACGACATATTTTGCCGCCCGGTCCGGGTCGACGATCATGGGGCCGGTCTGCTGTTGGAAGAAGCGGATCGGCTTGCCGGTCGCCTCCACCACTTCGAGCGCCCGCACGATCCGCTGGCCGTCGCCGGGCTTCAGTGTCACCGCCGTTTCCGGATCCCTGGCTTCGAGGTCGCGATGCAGCGCCTCCGCCCCTTCCGCTTTCAGCCGCTCGCGCAGCCTTTCCCGGATTGCCGCCGGGATCTCGGGCATGTCCGAGAGACCACCGGTCAGCGCCTTGAAATAGAGCCCGGTGCCGCCGACAAAAACCGGCAAGCGTCCCTCGCCCTTGAGCTGAGCGACCAATGCCTGCGCTTCACGCGCCCAGGCACCGGTGGAATAGGCGGATGCCGCCGGCACATGGCCGTAAAGACAGTGCCCGATGCCGCCCATGTCGACCTCGTCCGGCCGCGCCGTCAACAGCCGCAGCGTGTCATAGACCTGCATGCTGTCGGCATTGACGACCACGCCGCCGTGTCGGCGCGCCAGTTCGACGGCAAGCGCGGACTTGCCGCTGGCGGTCGGCCCGGTTATCAGGATCGCGTCGCTCTCGGTATCAAGGTTGTTGTCCATGGCTCTCGTTGCCACGCTTATCGCCAATCCGTCAAATCCTGTTCTGACGCCAGCACTGGCGGAAGCAGCCGCTGACGCCGTCAAGGCATCCGGCCTCTACTGGCTCGCCGATGGCATCGCCTGCGATATCGCGCTGACCGACGGCACCGATCCGGATGCCGCCGAAACCCTGCTGCGCGGCGTGATCGGCGATGCACCGGTCGATGTCGCCGTGCAAGACGCCGAGAGCCGCCGCAAGAAGCTGCTCATCGCCGACATGGACTCGACCATGATCGGCCAGGAATGCATCGACGAACTCGCCGCCGAAGTCGGCCTGAAAGACAAGGTGGCGGCGATCACCGCCCGCGCCATGAACGGCGAGATCGCCTTCGAGCCGGCGCTGATCGAACGCGTAGGACTTCTGAAGGGCCTGCCACTTGGCGTCGTCGACGAGGTCATCGCCAAGCGCATCACGCTGACGCCGGGCGGAAAACAACTGATCGCAACGATGAAGAGCAGGGGCCACTATACCGCGCTCGTCTCCGGCGGTTTCACCGTCTTTACCGGCCCGATCGCCGAGATGCTCGGCTTTGACGAGAACCGCGCCAATACGCTGATCGCCGAAGACGGCATCCTCACTGGCGAAGTCGCCAATCCCATCCTCGGCAAGCAGGCCAAGGTCGATTCGCTGATCGAGATCGCCGACCGCCTCGGCATCTCGACGGACGATGCCCTTGCTGTCGGCGACGGCGCCAACGATCTCGGCATGATCCAGCTTGCCGGCACCGGCGTGGCGCTGCACGCCAAGCCCGTCGTTGCCGAGCAGGCGAAGGTCCGCATCGACCACGGCGACCTCACCGCCCTTCTCTATCTGCAGGGCTATCGCAAGACGGATTTCGCCGGATGATCATTGCCGAGACTGAGCGGCTGCGCATCCGCGCCTGGAAGGAAAGCGATCGCGATCTCTTCTTCGCGATCAACAGCGATCCCAAGGTGATGGAATTCTTTCCCTTCCGCCGCAGCCGCGCGGAATCAGACGCGCTGTTCGATCGCGTCGGCAAGGGCATCGCCGAAACCGGCTTCGGCTTCTTCGCCGTGGCGCTCAAGGCCGACGACAAGCCAATCGGCTTCTGCGGCCTCGCGCTCACGGATTTGGAGCCGCACCTGCCCAAAGGAACCGTCGAAATCGGCTGGCGACTGGCTCCGCCCTACTGGGGCAAGGGCTACGTCACCGAAGCGGCCAACGCCCTGCTGCGCTACGGCTTCGAGGAAAAGGGCTTGAGCGAGGTCGTCTCCTTCGCGGTTCCCGCCAACACCCGCTCGACCGCTGTCATGCAACGGATCGGCATGCACCGCGACCCAAGTCGCGACTTCGACCACCCCCGCGTCCCAACCGATCAGCCGACCCTGGTTCGGCATGTGCTCTATGCGATCAGCGCCGAGGAATGGCGCGCGCATCGTTCAAAGGCCGGGAAATAAGCTGCCGCTTCGTGGGTTGCCCTCTCTGTCTGCCGGACATCTCTCTCCGCAGGCGGGAAGAGAGACGCCAGCCGCACTGGCACTACCCAACCACCTCTGAAGAATGGCGAGTGTTCGCCATATCTTTCCTTCTCCCCGCGTGCGGGGAGACGGTGCCGGCAGGCGGATGAGGGGCAAGCGCTCGCCGTGAGGATAAGGGCCGCCTCACCGCTTTCGCCCCGCCCCCGGGTAGCTCCGTTCGATCCAGTCGACAAAGGCTCTGGCCGCCTCCGACAGCGCCTCGAAGCGCCGCGCCACGATGAAGAACGCGCCATAGGGCACTGAGGCGTCGAACGGCTGGATCAGCCGGCCGGCGGCGATGTCGTCGCGGGCATGGTCGCGGTCGATGAGGCCGACGCCGCTGCCGCGCAGCGTCGCCTGCAGCACCATCGAGCCATCGGCGAAGATCGCGCCGCGTGCAAGCTTCACCGGCGCGGTGCCGGCCGCCGCAAACCATTGTTCCCAGAGTTGCCGGTTATCCTCATGCAACAATGGATGCTGCAACAGGTCTTCGGGTCGGTCGAGCGGCGGCCCGGCGCCGGCAAGCGCAGGCGTGATCACCGGGACCATCTCCACCTCGGCAAGGGGCCGCGCCTCCACCCGCGACCAGGCGCGGGCGGTCAAGCTGTGGCGGATGGCGATATCGGCCTCGCCGCTTCGAAACTCGGCGAGCCGCGACTCCGCATCGATCACCAGATCGATCTCCGGATGCGCCTCCTGAAATTCCTGCAAATGCGGCACCAGCCAGCAGCCGGCAAAGGATGGTTCGGCGCTGACCTTCAGCGTCTGCGACAACCGCCGCCCCGAGAGCGCGTCGAGGCTTTCGCCCACCATGTCGAAGGCAGATGTCAGCGTGCCGAGCAGCGCCTGACCATCGGCCGTCAACCGCACACCGCGGTGGAGCCTCTCAAACAGCGGCCGGCCGATCAGCTCTTCGAGCTCGCGCACCTGCCGGCTGATGGCCGCCTGCGAGACGAAAAGCTCCGATGCAGCCAGTGTGAAACTCTCCAGTCGCCCGGCCGCCTCGAAACTCCGCAACGCTGTCAGGGGCAGTCGGCCGCGCTTCATGCATAACCTCAAGTTATCCGAAGGCGACTGTAAACTCGTTTGAGGGGTGCCGGCAAGTGGAGTGAAATGCTTGCAAGAAAGGAGGTGCGGCAATGCATACGATTATCGAAATTCTGTTCGAAGCCCTCAGGCTGATGACCTTCCAGCCGGCGCGCAAGCCGTCCCCGCACCCCAGGCAAGCGAGCGACGACTGCTGAAAGAAGGGCACCTCACCACTTCTCGAATGCCCCTCACCCTAACCCTTTCCCCGCAAGCGGGGAGAAGGTCGCGGCAGCGGGATGAAGGGCCGTGTCTGTGCCCATCATGAGCGCGCTGCGGCCCGTCGGCCGCACCGCAGCGTTGAATCAAAACCTGAGGACGTGGATTCAGCCTCTCAGCCCCAGAGGCGATAGCACTGAAAAGATTCAGACAATCGGCTTCGACCGAAAGCGGCGCTGCGGCATCGATCCGATGCCGCAATCGCAACTGCCGAAAGGCGCGATGCGCCCTACTCCACCCGAACGGTGACGAAGCGCAATTCGCCGGACTTGTTGGAGATCAGAAGGGCGGCGTGGCGACGGCCGCTGGATTTCAGCTCCTCGACCCGGTCGGCCACGTCGGCGGGCGTCTCCATCGCCTCCTGACCGACCTCGACGATGACGTCGCCCGCCTCTACGCGCCGCTCTGCCGCGACCGAATTCGGCGCGACCTCGGTGATGACAACGCCGTCCACGTCTTCGGCAATGCCGTATTTCTTGCGCGCCTCGTCGTTGAGCGTCGCAAGCTTCATGCCGAGCACGACGTCGGTCGCTGGAAGCGGCGCAGCCTCCGGCTTGTCAGCCTTCGACCCCTCGTCGCCGGTTGCCGCGTCGGCGCTTGCAAGCGCGCCATCCTCGAGGCGTCCGAGCGTCACCTTGACTGTCTGTTCCTTGCCATCGCGGATCACCACGACATCGACCGCCTTACCGACGGGGCTTTCGGCGACCACGCGCTTCAGGTCGCGCACCTCGCCAACATCATGGCCGTCGAATTTGACGATGACGTCGCCGGCCTTGATCTCGCCGTGCGTGATCGGCCCGCCCTCGATGATGCCGGAGACGAGCGCGCCGCGCGGCGCGTCCATCTTCAGGCTCTCGGCGATATCGTCGTTCACCGGCTGGACCCGCACGCCGAGCCAGCCGCGCCGGGTCTCCCCGAAGTCCTTGAGCTGCAGCACCACATTGGCGGCAAGTTCGGTCGGCACGGAGAAGCCGATGCCGATCGAGCCGCCCGTTGGCGAGATGATCGCCGTGTTGATGCCGATCACTTCGCCGGCCATATTGAACAGCGGCCCGCCGGAATTGCCGCGGTTGATCGCAGCGTCCGTCTGGATGAAATTGTCATAGGGGCCGGCGTTGATGTTGCGGCCGCGCGCCGAGATGATGCCGACCGAAACGGAACCGCCAAGGCCGAACGGGTTGCCGATCGCCATCACCCAGTCGCCGATGCGCATCTTGCGCGAATCCCCGAAAGGCACGGCCTTCAGCGGCGCCTTCGGCTCGACCTTCAGCAGCGCGAGATCGGTCTGGGTGTCTTTGCCGACGAGCTTCGCCTTCAGCTTGCTGCCATTGGCGAAGTTGATCTCGATGTCGTCGGCACCCTCGATCACGTGGTTGTTGGTGACGATGTAGCCAGAGGGATCGATGACGAAGCCGGAGCCGAGCGATTCGACCGTGCGCTGGCGGTTACCGCCCTGATTGCCCTGGCCCTTGAAGAATTCGTCGAAATAGCGCTGGTAGGGCGAGCCCTCCGGCACCTGCGGCGCCGGCGCATCATCGTCGTTCTTGACCTTCTGCGAAGTCGCGATGTTGACGACGGCATCCAGCAGTCCGGCGGCCAGATCGGCGACGGAGGCCGGGCCATTGCTCGGCGGCCGGATCGCCGTGTTCTGGGCGAGTGCGGTGCTGCTGAAGGCAAGCGCGCCTGCGAGCGCCAGAACGCCGAGGGAGGCGCCAAGCGAGTGTACTCGGGATTTTGATCGCGTGGACAATTCGCTTCAGCTCCTCTGGCTGTGTGCGGTGACACCGGCACACCATAGCACTTTGATTCTTCGCATAATTCCGCCTCGACCGAAACCGCCGGCCGGGCTTATGCGGCAGATTTGACAAACGCAAGCCGCAAGACCGCGACGTCCGACTTTCCTCTGAAGATAAGGCGGAATTCGGAAGGGTCCAAACACGATTTCCTGATCCTTGCGCGCAAGGGTGCGAAAGGACGGGCGTTCCCGGCCGAGCCTTTAGGTCGAGGCCGGGCGTGGCTGATCAGGTGGTGAGCTCGTGGCCGTGGTCTTTCAGCGCCTGGACCGCCTTGTCGAGATCGGAGCCGGCAACGAAAATGTAGTCGGTGCTGAAGGTCGAATTGGCAAAGACGCCGACGCCGGCATCCGAAAGCGGCCGGAGCACCGAGGCGAGCACGCCGGGCACGTCAAAGGCAAAATGCTGCTCGACGCGGAAGCAGCGCCAGCCGAGCGAACTCTGGACGCTGGACGGCACGCGGGCGGCCCGGCAGACTAGCGTCATCTCCTCGCGCGAGCTCGACACGGTCCAGAAGCCCGGCCCCGGCAGCCATTCCGGCATGCTGGAGCCGATATTGAGGCGGGTGATGGCGTATTCGGCATCGACCAGCCGGATCAGCAGTTTATGTGGCATTTCGCATTATCCTCGAAGCAACCATACAAGTCCGACTCCGGCAGCCACGCAAACGAGCCCCGCCAGTCGAAGCTGATGTTCGGGGACATACGGCAAACGCTTCGCCATTTCCACCAAAACCAAAGGGGCCAGTGCGTACACCAGCCCCTCGATGATCAGGAAGAAAGCGAATCCTGTCAGAAAGTCTGACATCGCCCGCCTAGTTTCCGGTCGCTGCTTGAGGTGCCGCGGCCGGCGGAGTGCCTTCCGAGTTATTGAAGTAACGGAAGAATTCCGAATGCGGCGAAAGCACCAGCGTCGTGTCCGGGCTACCGATCGACTGCGTGTAAGCGGTCATGGAGCGATAGAACTCGAAGAACTTCGGATCGCGCGCAAAGGCGTCGGCAAAGGTCCTTGTGCGTTCGGCTTCGCCTTCACCGCGCAGGATTTCCGAATCACGCTGGGCCTCGGCCACGATTTCGACGACCTGACGGTCGGCAATCGCGCGGCGGCGCTGGCCTTCTTCGTTACCGCGGGCGCGGATCAGTTCCGCTTCCGCCAGACGCTCGGCCTTCATGCGGTCGTAGGTCTGTTGCGAGACCTCCTGCGTCAGGTCGGTGCGACGGATACGGACGTCCTCGATGTTGAGGCCGAGCGACTCCGCGTCGGTTTTGAGGTCGGCGCGCACTTCGCGCATCATCGACGCACGCTCGTCCGAAAGGGCAGCCTCGAAGCCACGCAGACCGTAGACACGGCGCAGCGACGCGTCGAGACGGGTCCTGAGACGCGATTCCGCCGAGTCGCGATCGCCGGAGACCGTCTCGCGGAAGCGGCGGGGATCGGAGATCTTGTAGACGACGAAGGCATCAACTTCGTAGAACTTGCCGCCCGAGACCTGGACACGGATGTTGTCGAGGTCGAAGCGCAGTGCCTGGTCTTCAACGTACTGGACGCGGTCGGCATCCATGAAGGCGAAGGGCAGCTTGAAGTAAAGGCCCGGCTGGCTCTTGACGTCCTTGATCTGACCGAAGCGAACGACGATCGCCTGCTGGCGCTCGTTGACGACGAAGACCGAGGAATAGATGCCGACGAAGACGACGGCGAGCAGGATCAGGATAACGGAGGTACGATTGTTGATCACTGGCCTGCTCCCGAAACTGCTGCGGCACCCGACGTCGTCGGACGACCGATTTCATTCAGCGGCAGATATGGCAGTACGCCCTGCCCGTTCTTCTCGTCGATGATGACCTTCTTCGACTTGCCGAGAACGCCCTGCATGGTTTCGAGATAGAGACGCTTGCGGGTAACGTCAGGCGCCTTGGAGTACTCGTCATAGACGGAGATGAAGCGCTGCGCCTCACCCTGTGCTTCCTTGACGACACGGTCCTTGTAGGCGGCCGCTTCTTCGCGGATCTGCGCACCCTGACCGCGTGCCTTACCGAGCACCTGGTTGGCATACTGGTTGGCTTCTTCGACGAAGCGGTCCTCGTCCTGCTCGGCGCGCTGCACTTCGTCGAACGCATCGGCCACTTCGCGCGGCGGTGCGGCGTCCTCGATGGCGACCGTGTTGACGGAAACGCCGGTGCCGTAGGTGTCCATCGTTGCCTGGATCGTGCTCTTCACGTCCGCGGCGATCGCCTGACGGTTGTCACGGAAGATGTCCTGCGCCGGACGACGACCGACGACTTCGCGCATCGCGCTTTCGGCCACCTGCTGCAGCGTGTCGGACGGGTTCTCGACGTTGAAGAGGTAAGCCTTCGGATCAGTGACCGAATAAAGAACCGAGAACTGGACGTTGACGATGTTCTGGTCGCCGGTGAGCATCAGGCCGGAATTCGACTGGCCGCTAGAGCGCCCGCCGATGTTCTGCTGCTGCTCGGTGATCTTGACGAATTCGACGGTCTCGAATGGCCAGAAATGATAGTGCAGGCCAGGCATCGAGATCTCGTCCTTCGGCTTGCCGAAGCGCATCTCGACGCCGCGCTCGTCCGGCTGCACCGTGTAGATCGAATTGATCAGGACAAAACCGACGATCAGCAGGCCGATAATGGCGAAGACGCCACCATTGAAGCCGCCGGGAACGACGTTCTTGAGCTGGTCCTGGCCACGGCGAATGATCTCTTCCAGATCCGGCGGGCCGCCCTTGCCGCCACGCGGCCGGTTTGGCCCCTGGCCCCAGGGACCCCCCTGATTGCCGCCGCCACCGCCGCCGCCCCATGGGCCACCGCCGCCGCCATTCTGATTGCTCCAGGGCATCAAAACCTCTCTTTTGAATACTTCCCACGCTGAACGGCCGCGCCACCGCACGGTCGTTCATGATGTGAAACCGTTATAGGTATCACCCGCACCGCTTTCAACGCGATAGACCCGAGTTCACCGTAAATGGTTCAAAATAGTTGACGATCCGCCGCGTCAGGCTGTCGCACGCCGCTTAAAGGTGACGAAATGCATGGCGTGGCTGTCCTTTTCACCCTGCGGCAGGTCCTCTTCGAAGACCTTCTCGAAAATGCCGGGATCGATATCGGGGAAGCGCGTATCGCCATCCACGGTCGCCTGCACCTCGGTCACATGCAAGATATCGGCACGCGCGATCGACTGGCGGTAGATCTCGCCGCCACCGATCACGCAGATCTCGTCCACGCCCGCGGCCTCCGCCTCTCGGCCGGCAAGCGCTACCGCCGCATCGAGCGACGGGACGACGCTTGCCCCTTCCGCCACAAAATCCGCGTTGCGGGTGATGACGATGTTGGCGCGGCCGGGAAGCGGACGCCCGAGCGACGCCCAGGTCTTGCGCCCCATGATCACGGGCTTGCCGATCGTCAGCGCCTTGAAGCGCTTGAGATCGGTCGAAAGCCGCCAGGGCAGATCGCCGTCGCGGCCGATGACGCCGTTTGCGGCAACGGCGACGACGATCGATATCTTCGGGTGGGTGGTCTTCGTTTCAGTCATGGAACCCGTTCGGTTTGCTGTCGATTTCTCTGGCGCGGTCATAGGCTGCCCGGTCCGTTACCACGCGGATGTAGCGATCGACGACCGTGCTTTCCGGCAGGATCTTGCGCATCCACTGCAGCGCGCTTGCCAAAAGCAGATCGGCGGCACTCATCGTTTCGCCGAGCAGATAGGTCCGTCGGGTGAGCACGTCGATCACATGGGCGCACATTTCGCTGTAGAGCCGCGCCTGCGCCGGGTTGTTGATGGTGGCGCCGGAGATATGGGCAAGCGCCGTCGGCTCGATCACCCCCGCGTAATAGGCAAGCCAGGAGAGATAGGCGCCACGCTCCTTGTGGCCGGGCGGCCGGCCGAGGCTGCAATCGGGATAGAGGTCGGTGAGATACTGCACGACGGCGGCCGACTCCCAGATCACCGCGCCATTATGGATGAGCGCCGGCACCTGCTTGTGCGGATGCGGGTTGTTGTCGTCGGGCTCACCCGAGCCGTCCCAGCGGCGGATCGAGACGTAGCGGATCTCGTATTCCGCGCCCAGCTCCTCAAGCAGCCAGACGATGCGCGAGGATCGCGACAGCGGCGCATGAACGAGTGTGAGCATCGATACCTCCCTTGGACGACAGCCCTCCCCGGCCGCCCCTCACCTTGGATTGCCGGCCCCTGCGCGTGCGGGCGACGGAAGCTCCTGCCCCGCCCGAAGGGTGGCGCGGCATCGGCATCGAGAAGAATTCAGAAATGCGGACCGGCCACCCGCAGCATCAGGATATGTCAGACGGCGATCGGCGCCTTGATGGATGAATCGGCTTCGTAGCCGACAAGCGTAAAGTCTTCGAAACGGAAGGAAAAGAGATCTTTCACGTCTGGATTGATTTCCATCCTCGGCAGCGCCTTCGGCGTGCGGGTGAGCTGCAGCCGGGCCTGCTCGAAATGGTTGTGGTAAATGTGCGCGTCGCCAAGCGTGTGCACGAAATCACCCGGCTTCAGGCCCGTCACCTGCGCCACCATCATCGTCAAGAGCGCATAGGAAGCGATGTTGAAGGGCACGCCGAGGAAGATGTCGGCCGAGCGCTGGTAGAGCTGGCAGGAGAGCTTGCCGTCGGAGACGTAGAACTGGAAAAGGCAATGGCAGGGCGGCAGCGCCATCTCGTCGACGAGCGCCGGGTTCCACGCCGAGACGATATGGCGGCGGGAATTCGGGTTGGTCTTCAGGCTTTCGACGAGGCCGGCAATCTGGTCGATATGGCGCCCGTCCGGCGCCGGCCAGGAGCGCCACTGGTAGCCATAGACCGGGCCGAGGTCGCCGTTCTCGTCTGCCCATTCGTCCCAGATGGTGACGCCGTTTTCCTTGAGATAGCGGATATTGGTGTCGCCCTTCAAAAACCACAGCAGTTCATGGATGATGGAGCGCAGGTGCAGCTTCTTGGTCGTCAGCACCGGGAAGCCCTCGGAGAGGTCGAAGCGCATCTGGTGGCCGAAGACTGAGCGCGTGCCCGTTCCCGTCCGGTCGCCGCGGTCGGATCCGTTGGTCATCACATGGTCGAGAAGGTCGAGATATTGCTGCATGGTCTGGCGCCGCCGATTCGTACTTTCGCTAAATTTAGGACGAAGCCGGCGGCGAACCAATGACCACGGGACGATTATCCCGGATAATTCGGCGGGGAGCTACAAGGTCTGTAGCTTGCCGAGGTTCTTGGCCACCAGATAATAGAAGGTGACGCGCGATTTCGACCGGTCCGCCGACATCGCCTTGACGGTGGCGTCGATCGCGCTGTCCGCATCGGCGCCGCTGATGCCGAGCTTCTTCTCGCACCATTTCTCCTTGACCCGCTCGAGCTCCTTCGGATCCGACGCCGAAACGAGCGAGGAATCCCGGTTGCGAAGCGCAATGCCAAGGTGACGCACGATCTTGTTCACGATCGCTTCGTCGGCGCCGCTGTCGTATTTCTGCACATCTGCGAGGTAGTCCGTCATGAGGCCTCCAGCTTGCTTTGCTTTTCGAAACTGCGGCCGGAGATTGCCGGCCGCGTGGCAGCAGCGGGAGTTTTTCATGGATGCCGGTCAAGTCAAGGCGGTTCGGCACCGGGCAGTCCGGGAGAAAGTCATATATCCGACACATCCCCCTTTTCTTGGGGCCCGGAAAGACCTATATGAACTCTGCCGTCTTCGGGCGGCTATGGCAATAAACGGGCGATGAAATAAACCCATTGGACCCGGGGGCGGTACCCGGCGCCTCCACCAAAAACCGATCAGAATCGATCGGCTTTTGCTGGGGGCGAAATAGGATCGACAAGGGCGTAAAGATCGACTTTTTGCTCGGCATTGTACCACCGTTATCGGGCTAAACTTATAGTTGCAAACGACAACTATGCTGAAGCACGTCTCGCTGCTTAATCGCGGTGCGACACTTCAAATCAAGTCCTTCCGGGTAGCACCGTAAGGCGGGGTCCGAAGGCACCTGGCAACAGAAGCCTTCACCTTCTCCCCCGCTTCGAAATGGTCTATAGATGCTTGAATAATTGACTCGTCTGCTTCAGACGGGCAATGAAAAGCCGACGGCTTGACCTCCAAGCCGGCAGCAGACAGTAGATTGAGTTCGAGGAAAGACGGGACGCTCATGGGCCAGGACCACATCCGCTACGACATTCTGGCACAGGACGCACTGCGCAGCGTCATCCGAAAGGTCCTGACGGAGGTTGCCACCACCGGTCACTTGCCGGGAGAGCACCACTTCTTCATCACCTTTCTGACCGGCGCGCCGGGCGTGCGCATCTCGCAGCACCTGAAAGCCAAGTATCCCGAACAGATGACCATCGTGGTCCAGCACCAGTTCTGGGAGCTGAAAGTCACCGAAATCGGCTTCGAAATCGGCCTCTCCTTCTCCGACACGCCCGAACGGCTGGTGATCCCGTTCAACGCCATCCGTGGCTTCTACGACCCGTCGGTCAATTTCGAACTGGAGTTCGACGTGGCGGCCGGCGAGGAAGAAGAACAGGAATCGGCGGAGATCACCGCCTATCCCGTTCCGGAAGAAAATGCCGAGACCTCGGCCAAGGACGACAAGCCCACCGAGCCGAAGAATGGCGGCGGCTCCGTCGTCTCGCTCGATTCCTTCCGCAAGAAGAACTGATCCGAGGAGCCGCGGCTCATGACCGGAGACGTCGTCAATCTGCGCCAGTTCCGCAAGCGTCGCGAGCGCACGGAAAAGGACAAGCAGGCCGAGCAGAATCGCATCTCCTTCGGCCGCACCAAGGCCGAGAAATCCCTGACGAAAGCGCTGAACGACAAGGCGGAGACCCGCCTTGACCAGGGCCGCATCGAGCGCCCTGCCGAAGGCGACGTCGACAAGGACTGAGCCCGCAAAAGCGATTCCGGAGCAAGGACTTGCGGCAGCTTCCGGACTCGAAATGCCAATTCCTTGAATCAGTCTCTAAGGCCGGGCGATGATCCGAAAGCATTCCGCAACGCTCCACGGCCACCGCACCAGCTTCTCGCTCGAAGACGCCTTCTGGCAGGAACTGAAGACGATCGCCGAAACGCGGGCGGTGCCGCTTGCCCAGCTGATCGCCGAAATCGACGACCAGCGCACGCCCGACAGCAACCTCTCCTCGGCACTGCGCGTCCACGTGCTCGAATGGCTGAAATCGCAACGCTCGACGCTCTTGCCCGACGAGACCTGAGCTCCCGCCGTCGATGGCTAGCACGGCCAGAATTCGCCCAAGGCCTGTCACATCAAAGGGCTAGTCGCGAGACCTTGAGCCCTTGTTCTCACGCGCCGTTGCCGCACGAGCGCTGTACAGTGTCGGGCGACAGGCATTGGCGGATCCAAGGCAACTGTGTGGCCGATGCAACAGCGCGCGGCATTTGGCATGCCCCGCTTCGCCGTTTCGGGCCAAAACAGTTGTATTCGAATAAACTTATATAACAATACCCACATAGGGAGGCGGCGACTTTCCGCTGCCCTTGTGTTCGAGAGTCTGTAGTGCGCAATTCCAGACGGGCCCGTCTCTCGTTTCAGGGATTGTCTCAAGCGGGAGGCGTTTCATGAGTATCCCTACACGACTGGGCCTCACGGCCTGCCTTGGCCTTTTTTTCGCCCTACCGACCTACGCGGCCGACATCACGCCGCTGATGGCGCCCGCGGCCCCCGTGGAAGAAACCGAGAGCGGCTGGCAATTCACCTTCGCGCCCTATTTCTGGATGGCGGGCCTCTCCGGCGACACGGCGCAATTCGGGCTCCCGACCGTTCACATCGACTCCAGCTTCAGCGACATCTGGAGCAATCTCGACTTCGCCGCCATGGCCACCGTCGAAGCGCGCAAGGACCGCTTCAGCGTCTTTGGTGACTTGATCTATACGAAGCTCTCCGGCGACGGCAAAGCGCGCGGCGTCTTCACCGATACGGTCGATGTGGAATCGGAGACCTTCGCCGGCCTCATCGGCGTCGGTTACACGGTCTTTGAGGATCAGAACTCGCATCTCGACGTGGTCGGCGGCGCCAGGATCTGGTCGGTCAACACCACCATATCCTTTCAGGGCGGCCCGCTCGACGGTATCAGCCGCGATGACCGCAAGACTTGGGTCGACGGCATGGTGGGCGTGCGCGGCAACTACTTCTTCACCCCGGAGATCTACCTGACCGGCTGGGGCCTAGTCGGCGCCGGCGGCGCCGACATCGACTGGGACGTCGGCCTTGGCCTCGGCTACCGTTTCAACGACACGATCTCGGCGATTGCCGGTTATCGAGCGCTGGGCGTCAACTACGACAATGACGGCTTCATCTTCGACGTGGTCCAGCAAGGTCCAATCCTCGGACTGTCCATCCGCTTCTGAAGGCAACGCGCGCCTGGACATCGGCAAGCCATCACGCCGCCAGCCCAACGGCCGGAGGCAAGACGCGTCCGTCGTTATCGCACCAGCCGGATCGCACCTGGATTGTTGATGGTGGTGTTGGCCAACACCGCCTTGCAATCCAGCTTGAAGCTGCTGTTGCCGATCATGGTGATCTCCTGGGCGACGATGCGCACGCATTCACCGCCGGTCGATCCGTTGCCGGCATACTGGATCTCGCGCGACGCCGGCATGTAGATGATGCCGGCGAGCGACGAGGCGCTGTTGCCGTTGATGGTGGCGCTGGCCGTGTTGTTGCGCCCGGCGACGATCGAGAAGCCGGCCCAGTCGCCGGTCGTCGGCGCGCTGACCTGGAAGGTCGCCCCACCGTGAATGTCGAGCTGGGCGCCGTTCAGGAGGAAGAAGGTGACCCCTTCGGCGCTCAGCACCGACTGGCTGGTAAACTTCAGACTACCGCCGTCGATGATGTAGTTGCCGGGTCTCAGAAGAACCTTGCCCTTGATTTCGAGATCGCCATAGGTGCCAGGCTTCAGCTCGACGCGGTAGGTGTCGGGCGCGTTGTTCGGCGTCTTGCCGGTGCCGTTGCAGTCGCCGTTGCCGCCACCGCCGCCGACGAAATTCTGCCCGCAGCCAGCAAGGCTCACCCAGCCTGCCGTGGTCGGCATCTTCTTCGACCGGAAGGGGTCGGCAATTGGCGTCACCTCCTCTACCGCCTTGCCGCAGGCAAGCTGCAGGTTGGCGAGCGTCGCGGACACCTTGCCGGCGGCGTAGAGACACTCGGCCTTGAGCGTGGCCGAGCCGCTGAGGTAGATCGACTGCGCGTCGGTCGAGTTCGACGTGATCGTACAGCCGGATGTGTCGACGCTCGCCCCGCCGCTGACCTCGAAGGCCCGGCTCGCCGTCGGGTGCAGCGCCAGAATGCAGGCCTCTCTCCCGGGCATGCGCGCGGCAACACTTTCCCGGTCGATCGTATAGGGCTGCAGCCCGAAGAAGAGCGGATTGTATTTCAACGCGTAGGCCGCGGTCGCCGTGGTCTCGACGCCGGCGGCGCCGAAGGCGATCTGCACCGGCGTGGCCGCCACCGCCACACCGCTCTCCGGGCCGAGCTGATCGACGATCTCCGGCTGGCCGAAATTCGCAAAGAAGACGTTGTTGGCGAGATCCCTGGCACTGGCCTCGGTCTCGCCCTCGCCGTAGGATTTGACCGCCGAGAAGGCAGCGGCATCGAGCGCCGTCTGCATCTTCGCGGCCTCGAGATTGATCCGCGCCAGGTTGATGGCGATCGACGCGGCACTCAACAACGGCACCGCTATCAGCGCGGTCAGAACGGTAAAGTTGCCGCGTTCGTCCGCAAAGATACGGGCGGCTCTCTTCCTCAAATTGTAGCGCATCTCTGATCGTTGCCCCCTCAGCAGACGGCGACGCGCCGCTCGGGTCAATCCGGAGCGATCGACGTCGTCCTTCCCATGCGCCGATTAAAGACGCGGCCCGCAAGCCGCACCCCCTGCCCCATCCAACGCAAATTGCTAATTTAGTGATCAATAGTGGAGGATGTGCTTCAGAATTCGTTAAAACTCTGCCGATCCCGTTCGCGCGCCACGATGCGCCGGAAACCAAGAGAATGCCCACCCGATAAAGGCATGTTCAAAATCTGAAGCCAGAGCATGTCGCGCAAAAGCGCGCAGCGGTCTTGGGATAACGACATGCGAAAAATCAAAAGCGCAGAGAGCGAAGCTGAAAGATCGCGACGCGCTTCAGGGCGCACAAGCCAAGGATGGGATCATGGCCGGATGCGAAGCACATCTCCGGCCCAGAAAGCCAGGGAGCGTCGTGCTCCGGCATAGTCACCGGCTACTGTACGGTAACGTCGGGCAGGACGTCGAAGTTGAGCCTCTGTCCGGGAGGGGTGCCGGTGGCACCGTCCGGTACGGTCTGGGGGGTCGGTCCCGTCTGCGGGATCGGCTGGCCCTGTCCGGCGCTGCGCGCTGCCTCTGCCGCCCGACGCGCGGCTTCCGCCTGTCGTTCCGCTTCGGCCTTGCGTTCGGCCTCTGCTCGCGCATCTGCTTCCGCCTTGAGGCGGGCGGCCTCGGCAGCGCCGGCTGCGCGCCGGCGTTCCTCGGCAACGGCGCGTTTGCGCTCCAGTTCTCTTGCCTCCGCCCGCGCCTTGTAAAGCGCAAGTTCGCGGCGCAGACGCTGCTTCTCCAGCACGTTCGCCTGCAGGATCTCGACCCGCCGGCGCTCGCGCTCGAAGGCGCGAAGCGACAGGAAGTTCGCGAGATCGGCAACGTTGAGATCGACGCCCGGTGCTTCCAGCAGGCCGGCATAGCCGATGCGCACACGCGGCTCGGCACCGGCAAGCGCCTCGTCACCCGGCCGGAAGGTCAGATCGATGCCGGCGTCGATCCGGCCCGCCGCAAGGTCCAGCGAAGCCTCGCCGGTCATCGCGGCATTGCCGTCGCCAGCCGTCACGTTCTGCGCCCGGAGCACCCCGCCGGCGATGCTGAAGGGTGCCTTGACGACGCCGACCAGCGATTGACCCGAGAAGATTGTCGCCTCCGCCGCACTTCTGATCGCGTCCGCCGAGATCTGCGTCTTCAGCGCATCGGCTGCCGCGATCAGCTGCGGCAGAGCTGCGCTGTTGATGCCGGCGAGCGTCATGCCGTTGAAGGTTGTGGTACCCGAACCGCTTGCCGAATGCGCCATCGCCTCGGGCGTCGCACCCGATGCCTCAAGTGCTACCGAAAGATCGAAAGTCCCGGTCGCGACCGGCGTGCCCGCATGGGCCCAGCCCGCCTGGGCCAGGTCGCCGCCCTTGACGTCCAGGCGCGAGCGCAGGAAGCCCGAGCCGTTGGCATTGCCGATCTGCACCCGCCCGGCGAGCTTGCCGCCCAGCCAGTCGCCGGCCGCATCGGTCAGCGCGACCTCGTCGCCCTTCCATTCCATCTTGCCGGCAAAGCTCGTGACCGCGCCATAGACGCCCGGCCAGAATTTCTGCGCCTGCACGTCCAGCGCCACGTTGAGCCCGGTCCAGGCAGGCTGCGCCAGAGCCCCCTTCGAGAAGGCCCCGTTCGTATCCTCGATCGGTCCGAGGACGCCCTCGCCGAGCCAGGCGAGATCGAGCGTGTCGAGCGTCAGCTGTCCGCTGGCCGCCCCCGGTGCCTTGCGGTCGATCGTCAGATTGCCGGTAAAGCCGTTGTGGTCGGCCTTGCCCTCGACAGTGGTCAGCGCAATTGTTTCGGGCGTTGTCGCGATATCGGCAGAGACGGTCAGCGGCAGGCCGCTGCCCATCTGCGGCAAGGCCACGCCCTGGAGCAGAAGATAGGGCTCCAGGTCCTGGGTCTGCAGCGTCACCTTCGCCTGACCTTCGAGGAAATGATCGCGGGAAAGATCGACGCTGCCCTTGGCGGCGAGCGACGTCTTCTCGGTCGTAAAGGTCACCGTGCCGTTCGCCGTCGGTCCGTCGGTGCTTTGCAGCTTGACGGAGAGAATGCCGTTGGCATCCGCATCGAAGGGCAAGGGATCGAAACCCGTCTGGCCGAGCAGAAGCCGCGTCTCCGGATTTTCGAGCGTCGCTTCCAAAAGCATGGCCTTGCCGGTCAGCGCCTGCGCCATGTCGGGCGCCTGGTAGCTGGCGGCGATCTTGGTACCGTTCGCGGTCCCGAAGATGCCGAAGGTCGCGGGCGCGTTGCCTTCCTTGTTGCCGGCCGTCAGCGTCACGTCGAAGGCCGTGTCGCTGTAATAGGGACCGGCCTTGATCAACTGCCGGAGCGCTGGATGATTGACCGCGTGGCGGCCGATCATTTCCAGAAACGGCGTCAGGTTCTTGGCGGCAAGCTTCATCTTGGCCGAGACGACGGGCTTTTCGAGGTCGCCGCTGGCCCGGCCGGAAAAGGCGAGCTGTGCGCCGGCGAGCGAGCCGATCGCCACGCGTTCGGCCTGGAGCTGGCCGTTCTTCAGCGTCAGCACCGCCTGCACGTCCTGCGCTTGCTCGCCGAAGGCGGAAAACTCGTCAGCCGAAAGATCGGCGGCAATCGCATGCTGCAGCAAGGTATCGGTGGAAGCGTCGCCCGCCACGAGCCCGGTCAGCGCCTGCAAGGCTTCGAAGTCGATGCGGTTACCCTTCAGCTGCAGCGAGAGGTTCGGTTGCTGGTCGGCGAAGGACTGTCGCTCCAGCCGCCCCTTGAGGCTCGCCTCGTCGGCCGCCACTTCGAGGTTCTCGAACTGCTGCAATGTATCGGTGAGGTTCACCTTGGCGGAAAAGCCGGCGGTCCTCAGCTTGCGGATCGCCGGATCGACCGAGCCCGCCAGCCAGTTGGCAAGGCCGGAAGGCTGGTTGGAGGCCAGCAGAAGGTCGCCGCGGAAAGTGCGCTGTCCCTTGAGGTTCAGCCGCCCCTTGGCTTCGAGCTGCGTGCGCCCCGGCAGCAGCGCCACGACATTGTCGATCACCCAGCCGGCGCCATCGGGCTGTACGTCGATCCGCACGTCGCGGACCGTCGTATCGCCGACGACGATCGCCGGCAGCTTCAGGCTGGCGCGGCCGGGCACCTGCGGGATGGGAATTTCGGCGGCGATCGCCAGCATGGCTTCGAGCCGCTGGCGCATCGAGATCGCCGGATCGCGGCCGGTCTTGTTGTTGCGGCTCGGGCCGATGCGGCTGACGTCGATCTGCTGGCCGTCGGCGATCAGCAGGAACTTCTGGTCCTTGCCGGTATCGAGCGTTGCCTCGCCGGTGACCACATAGGGATCGTCCGACGGGCCGATTTCGAAGCGATATTCCGGGACGCGGATGCTCTCGTTGGTCAGCTGGAAGTTGCCGTTTATGCGCAGCGGCGCCCGCCCATCCGCATCCTTCGTCTCGGCCTGCGGGCGGTTCTCCGTCAGCGTGAAGCGGCCGCTATAGACCGGCCTGAAATCGACGATGCGCAGCGAACCGTCGGTCTCGACGCCGAAGGGACGCTTGTCGGGCGTTACCCGCGCCTTCAGGCTGAGCGTACCCGCCTCGTCCACTTCGTTGCTGGTAAAGGAGAAACTGCCGGCTTCGCCATCAAGCGCGGCGCGCCCCTCAACCTTCCAGGGCCCGGCGAGCGTGCGGGCCGAAATGTCTGCGGCAAGTCCGCTCACGCGGCGGGTGCGGCCGGTCTGCTCGTCGACGAATTCGACCTGGCCATTGGTGATCTCGACGTTTTCAAGCACGACGGTCTTGGCCGGGATCGAGGCCCGGCGGCCCCTCGCCCAGTCGAGCGTACCGTCGGGCAACAGGCGCACCTTGGCCCGCGGACGATCGAGCTTCATGTCGAAGATCAATGCCTCGCCGCTCAGGAACGGCGCAAGCTCGGCGCTCATCGAGAACTGCGCCACCTGGATCAGCGGGTCGCCGTCCTCGGCGGCGCCGACGCGCACGTCGTTGAGCGTCACGGTTGGGAATGGGATCAGCCGCGCATCGACGCTGCCATGCACGACGACGGGCTTGCCCATGATGCGGCTTGCCTCGCGCTCGAACTCCTTGCGGAAACCCGTCCAGTCGATGAACCACGGGGCGATCAGCGCCGCAAAGAGCGCAACGACCACAAGTCCACCGACGGCAAGAAGAATTCGCGAAAGCACCGTGCCTATATTCCCATTCCGTTCATCGGCGCATCCGCGCCGCAAATCGATTTAAGCGCCAGAAACCGGCGCCCGGCTGCAGCGCCGCTGATGGCGCCGTAGCATCCTTGATTTGCCGCATAATTCCCGAGGGGTCGATTCCGACTTTGAGAATTATGCAGTATCACACTTTGTCGCCGGCGCATTGTCCCAAAAAACGGCCCGCCGCGCGCATCTCTCCTCAAGCGAAGATCTTGCCCGGGTTGAAGATATTGTCCGGATCGAGCGAGCGCTTGATCTGGCGCATCAGATCGAGCGCGTCGCCGAGTTCGGCCTCAAGGAACGGCATCTTGCCCTGGCCGATGCCGTGCTCGCCGGTGCAGGTGCCGTCCATGGCGAGCGCCCGCGCGTTCAGCCGCTCGACAAAGGCCTCGGCCCGCGCCACGTCCGCCGGATCCTTGTCGTCAAACAGCAAGCCGACATGAAAGTTTCCGTCGCCGGCATGGCCGACGATCGGCGCCGTCAGCCCGTGGGCGGCGCTATCTTCCTGCGTTGCCGCCACGCATTCCGCCAGCCGCGAGATCGGCACGCAGACATCGGTCGACAGGATCGCCGCGCCCGGGATCAGGCTTTTTTGCGCCCAATAGGCATTGTGCCGCGCCTTCCAGAGCCGCGCCCGCTCCTCCGGATTGGTGGTCCAGAGGAAGTCGCTGGCGCCGAACTCCGAAGCGATCTCGCCAAACTGGCGCGCCTGTAATTCGACACTCTCGGGGCTGCCATGGAATTCGACGAAGAGCGTCGGCGTCTCCTGATAGGAAAGGCCGGAATAGCCGTTGCAGGCCTTCATCTGCAGCGCATCGAGCAGTTCGATGCGCGCGACCGGAATGCCCGACTGGATGGTGAGGATCACCGCGTTGCAGGCGTCCTCGATCGTCGGGAACGGGCAGACGCCGCCGGAAATGACCTCCGGAATACCCTGCAGCCTGAGCGTAATCGAGGTGATGATGCCGAGCGTGCCTTCGGCCCCGACGAAAAGCCGCGTCAGGTCGTAGCCGGCAGAGGACTTGCGCGCCCGATGCGCCGTGCGGATCTGGCGCCCGTCAGCGGTCACCACCGTCAGCGCCAGCACATTGTCTTTCATCGTGCCGTAGCGCACCGCATTGGTGCCCGACGCCCGCGTCGAGGCCATGCCGCCGATCGAGGCGTTGGCGCCGGGATCGATCGGGAAGAACAGGCCGGTGTCGCGCAGGTAGGTGTTGAGCTCCTCGCGGGTGATGCCCGGCTCGACGCGGCAGTCGAGGTCCTCGGCATTGACCTCGAGCACCTTGTTCATACGCGAGAGATCGACCGAGATGCCGCCATGGGGGGCGTTGATATGCCCTTCGAGCGAGGAGCCGGTGCCGAACGGGATCAGCGGCACCTTGTGTCGCGCGGCGATCTGGACGATCGCGCGCACGTCCCCGGCGCTTTCGGCAAACAGCACGCCGTCGGGAAGCTGTGCCGGAATATAGGTGGTGGTGTGAGCATGCTGGGCGCGGATCGCCTCGCCCGTCTGGAACCGGTCGCCGAAGCGGGCGGAAAGGTCCGCCTTCGCCGCCGCAATCCCCGCCTCGTTTCTCGCGCCAGCCCTGATCGCCTTCAATGCCACGGAAAACGCCCTTCCTCTTGCATTCGCCACGCTGCCTTTTCGATGTTCGGGAAGCGCAGTCATTTCAAGGCGCTACTGTGCAAATCGGAATCACTTTGTCCAGACGCTCGCGCACTTCCCGGTCACAGTAGCGCAGGAAAACGCCTGACGTGAGACCGGAGTGTCACAAGACTGTATGACAGCGTGGAAAACACCAACGCTGAAAAGCCGACACGATATGTCCCCGTTTGCCGAAATGTCATCTCCACACCGCGCCGCGCGGTGATCCGTTCGGGAAGTCCTTGCGTATAAAGGCCGAGCGGAAGGACGTGTGACGTGCTTGGAGAGATCGGCAGAAAGCGACTGATGATGCGGTTGCCGCACCTGAGAGGCAGCATCGCGTCGGCATCGTCAGATTGCATGATTGAGCTGTTCTGCAGTTATGAACTCGCGGTCAACATGCGGGACGCACTCGTGTTGAGCGGCGGCCGCCCGGATCTCGCTGACGAGTACCGGCAGATCTGCCTCGAACTCGAAGAAGAGGTGGAGGTCGTGCTCTGCGCGACGGCGCTGGCCGTGCGGCGTGACGGCACATAGGGCGGGCGGGCCGGTAGACAGAGGGCCTTGCAAACGGGCAAGCCGCGTCGCACCACATTTGCTGCTGGCAAAAGTCACGCCTCAGACCGACCGAACTCCGGTACTGCTACGTATGAGAGCGAAACGGCAGAAAACACCTGCCGTTTCGTGAGCCTTGGATTATGATGGAGGCGTGAAGGAAGGAGAGGCAAATGCTGGGTCTAACCGCTTTGCTCACCGCGTCGGTTTTCTTCGGCGCCGCCATCTACATCACCTGGGCAGAACAGCCCGCACGGCTGCATCTCGACGATCGCGCCGCACTCGTGCAGTGGGTGCCGTCCTATCGGCGCGGCTTCGAGATGCAGGCGACGCTCGCGCTCGTCTCGGGCCTGTTCGGCGCCGGTGCCTGGGGACAGACCGGCCATGTGCTGTGGGGGCTGGGGGCCGCGATCATCATCCTGAACTGGCCCTATACGCTGCTCTTCGTGATGCCGGTCAACCGCCAGCTGGAGGCAGTCCGGCCGGACGACGCCGGTCCGGAAAGCCGAGATCTCCTTGGTCTCTGGGGCAGGCTTCACGCCGGGCGCAGCGCGCTCGGCGGGCTGGCGGCAGCGATCTTTCTCGTTGCCGCCGGGCTCGAATAATAAGCCGTCGCGCGACGGCCGTTCCGGCTAGCGCACCTCCAGCGCTGCCGCCGCGTCCATTTCCTCGTGCAGCTTGCGCTCCTCGTCCGCATGCGGCTTGGTGAAGCGCGCGATCACCAGATAGGCGACCGGCGTCAGGTAGAGGGTGACGATCACCGCAAGACCGAGACCGCCGACGAGCACCCAGCCCAGCGCGATGCGCGCCTCGGCGCCCGCGCCGCTGGCAAGCACCAGCGGCACCGCGCCGACGATGGTGGCGATCATCGTCATCATCACGGGGCGCAGGCGGATGTTGGCGGCATTCTCAATCGCCGAGCGCACGTCCTGGCCGCGGTCGCGCAGCTGGTTGGCGAATTCGACGATCAGGATGCCGTTCTTCGCCATGATGCCGACAAGCATCACGAGGCCGATCTGGCTGTAGATGTTGAGCGTGTTGCCGGTCATGATCATCGCAAAGACCGCGCAGGCAAGCCCCAGCGGCACCGTCGACATGATGATCAGGCCGCTGACGAAGCTTTCGAACTGGGCCGCCAGCACCAGGAAGATGATGACGAGCGCAAAGCCGAAGGTGACGAAGAGGCCGTTGGCGTTTTCGTTGAGCGTTGCGGCTTCGGCAAGCGGCATGATGCGCGAGCCCGGCGGCAGAAGCGGCTCTGCCATCTGCTCGACCATGGTCAGTGCCTCGCCGAGCGCCAGATCGGACTTGAGGCCGGCCGAAAGCGAAACGGCGCGAAGCTGCGATTCCCGCGACAGCTGCGGCGCCACCGCCATCTCCTCGACGCTGGCGATCGTCGACATCGGCACGATCTTGCCGTCACCGGCTTTGAGGAAAATGTTCTGCAGATCGGTCGGGTCGTTGACCGGGTTGGTCGAGGACAGAAGCTTCACCGGATAGGATTCGCCGTCGACATAGACGTCGACGACGCTGTTGCCGTCGAGCATGGCCTGCAGCGCCCAGGCAAGGCCGCCGATATCGACGCCCATGTCGGAGGCGCGCTCGCGGTCGATGGTGATCGAAAGCTGCGCCTGGTTGGCCTCGTAGTTGAGGCGGACGTTTTCGAAGCGGCCGGTGTCTTCCATCTGGCGCACCAGCTTTGCCGCGGCATCACCGAGCTTGTTGTAGTCGTTGCCGACGAGCGCCACCTGCAGGCCGCTGCCGGCGCCGCGAATGCCGAGACTGTTCGGCTGCATCGCAAAGACGCGAACCGAGGGGATGCGCCCGGTCACCTTGTTGATGTCGGTGACGATCTCCTGCTGGGTGCGGTCACGCTTGTCCCAGGGAGCGAGCGTCAGCACCATGAAGCCGCTGTTGACCGAACCGCCCTGCCCGGAGATCGAGAAGATGTTGTCGATCTCGCCGGATTTCACCAACGGCTGCAAACCGTCCTCGATGCGGCGCATCTGGGCCTGGGCGTATTCGAGCGAAACGCCCTGCGGCGCGTTGATGCGCATCATGATCTGCGAGCGGTCTTCCGTCGGTGTCAGCTCCGATTTCAGCGTCAGGAAGCCGGCAGCCCCCATGGCGGTGAAGAAGCCCGCGACGACGAAGACGATCAGCGGCGAGTTGAGGCAGGCACGCAGCGTCACCCGGTAGAACCCGGCCGCCCGCGCACCGAACCGCGCCATCGGCCCCGGCACCGTATGCGTATCCTTCGTCAGCATGCGCGAGGCGAGCATCGGGCAAAGCGTCAGCGACACGAAGGAGGACAGGAGGATCGCGAAGGCAAGCACGAAGCCGAACTCGCGGAAGAGACCGCCGGTCTGGCCCGGAAGGAACGAGAGCGGCACGAAGACGGCGGCAAGCGTCGCGGTCGTCGCCAACACCGCGAAGAACACTTCGAGCGTGCCGTGAACGGCCGCCGCCCGTGGGCCGAGCCCCTCGGCGCGCCTTCGCACGATGTTTTCGAGCACCACGATGGCGTCGTCGACGACAAGCCCGGTCGCAAGCACGATCGCGAGCAGCGTCAGGATGTTGATCGAGAAGCCCGCGAGATAGATCGCCGCCACCGTGCCGATCAGCGCGATCGGCATCGAGATCGTCGGGATCAGCGTCGCCCGCCAGTCGAGCAGGAACATGTAGATGACCAGCGTCACAATGAAGACCGCGACGATCAGCGCGATTTCCACCTCGTGGATAGCGCCGTTGATGAAGACGGCGTCATCGCTGGTAATGCGGAGCTGCGTACCCTCGGGCAGGATCTGCGTCTGGATCGTCTCGACGACCTTGCGCACGCCCTCGGAGATATCGACGGTGTTGGACTGCGCCTGGCGCACGATGCCAAGGCCGATGCCCTGGCGGCCGTTGGAGCGCAGCGCCGTCGTGCCGGTGTCGGGACCGAGCGTGACGGTCGCCACATCGCGCAGGCGCACATTGTTGACGAGGATCAGGTTTTCGAACTGCTCCGGCGTCTGCAGGTCGGCGGTGGCGCGTACCGAGATGTCCTGGCTGGCGCTCGTCAGCTTGCCGGCCGGCACGTCATAGGAGGCATTGGCAAGCGCGGTCCTGAGGTTGGCGACCGTTACCCCGCGCCCGGCGAGTTTCGCCTGGTCGAGGTCGATGCGGAAGATCTTCTCCTGGTCGCCATAGACGGCAACGTCGGCCACGCCTTCAACGGCGGCGAGCCGGTCGCTGATCTCGTTTTCGACGAGCAGCGTCATGTCTTCCATCGACATCGTATCGGAGGTCAGCGCCAGCCGCATGATCGGCTGGCTGTCGGCATCGGCTTTCACGATGCTCGGCTCGTCGACATTGTCGGGAAGCTGGTTGCGCACCCGGCCGAGCGCATCGCGAATGTCGTTGGAAGCCTGGCCGATATCGGTCGTGTCGGAGAACTGCAGCGTCACGCGGCTGCGGCCGAAGGACGAGGTCGAGGAAATGTCGCGGATGCCCTGCACGCGCGACACGGCCCCTTCGACCACCGAGGTCACCTCGCGGTCCATGGTCTCGGGTGCGGCGCCATCGAGCGTTGTCGTCACCGAGATGACCGGCTGGTCGACCTGCGGCAGCTCGCGGATCTCGATGCCGTTCCAGGCCGCAAGGCCGGCAACGACGATCAGCGTATTGACCACCAGCGCGAAGATCGGCCGGCGGATGAAGAGTGCGGTAAAGCCGGTCTTGCCGCGTTCGCGGGCCGACATCTGGCCGCCGGCGCTGCCTTGGCCGGCACCATCGCCGCTTGCCTGACTGTCGCCGCCGCTCACTTGGTCTCCTCCGCAACCTTCTGCGGTTCCTGCTTGTTCTCGCGGCCGGCGATGCGCACGGCGCCGCCGTCGCGCAGGCGCTGCACGCCTTCGGTGACGATCTCGTCGCCTTCCGACAGTGCGGCGTCCACCA
The DNA here is from genome assembly GCF_014851885.1 of Ensifer sp. ENS02. Lineage (NCBI taxonomy): Bacteria > Pseudomonadati > Pseudomonadota > Alphaproteobacteria > Hyphomicrobiales > Rhizobiaceae > Ensifer > Ensifer sp. ENS02. The sequence goes on along the minus strand of NZ_JACVAO010000001.1, from coordinate 227,631 downwards.
GCACCTTGTCCGGGTTGCGCTGAATGATCTTCACCGGCACCTTCTCGCTCTTGTCGCTGGAGACGCGCCAGATATAGGAGCCTTCCGAACTCCACTGGATCGCCAGCGGATCGACCGTCGGATAGGTGTCGCCGTCAAAGGCCACGGTGACCGAGAAGGACATGCCCGCCCTCAGCTTGTCGTCGGGGTTTTCAAGCCGTGCGCGCACGCGCAGCGTCCGGCTCGCCTGATCGAGGCGGTTGTCGATCGCGTGGATCGCACCGTCGAGCTGGTTGCCCGGCTGGGCGATGGCGAAGGCGGTGACGGGCTGGCCGACGAAGATCTTGTTGGCGAAGCGCTCGGGCACCCAGAAATCGACGAGGATTTCCGAGCGGTCGTCGACGACGGCAATCGGCGTCGTGGTCGTGACGTAGTCGCCGACATTGACGGTGATGATGCCGACGACGCCCTTCGACGGCGCCACGATGTCGCGGCGCTTGAGGTCGAGCTCTGCGGTCTTCAGCGCCAGTTCGGCGGTCTGCATGGCGATTTCGGCGTCGCGCACGTCCACGGCTGTTACCGCGCGGGCGGTGCTCAGGTTGCGGTAGCGCTCGACCTTTTCGCGTGCGCTGTCACGTGTCAGCCTCGCCTGGTCGGCAGCAATCTTCTGGTCGTCGCTGTCGAGCTTGGCAATGACCTGACCCTGCGACACCTTTTCGCCGGAGCGCACGAGGATTTCGGTGAGGTTGCCGGTTGCCGTCGGCGTCACGGTGACGGAATGGATCGCCTCGCCGTTGCCGATCGCGTTCAGCCGGTCGTTGACAACAGACGTGCCCGAAGGCCGGACCATGACGAGAATGGCGTTGTTGCCGCCCTGCCCGCGGCCATTGCCGCGTTCGCCGCCCTCGCCGCCACCGGCGCCCGGCTTGGACAAGGCATCAATCAGCGGATGCGAAACACCAATCGCCGCCAGCGTTTCACCAGCACCAGGCACAAAACGCACCCAGACGGCTGCGCCCACGAGAAGCACAGCGGCGCTCACCGCAAGCTGTTTCCAAACCCGCATTCAAGTCTCCGAATTAAACATAAAACACGCCCCAGCGCGGCGCGGCCGGCGGTTCGTTCCGATTGTGCGCGGAGTATCCCTGTTCGCGCGTGTCGGGGCAACGACAGAATACCATCATTACGCAATTGTAATAAAAGCGAATTTGTTGGCGGGATGATGACGCACGGGGGCTTCGCTCGACGCCTCGCAGCTTTGTCCAGAAATTCACTAGAGAATTACCATTTACAGCCGCCGACACTGCGCTATCCTGCAACCGCCGGCAGCGTGTTTCGGCCGGCTTTGCGCCTGTCTTCAGGCCTCTTGGGGGAGAGAAGTCAATGTGCGATGCCTGTGTCATGGAAACGGTGAAAGAGCGCATGCTCTCGCGCCGCAGCTTCTTCAAAGCCGCCGCGGTCGGAACCGCGGGTCTTGCCGCCGCAAGCGTGGGCGCGGCCCCGCCGGCGCTGGCGCAGGGGCATTCAAGCGTCACCGACCTGACCCACGAGTTGCACGAAGATTTCCCGACCTTCTTCGGCCAGCAGCAGTTCTTCCGCGAGGAGAAGTTCAACTACGCAAAAGACAAGTTCAACATGTTCGAGCTCCGGGTGAACGAACACACCGGCACCCATGTCGACGCGCCCCTGCACTTCTCCGCCGATGGCCTCTCGGTCGCCGAACTGCCCGTCGACAAGCTGGTGGTGCCGCTGGTGATTGTCGATATCAGAAAGAAGGCTGAGGCCGATGCCGATGCACAGGTGACGCCCGAAGACCTCAAGGCCTGGGTCGCCGCCAATGGCGAGATCCCGGAAAACGCCTGCGTCGCCATGCTGTCGGGCTGGGGCGCGCATCTGGGCACGGACAAGTTCCGCAATGCCGATGGCGGCGGCAAGCTGCATTTCCCCGGCTTCCACGTCGAGGCGGCCAAATATCTGATCGAGGAAAGCAAGGCGGCTGGTATCGCCGTCGATACGCTGTCGCTCGACCATGGCCCCTCGCCCGATTTCGCCACGCATTATGCCTGGCTGCCGGAGGGTCGCTGGGGGCTGGAGGCAGCAGCCAATCTCGACAAGCTGCCGGTCAAGGGCGCAACCCTCATCCTCGGCGCACCGAAGCACCGCGGCGGCACCGGCGGCCCGGCCCGCGTCTTCGCGCTGGCCTAGGCCCCCGGCCTATTGAGCACAGCCAGGTTTTGGCTGAAGCGAGCCTGACGAGAGCAAGGTCGTATACGCTTCGACGGCAACCACATGTTCCCGATCGTCAACCGGTTCCGCACTGGCTGCGTCACCATGGATCATGGTGCGCCAACGCTACGCCGATTGCGGAAAGGTCAACGGCTACGCCTGACGCGCCAAAGCACCCTACCCTCCAACGACTTCGCTGATCTGCACGATGGGCGCGATGTCCGTATAGTTGGCGACGTCCGCGGCAATCTCGGCGCGGTGGGGACCTAACGCCTCCTGGAATGTCTCGAGGCTCGGCGAGTAGACGTGGCACGCCGCGACGAACCCCGGCGCGCTTCCAGGCTCGCGACCCGCAAGGCCCTTATCGATCTCGTAGCGCAGGCAGGCATCGCCGAGCCGTTCCTGGATCAGTGGCATGTGGCGGGTGCGGTAGTAGTCGTGATCGAACTTCGAGCCGCCATCGGCCGGATAGTAGACGCTCATCTTGATCATGGTCGGGCTCCTGCCTGAACGCCGCTCCGAGCGTTCGAAGCTTCTTCTAGGTCACCGACCTGTAGAGCACAACCAGGTTTTGGCTGAAGCGAGTTTGACGAGAGCAAGGTCGTTTTCGCTGTGCTTGTCGAAGCCGGTGACGACGGCACGGAAGTGCCTGAGTGCTGACGAAGCGTTCGACGAGGTTGCGATAGCGACAGAGGAAGGTGCTGAAGGACGCGCATCGTTTGTGGACGGCAACGATGCCGCGGGGTTGATCGAGCGCGGCAAAGGAAGGCGCTTGTTTGCGGGCAAAAGTCTTCGGGAGTATCTTGGGCAGCGGTACGGACAATGGCGGGGGTCGTCATGGGGCCGCATGCATTTTGCCTGACATTCGCACTCGTCTCCATGGGCCTGCTTCTTGCGGGGTGTCAGACCGTGACTGTCCAGGCGGACGACAAGACCGGCCCGACCACGAAACTCGAGATCACCGGCATCCTGGATGACCATGGCAATCCCGACCCGGTCTTTAACGACAGCAGCTGCTGCAACCGCCGCCGAAGTGTTCCCGATCTGGCGCCTCTGACGATTGCAGCTTCGGCCGAGGACCCCGAAAGCGGTGTGCGCGACATTGCCGTCTGGATCTGGGCCATCAAGCGGTGCCGCTACGATGACAGCACGGGAGATTTTCAGATCACGCAATCGACCGTGGCCGCTGCAGGCACGGCTTCGGGGACGTACCCACCCGGCAGTTCCGCGCCGCTCAGCCGCAGTTCGACGGCAACCGTTCGCATGGCCGACACGCCTTATGGCGCCTGCAACCCCAAGACCGTCACTGACGCCAGTGGCCAGACGCGCGTGGTTGCCGCGCAGCCGACGGGCTTCTGCGGCCGCAGGGTCTTCATCGTCACGCAGAACGGCAACGCCTATCAGGGCTCGAGCAAGGGCGTGCTGTTTACGACCGGACCATTCGGCTCGAACAATCAGCCGTGCAACGAAATCCCCAACTGAACGCATCGGCGACGGCTTCCCCAAAACGCAGCGCTGGCAATCGCCGCGACGTCGGCTATCGTCACCGCTTCAGGCGACAGGCCGGCCCGCACACAACCGCCGAGAACAACAGCGAAGGAGCCCCATGAGCACCGTATCCCCGCCTCAGAACCCGGAAGCCGATCCGCGTGTCAAAGCCGTGTTCGACGACATTCGCACCACCCGCAAATCCGACTTCATCAACAATATGTGGCTGTGGCTCGCCTTCGATCCGGAGCTCCTGGAACAGACCTGGCGCGACGTGAAGGCCGTGATGGCAACGCCCTCGGCGCTCGATCCGCTGGTCAAGGAGATGCTCTATATCGCCGTCTCCGTCACCAATGGCTGCGGCTACTGCGCCCATTCCCATACGGCGGCGGCAAGGGCGAAAGGCATGACCGACGCCGAGCATGCGGACCTGCTCAGGGTGATCTCGCTTGCCGCCCGCACCAACCAGTTGGCGACGGCGCTGCAGGTGCCTGTGGATACCGCCTTCGACAAGACAAAAGAATAGACCGCGCGACCAAGAATAAGCGGTCTCGAAATCGCCTGTCTTTCCACAGGCTTGGTGCGGCTGGCGCAGAAAACGGAATAAAAGAAGAACATCCTTTCTGGCCTTTCCCCACCGAATCACTACATTGAGCCGCATGATGAGTGGTTTCGACGATATTCCCTTCTTCGACGAGGAGCCGGCGCCGCGCAAGCAGCAGCCCGCCCCCGCAGGTATTCCGGCAACGGGCGGCATCGCCGCGCGCGCCATGGCGGCGCGCGATCGCGCCCAGCCGCGCCCGGACTATCTCTCCGGCCTCAACCCGGAACAGTCCGAAGCGGTCGAGACGCTCGATGGCCCCGTGCTCGTGCTTGCCGGCGCCGGCACCGGCAAGACCCGGGTGCTGACGACCCGCATCGCCCATATCCTTTCGACCAACCGCGCCTTTCCCTCGCAGATCCTGGCGGTGACCTTCACCAACAAGGCGGCGCGCGAGATGAAGGAGCGCATCGGCGTGCTCGTCGGCCATGCGGTCGAAGGCATGCCCTGGCTCGGCACCTTCCACTCGATCGGCGTCAAGCTTTTGCGCCGCCACGCCGAGCTCGTCGGCCTGCGTTCCGATTTCACCATTCTCGACACCGATGACGTGGTGCGGCTGATCAAGCAGCTCATCCAGGCCGAAGGCATCGACGACAAGCGCTGGCCGGCCAAGCAGTTTGCCGGCATGATCGACGGCTGGAAGAACAAGGGCCTCGATCCCGCCCAGATCCCCGAGGGAGACGCCCGCGCCTTTGCCAACGGCAAGGGCCGCGAGCTTTACGCCGCCTACCAGAACCGGCTGTTGACGCTGAACGCCTGCGACTTCGGCGATCTTCTTTTGCACCCGATCCGCATCTTCCGCATGCATGCGGATGTGCTGAAGGACTATCACGACAAGTTCCGCTACATTCTCGTCGACGAGTACCAGGACACCAACACGGCGCAGTACATGTGGCTGCGGCTGCTTGCCCAGCGCCCCAAGGGCGTACCGCAGAACGTCTGCTGCGTGGGCGACGACGACCAGTCGATCTATGGCTGGCGCGGCGCGGAAGTGGACAATATCCTGCGCTTCGAAAAGGATTTCCCGGGCGCCAAGGTGATCAAGCTTGAGCGCAACTACCGCTCGACCGAGCACATTCTGGGCGCTGCCGGTCACCTGATCGCCCACAACGAGGGCCGCCTCGGCAAGACGCTCTTTACCGACCGCATCGATCCGGATGATGAGAAGGTGCAGGTGCACGCCGCCTGGGATTCCGAAGAGGAAGCCCGCGCCGTCGGCGAAGAGATCGAGCAGTTGCAGCGCAAGAGCCACAAGCTCAACGACATGGCGATCCTTGTGCGCGCCTCGTTCCAGATGCGCGAGTTCGAAGACCGCTTCGTCACGCTCGGCCTCAACTACCGCGTCATCGGCGGCCCGCGCTTCTACGAGCGCCTCGAAGTCCGCGATGCCATGGCCTATTTCCGCCTCGTCTGCCAGCCGGCCGACGATCTCGCCTTCGAGCGCATCGTCAACACGCCGAAGCGCGGTCTTGGCGACACCACCGTGCGCACGCTGCACGACTATGCCCGCGCCCGCGACATCCCGATGCTGGCGGCTGCCTCCGAGATCATCGAGACCGACGAGCTGAAGCCGAAGGCGCGCAAGGCACTGTTCGACGTCGTCACCGATTTCCGCCGCTGGCAGAGCCTGCTTGAAACGACCGTGCACACCGAGCTTGCCGAGCAGATCCTCGACGAGAGCGGCTATACGGCCATGTGGCAGAACGACAAGACGGCGGAAGCCCCCGGACGGCTGGAAAACCTGAAGGAACTCATCCGCTCGATGGAAGCCTTCGAGAGCCTGCGCGGCTTCCTCGAACACGTCGCTCTGGTCATGGATGCCGAGCAGAACGAGAACCTCGATGCCGTCTCGATCATGACGCTGCACTCGGCCAAGGGCCTGGAGTTCGATACTGTCTTCCTGCCCGGCTGGGAGGAAGGCCTGTTCCCGCACCAGCGCGCGCTTGATGAGGGCGGCCGCTCCGGCCTTGAGGAAGAACGGCGCCTCGCCTATGTCGGCATCACCCGCGCCAAGCATCGCTGCCACATCTGGTTCGTCTCCAACCGCCGCATCCACGGCCTCTGGCAGTCGACCATGCCGTCACGCTTCCTCGAGGAGCTGCCGCTCGCCCATGTGGACGTGGCCGAGAATGAACAATCCTATGGCGGCTATGGTCGCGGCGGCTACGGCCAGTCGCGCTTCGACAAGGCTGATCCCTTCCAGAACAACTACTCCACGCCCGGCTGGAAGCGCGCCCAGCAGCACCGCTCCGACGCCACCCGCGACAACTGGGGCACCCGCTCCGGCCATGCGGTCGAGCGCATCGGCTACGGCGAAAGCGGCCCGCGCGGCCGCACGATCGACGGCGAGCTGGTGGCGAAATCGACGGCCACCGAACCCTCGCGTTTCTCGGTCGGCGACCGCGTCTTCCACATGAAGTTCGGCAACGGCAACATCGCCGCCATCGAAGGCAACAAGCTCACCATCGACTTCGACCGCGCCGGCCAGAAGCGGGTGCTGGATGGATTTGTGGAGAAGGCGTGAGGAGGTCGAAGCCCTCCTCACGTGCACTCCCTATGGACTGCACAACCATCGATCTCATGGCGCCAACCGGCGAAGTGCAATAATATTGCGGGCACAATTCTCGCGTTTGAACGAAACCATGTACCGATCTCCCTCGACGCAAAGTGGGTGGAGACATGTCCTGGACGAGCGCTGTTCGCAGCCTGCTGGAGCTGGGCGCCGCAAATGCTGCGGAGGGTGACCGTGAAGGCATCCTCGTCGCGAATGTCGCGGCCTGTGTGATCGTCGTCACCACCACGAGCTTTGCCCTCATCTACGCACTCTATGGCGAGCCGAGCCTCATTCCCCTCGTCTATGCCAATCTCGCGCTAGCCGTCGCGGCAGCCATGACTCCGCTTTTTCATCGCTTCGGCCGCGTCGCGTCAGGGCTTTGGGAATTCGGTATCTGCGTGGTGGTCCTCGTCTGGATCGCCTCCTATGTCGGTCGGGACTCCGGCGTCCTGCTGACGCTGCTCGGCGTGACGCCGGTCGCCTTCGCGATCCTCGGGTTTCAAAACATGGCGCTGGTCACGGCCCTCAGCGCCATGGCTGCGATCACGGTCATCGCCGCATCCATCGCGTTTCCTCAGGCGCGGTCGGGTGTCTATGACGACACCCGTTTCCTGCAACTCCTCCATTCGTCGTCGATCATCACGCTCACGCTCATGTGCTTCGCAACGATCTACTATGCCTTCCACCTGGCGAGAGAGGCGCAGGGGCGGCTCGCCCGCCTGATGACGTCGATCATGCCGGACGAGATCGTGGCGCGCCTGCTGAGGAACGAGCGTGAAACGATCATCGACGAATTCGAGCATGCGACTGTTGTCCTGATCGACATCGTCCAGTTCGTGGCCCTGTCAAACAGCCTGGGGCCGGAACGGACGGTCAACCTGCTCAACGAGCTCTTCAGCGAGTTCGATCGCCTGGCCGCAGCAACCGGTGTCGAAAAGATCAAGACCATCGGCGATGCCTATCTTGCGGTGGCGGGCGTGCCCGCCCGGCACCCCACGCCCGAGAAGGCGGCGGCAGTGTTCGGCTTCGGCGCCATCGCCGCGGCCCACGAGATCGGCGAACGCCATGGCGTCGTCCTCAAGCTGCGCGCTGGCATGGCCTCGGGATCGGTAACGGCTGGCGTGCTTGGGCGAGCGAAATATGCCTATGATATCTGGGGTGCACCCGTGAACCTTGCCGCGCGCCTGGAAGCGATCGGCAAGCCCGACTGCATCACCACCACCGCAGAAATCAGGCAGCGACTAGGCGAGTCTTTCCTGTTCATTTGCTCCGGCCGCGAGGACGTCAAGGGCTTCGGCCCGACTGAGATCTGGACCACGCGGATGCTGGATCCCGATGCATGTGCCCCTGGCATCCGCGCACACACGGCGAAGTTAGCAGCCGAAAGGAGAGCCCTCAGACCGCCTTGCGATAAACGAGAAACCCCGACTTCTCCGCCACCTTGTCGTAAAGCGTCATCGCCGTCTCATTGGTCTCGTGCGTCATCCAGTAGACGCGTGGCGCGCCGACGGCACGTGCCGCCTCATAGACGCCCTCAATCAACGCTCGTCCGATGCCCTTGCCGCGGGCTTCCGCATTGGTGAACAGGTCCTGCAGGTAGCAGTTCGGCTGGATCATCGTCGTGCTGCGGTGGAAGAGGTAGTGCGTAAGCCCAATCAGCCGCCCTTCGCTCTCCGCCACCAGCGCATGCACCGGCTCGTAGGCGTCGAAGAAGCGCGACCAGGTCATGGCGGTGATCGCCGGGTCCAGCGCGGTTTCGCCGGAGCGGCCGTAGAAGGCGTTGTAGCCGTCCCAGAGCGGCAGCCATTGTTCGTAGTCGGTCCGGGCTATCGGGCGGATGTGAAGCTTGTCGGTCATTTGTCGGTCCTGTGATCGATTGGATGGAGCGGCACTGCGGCCCCTAGCGTTTGGTCATCGCGGCGGTGATTGCCTGAACGTCGGTCATAATCGCATCGCCCATGAAGGCGATGTTTTCCATCGCGCGCTCGCCGGCCTCGTGGTGGCCTGCCCCGCAGGCGTCGCGCACGACGACGGGCACCAGGCCGAGATCGGTCGCATGACGCACGGTCGGGTCGATGCCGATTTCCGTGGCGATACCGCAGATGGCGAAGGAAGTAAGCCCGAGGTCGCGCAGGATCATGGCGAGCGGCGTGCCCTCGAAGGCGGAAAACGTGATCTTGTCGAGGATCGCCTCGTCGTCACGGGTCGCAAGTTCTGGCACCAGCTCGAAGCCCGGCGTGCCGCGCAGAAACCAGGGGTGCACCGCATCCGGATCGTCTGTCCGCTGCCAGGCCATCGCCTGGCGTAGCTGGAAGGCGCCCATCAGCGGCCTCGGCATCGACAGATGCCGGAGAAAGATCACCGGAAACCCGCCGGCCCGCGCAGCGTCCAGCACCTTCAGCACCTTGGAAAGCACCGCCGGGCCGTTCTTGACCTGATTGGTAATCCCCACCTGCATGTCGTAGACGATGAGCGCCATCCGCTCCGGCCGGCAGAAATCCTCAAGCGTCTTTCCGATTTCCAGTTTCGCGGCCATGACATCTCCTCCGGGCGCCTCCTCTGGCGCCCCTCTCCCGGCAACATCGCGCGCCGGGAATGTGGCGCGGGAGAAGGAGGCTTGCAAGACGGTTTCGGCCGCCTCGCGCAACTATTCGGATGCCTGGCGGAAATCGCGGCAACCGGAGCCCGGCTTGCCCTGAACATGGATCAATCGCGCTCGTTGCGCAGCCGCGCCTTCTCCATCAGCGCCAGCACCTCTTCGTCCGCCGTCTGCTCGAAATTGCGGTAGTACAGGCCGACGGCACGGAACGCAAAAGGCGTGGCGAGGCAGACGATGCGATCGACCTGGTTGCGCAGTTCGGTAAGTTCGCTTTTCGGCGCTACCGGAACGGCAAGCACGAGGCGCCCCGCCCCCATTCGCCGCAGCGCCTTGATCGCCGCCCGCACGGTGCCGCCGGTGGCGATACCGTCGTCGACGAGGATTACATCACGGCCCCGGGGCGACGCCGGCGCGCGGTCGCCGAAATAGAGCGTGCGGCGGCGCAGGATCTCGGCGCGCTGGCGCTCCGTTTCGGCCTCCAGATAGCCTTTCGGCGGACGGACCAGCCGGATCGCCCGACGGTTGAGCACCAGTTCCGGCTCCTCGCCATCGACCAGAGCGCCCAGACCGAATTCCTCATGCCCAGGCGCGCCGATCTTGCGCACGATCAGGATTTCCAGCGGCGCCGCAATATGGACGGCGATTTCATAGGCGACCGGAACGCCTCCGCGCGGCAGCGCCATGACGAGCGGATCGTCAAGACCCTTGTCTTCGACCGCACGCGCCAGCTGGCGCCCGGCATCCGCCCTGTCCTCGAAGAGCCACGTTGCCGTGAACATGTCGCCTCTCCCGGTTCGTCCTGCTGCGTGAGTATCGGGCCCTGAAAACAAGGCGCGCGCATGCCTGGCCGGAGGCTCGGATCGCGCCACCCGAAGGGCCTCACCCCGGGGCTGCGGGCGGTACCGTTCATGCACGCCTCTTCGCCTGCCGGCGTGCCGCCCCACGGTTGATCGGGCGCCGCTGTGAACAACCGTGCCAATCCCGACCAATCGCTAAAATTGCAATGGATTTCGCCGGGTTTCGTTAAGGCGCCATCGCTACCAATTGGCGTCACATATCTGGCTGAGACGCAAGCCGCCTTTGTTGATTTTAGCACGACAGGCCGTTTCGAAATGAGCTTTCTCCCTGCCATATCGATCATCGCTCTTCTGGCGATGCTCCCGGTGCTGATTTCCCTGCGGGCCTCCATGGTCGAGGGGGGCACGGATTTTGCAGCCGCCTGCGCCATCGCAGCGGCGGCAACGCTGTTTCTGATGCTATCCGATATCCCGGCGCTGCGGCCGTTGTCGCTGATCGGCATCGTCTTTCTCATTGGCGCCTGTCTTTTCGTGCTCTCGGGCTTTCACCGGGCGCTCGGCGTCCTCCGGCCGATGTCGACGCCGCTGGTCGCTGCCGCCTCGATTTCGGCCGTGGTGGTGCTGATTGCCGCCTTCGGCCCGCACAGCGCGACATTGCACGCACTGTCGGCCGTCGGCATCGCCGCCGCCTTCGTGCTGATCATCGCCGTCTGTTCGCAGCACCGGCGCGCAGCGCCCGGGCCGATCGAGCGCCTCTGCGTCATCGGCTGCGCCGCCATCGGCTGTTCCGCTCTGATCGCGGTCACGATTTTCTCGCCGATCGCCCACGGGACCGCCGAAACCCCGCTTGCGTCGGCCAGCTGGGACTTCGCCTGCGTCGTGCTTAGATATTTCTACCTGCCTGTGCTGTTCCTCGGCGTGATCCTGATGATCCAGAACCGGGTGATCACCGACCTCAAGAGCGCCATTGCCCGCGATGAGTTGACGGGCGCCCTGTCGCGCCGCGCGCTGCTCGACCTCGGACAGCGGGCGCTGGCAGTGGGTTTTGCGCGCCAGAGACCCGTCACCTTCCTGCTGCTCGATCTCGATTATTTCAAGCAGATCAACGACCGCTACGGCCATGCGGTCGGCGACACGGCGCTCGGCCACTTCGCCGGCACGGTCGCCGCCTGTCTCGGCGGGCGCGGCACGCTCGGGCGCATCGGCGGCGAAGAGTTCGGCATCGTCCTGCCCAATCACTCGGAAGATGCCGCCTTTGCGGTGGCCGAGGAGATCGGCCGCACGGTGCGCGATACGCCGATCGGCCGCTTCGACCGCCCGATCCGGCTGACAGTGAGCATTGGCCTTGCCGAGGCCGAGCCCGGCGATACGATCAGCGACATCATGATCCGCGCCGACATGGCGCTCTACGACGCCAAAGCCGACGGCCGCGACCGCTGCACCATCGCCGGCCGCTTCCAGCCCGAGGCCAGCGCACGGGCTCTTGCCGCCGCCGCCGCGCAAATGCGCGCTGCCGACCACCGAAACCTCGAGCCGCAGCTTCTTCGCGGCACCGGTTGAGCCGGCACGCCTTGTAAAGCCAATTCCCGAACCTATGTGAACCTGGCTGCCCGAGCGCATGCCTTCCCGGGGATTGCCTCGGCAAAAACATGCGTCAATTCAAAATGCTACGGCGACCTTGCGTGAGACGTCAGGCGCTGCAGGAGGACATCCATGTCGCGTTCGCTTCGTGCGCTCTTTTTTGCCGGCCTTGCCATAGCCGCCACAGCCCTGCCCGCTCGCGCCGAAACAGTCGGCGAAGTCGGGGTCGACTGGCTCGGCAACGACATCATGATCGATGCCGTGAGCGACCCGAAGATCAAGGGTGTGACCTGCCACGTGACCTATTTCGACCGCAGCGTCATCGACCGGCTGAAGAACGGCAACTGGTTCGAGGATCCGTCGAACAATTCGATCGCCTGCCGGCAGACCGGCCCGATCGAAATCGGCGACATCGATCTTTCCAAGGAAGGCGAGGAAGTGTTTCGCGCCGGCTTGTCGCTCGTCTGGAAGAACCTGCTCGTCACACGGATCTACGACCGAAGGAACGATACGCTGATCTATCTGGCGCATTCGCGCGAATTGACGGATGGCTCTGCCAAGATGTCGATCACCACCATTCCGCTCTACGGCCAGACGGTCAATTGGCAGAACGGCAAGCCGCAGTAGGAGCGGTCCCTGCCGCCGGCATCGGCGTGCAAGGCGATCGGTCAAAGGTTGAAAGCGCCCGCCGCTTTGCGGGCGCTTCCGAAACCTCTTCGGTGCGAAACAGGGAGAAGTCTGGGAGCAACCCGTTCCGCTTTTGTAAGCACCTGACGTTCCGTGCGTTCACACGAACCTACGTGAACTCCCTGGCGCATTCATGCCAAATCGAATTTCCGCTTTCAACGTTTTCACTTCAACGCGGGATGATCTAGTAGGCCGTCGGCGGAACGATGCCCTGGTAGTAGTCGCCATCACCGCCCTGGTATCCGCCATAGGGGTTGCGATCACGGTAGACCGGCGTCGGCGCCGGCGCCGACATTCTGTTGATGCTGCCCGTCGACATCGTGTCAACCGAAGCGCTCGGCCGCTTCATTGGCGTCATCATCTTGTGTGTGTTCTGCGTTCCGGGAGGATTGTTGACGTCGATGCCCTGGTAATAGCTGTCGGCCAGGGCCGGTCCGGCGATGACCATCGTAACGGAGAGCACGGCGGCGAGTTTCCTGAGAGAGATTGTCATAGGTTCAACTCCTGTTGACGGGACCAGGCACCCGGCCTCCGTTCGGGCACCCGGCAACACCGGTAAAGTAGTACAAGTAACCCGCCCAGCCACTTGACGTTTTGTCACAATGGCATCGCCCAAGCGTGAAGTTCATTGCCGAAGTTTAACTTGACCGTATCGTTCCAGTACGTGCGGAAACGGTCTGAAAACACGCCGAAACGCAAGAAAGCCCCGGCGCCGATGCACCGGGGCTTTCTCAGATAAGGAACAAGCTTGCGTCAGGCGGCCTGGGCCAGCTCGTCGGCAATGACGGTATCGAGGTTGAGGAAGCAGACCATGGTCTTTTCCAAAGCGACGATGCCGCGGCAGAAGGCGCGCTGCGCTTCCGGGATGATCTCCGGCGCCGGCTGCAGCGCCTCGCTCTTGATCGTCATCATGTCCGAGACCTGCTCGACCAGGAGGCCAACGAGCTTGCCGGCGATGTCGGTGACGATGATCGCCGAGCGCTCGGACGGCTCGGTCATCTTCATGCCGAGGCGGGCCGCCATGTCGATGACCGGGATCACCGCGCCGCGCAGGTTGATGAGGCCGAGCACGTAGGGCGGCGTATGCGGCATCGGCGTTACCGGCGCCCAGCCGCGGATTTCGCGGATCGCCATGATATCGATGCAGAATTCCTGGTCGCCGAGGTGGAACGACACGATTTCGAGATAGGCGCCGGACTGCTTGATTGCGTTGCTCATGTTCAGAATTCTTCCCAGTTTTCACCGGAGGCCGTCGTCGACGGCACCGAGCCCGGTTTGTTGCCGAATGCGCCCGCAAGCTTGCCCATCAGGGCCTTGGCGGGAGATGGAGTTGGAAACGAGGCCATTTTGGCAGCGCCGATCTTGCGCAGCGGCACCGCTTCGCTGGTGCCCTTGGCTGCCGGCCGCTGAACGGCTGAAACCGAAGGTGTTTTCGTCTGCACCGGCGCAGCGGTCCTCGCCGCGGGCGTCACAGGCGCCGGCGCCGCCGTCGGCATGGCGCGCTGCATCGTGTGCCCTTCGCGGAACTGGCCGACGAGGTCCGTCAGGCGTTCGGCGTCCTGCGCCAGCGTGTGGCTGGAGGCATTGGTCTGTTCGACCATGGCGGCGTTCTGCTGCGTCATCTGGTCGAGTTGGCCGACGGCCGTGCTGATCTCGTTGAGACCCGTCGACTGTTCGCGCGCCGCCATCACGATCGCGGTCATCAGTTCGTTGATGCGCGCGACATCGGTGCCGATCCGCCCGAGCGCCTCGCCGGTCGCCTGCACCAGCTTGACACCGGTGCCGACCTCGCTGCCGGAGCGGCTGACGAGCGCCTTGATGTCCTTGGCGGCACCGGCGGCGCGCTGCGCCAGCTCGCGCACTTCCTGCGCCACGACCGCAAAGCCCTTGCCGGCTTCGCCCGCGCGCGCCGCCTCGACGCCGGCATTGAGCGCCAGAAGGTTGGTCTGGAAGGCGATCTCGTCGATGACGTTGATGATCTTGCCGATTTCGTTCGAGGCACCCTCGATGCGGGCCATGGCGGCGATCGCCTGGCCGACGATGCGGCCGGACTCCTCGGCATTGGTGCGGGTCTGGTCGACCATCTGGCTCGCCTCTTCGGCGCGCTGGGTCGCGGTGCGGACCGTCACGGTGATTTCGTCGAGGGCTGCCGAGGTCTGCTCCAGCGAAGCGGCCTGCCGCTCGGTGCGGCGCGCCAGGTCGTCGGCCGCCGTGCGCATCTGCCGCCCGTTGGATTCGATCGAAAGCGCATTGTCCTTGACGCTCGAAAGCACCACGCGCAGCCGCTCGACCGTCTGGTTGAAGTTCTGCCGGAGCTGGTCGAGATTGCCGTCGAACGGTCGGTCGATGGCAACGGCAAGGTCACCCTCGGCAAGCTGGGTCAGCGCGCGGCCGAGATTGTCGATCGCCGCCTGGATGCGGCGCACCGCCTCCTCGCGTTCCTGCTGCTGCTGTTCGCGTTCCTTCTCGATCTCGCGGCGGCTGTGGGCAGCACTCTGTTCGAGAGACTGCTTTTCGATTGCCGACAGGCGGAAGAGGTCGACGGAGCGCGCCATGGCGCCGATTTCGTCGCCGTGGTCGAGCGCTTCCAGCTTGGTCGAAAGTTCGCCCTTCTGGATCCGCTGCATGCCATCGCGCAGGGAGAGAATGCCGCGCCTGAGCGTGCTGCCATGGAACCAGAGCAGATAAAGCAGCGTCGCCATGGCGATGAGGCCGGAGGCGAGCTGAAGCTGGAACGCCTCGTCGGAGGTGGCGCGCGCCTCGGCAACGCGCGTCTGAACCAGCGTCGTTGCCGCTTCGGAAAGGCCGGCGAGCGCCGTGGCGACCCGTTCGCCGGCACCGTCGATCGCGTCGTCGATCTTGCCGAAGTCGTCAGCCGAAGCCTTGCCTTCGATCAGTGCCTTCAGGTCCGTTCCGATCGCCTGGCGCAGTTCCGCCACATCGGCGTCAAAGGTCGAAAGCGCATCGCTGCCGCCAATGAGGCCGGCAAGCGCCTTGATATCGGTCGATTTCGTCTCAAGCAGTTTCAGGATCTCGGCGATGCTGGCGGCGCGCGCCGGCTGGATCGCGCCCTCCTCGCGGTCGATGATGCTGTCCATCGCATTGAGCACGAGATTGGTGGTCGCAAGCCGGACCTCGTCGACCGTGGTCAGCCCGTTCTGCGCGGCGAGCGCGCCCTGCAGGGCATCGTTCGCCTGCCGGCCCTCGTACCAGGCGACTCCGAGCACGGAGCCAAAACCGACGAAAGCGGCACCGGCAAGCGTTGCCAGCCGCTGGCTTACGGAAAGATTGCGCTTCAATGGGGAAGATGCGGCGGTCATAGACATTCCATGCTCACGGACCCGGCGCGGGCCGGATCCTCCGTTAGGATCGATGCGGAAAACCGGGCTCGATCAAACCGGATGACCTCATGTCATGTCGGAGCACAACGCTCCCCCGCGCTGAAAAAACACTGTCAAACAGACCTTAAACATTCGCTAAGGCGCCTCGCCGATCCCCAGGGAAAGCGCCTTATTTTCGAGATCGCGCATATTTACTGCAAGCGCCGGTTTTCCCGGCATTTGAGGGCACAATCCATCAGCACGCCGGGTGCCGGTTTTGACACCGATCTCGTGACAGGCCCAGACAGACCCACGGTCCGCCGGCAGCGCGCCCGCTTCCCCTTGCCGCCCGAACTGTTATGATGACGCCATGAACACGAAGACCGAGCGCTCGATCCGCCTTCCTCTCGTCGCAACCCTTGCGGCCGCGATCGCCGTCGTGCTGCTGCTTGCCTTCCGCGGCTGGATGGAAAACGGCGCCGAGATGTTCCTGGCACTCGCCCAGTCCGGCCTTTCCTGGTGTTTTTAGCGCGGACACGCTTCTAAGTTTTGCCCCTTACCCTTACCCTCTCCCTGCTTGCGGGAAGAAGGGACGAAAGCGAGCGAAACGTCGCCGTGCGGTTCTTCTGCGGTGGGTGTTGGCGCACTGAGGCTCATTGTCGGAGCGGGAGGTGGCCGTGCGGTCCCTTCTCCCCGTCACGACGAAGGTCGCGGCAGCGGGATGAGTGGCAGCCGCCCGACAAAATGCTCACCCCGCTGTCACAACCTGCGGCAATTGTCCCATTTGCGCGGGGTCCGTGAAGGCGGTATCAAGGGCCTATCAACCGGACACGGCCGTCTTCGGCCCCAACAAAATCGGTAGCACGCATGAAAACCATCCGCATCGTCCTCTGGGCCGCCGTCGTCGTCATGGCGGGCATCCTGGGCTGGCTGACCTATGAAATGACCCAGTCGAAAGAGCAGGCCGCCTCCGGCCCGTTCGGCGTGCCCTTCACGCTGGTTGCCCAGGACGGCAAGGAAATCACCGAGAAGGCCTTCACCGGCAAGCCGACCGCGCTCTTCTTCGGCTTTACCCATTGCCCCGAGGTCTGCCCGACGACACTGTTCGAACTGAACGGCTGGCTGGAAAAGGTCGACCCCGAAGGCAACAAGCTGCAGGCCTATTTCATCACCGTCGACCCTGAGCGCGACACGCCCGAAATCCTCGGCCAGTACGTCTCCAACGTCTCCAAGCGCATCACCGGCATTTCCGGCCCGGCCGACAAGGTCATGGAGATGGTCAAGGGCTTCCGCGTCTACGCCAAGAAGGTTCCGGTCGACGCCGCAAAGCCCGACGGCGACTACACCATGGACCACACCGCATCGGTGTTCCTGCTTGACGCCAACGGCAAGTTCTCCGGCACCATCGCCTACGAGGAAAACCCGGAGACGGCGGTAAAGAAGCTGGAAAACCTGACCAAGGGCTGAGCCCTTCGATCCTGACCTGAAGATGCAAGCGCCGGCCCCGTCCGGCGCTTTGCCTTTGTAGGGCAATCGTGATAGCGCACAGCACACGATTGCCGACGCTTGAGCGCACCCCTTTCAGGGCTTGGTGCGGGCGGCGGATTTGCCAGCCGAAGGACGGACCCTTGAGCGAGATCAGACTTTTCGTCACCACCACCGAGAAGCAGGCGGAAGCCGTGCTCGACCGCATGAGCGAGGTCTTCGGCGAAGAGGACTATGCCATCGGCACGACGGAAGTCGACGAGAAGCGCGACATCTGGGAAGCCTCGATCTACATGATGATGGTCGACGAGGAGAGCGTGGGCGAACGTCTCACCGAAGCGCTCTCCGAAAACTTCGCTCATCTCCCGATCGAGCGCGAAGTGCTGCCGGATATCGACTGGATCGCCAAGTCACTCGAGGGCCTGGCGCCGGTGCGCGCCGGCCGCTTCGTCGTGCACGGCTCGCATGACCGCGACAAGGTCAAGACCGGCGAAATCGCCATCGAGATCGACGCCGGCCAGGCCTTCGGCACCGGCCATCACGGCACCACCGCCGGCTGCCTCGAAGTGCTGGCGACCGTCGCGCGCACCCGCACCGTGCGCAACGTGCTCGATCTCGGCACCGGCAGCGGCGTGCTGGCGATCGCCGCCTGGAAACTGATGCACGTGCCGGTCCTTGCTACCGACATCGACCCGATCGCCACCCGCGTCGCCGAAGAAAATGCCCGGGTCAACGGCGTCGTTACCGGCATGACCTTTGCGACCGCCCCTGGCTTTCATTCGACGGCCTTCAGCACCAACGGCCCCTTCGATCTGATCATCGCCAACATCCTCGCCCGCCCCTTGATGAAGATGGCGCCGCAACTCGTCGCCAACCTTGCCCCTGGCGGCTCGGTGATCCTCTCGGGCATCCTTGCCGAACAGCGCTGGAAAGTGCTCGCCCATTACAACGGCCAGCACCTGCGCCACGTGCGCACCATCTGGCGCAACGGCTGGGTAACGATCCATCTGGAGAAGTGAGGCGCGACTGCCCGCTGGGCGACCGTCACAGACGCGTGCCGTCAGGCCAGATGCGTCCCATTCGTTGTTGAGGTAATAGCCCCTCATCCGGCTGCCGCCACCTTCTCCCCGCAAGCGGGGCGAAGGTGGCGGCGCTCTCTTGCCCAATCACAACCGCCCGCCTGTCGCCAGGCCATGGGACAGGCGTCCCTCGGGGTGTGCCGGGCTTCGGGCACGTCCCCTCGCCCCGCCTGCGGGGAGAGGGTTAGGGTGAGGGGCTTGGGTCGACATCCAAACGCGCGCCAGGCAGCAACGACCACCTGGGAATTGTGAGCATTAAAGGGCTGTCACAGGGCAGGATTTTGGGTTTCCTTCAGCCAAGCAAACCTGACCAGCGCGTCGCGCTCGGCCAAGTCTGCACCTCCGAAGAGACCGTACTCACCATAAATCGGTTTCCACCCTTCCGCGACGAGTTCCCCATCGATCACGTTTTGATACCATTCCTCGGGCTTGAGAACATACACCCCATCGTCGCGCTGGACGATCCAAACGCGCCTTAGGCTGTCGACGCCTTGAAGAAGTTTGACTGCTTTGTCTACAGTGGTCGGCTCTGAACGCATCTTTTGCCATTCTCCTCAAAAAGCAGCGTGGCATCCATTTAACGCATCGGAAGCGCGACGAACAATGTAGAACCCGCGGTTCTATCTAGTTGCGGAAGAAAACGAAAAGGCCGCCACGTCCATCATGACGGGCGGCCTTTCGAAACTAAGGCGATGCCAGAGGCATCGCCTGCTGGTTGGCTTGTGGCCAACCATGCCCGCGAGCCTGAGGAGGAGGAGTGCTCGAGCGGGCGTCTACCGTTCCGAAGCTGACCACCCTTGAGGGAGGAGGAGAACAGAGTGACCAACTATTCTCGGAACCGCAGCTTTTTGAACCACCGGATGTTCGTCCGTGTTCGTTGAGGCGGCTTATAAACTATTATTCCGATAGAGAAAGAGTTTTCTGAGCATGGGTGCCATGCGCTGAGCGCATATGTATGGTAAATGAGCAATTGCCCTCCTATCAGGGTGCAACCGCAGCGTTGCGCGGACCGGGGATCAGGCCACCCTGCAGGATATCGCCTCTTTCCCGGCAAGGGCGATTTCCGCTAACATAGCCCATCTTTTCCCGCGGTTTGCCGCTCAATCTACCGGAATTCCCTCATGTTTCAGTCATTTGAAGTCACCTCCACGCCGCAGTTCGGCAAGGAGCGCACCGAAGCCCTGCGCGCGTCCTTCGCAGCCCTCGGCATCGACGGCTTTCTCGTGCCGCGCGCCGACGAGTTCCAGGGCGAGTATGTGCCGGCCTCCTCCGAGCGCCTGTCCTGGCTCACCGGTTTTACCGGCTCGGCCGGCGTCGCCCTCATCACGCAGCGTGAAGCGGTCGTCTTCGTCGATGGCCGCTACGTCACGCAGTTGAAGGAGCAGGTCGACGGCTCCGTCTTTACCGGCGGCGACCTCATCGGCGAGCCGCCGCATCTCTGGTTGGAAAACCATGGAGCCAAGGGCTTCAAGCTCGGCATCGATCCCTGGGTCCACACCGGCGCCGAAGTGCGCCGGCTGGAAAAGGCGCTCGCTTCCCTCGGCGGTTCGCTCGTCTTCCTCGATCACAACCCGCTCGACAGGATCTGGACGAACCGTCCGGCTGCCCCGCTCGGGAAGGTGACGATCCAGCCGATCGAACATGCGGGCACGCTTGCCAAGGACAAGATCGCGACGATCGCAGCCGGCCTTTCCAAGACGGGCGCCGAAGCCGTCGTGCTGACCGACCCCTCGTCCGTCGCCTGGACATTCAACATCCGCGGGTCCGACGTGCCGCACACGCCGCATCCGCTGGCCCGCGCCATCATCCACGCCGACGGCCGCGCCGAACTTTTCCTCGACAAGCGCAAGACCGGCATCGAGCAGGAGGCCTACCTCACCCAGATCGCCGACATCGTCGCACCGTCGACCTTCGACGACCGTCTGCGGGCTCTCGGCACCGCCGGCGCCTCCGTCATGATCGATCCCGATCTCGCCTCCTTCGCCATTTCCGAACTGATCCGCGCCAAGGGCGGCAAGGTCGTCGAAGCGGTCGATCCCGCCCGCCTGCCCCGCGCCCAGAAGAACACGGCCGAGATCGAAGGCTCGAGCCGCGCCCATCTGCAGGATGGTGCGGCCATGGTCGAGTTCCTCGCCTGGCTCGACAGCCAACAGCCCGGCACAGTCACCGAGATCGGTGCCACCAACCAGCTGGAAGCTGCCCGCGCCACCGTCGGCGAGCGCATGCAGAACCCGCTGAAGGACATCTCCTTCGACACGATCTCCGGCGCCGGCGCGCACGCGGCGATCATGCACTACCGCGTCACCACGGCCACCGACCAGGCAATCGAAGCGGGCACCATGTTCCTGATCGATTCCGGCGCGCAGTATATCAACGGCACCACCGACATCACCCGCACGGTGGCCGTCGGCGCCGTGCCTGAAGAGCAGAAACGCTTCTTCACCCTGGTGCTGAAGGGCATGATTGCGATAAGCACGGCGCGCTTCCCCAAGGGCTCGCGCGGCGTGGATCTCGACCCTTTGGCGCGCATCGCGCTCTGGAAGGCGGGCGCCGACTATGCCCACGGCACCGGCCACGGTGTCGGCTCCTATCTCTCGGTGCATGAAGGCCCGCAGCGCATCGCCCGTCTTTCGACGCAGGAACTGCTGGCCGGCATGATCCTTTCCAACGAGCCCGGCTACTACCGCCCCGGCGCCTTCGGCATCCGCATCGAGAACCTCATCGTGGTGCAGCCGGCAACGATGGTTGACGGCGGCGACCTGCCGATGCTCTGCTTCGACACGATCACCTACTGCCCGATCGATCGCCGCCTGGTGCTGCCGGCGCTTCTGACCGACGAGGAACTCGCCTGGCTCAACGCCTATCACGCCGAGACGCGCGAAAAGCTGATGCCGCTGCTGGCCAGCGACGAGACGCGCGCCTGGCTGAAGGCCGCAACGGAAGCGCTGTCACGCTGAGTCATGCTCTCTGCTGGGCTCCTGCTGTCGCGGGGGCCCATAAAACGAGCCGTCGCGCAGCCGATAGCGTGCTGCGCCCTCACCCGCCAGACCTTGGCTCCAGACGTCCTGGTCTCTCGTTCAGATGCCCAGAAGCTTCTTCGCTTCGCCAAGCGTTGCCTCCGAGGCGGCGTGATCGCCAGCCTGGTGCTGTGCCTCACCCTTGGTGCGCAATTCCTTGACCTTGGCCATGTCGGCATCGGACAAGGAAGCGGTCTGCATGGCCGCATCGATCGCCTTCATCATGGTCGGGCATTGATTGGCAAAGGCCGTTGCCGGCGCGAGCGCCAGCAAAAGGGCAATAGAGATCCTGGTCAACATGGTCGCTCCTCCACTGCCGGGAGGCTTCATGCTGCGGTGACGTCGTACGCCACCTAACGAGGGGGGATATGTCCTGCCTCTCCGGCAACGGCAGAGATGATAGTCCAGGATGCGCGCGCCGCCAATCGAAACGGGCGCAACACATCCGTCCACGGCTTCGCACACCACCGCGGACGGGCGTCCTACATCACCAGATGCCGGATCACCATGACCACCACCCAGCCGATGACGAGCATGCGCAGTGTTGAGAGATTCAGCCCGACCGCGATGGCAAAGGCGACGAACATGGCAATCGTCACGTCGAGCCCGCCATAGACGAAGGCCGGCGCCACCAGCGTCGTCAGAACGGCTGCGGGAACGGCGTTGAGCGCCGCCTCCAGCCGCGGCGGGATCTCTTTCATCTGGGTGATCAGGATATAGCCGCCGACACGCGTCAGGAAGGTCGCAACGGCCGCCGCGATGATCAGGTAGATGAGGTTCAGGTGTTGCGGATCCATGTTCACGCCTCCTTCTCGACACCCGTCGGTGCCACTGCCCGCTCGCTTGGCGGCAGACAGGCGGCAAGAATGATGCCGGCTAGTGCTCCGATGCTGACATGCCATGGCGAGCCGACGAAATGCATGCCGGCGACGGATGCAAGCCCCGAGACGATGACGATCGGCAGGAACCGGTCACGCTTGCGGAAGCCCATGACGAGCCCCATGAAATAGACCGGCAGCAGGACATCAAGGCCGATCGCCTTCGGGTCACCGATCATCTGCCCGAAGATCGCGCCGACCAGCGTGTTGATGATCCACGGGATGTAGATCACGAGACCGAAGCCGAGATACCAGGCAAAGGTGATCGGCAAGCCGCGCTCGCCGCGCTTTTCGGTCTCGGCATATTGCGGATCGACCAGCAGGAAGAAGGCGAGGAACTTCTGCCCGAAGGTGAAGTGCCGGACATATTTGGCGATCGAGGCCGAATAGAGCACGTGGCGGAAGTTGACCGCAAAGACCGAGAGCACCACCAGCCAGGGCTGGACGTGGTTGCCGAAGAGCTCGATGCCGACCATCTGGCTGGCGCCGGCATAGACGGTCGCGCTCATGAACACCGCATCGGCAATGGTGAAGCCATTGTCGACCGCAAGCGCCCCGAACAGCGCACCGAAGGGCGATGCTGCCAGCATGATGGGAAAGCCGCCGCGGACCCCTTCCCAGAATTCATCTTTTTTCATGGAAACCTCCGCCGGCCGAGGCGATGACGCGCCATGCGGCCGGTGCCGGACTGATAGGCGCTTGCGCCCCCGGCAACAATTCAAATGCGCTGATACAATGATTGAATTTTATGATGCCTCGGCGAACGAGGCTTGAACAAAAGGCGCACCGATCAGGAAAACGATGCGCTTTATCGCTTGGAATAAGCGCCGGCGCGGGCCAGCCGCCCCTTACTTCTTGACCTGGAACGTATGCTCGATGCCGGGGAACGTGCGGGCCTTCACCTCGTTCGCATACTCCTCGGCCGCCTTCGAGATCGCCGGCGCCAACTCGGCGAAATGCTTGACGAAGCGCGGCTTGAAGTCGTTGAAGAGGCCGAGCATGTCGTCGGAGACGAGGATCTGGCCGTCGCAGGCAGGCGATGCGCCGATGCCGATCGTCGGCGAGCGCAACTCGGCCGTGAGCTCGCGGGCCACCGGCTCGACCGTGCCCTCGATGACGATGCCAAACGCTCCGGCATCGTCGATCGCCTTGGCGTCGCGGCGGATCTTTGCCACTTCCTTGTCGTTGCGGCCAACCGAGCGGTAGCCGCCGGTCGTGTTGACGAGCTGCGGCATCAGGCCGACATGGCCGAGCACCGGAATGCCGCGGCTGACGAGGAACTCGACCGTCTCGGCCATCTCCGCCCCGCCCTCGAGCTTCACTGCGCTGCAGCCGGTTTCCTTGAGGATACGCGCCGCACTGCGGAACGCCTGCTCCTTCGATTCCTGGTAGGAGCCGAAGGGCATGTCGATAACGACGCAGGCCTGCTGCGAGCCGCGCATGACCGCCTGGCCATGGGCGATCATCATTTCCAGCGTCACGCCGACGGTCGTGTCGAGGCCATAGAGCACCATACCGACGGAATCGCCGACCAGCAGAAAGTCCACATGCGGATCGAGCAGCCGCGCAATCGGCGTCGTATAGGCCGTGAGGCTGACGATCGGGCGCTCGCCCTTCAGCGCTTCGATGTTGGCGGGGCTGAGCCGGCGCTTGGCGGTCTGCACGCTCATGTCAGGCAACCTTTGCAAATGATGCGGATTTCGGGGCGATCACGCGATTGTCGAGCAGCTTCGTCGTGCCGAAGCGGACGAAGAGCAGAAGCAGCACCGGCCGGTCGCCGATCGTTTCGATCGTCTCCAGCGTTTCGGGATCGCGCACCGCCACGACCTCAGGCTTCGCCAAGGGCTCGCTCGCCAGAAACTTGGTCACGGCCTTTTCGAGTGCGGCGACATCGCTGACGCCGGAGGCAACGAGGTGCTGCGCCTCATCCAGCGCCTTCGGCACGATCGCCGCGGCACGCCGCTCTTCGGCCGTCAGGTAGACATTGCGCGACGAGCAGGCGAGCCCGTCGGCCTCGCGCACCGTCGGCACGCCGATGACGGTCACCGGCTGGGCGAGATCGTCCACCATGCGGCGGATGATCTGCAGCTGCTGGAAATCCTTCTCGCCGAAATAGGCGCGATCGGGCCCAACGATGTTGAAGAGCTTGGTGACGACGGTGGCAACACCGGCGAAATGACCGGGGCGCACGGAGCCCTCGAGCTCGCTGCCAAGCGTCGGCACGTCGACGACCGTCTCCATCGGCCGCGGATACATGTCGGCAACACCCGGCGCAAACAGATAGTCGACGCTGCCCGCTTCGAGCATCGCCTGGTCGCGGGCGAGATCGCGCGGATACTTGGAAAGATCCTCGTTGGCGCCGAACTGCAGCGGATTGACGAAGATGCTGGCGACGACGACGTCGTTTTCTTCGCGGGCCCGGCGCATCAGCTCCATATGGCCGACATGCAGGTAGCCCATGGTCGGCACGAAGCCGACCGTCTTGCCGGCGCGTCTATGCTCGGCAAGCGCTGCACGCAGCTCGGCGATGGTGGTGAAAGTCTTCATCTCCGGACCCTCCAATCCGCGCCGGCGCCCTGCCCTTTGGGATGCTGGCGCGCTGCCTTCGCAGATGGCCGCGACCTGCTCCGCGAAAAGGCATTTGCATAAAATTCGGCTGCAATCCTCTATCTTGTGCAGCGCAAAAAAACAATCGGATTGATGACAGCTTGGTGACGCTCAGCCGCGCTTGACTTCCACCGGCAGCCTGTCACGGTTGGCGATCGATGCCACCTGCAACCCACGCTGGAGAGCAAGATGAAACCCTGCCTGCGCCTTCTCGGCGTTCTCGTCCCGACGCTTGCCTTCGCCGCTGCGGCCGAAGCAAAAATCCCGCTGGTCAACGCCACCTGCCCCGGCAAGATCGAGGTCCATGCCGACGAAGGCGGCCCGATCTACATCAACGGCAAGGAAGCCAAGCTCAAGGTGTTCAACGAGAACTACTACGAAGCGCACGGCGCCGGCGTCACCATCTCGCTCAGCATCAATCCCGACGGCTCGCCGAGCGTGTCCTACACCGGCAAGGGCGGCGCCAACGGCGTGTGCACGGTGAAGTGACAATAACATCGAGCAGCGGCGCGCGCCCTTGGGGCCGCTCGCAGCCGCTAGCACCGTCGATCCTATTTGCAGCATCGAAGCAGGTCTCGCTCCGCTTGAAGACCTGTAGTTGCACCCCACATCAGCCCGGCTCAAAAAATCTTTGAGCCGGTGTCGGGATCGTCGACCGGCATTCGTCCTTAGAGCAACTCCAGGAAAAGTGCGCCGCGGTTTTCCGTCCGGAGTTGCGTCAATCAAAGAGTTGGATCGCTTCGCGGTTTCGCCGAAACAACGAAGTGATCAGATCCGTAAAACACGAAATCCATTCCAAGGAGCATTTCATGCGCATGATTTTCGTAAACCTGCCGGTCAAGGATCTGAAGGCCTCGCGCGCGTTCTTCGCCGCCCTCGGCTTCACCTTCAACGAGCAGTTCTCCGACGACACCGCCGCCTGCACGGTGATCTCGGACAATATTTTCGTCATGCTTCTGACCGAGCCGAAGTTCCGCGACTTCATCACCGGCGAGATCAGCGACGCCCGGAAAGGAACCGAGGTCATTACCGCCCTTTCCGCGTCCAGCCGCGCTGAATGCGACGACATGCTCGCCAAGGCGCTCGCTGCCGGCGCCAAGCCCTGGAAGCCGGCTCTCGACTACGGCTTCATGTACGGCATTTCCTTCCAGGACCTCGACGGTCACGTCTGGGAATTCATGTGGATGGACCAGGAAGCCGCCCAGCAGCAGGCCTCCTGATCTCGCGCAGTGCCCCGAACTTTGCGCCTGCCGCCAAAAGCGGCGGGCGTTTTTGTGTGATGGAATGATCGCAGTGCCTGCCAAAGCTTCCGGTCGGCGCCCGATTTGAGAAGAAAGCGACCGGTGAATCCGATAGTTGGGACGGGATACGAATGGCGAGCGACGCGCAGCTTCGCTTGCAAGCATTGAGAATGAGGAACCCCATGTCCACGAAGGTCGAAGCCAAGCATTGGTCCAAGGTCGAGCTCTTGCATGAGACAGTGCGCAACCCGAACATTCACGTGCGCGGCAGCAACAGCTACTACAGCAACGCCTGGACCGGATCCTTCGAGGAAAGTGTCGTTCGCTACCTCTATGGCGACGACTACAGCCTCAGGGCCTGGGAACCGCAATGGCCAATCGATCAACTGCTGATCGGCGACTATGTCGCGATTGGCGCCGAGGCGGTGATCCTCATGGGCGGCAACCACACCCATCGCACCGATTGGGTGAGCCTCTATCCCTTCCTCGACGTGATCGGCGAAGCCTATGTCGGCAAGGGCGACACCATTATCGGCGACGGCGCCTGGATCGGCATGCGCGCCATGATCATGCCGGGTGTGACGCTCGGCGAAGGCGCCGTCGTCGCATCGGGCGCCATCGTGACGAAGGACGTTGCGCCCTACACCATCGTTGCGGGGAACCCTGCCCGGCCCGTCCGCCAGCGTTTCCCCGCGGCGGATGTCGAGACGCTGCTTGCGCTCGGCATCTACCAGTGGGAACGATCAAAGTTCGACGCGTTGCGCCGTTTCATCTGCGCCGACGATATTGCCGCCCTGAAAGCCGCCTCCGAAGAGTACGACAGCAGGCAGGCGTAACGACGCTCTGCCGATTGCATGCAACCGGCGGGGATTACCCGCCGATCAGCGCCAGCCACTCGTCCTCGTCCATGGTCGCGACGCCGAGTTCGCGGGCCTTGTCGAGCTTGGAGCCGGCACCCGGTCCGGCAACGACGATGTCGGTCTTCTTCGACACGGAACCTGCCACCTTGGCGCCGAGGCTTTCGGCCTTGGCCTTGGCTTCATCGCGCGTCATCTTTTCGAGCGAACCGGTGAAGACGACAGTCTTGCCGGCGACCGGGCTGTTTGAGGCAACCGGTGCTTCCGCTGCCTCCGGCGTCACCTCCAACAACAGCCGGGTGACGACTTCGAGGTTGCGCGGCTCCTTGTAGAACTCGACGATGGCACGGGCGACCACCTCGCCGATGCCGTCGATGCTGTTGAGTTCATTCCAGGCGTCGCCCGTAAACGTCGACGCGTCGCGCATCGCCTCGCCGAAGTGCTCGTAGGTGCCATAGGAACGCGCCAGCAGCTTTGCCGTCGTCTCGCCCACATGGCGAATGCCGAGCGCATAGATGAAACGCTGCAGCGCGATCGAACGGCGCGTATTGATGGCGTCATAGAGCTTGCGCACGCTGACGCGGCCGAAGCCGTCGATGTTTTCGAGCTTGGTGAGCGACGCCTCCTGGCGTTTCTCCAGCGTGAAGATATCCGGCGCCGTGCGGATCATCAGCGTCGGGTCTTCGCTTTCGAAGAAGAACTCGATCTGCTTCGAACCGAGGCCCTCGATGTCGTAGGCGTTGCGCGAGACGAAGTGCTTCAGGTGCTCGACGGCCTGCGCGCGGCAGACGAAACCGCCGGTGCAGCGGCGCACCGCATCTACTTTGCCGGTCTTCTCGTTGATGTCGCGCACCGCATGGCTGCCGCAGACCGGGCATGTGGTCGGGAAGCGATAGGGCTCGCTCCCCGCCTTGCGCTCGTCCATGACCACGTCGACGATCTGTGGAATGACGTCGCCGGCGCGCTGGACGATCACCATGTCGCCGATGCGGATGTCGCGGCCCTCGCGGATCGCCTCGCCCGAATTACCGAGACCCTTGATGTAATCCTCGTTGTGCAGCGTCGCGTTGGTGACGACGACGCCACCGACCGTGATCGGCTCAAGGCGTGCCACCGGCGTCAGCGCGCCGGTACGGCCGACCTGGATGTCGATCGCCGTCAGCCGGGTGAAGGCCTGCTCGGCAGGAAACTTGTGCGCGGTTGCCCAGCGCGGCGAGCGCGAACGGAAGCCGAGGCGGGCCTGCAGGTCGAGCCGGTCGACCTTGTAGACGACGCCGTCGATATCGTAGTCGAGATCCGGCCGTTCGCGCTCGATGTGGTGGTAATGCTCCAGCAGCGCGTCGGCCGAGGAGAGCCGCTGCATCAGCGGGTTAACCGGGAAGCCCCAGCTCTTGAACACCTCGACCATGCCCATCTGCGTGTCGGCGGGCATTTCAGAGATCTCGCCCCAGGCATAGGCAAAGAAACGCAGCTTGCGGCTCGCCGTCACCTTGGCGTCGAGCTGGCGCAGCGAGCCCGAAGCGGTGTTGCGCGGGTTGACATAGAGCGGCTTGCCGAGCGCCGCCATCTCGGCGTTGAGCGCGGCAAAGTCCGATTTCGCCATATAGATTTCGCCGCGCACCTCGACGACATCGGGCGCATCTGCCGGCAGCGTCTGCGGGATCATGCCGATGGTGCGGATATTGGCGGTGACGTTTTCGCCAGTCGTACCGTCGCCGCGGGTCGCGGCCGTCACCAGCCGGCGGTTCTCATAGCGCAGCGACATGGAGAGCCCGTCGATCTTTGGCTCGGCGGTAAAGGCGATGGAGTTGTCCGGCAGTTGGCCGAGGAAACGATAGACCGAGGCGACGAAATCGCGCGCGTCCTCGTCGGAAAACGTGTTGTCGAGCGACAGCATCGGCCGGGCGTGCACGACGGGCTGGAAGGTGACGGAGGGTGCAGCACCCACCTTCTTCGAGGGGCTGTCTTCGCGGATGAGCGCCGGAAAGCGCTGCTCGATCGCGTCGTTGCGCCGCTTCAGCGCGTCATAGTCCGCATCCGAAATCTCCGGCGCGTCCTGGCCATGATAAAGCGCGTCATGGCGCGCAAGCTCGGCCGCGAGAAAGGCAAGCTCTTCGGCCGCTTCCGTTTCGTTGAGATTCTCGACGGGTTTCAATTCTTGGGACATGCGCGACGACTCCGGATTCGAAGTCGTTTTGTAGAGCAACTGATGGGAAAGAAAAGACCGTCCGGCGCCGTCGGCTCACGCGCCAGTGGCATTGACGGCCCCCGGCGCGAGCCCGGCAAGCGGCCTGACATCCAGTTCGCACCAGCGTTCATAGCGCCTCTGATAACGGCAGCGGATGGCCTCGAGATCCTTTTTCTGGACACCACGCTTGCAGTAGATCCATTTGCCTTCCGCCTGGCCACGCATCACCCGGCTCACCGGCTGCAGACCGAACATCTTCAGGATCGCGGCCCCGCCCTTGTCCCAGCCGATGCTGTAGATGTCGATGCCGTCGGGCGGGAACGTGTGGTGTTCGAGGATCGCCGAAACCGTCGCCCAGACGAGAATGCCGTTCTGCCTGCGGCGCTCGGCGCGCATGGAATCGAGCAGGAAGCTCATATTGAGGATGGTCGCGAGATAGACCACCTTCGCCTTTCGCGCCTGCGGATGGGCAAGCAGCCCGCTCGCCAGCAGGTTGCCAAAGGCATAATGCCCCTGCAGGAACAGTTTGAAGTGGTTCTTCTCGAAGGCGTAGTAGTCGATGAAGCCGAAGATGTTGCCGTCGAGGTCCTGCAGGCAGATCAGGCTGTAGGGGTCGGAATGGAACGCTCTCATATCCTCTTCGGGATCGATCGCGCCGCTGCGAAACACATCCTGTGCCTTGCGGACCACCTCATAGGCAACCGCCGTCGGCGCCGGGACGCGGACAAGATAGGAACGGTCCCCGTGCGCACAGGGCGCCACAAGCGCCAACGGCGTGACTTCGTCCGCGTTCGGCGGCTGAGCATCGGCCTCCTCCTCCGCCATCCCGACCTGCGAGGCGTGTCGCAGCCTTGCGACGAGAGTTGCTGCAGTCACGGCGATGGCAACGCACGCGAACACCCCGAAGCCGCCCAGTTCCTGGTTCGCTTCCTTTATCGTCAGGATAAGGCCGGCATAGGCGAGCGCGATGAGCAGGATCAGTTCCGGATGCGCACGCATCTGCGCAAACCGGATCTCCAGTCTATGCTCGAGTTTCTCCCACATGCCCGAAGTGCCCCAACCGCAGAGGAAATAGAACACGGGTGCAGCGGCGCAACAATTCAACCAAAAGGCTTAGGAAGCCCAAGGCCGTGGGTTCAGATGAACACTCTGAGGACATCGCATCCTTCAGCCGCCAATGTTTCCACTTGGCGCCAGGATGATCTAGCCGTTGCCGGAAAGCAGGCGAGCGGCAGCCGCCCTCGCCTCTTCGGTGATCGAGGCGCCGGCAAGCATGCGGGCGATTTCCTCGGTGCGCGCCTTGTCGTCCATGCGGGCGACACGGGTGGAAATCATCTCGGCCTTCTCGGTCGAAGGACCCTTGGAGATCAGAAGATGCGTTGCCGCACGGGCTGCGACCTGCGGCGCGTGGGTGACGGAGAGCACCTGCACCGTTGCCGAGAGCCGCTTCAGCCGCTGGCCGATGGCATCGGCCACCGCACCGCCGACACCGGTGTCGATTTCATCGAAGACGAGCGTCGGCGCCGAGCCGCGATCGGCAAGCGCCACCTTCAGCGCCAGCAGGAAGCGCGAAAGTTCGCCGCCGGAAGCCACCTTCATGATCGGGCCCGGCCGCGTGCCGGGGTTGGTCTGGACGTGGAACTCGACGAGGTCGATACCGTCGACCGTCGGCAGCGACGGATCGCTTTGCACCTCGACCATGAAGCGTGCCCGCTCGAGCTTCAACGCCGGCAGCTCGGCCATGACAGCGTCGGAAAGCGCGGTCGCGGTATGGCGACGCTTTTCGGAGAGGGAGCGCGCCGAAGCGTCGAACGCCACCCGTGCCACGCCGACTTGTGCATCGAGCTGCTTCAGCTTTTCCTCGCCGGCATCGAGATCGGCGAGATCGGAAATCATGCGAACCGCGAGTGCCGGCAGTTCCGTGACCGGAACCGAATATTTGCGGCTGGCGGCGCGCAGCGCGAACAGCCGCTCCTCCACCCGCTCCAGTTCCTTCGGATCGAACTCCGTGTTGCGCAACGCCCGCTCGACCGACATCTGCGCGTCCGAAAGCTGGTTGAGCGCACCGTCGAGCAACTCGACCGTTTCTTCGAGCAGGCCCGGCGCCTCCTGGCTCTTGCGCTCGAGACGGCGCACGAGCGAGGCGATCAGCGGAACCGGCGAAGCGTTGCCGTTCAGGAACTCCGAGGCCTCGTTGATGTCGCCGGCGATGCGCTCGGCCTTCATCATCCGCGCCCGGTTCTCGGCAAGCTCGTCCTCTTCGCCGTCGCGGGGGCTGAGCTTCTCCAGTTCTTCGACCGAAGACCGAAGGTAGTCCGCCTCGCGCGCGGCCGCCTCGACCCGCTCGCGGTGCTTCTTCAGGCCGCGCTCGGCATCCTTCCAGGCGCGATAGAGTTCGCTCACATGCGCCGCTTCTTCGGCGGTGCCACCGAAGGCGTCGAGAAGCGTGCGGTGCGCGTCGATATCGACGAGCGCGCGGTCGTCGTGCTGTCCGTGAATTTCGACCAGCGTCTGGCCAAGCTGGCGCATCAGCTGGACGCTGATCGGCTGGTCGTTGACATAGGCCTTGGTGCGGCCGTCGGCCGACTGCACGCGACGAAAGATCAGGTCGCCGTCGTCGTCGATGCCGTTTTCCCTGAGCATCAGCCGCGCCGAATGCCCCATCGGCACGTCGAAGACCGCCGTCACCTGCCCCTTGTCGGAACCGTGGCGAACGAGCGAGCCATCGCCGCGCCCGCCAAGGGCGAGCGACAGACTGTCGAGAAGAATGGACTTGCCGGCCCCGGTTTCACCGGTCAGCACCGAGAGCCCGGCGTCGAAATTGAGATCGAGCCGTTCAATCAGGACGATATCGCGGATCGAAAGCTGGGCAAGCATCCGGGGTTATATCTTCCTTGAAGGGCGCCGATAGATATCAGGCGCCGACGAGTTTCTTGGCGGCGCGCGAAATCCAGGAGTTGCCGCTTTCACGCGGCTCAAGGCCACCCGACTGCAGCAGCTTGAAGCTATCGTTGTACCACTGGCTGTCCGGGTAGTTGTGACCGAGAACGGCGGCAGCGGTCTGCGCCTCCTGGGTCACGCCCATCGCGAAATAGGCTTCCGTCAGGCGCGCCAGCGCTTCTTCAACCTGGTTGGTGTTCGGATACTGCTCGACGACGACGCGGAAACGCGACACGGCGGCAAGGTATTCCTTGCGCTCGAGATAGTAGCGGCCGACCTGCATCTCCTTGCCGGCCAGCTGGTCGCGGGCAAAGCGGATCTTCGACTTGGCGTCGTCGACATATTCGGAGTCCGGGTAGCGGTCTACGACCGCCTGCATGGCTTCGATCGCCTTGAAGGCCGGCTTCTGGTCCTGCGTCACCGCCGGGATCTGCTTGGTATAGGCGAGACCCTGGATGTACTGCGCATAGGCCGCGTCTTCCGACTGCGGATAAAGATTGAGGTAGCGGCCGGTGGCGTTGATCGCCTCCTGGTACTGACCGTTACGGTAAGAAACGAAGGCGTTCATGACCAGCGCCTTGCGGGCATATTCCGAGAACGGATGCTGGCGGTCGAGCGCTTCGAACTTGCGCGCCGCCTCCGTCGTCTTGCCGGCATTGAGGTTGGCGAGGCCCTGATTGTAGAGCACTTCCGGCGGATCGGTTTCGGCCGTCAGCTTGGTGATGTCGATATCGGGATCGTTCTGGCAGGCGGTAATCAGGGCGCTGCCGGCAACGGCCGCGACAATGACGGCGGCGACGCGCGCTGACTTTTTCAAATCCACAGAAACTGCAAGAACCATCGGATATTCCCGTTCCATTCTGCGGGCATGGACCCCGCCAGACATGCGCTTTTAGAGCAAGTTACCTTGAGACCGCAACGTCATGATCGGTGATTCATGCAAATTTGTGGCAGCTCTATCATGAAAATGCCGGCCTTTCGGCCGGCGACTGGAGGAGATGATGACTTTTCTTGTTATGCGGACCAGGGCGCGAAGCCCGGAGCTGCCACTGCAACCATATCGCGCGCGCGGGTACGCTGGCGCGGGGTTGCCGTTTCGACGACTTCGTAGGCCGTCGGGTCGCTGAGAAGTGCCTTCAGCGCGTTGGCGTTCATCTTGTGGCCGCCGCGGTACGAGCGGTAGCAGCCGATGAACGGCGCGCCGGCGAGCGAGAGGTCGCCAACCGCATCGAGCGTCTTGTGGCGCACGAATTCGTCGGTGTAGCGCAGGCCCTCGACGTTGATCACCGTGTTGTCGTCGGAAATGACGACGGAGTTTTCGAGCGAGGAGCCGAGCGCAAAGCCAGCCGCCCAGAGGCGTTCGACATCGCGCATGAAGCCGAAGGTGCGGGCACGCGACAGCTCGCGCTTGAAGACCGAAGGCGTCATGTCGCCCTTCCAGGCCTGGCGGCCGATCAGCGGGCAATCGAAATCGATCTCGACCTCGAAGCGCATGCCGTCATAGGGCGTGAACTCCGACCAGGAGGCACCCGATTCGATGCGCACCGGCTTGACGATGCGGATGTAGCGACGCTTGACCGCAAGGGCGCGAACGCCCACCTGCTCGATCGCGTCGATGAAGGGTTCGGAGCTGCCGTCCATGATCGGCATTTCGGCGCCGTGCACTTCGACCGTGAGGTTGTCGAGGCCGAGCGCGTAGATCGCCGCCATCACATGCTCGATCGTGGCGATCGAAGTCGCCGGCGACATCCCGAGAACGGTGCAGAGATCGGTGTTGCCGACCTGCGAGGAAACCGCCTTGTATTCGCTGACCCGGCCGTTGGAGAGAACGCGCTGGAAAACGATGCCCGCATCGGCTTCGGCCGGATGGAAGGTGATCGACACTTCCGCACCGGAGTGAACGCCAATTCCCTTGAGCGTTACCGGGCTTGCAATCGTCGTCTGAAACCCGAGCAATTCGATTCCCATTCTCGTCACTTTCAATACCTGTGGCCAATGGCCAAAACCTGCTGGTGGACGCAACGATCTTCAGGGCACAAGAAAAATGCCCGAGAGTCCCGGCTCAACGACCGGTCCTCTGCGTTTCGAACAGACAGCGCTTGATCGAATCGCATGCGTCCCCAATTCCGAGTCTGAAAATAGGAGTTTGGAGGCACCATTCCAAATCACTGTTCGTTTCGCTTTGTTACGCATTTGCGACGGTCCGTAACATCGAATCAAACACCTGAAATAATGAACAAAATGCAAAAATGCCCGGGCAGTTGCCCGGGCATTCGGCAAGGTGAAGGAACGGGCCTTCCAATCAGTTCGATTGACGGCGCAGGAACGCCGGGATTTCGAGCTGATCATCTTCTTGCGGGCGCGCCTGCGGCGAAGCGCGACCGTGATCGTCAAGCTGGCCGCGGCGCGGCGCATAGAGGCTCGCTTCCGGCGAGAGCGGCCGGCGCTGCTGGGAAGCAGCGGTCGGGGCGGAAGCCGTCATGTCGGCGGCTGCCGGGGTCTGTTCGCGGTCACGCAGGCCGAGCGAGCTGGTGATGCGGTTGAGCAGACCCATCGGGCCGCGCTCTTCCTGCATCGGGGCAGCCGGCTGTGCGCGGCGGTCCATCTCTGCCTTTACGACCGGCGGAAAGTCTTCGACCTTCGGCATGCGAACCTGTTCCGGCTGCTGGCGCATGACCGGAGCGACGGGCTCCTGGCGCATGATCGGCTGCGGCTGGGGCTGAACCGGCTGCATCTGCGGCTGCGGCTGGCGCATGACCGGAGCGGCCTCTACCGGTGCAGCACCGGCGAAGAGCTTGCTCTGGGGACGAAAGTTGTCGTCGTGCATCGGCTGCTGAACCGGGGCCTGGGCCTGCACCTGGGCAGCCCGGGTCGCGATGTCGAGCTCGCGCTCCATTTCGGCTTCGCGGATGGCGGCTGCGATCTGGTCGGCGGTTGCCTGCTGTTGCATCGGCTGCTGAACCGGCTGGGCGACCGGCTGCTGCATCACCGGCTGGTGAACCGGGGCCGGCTGGTGCTGGGCAACCGGCTGCGGCTGCTGGGCCGGAACGGCGGCGGACGGGCGGACGACCGGCTTTGCTGCTACCGGACGAAAGTCGGCGGAACGACCCGCCACCTCCGCGGCCGTGCGGTCGATGCCGGTGGCAACGACCGAGACGCGGATGAGGCCTTCGAGGTCTTCGTCGAACGTCGCGCCGAGGATGATGTTGGCATCCGGGTCGACTTCTTCGCGAATACGGGTAGCCGCTTCGTCGAGTTCGAACAGGGTGAGGTCGCGGCCGCCGGTGATCGAGATCAGGAGGCCCTGGGCGCCCTTCATCGAGGTTTCGTCGAGCAGCGGGTTGGCGATCGCGGCTTCGGCGGCGGCCAGTGCGCGGCCTTCGCCCGAAGCTTCGCCGGTGCCCATCATGGCGCGGCCCATTTCGCGCATCACCGAGCGGACGTCGGCGAAGTCGAGGTTGATGAGGCCTTCCTTGACCATGAGGTCGGTGATGCAGGCAACGCCCGAATAGAGAACCTGGTCGGCCATAGCAAACGCGTCCGCGAAGGTCGTGCGGTCGTTGGCGATGCGGAAGAGGTTCTGGTTCGGGATGACGATCAGGGTGTCGACCGACTTCTGCAGTTCGGCGATGCCCTGGTCGGCGAGCCGCATGCGGCGCGCGCCTTCGAAATGGAACGGCTTGGTGACGACGCCGACCGTCAGGATGCCCTTGTTGCGGGCGGCCTGCGCGACGATCGGGGCTGCTCCGGTGCCGGTGCCGCCGCCCATGCCGGCGGTGACGAAGCACATGTGGGTGCCGTTGAGGTGATCGATGATCTCATCGATGCACTCTTCGGCGGCCGCACGGCCGACTTCCGGCTGCGAACCGGCGCCGAGACCTTCGGTGACGGCGACGCCCATCTGGATGATGCGCTCGGCCTTGGTCATGGTGAGTGCCTGGGCATCCGTGTTGGCGACGACGAAATCGACGCCCTGGAGGCCTGCGGTGATCATGTTGTTGACAGCATTGCCGCCGCCGCCACCTACACCAAAGACGGTGATGCGGGGCTTCAGCTCCGTGATATCCGGCTTCTGCAAGTTGATAGTCATAGTCCCGTTCCTTCTGGTTTCTGGCCGCCTTGCCGAGCCGGCCAAATCTTTCAAAGTCCTAGTTTGTCTTCACCCGGCCCCGTCCCTGTCGGAGCCGGCCGTCACTCAAAAGCTCTCTTTCAGCCACTGGCCCATGCGGGCGATGCGGCCGTTGCCGGCGCCGAGCGCCGAGAACATGCCGCCGTGGGAGGCATGGGTCTCGAGGTCGGCGACCTGCGGATAGATCATCAGGCCGACCGCCGTGGAGAAGGCCGGGCCCTTGGCAGCGGCCGGCAGCCCGGAAACTCCGAGCGGACGGCCGATGCGAACATTGCGGGCGAGGATGCGGCGAGCCGCTTCCGGCAGGCCAGTCAGCTGGCTGGCGCCGCCCGTCAGAACGATTCGCTTGCCGACGATCGGGCTGAAGCCCGAGCGCTGGATGCGATCGCGGATGAGTTCCAGCGTCTCTTCGATGCGGGCGCGCACGATGCGCGACACAAGTGCGCGCGGCACATGCGTCGGCTGATCGCGGTCGTCCTCGCCGATCGGCGGAACCGATACGATGTCGCGTTCGTCGGCGCTGTTGGGCAGAGCCGACCCGTGCACGACCTTCAGCCGTTCGGCATCCTCGATGCGGGTCGAAAGACCACGCGCCAGATCCGTCGTCACGTGATGGCCGCCGAGGCTGACAGCGTCAGCGTGAACCAGCTTGCCTTCGGCAAAGACCGAGATCGTCGTCGTGCCGCCACCCATGTCGATCGCCGCACAGCCGAGCTCGACCTCGTCGTCGACGAGAGCGGCAAGACCGCTGGCATAGGGGGTCGCCACCATGCCCTCGACCGAAAGGTGGGCGCGGTTGACGCAGAGTTCGAGGTTCTTGAGCGCTGCCCGTTCGGCTGTCAGCACATGCATGTCGACGCCGAGAACGTCGCCGAACATGGCGAGCGGATCGCGGATGCCGCGCTCGCCGTCGAGCGAGAAGCCCGTCGGCAGCGAGTGCAGGATGGCGCGATCGGAGCGCAGCGACTGCTGGCCGGCGGCGGAGAGAACCTTGCGCAGATCATTGGCGTCGACTTCCTGGCCGCCGAGATCGATCGTCGCGGTATAGACGTCGCTCTGCAGCCGGCCGGCCGAAACGTTGACAATCAGGCTGTCTATGGTGAGGCCGGCCATGCGTTCGGCCGCATCCACGGCGAGCCGGACGACGCTCTCGACCGCATCGAGGTCGGCGACGACGCCGTTCTTGACGCCGCGGGACTTCTGGTGGCCGATGCCGATGATTTCGACGCTATGCGTACGGTTGGGCAGGATCTGGCTTTCGGCGCGCGGCGTCAGCCGGCCGATCATGCAGACCACCTTGGTCGAACCGATATCCAGCACCGAGACGACATGAGACCGCTTCGAGGAAAGCGGCTTCAGGCGCGGCAGGCCAAAGCTGGAGGAACCGAATAGACTCATATGCGGCCTTCTTTCTTCTTTTCGGTCTCCTGCGCCTTCAGCATCTTGTCCCTCGCCTTCAAGGCAACTTCGCGCCGGGTCACTGCGTCCGGCGTCAACTGAACTGTTGTTCTGTCTTCGAGCCTCAGATCCACGGCAGCGATATCGCGATCGAGGAGCTGGTGCTGGCTTTCCATGTCGGAGAGCACCTTCATCGCCCGGGCGACGTCGTGCTCCGGCAGCTTGACGACGATGCCGTTGTCGAGGCGCAGGTCCCAGCGGCGGCCGGCCACGCGCACGAAGGCCTTCACGCGCGAGCGGATCTCCGGCCAGCGGGAGAACTCGTCGTAGAAATCGGCAGCCGCCGTTTCGGCGTCACGGCCGACGAAGAGCGGCAGAGCGGCAAACTTGTTGTCGCGCAAGGGCGCGATCACGCTGCCGCTGCGCTCGATCAGCGAAAGGTCCGATCCGTGCTGCCAGATGCCGAAGGCCTTGCGCTCGGTGAGGCTAACCTCGATCGTGCCGGGATAGATCTTGCGAACGGTGACGCCCTGCACCCAGGGCATTTCCGCAATCAGCTTGCGTGCCTCGGCGATATCGAGCGCCACCAGCGACGTCGTGCCGTCGAGGCCGAGCTGCTGGAGAATGTCGATTTCCGAGGTCTGGTCGTTGCCGGAAACCTTGACGTCTTCGATCGCGAAGCCTGCGGCCGTGGTCGAGGCCTGCGCGAAATTCTGCGTATGGCCACCGAGCGACATGCCGTAAAAGCCGGTGGCGGCGAAAAAGGCGATCGCCGACAGCGTGCCGGTATAGGCGGGAAAGCGGACGCGGCCAGCGCCGAGGCTGACGAAGAAGCGCACAACGCGACGAAGCGGACGCGGCAGTACGCGCGCGCCATCCACATCGACGGCGGCGGCGCCATCGAGGTGACGAACCCTCTTGCCCCTTTTGCCCCTCAACGCAAACACGACGCGTCCTCCACCATCCAACTCAAAAACTCACCGAAGCTGTAGCCGGCATGCGCGGCCATCTCGGGCACCAGGGAGGTCGGTGTCATGCCGGGCTGGGTGTTGATCTCCAGCCAGATCAGCTCGCCCTCGGCGGAGGAACTGTCATCGAAACGAAAGTCGGATCGGCTGACGCCCCGGCAACCGATTGCCTGATGCGCCTTCAGAGCGAATGTTTGTATTTTTTGGTAAATATTTGGTGAAATCTGTGCCGGAATGACGTGACGCGAACCACCTTTTACGTATTTGGAATCATAATCGTAGAAGGCATGGCCCTGCGGGATGATTTCGGTGACGCCGAGCGCCTTGTCGCCCATGACACCACAGGTCAGTTCTCGGCCGGCGACATAACGCTCGACCATGATTCGGTCGCCGTAACGCCATTCGCTCGATGTCACCACCTGCGGCGGATGCGACTGATCTTCCTTGACGATGACGACACCGAAGCTGGAGCCTTCGGAAACCGGCTTGACCACGTATGGCGGCTTCATCGGGTGCTTCGGACCAAAGGCATGGCGATCCATGACCTGCGCATCGGCAACTGGAATGCCCGAAGCAGCCGCAACGTGCTTGGCCTGCGCCTTGTCCATGGCGAGCGCCGAGGCAAGTACGCCGGAATGGGTGTAGGGGATCTCAAGATATTCGAGGATGCCCTGGATCGTGCCGTCCTCGCCGAACGGTCCATGAAGGGCGTTGAAGGCAACGTCGGGTCGCAGCGCGGCCAGCGTCTCTGCGACATTGCGATCGACGTCGATCCGGGTGACGCGATAGCCGGCAGCCTCCAGGGCATCCGCACAGGCAGCCCCGGACGACAGGCTAACCGGTCGCTCCGAAGAAAATCCGCCCATCAGGACAGCCACATGCTTGCCGTTCATTCAAACCCCCAGACAATACGCCACTATCGCAAGGTTTCCTTGCGTCTGGCTGGCTCCCGCCCTCGCGAGTCAGCTGCGCCATTGGGGTCACTAGAACGTCATTAAGGTTAACGAACCGTTTACTTTCGTTAACCCCGGTCAGGAAATGAAACGCCGCCTGCAGGCGCAAGCGCATGTGGAACAAGGCATTTTAGCGAGAGATCAAAGGGTTGCGGAGTAATCTTGAATCTAATGCATAAACAGAAGAAAAAATGAAAAAACCCGCCGCAGCCAGGGCGGCGGGTCTATGCCTGACGGCATCCGAATTGGATCAGTCGTCATCACCGACGATCTTCCAGACGATGCCGGCGATCGCCGCGCCGACGATCGGCGCCACCCAGAACAGCCACAATTGCGCGACCGCCCAATCGCCGACGAAGAGCGCCTGCCCCGTCGAGCGGGCCGGATTGACCGACGTGTTCGTCACCGGGATCGAGACCAGATGGATCAGTGTCAGCGCCAGGCCGATGGCGATCGGCGCAAAGCCCGCGGGCACTCGGCCATGGGTGGAGCCGAGAATGATGAACAGGAAGAAGGCGGTTAGCACCACCTCGGCAACCAGCGCCGCCGTCAGCGAGTAGCCGCCCGGCGAATGCGCGCCGTAACCGTTGGCAGCGAAGCCACCGAGCTGGAAATCCCCCTTGCCGCTGGCGATCAGATAGATAACCGCCGCCGCGGCGATGGCACCCAGCACCTGGGCGATGACATAGCCGACAAGTTTGTGCGCGGGGAACTTGCCCGCAACCAGCAACCCCACCGAGACGGCCGGATTGAAATGCCCGCCGGAAATGCCGCCGACCGCATAGGCCATGGTCAGCACCGTCAGGCCAAAAGCAAAGGAGACGCCGAGATAGCCAATACCGACCTCAGGTAGGGCAGCCGCCAGCACGGCGCTGCCGCAACCGCCGAAAACGAGCCAGAATGTACCGAGAAATTCCGCAGAAAGCCTTTTGAACATGCATTCGCTCCTGAAAAACGAAGCCGATCGCTTCGCCGTCGAGAGTTTGCCACAATTTGATTCTCGTCAATCCGGGTTGTCCCGCCAAGCGAACCTCCCGCAAAACGTGAAAATCTGCCTACGGCAAAGCAGTTGAGGCGCAAGCGAAAAGGCCGTCCCGCGCCGCGGCCCCAGAGCGGAGCGCCGACAGAATAATGATGCGCATGACGCCGATATCGTTCGCACTTCTTACGATATCAGGGTTTCGTCATGTCGAAACTTGCGTTAAGACGCCCGCACCCGCCTCCCAAGACGGTCTTACATCCATAGGAACAATGATAATGACAGACGCGACAACCTCCCTGTCGCCGAAGGACAATGCGTCAAAGCACGCGGCAGTGAACTCCCCTGCCCGGGTGCTGTTCGCGAGCCTCGTCGGCACGACCATCGAATTCTTCGACTTCTACGTTTACGCCACCGCCGCCGTTCTGGTGTTCCCGCACCTGTTCTTCCCGGGCTCGGACCCGACCTCGGCAATGCTGCAATCCTTCGCGACCTTCTCGATCGCTTTTTTCGCCCGCCCCTTCGGGGCCGTGATCTTCGGCCACTTCGGCGACAAGGTCGGCCGCAAGGCGACGCTGGTGGCGGCGCTGATGACCATGGGCATCTCCACGGTCGTCATCGGCCTTCTGCCGACCTATGCCACGATCGGCGTCGCAGCTCCGCTGCTGCTCGCGCTTTGCCGTTTCGGCCAGGGTCTCGGCCTTGGCGGCGAATGGGGCGGCGCAGTGCTGCTTGCCACCGAGAATGCGCCTGAGGGCAAGCGCAGCTGGTACGCCATGTTCCCGCAGCTCGGCGCGCCGATCGGCTTCATCCTGTCGGCCGGCACCTTCCTGATCCTCGGCGAAGTGATGAGCAACGAAGCCTTCCTCGCCTGGGGCTGGCGCGTGCCGTTCATCGCCAGCATCCTGCTCGTCGCCGTCGGCCTTTATGTCCGCCTGAAGATCACCGAAACGCCAGAGTTCCAGAAGGCCGTCGACAAGCACGAGCGCGTGCAGGTGCCGATCGCCGAGATCTTCCGTTTCCACAAGCGCAGCCTGGTGCTCGGCACTTTCGTGGCGCTTGCGACCTTCGTGCTGTTCTACCTGATGACCGTCTTCTCGCTCTCCTGGGGCACGGCGAAGCTCGGCTATTCGCGTGAGCAGTTCCTGGTCGTGCAGATGACCGGCGTCGTCTTCTTCGGCCTGATGATCCCGGTTGCCGGTATCCTCTCGGACCGCTACGGCCGTCGCCTGATCTTGATCATCACCACCATTGGCATCGGAGTCTTCGGCCTGTTCATGGCCCCGCTTCTTGCCGGCGGCCTCGGCGGCGCCTTCCTGTTCTCGATCATCGGCCTCGGCCTCATGGGCCTCACCTACGGCCCGATCGGCGCAGCGCTGGCAGCCCCCTTCCCGACCTCGGTGCGCTACACCGGCGCGTCCATGACCTTCAACCTCGCCGGCATCTTCGGCGCGTCGCTGGCGCCGTACATCGCCACCTGGCTCGCCACCAACTACAGCCTGGATTACGTCGGCTACTACCTGCTCGCCGCCGCCGCCATCACGCTTCTGTGCCTGGTGCTGTCGACGGAAGACGAGGTTTCGGCCTGATCACGACTGGCCGTGCCTAGCGCGGCCGATCACAACCAAGAAGGGCCGCAGCGGCAACGCTGCGGCCCTTTCGCTTAGCGGGTGCTGTTTGCGAAGCCTCCGAAGCCAAACCGATGACGATCGCAGCAGGCAATGGCCCGGCGCCAGCAAAGCGCGGGTGGCTCGGCTCACTCCATGAGGTCCGGATCGTCGCCGCAGTCGCCGGTCATGGCGCAGCTAGAGCCGACCTGCCGCGTGGACTTGGGAAGACGCGCAATCAACTCGCAGCGATGCATCGATTCCGCGAAAATATTGTCGACCTCCGTGCCGTCGATCATGACAACGCCGTTTCGGATGGCTGGGTGAGTGCCGTTCGCGATCGTCATCGCGACGATGCGGATGGCAGCGTTGGCGTAGTGGCATGGCCCCATTGAGAGTGCGATCTGCTGCCAACCGGGCGTCGCGTTCGCTTGCTCCGGCTGCTCATAGTACTTTGCCAGAATGTCGAGGAAATCGCCGTCTTTCATCCGGATCTGTTCGGCCAGCTTCGCAAGCTCGATCTGGTCGCCTGATTTTACGAGATCGGCAACCCTGGCTTCGAGACGCTGGGCGTCAGCACCGTCACCGAGCGAGGCGACGGCAGCTTGCAGACGCACCTCATCCATAGCCTTGACGGGCGCAAAGAACGCAAGATTGGCCAATAGGGCTGAAACGGCGAGCAACCTCGCATACGACAGTCTTTGCAAGCAACGCACTCGAGCTTTCTCCTCGGCCGTCATTGAGTAGGGACCCCGGCATTCTGCAAAGGCGCTGGCAGCCGCTTGCCGCCCGCCGGAAAAACAAGAGGCCGCAGCGCTTCCGCCACGGCCTTTCAGATTACGTCTCGCAACCGAGCCTTACGCGATGCCGCGGCCGAGGAACTCCTTGATCTCGTAGCCCGGCATGAAGTTGCCG
This sequence comes from Ensifer sp. ENS02, assembly GCF_014851885.1. Lineage (NCBI taxonomy): Bacteria > Pseudomonadati > Pseudomonadota > Alphaproteobacteria > Hyphomicrobiales > Rhizobiaceae > Ensifer > Ensifer sp. ENS02. The sequence goes on along the minus strand of NZ_JACVAO010000001.1, from coordinate 184,558 downwards.
ATGCGCTTGATCTCCCATTCGAGCCGGACGCCGGAATGTTCGAGCACGCGCTGGCGCACGGTTTCGCCGAGATATTCGAGCTCGTAGCCGGTCGCCTGGCCGGTGTTGATCATGAAGTTGCAGTGCAGCGGCGACATCTGCGCGCTGCCGATCATCATGCCGCGGCAGCCGGCCTCGTCGATCAGCTTCCAGGCCGAGTGGCCCTCCGGGTTCTTGAAGGTCGAGCCACCGGTCTTTTCGCGGATCGGCTGCACCGTTTCGCGATGCTGGCGCACGGCATCCATGTCGGTGCGGATCTTGTTCTTGTCCTCGGCGTAGCCTTCGAACACCGCGTGGGTGAAGATGAGGTCCTTCGCCGCCGCCGAATGGCGGTAGGCATAGCCCATGTCGGCATTCGACAGCACATGCTGGTTGCCCTGACGGTCGACCGCGTGCACCTCGACGACCCGTTCGCGGGTCTCGGCACCATTGGCGCCGGCGTTCATGCGCAGCGCGCCGCCGAGCGAGCCGGGAATGCCGTAGTAGAAGTAGAAGCCGCCAATGCCGTGATCGAGCGCCATGGCGGCGATGTTCTTGTCCGGGCAGATCGCGCCGGCCTTGATGCGGTTTTCGCCGACCAACTCCAGATCGCCAAAACCCTTGGCCGACAGCCGGATGACAACGCCGGGAATGCCGCCGTCGCGCACCAGCAGGTTCGAGCCGACGCCGACGACCATGACCGGCACTTCAGCGGGGACCAGCTTCAGGAAGGTGATGAGATCGTCGGTGTCGTGCGGCTGGAACATCAGCTCGGCAAGACCGCCGGCGCGGAACCAGGTGACACGATCCATCGGCGCATCCGGCGTGATACGGCCGCGCACAGCGCTGACGCCACTTCCGAGCGATTCCAGTAGTTTCTGACCGTTGACCTGTTTCATGCTCAATTTCCTGAAATATCCGCGAGTTCCTTAGGCAGGGCAGCCGCCCAGTAGGTGATGCTGCCAGCCCCCAAGAGAACCACAAAATCGCCGGGCTGTGCAATCTTGCTGACAACCGGCGCGATTGCCTCCGGACCGGAGACGTAACGGGCGTCGCGATGGCCACCCGCCTTGATGCGATCGACCAGTTCCTCGGCCGTTGCGCCCGGAATGAGGTCTTCGCCGGCCGCATAGACAGGCGCGATCAGGATCGTGTCGGCATCGTTGAAGCAGGCCGAGAAATCTTCAAACAGGCTCGAAAGGCGCGAGTAGCGGTGCGGCTGGTGCACGGCGATGATTCGGCCCTGGCAGGCCTCGCGTGCGGCGCGCAGCACCGCCTTGATCTCGACCGGATGGTGGCCATAGTCGTCATAGACGCGCACGCCGTTCGTCTCGCCGGTCAGCGTGAAGCGGCGCTTGACGCCGCTGAAGGAGGCAAGCCCCTTGGCGATCGCTTCCGGGCTGACGCCGAGGCGCTGCGCAACGGCGATCGCCGCGGTCGCATTGGACACGTTGTGGCGGCCGGGCATCGGCAGGCGCAGGTCCTTCATCGGGATCACCTGGCCGGTGCGCCGGCGGCGGATCTCGATGTCGAAGACGGAGGTGGCGCCGTCCATGCGGATGTTGTGGAAGCGCACGTCGGCCTGTGGGTTCTCGCCGTAGGTCACAACCTTGCGGTCCTCGATCTTGCCGACCATGGTCTGCACTTCCGGATGGTCGAGGCAGAGCACGCCGAAACCGTAGAAGGGCACGTTCTCGACGAACTGGCGGAACGCGGCGCGCACGGCATCGAAATTGCCGTAGTGGTCGAGATGTTCCGGGTCGATATTGGTGACGATGGCAACGTCAGCCGGCAGCTTCAGGAAGGTGCCGTCGGATTCGTCGGCCTCAACCACCATCCACTCGCCCTCGCCCATTCGGGCGTTGGTGCCATAGGCATTGATGATGCCGCCGTTGATGACGGTCGGGTCGAGCCCGCCGGCCTCGAGCAGCGCTGCGACCATCGAGGTCGTGGTCGTCTTGCCATGCGTGCCGCCGATCGCGATCGCATTGCGGAAGCGCATGAGCTCGGCCAGCATCTCGGCGCGGCGCACAACGGGAAGGAACTTCTCGCGCGCGGCGATCAGTTCCGGATTGTCCTTCTTGATCGCGGTCGAAACGACGATCACCTCGGCTTCGCCGAGGTTTTCCGCCTTGTGGCCGACGAAGACCTCGATGCCCTTGGCGCGCAGGCGCTGCACATTGGCACTGTCGGACTGGTCGGAACCCTGGACCTTGTGTCCGAGATTGTGCAGCACCTCGGCGATGCCGCTCATGCCGATGCCGCCGATACCGATGAAATGGACCAGCCCGATGGTTTTCGGCATTTTCATGAGCGTGTTTCCCTGAATTTCTCGACTGTCAAACCGCTGGCAATAGCCTCTACGAGGGATGCAAGCAAGCTTGCTGCGTCCGGCTTGCCGGTTTCCCGGGCATTTGCCGCCATCTCCGCGAGCGATTGCGGCTTGCCGATCGCATCATTGAGGATGCCGGCGAGACGGTCGGCGGTGAGTTCGGCCTGCGCGATCACGCGTGCGCCACCCTTGGCGGCAAGGGCGGCCGCATTGGCCGCCTGGTCGTGATCGAGCGCATAGGGATAGGGCACGAGGATCGCCGGCCGGCCGATGACCGCAAGCTCCGATACCGTCGAGGCGCCGGAGCGGCAAATGACGAGCTGAGCGCCGGCGATGCGCTCGGCCATATCGGTGAAGAACGGCGAGACCTCGGCGGGCACACCGAGCTTCTCATAGGTGGCGATCACGCCGTCCCTGTCTTCCGGCCGGGCCTGCTGCGTGACCTTGAATCGCTGGCGAACCTCGTCGTCCAGACGGCAGATCGCCTGCGGTACTGCCTTGGAAAAATACTGTGCGCCCTGGCTGCCGCCGAAGACGACGAGATGGAATGGCGCGTCGCCGACAGCCGACGCATAGGGCGTGTTGGCGGCGGCTAGCACCGCCGGGCGAACAGGGTTGCCCGTCGTCACGGTTTTCGCGGCAAAGGCGCCCGTGCCCTCCGGAAGGAAGCCACCGGCGATCGCCTTGACGCGTGAGGCCAGCGCCTTATTGGCGCGGCCCATGACCGCGTTCTGCTCGTGGATGATCGACGGCACACCCATGCCGGTTGCCGCCAAGAGCGGCGGCACGGTCGGGTAGCCACCGAAGCCGACGACGGCCTTGGGCTTCAGCCGGGCAATCAGCTTTCTCGCCGCGCGCATGCCGCTCCACAGCGTCCAGAGCGATTTGACGACGCTGACCGGGTTCTTCGAGCCGATTGTCGCCGAAGGCACGACATGAACCTCGTCGGCCGGGAACTTGCCGGCATAACGTTCGGCGCGGCTATCGGTGACCAGATGCACCGAATAGCCCATGGCCTTCAGCTCGTGGGCCAGCGCTTCTGCCGGAAAGAGATGGCCGCCGGTACCGCCGGCGGCAAGCAGGATGATGCCTTTAGTCATATTTTACTCCGCCGGCACGCCAATGCCGGACCGAAACAGGCTGCGCTCCACGGCGCGCTTCTCCGGGCGGTGACGGGTCAAGGCCAGGATGAAGCCGGCAGTGACGCAGATCGCCACCATGGACGAGCCACCATAGGAGATCAGCGGCAGGGTCATGCCCTTGGCCGGAAGCAGTTCGAGGTTCACGCCGATGTTGATCATCGACTGGATGCCGATCTGAAGCACCAGGCCGGCAACGGCGAACCGGTTGAAGTCGTTGCGTTCGCGGAAGGCATGGTTGAGGCCGCGCATCACCAGGAAGGCGAAGATCAGCACGATGACCATGCAGAAGACGATGCCGAATTCCTCGGCGGCAACGGAAAAGACGAAGTCGGTATGGCTGTCCGGGATGATGCGCTTGACGATGCCTTCGCCCGGGCCCCGGCCGAACCAGTCGCCGCGGATGATCGCCTCGCGGGCGGTATCCATCTGGAAGGTGTCGCCTTCGCCCGTCAGGAACTTGTCGATACGCGCGGCCACGTGCGGCAGCAACGTATAGGCGACGAAGAAGCCGCCGAGGGCCGCACCGCCAAGCAGGATGATCCAGAGCCAGGGCATGCCGGCCATGAAGAACATGCCGCCCCAGACGGCGGTGGTCAGGATCGTCTGGCCGAGGTCGGGCTGAGCGACAAGCAGGGCCGCGACGATGCCGAAGAGCAGGATGGCAAAGAGATTACCGGGGATTTCCGGCTGGCGCGCATGTTCGGAAAACAGCCAGGCACAGACGACGACGAAGGCCGGTTTCATGAACTCCGACGGCTGGATCGAAATCCCACCGAGCGAAATCCAGCGCATCGAGCCCTTCACCTCTTCGCCGATGAAGAGCACCAGCACCATCATGCCGAGCGAACCGGCAAGAAGCAGAATCGCCGCGCGCCGGACCTGGCGCGGCGAGAGGAAGGAAATCCCCACCATCACCACCAGCGACGGCAGAAGGAAGAGTGCGTGGCGCCGGACGAAGTGGAAGCTGTCGAGGCCGATGCGCTCGGCGACGGCAGGGCTTGCGGCGAAGGACAGCATGAAGCCGACGCCCATCAACAGGATGAAGGTCGCCAGAAAGAACCTGTCGATCGTCCAGAACCAGTCGGCCACGGGGCCACGTTCGGCTCGGCTTACCATCTTGTCAGTCCCCTTCTCCGGCGCCCATCGCGCCCACGTCCGAAATCCCGCACCACCTTCCGCATCGACCGGCACGCATGCGCGCCGGCCGAGGGATCAAATCAGCATCGTCACGCCTTCGATCGCGCGCACATGGCCGACGAAGGCATCACCGCGTACCTCGAAGTTCTTATACTGGTCGAAGCTTGCGCAAGCCGGTGAAAGCATCACCGCCGAGCCGCCCGTCTCGTCCCTGCCGGCATCGGCCGCGGCATGCGCTACCGCCTGCTCCAGCGTGCCCGAGATCTCATAGGGTACGGCTTCGCCGAGCGTCGCGGCGAAAGCCGGCGCGGCCTCGCCGATCAGATACGCCTTGGCGATCTTCGGGAAGAAGGGTGCAAGCGTCGTGATGCCCCCTTCCTTCGGCAGACCGCCGGCGATCCAGTAGATGCGGTCATAGCTCGAAAGCGCCGGTGCCGCCGCATCCGCATTGGTCGCCTTGCTGTCGTTGACGAAGACCACCGTACCCTTGCGGCCGACCGGCTGCATGCGGTGCTTGAGACCAGGGAAACTCTTCAGGCCCGCGTGGATTTCTCCCGCGCTGACACCGACCGCAAGGCAGGCCGCAATGGCCGCCGCCGCGTTCTGGGCGTTGTGACCGCCGCGCAGCGTCTGGATGCCGTCGAGATCGACGAACAGGCTGGAAGTGCCGCCTTCAGCCTTCAGGATGCGCGGGCCCTCGGCATAGAGGCCGCTTGCCAGCACATGGCGACGGGAGATCCGCACGGTCCTGGTGCCGGCGCGCTCGACGCGATCGGCGATCAGCGCCGAGAAGCTGTCGTCGACACCGACGATTGCCGTGCCGCTACCGGCGACCAGCCGTTCCTTGATGTCGGCGTAATGCTGCATCGTGCCGTGGCGATCGAGATGATCGGGTGTCAGGTTGAGCAGAATGCCTGCCGTCGGGTTCAGCGTCGGCGCCAGATCGATCTGGTAGGACGAGCACTCGACCACGTAGAAGCGCCCGGCCTTCGGAGGATCAAGCGTCAGCACCGCGGTGCCGATATTGCCGCCGAGCTGCGTGTCTCGGCCGCTTTCTTTGAGGATATGTGCGATCAGCGCCGTCGTCGTCGATTTGCCGTTGGTGCCGGTTATCGCGATGAAGGGGCAATCGGGCGCATGCGCCCGGCGTTCGCGCACGAAAAGTTCGACGTCGCCGATGATCTCGACGCCGGAAGCATGGGCAAGATCCACAGTCCAGTGCGGCTTGGGATGCGTAAGCGGCACGCCGGGCGAAAGCACGAAGGCGGCAAAGGCCGCCCAGTCGACGGTGCGCAGGTCCGCCGTCGGCACGCCTGCGGCCGAAGCCTTGGCGACGCTATCCGGGTTGTCGTCCCATGCGGTAACCTCGGCACCACCGGCGACGAGCGCCTGCGCGGTCGCAAGGCCCGACCCCCCGAGACCGAAGAGAGCGACTTTCCTGCCCTTGAAGGAAGTGACCGGGATCATCGTCCGCTCACCGCAGCTTGAGGGTGGAGAGGCCAACCATCGCCAGGATGACGGCGATGATCCAGAATCGGATCACGACCTGGCTCTCGGTCCAGCCCTTCTTTTCGAAGTGGTGGTGGATCGGCGCCATCAGGAAGACGCGGCGGCCGGTGCGCTTGAACCAGAAGACCTGGATGATGACCGACAGCGTCTCCATGACGAAGAGGCCGCCGATGATGATCATGACGATCTCGTGCTTGACGGCAACGGCTACGGTGCCAATCAGGCCGCCAAGCGCCAGCGACCCGGTGTCGCCCATGAAGATGGCGGCCGGCGGCGCGTTGAACCAGAGGAAGCCGAGGCCGGCGCCGATGACAGCGCCGAGGATGACGGCAAGCTCGCCCGTGCCGGGCACGAAATGGATCTGCAGATAGTTGGCGAAAACGGCGTTACCCGCGAGATACGCGATCAGGCCGAAGGCGGCAGCGGCGATCATCACAGGCACGATCGCAAGACCGTCGAGACCGTCGGTCAGATTCACGGCATTGCCGGCGCCGACGATGACGAAGCCACCGAACAGCACGAAGAAATAGCCGAGATTGACGATCAGGTCCTTGAAGAAGGGGAAAGTGACGGAGGAGCCGAAAGTGGAGCCGGACGGACCGCCCGAAAGCGAGGCCTGCATCATGAAGAACACAGCGATCGCCGCGATCACGAATTCGATGCCGAGGCGTGCCTTGCCGGAAAAGCCCTTGTCCGACTGCTTCGTAACCTTGAGGTAATCATCGTAGAAGCCAATGGCGCCGAAGCCGAGCGTGACGAGCAGCGTCGAGACGACGTAGACGCTCGACAGATCGGCCCAGAGCAGCGACGAGACGACGATGCCGGCCAGGATCATCAGGCCGCCCATGGTCGGCGTGCCGGCCTTCTTGAAATGCGTCTGCGGCCCGTCGGCGCGGATCGGCTGGCCCTTGCCCTGGCGGATGCGCAGCGAGGCGATCATCGCGGGCCCGAAGAGGAAGACGATCATGGCCGACGTGAAGAGCGCCGCGCCGGTGCGGAACGTGATGTAGCGAAAAAGATTGAAAAACTGAAAGTGGTCCGCCAGTTCCACAAGCCAAATGAGCATAAGGGACCTTTCCCCAAAGGTTTCCTGCACAATGATGCAGCAGTTTAAAGTGTTACAGCGAAGCTTTCCCGCCCCGGGAGACGCGGCGCCGTAGTATTTCGAAACACGTCCAACAGAATCATCTGAAAAACGATACGCGCTTGCATGCGAAAGTGTTAGGGCGCGCCGCCTAACCTCAAACTGTATCCACCGCGCCATCATGGGCGGTTCCGCCGGCTTTTATTACGCCGGCTACCCCTCGGCTTCGGTTCCCTCGGCCCCGTATTCCTCGGCTTGCGTCTCCGGATAGCTCTCGATTAGCGCCTGCACGATCTTGGCGCAGCCGGTCCCCTTGGACGACTTGACCATGACAACGTCGCCCGGCGCGACAGCGGCCAGCGCATAGGCTTTGAGGTCCTCAACGCTCTCGCGATAGATCACCGAAACTTCGGGCGGAAGCGCGTCGCGCAGGTGCGCCATCAGCGGTCCGGCGAGCCAGACATCGGTAATACCGGCTTCGATGAGCGGACGGGCAAGGGCCGCATGCACCTCGGCCGCGTGTTCGCCCATTTCGAGCATGTCGCCGAGCACGGCGACACGACGGCCGCCGACCGGCGGCTCGCTGTCGCGCAGCAGCGAAATTGCCGCCCGCATCGAGCTCGGATTGGCGTTGTAACTCTCGTCGATCAGCTTCAGCGTACCGCCGCCGATCGAAAGCGTGTGGCGCCGGCCCCTGCCCGTTTCGGCCTGCATGGTTGCGAGCGCCGAAGCCGCATAGTCGAGATCGCCGCCAGCAAGCTTCACCGCTGCGAGAACCGCAACGGCATTCTCGGCGATGTGACGCCCGGGGGCACCGATCGCGACTTCCAACGTGCGACCGCCGATGCCGGCCCAGAGAATGGAACCCTCCGCACCGCCGCTGAATTCAACCAGCCGGAATTCGGCCTTCGGGTTGGCGCCGAAGGAATGGATGTGGCTGACGCCGGCCGCTGCCGCGGCGTCTTCAAGCAGCTTGTACTGCGGGCTGTCGTGAATGATCAGCGCGTGGCCGCCATTGACGACGCCTTCGAAGATCTCGGCCTTGGCTTCGGCGATCTGGTCGAGGCTCTCGAAATTGCCAAGATGGGCGGCAGCGATGCTGGTGACGATGGCCACATGCGGGCGCACCATGGCGGTCAGCGGCCGGATCTCGCCCGGATGGTTCATGCCGATTTCGAAGACGCCGAAATCGGTTGCCTCGGGCATGCGCGCAAGCGTCAGCGGCACGCCCCAGTGATTGTTGAAGGAGGCGACCGACGCATGTACGCGGCCCTGCGGCTGAAGCACGTGGCGCAGCATCTCCTTGGTGGTCGTCTTGCCGACCGAACCGGTGACGGCGATGATCTTGGCGGCACTGCGGTCGCGCGCCGCACAGCCGAGCCGGATCATCGCTTCGAGCACGTCGTCGACGACGATCATCGGCGCATTCAGCCGTCCGAGCGCCGGCAGCTTGCCTTCGCTGACGACCAGCACCGCGGCGCCATTGGCGAGCGCGATCCCCGCATAGTCGTGGCCATCCACGCGATCACCCTTGATCGCGAAGAAGGCTTCGCCCTTGCCGATCGAGCGGCTGTCGATGGAGATCCCCGAGATGCCTTCAGGCAGATTGCCGACCGGCCGACCATTCATGGCGGCCAGGAGATCGTCGCTTGTCCAGAGCCAGTTCAAATCACAAGCCTCCCAATGCCTTGCGGACCTCCGCGTGATCCGAGAAGGGCAACGTGACGGAGCCGATCGTCTGCCCCTCCTCGTGCCCCTTGCCGGCGACGATCAGCGTGTCGCCGGTCTTCAGCATGCCGACCGCCGTGCGGATCGCCGTGGCGCGGTCGCCGATTTCGATGGCGCCCCTGGCCGCCGCCATGATTTCGGCGCGGATCACATCGGGCACTTCCGAGCGCGGATTGTCGTCGGTCACGATCGTCACGTCGGCAAGCCGGGTGGCGATCTCGCCCATGATCGGGCGCTTACCCTTGTCGCGGTCGCCGCCGCAGCCGAACACCACGACGACGCGGCCGGTCGTGAACGGCCGCACCGAGGCGAGCACGTTTTCCAGTGCATCCGGCTTGTGGGCGTAATCGACATAGGCGAGCGCGCCGTCCCTGGTCTGGCCGACGAGTTCAAGACGACCGGAGGCCCCCTGCAGTTTTTCAAGCGCGGAGAAGGCCGCCTTGGCACTGATGCCGGTGGACATGGCAAGGCCGGCCGCCACGAGCGCATTGGCCACCTGGAAGTCGCCGGCAAGCGGAATGTGGATTTCGAAGATGTCGTCGCCGACATGCACTTCGGCCGACTGCTTGTGGCGGAAGTGCTCGACCCGCTTCAGCGAAATGTAATCGCCCTTGCGGCCGACCGTTCGCACGTCGAGCTTGGCCTTGCGGGCAGCGGCGATCGCCTGGTCCGACCATTGGTCGTCGGCAAAAATCACCGCGGGCGCGCCCTTCGGTAACAGCGCCTCGAACAGCCGCATCTTGGAGGCCATGTAGTGCTCCACCGTCGGGTGGTAGTCCATGTGATCGCGGCCGAGATTGGTGAAGGCGGCAGCCGACAGGCGCACGCCGTCGAGCCGGCTCTGGTCGAGGCCGTGGCTGGAGGCCTCCATCGCCGCATGGGTGACGCCGGCATCGGCAAGTTCGGCGAGCAGCTTGTGCAGCGACACCGGATCGGGCGTCGTCAGCGAGCCGTAATCGTTACGCCCGGGTGCGACGACGCCGGTCGTGCCGATCATCGCGGCTGCAAGGCCGGAATGCGCCCAGACCTGGCGGGTGAAGGAGGCGACCGAGGTCTTGCCGGCGGTGCCGGTGACGGCGACCATGGTTTCCGGCTGGCGGCCATAGAAGGCAGCGGCAGCGCGGGCGAGGAAGGCGCGAGGTTCGGAAAGCTTCAGGACCGGCGCTGCCGAAGTGTCGACGTCCGAGCCAGCTTCGGTGACGACGGCGACCGCGCCGCGCTTCAGGGCATCGGCGACATAGGCGCTGCCATTGGCCTTGCTGCCGGAAACGGCGACGAAGAGATCCCCTGGCTGAACCTGCCGGCTATCGGCCGTCAGTCCGGCAACGTCGATATCGGCGGCAGCGCCGCTCAGTTGCGCCGAAAGTTCCGGGAAGCTCGATCCCGCCAGGTCTTTGATCTTCATGAACGCACGTCTCGCATCGATTTCGATCCGCAAGAATCGCGAATCGTCCGCTTTCTCATTTCATGTCTAATAAGACACAAGCAAGGCAGAACCGTCTTCTCCAAACTTTGGTTCGACACCGAGCAGCGGCGCAGAGCGGCTGATGATGTCGCGAACCATGGGAGCCGCGTTCGAGCCTGCGGTGCGCCCGCCACCCTCGCCGGTCTTCGGCGCGTCGATGAAGGTCAGCACGATGTATTTCGGGTTGTCGATCGGGAAGGCCGCGAGGAAGGCGTTGAAGTTCTGGTCGCTGGCATAGCGGCCGTTGACCACCTTGTCGGCCGTGCCGGTCTTGCCGCCGACGTTGAAGCCCGGCACCAGTGCGCGCTTGCCGGAGCCTGCAATGCCGTTCCAGCGAAGCAGGAAGCGCATGTCGTCGCTGGTGCTCTTCTTGACCACCGGTGTGGAGACGGCGTCGGCCTGCTCCTCGGTGCGCGGCAGGAAGGTCGGTTCGATCAGCTTGCCGCCGTTGACGAGTGCAGCACCCGCGACCGCCGTCTGCAGCGGCGTCGTCGAGACGCCGTGACCGAAGGAGATGGTGACCGAGTTGATCTTCTTCCATTCGCGCGGCTGCGTCGGGGATTTCACTTCCGGCAGTTCGGTCGGCAGCTTCGAAAGCAGGCCGAGGCGCGTCAGGAATTCCTTGTGGCCGGGAATGCCGACGAGATCGGCAATCTTCGCGGTGCCGATGTTCGACGAATACTGGAAGATTTCCGGGACAGTCAGCACGCGGCGCTTGCCGTGGAAGTCCTTGATGGTGAAGCCGCCGATACGGATCGGCGCCGAGGCGTCAAAGCTGTCGTTGAGCGTCACCTTGCCGGAATCGAGGCCCATGGCGATGGTGAAGGTCTTGAAGGTGGAGCCCATTTCGAACGTGCCGTTCGACATGCGGTTCATCCAGCCCTCTTCCGCCCCTTCGGCCGGTTTGTTCGGGTCGTAGTCGGGAACGGACGCCATTGCCAGCACTTCGCCAGTATGCACGTCGAGCACGACGGCGCCGGCGGCGAGCGCCTGGTAGTTCTTCATGCCGGCGTCGATGACGTCGCGCACGATGTTCTGCACGCGCACGTCGATCGAAAGCTTCACCGGCTCGAGCTTGGCGTCGCTGGTCATGCCGATCGCGGCAAGGTCGGCCAGCCCCTGGCTGTCGATGTAGCGCTCCATGCCGGCAACGCCGCGGTTGTCGATGTTGACGTGGCCGAGGATATGCGCGGCCGTGTGGCCGCCGGGATAGAAGCGGCGCTTTTCCGGGCGGAAGCCGACGCCGGGAATGCCGAGCGCCAGGATCTCCGACTGCTGCTTCGGGGTCAGCTGCCGGCGCAGCCACTGGAAGCGCGATTTCGACTTGAGCTTGTTGTAGATTTCGCGGGCGTTGATGTCGGGCAGCACCGTCGACAGCCGCTCGACCGCTTCGTCGGCATCGACGATCTTGTGCGGTTCGGCATAGAGCGAGACGGTGCGGATGTCGGTCGCGAGGATCTCGCCGTTGCGGTCGAGAATGTCGGGGCGCGACGCCATCAGGTTGTCGGCCCGGCCGATGCTGGAAACGGTTTCGGGTGCCGCCATGCCGTATTGCACCAGGCGGCCGCCGATGACGGCATAGACGATGCCGAAGCTGGCGATCACGATGGCGACGCGGTTCTTCGCCTGGTTCGTGGTCTTCTTGCGCGTCCCCTGGAAGGTGACGTTGACGCCGCTTTCAGCCGGTCGGTTGTTGCCGCCCGCCGAGAAGTGCGCCTTGCTTTTCAACACCATGATGCGGGAGAGAAACGACATCAGCGCGCCACCGAGCCAGTTGCGATCTTATCGGTCTTTTCGATGATGGCAGCGATGCCATCCTTGGCCGACTTGTCCTCGGGCACGGGCAGATCGGCCTTCAGCATCGGCAGTTCCTGCGGCTGGGCGAGCTGTGTCGAGGGGGTCGGCACGAGTTGCAGGTCGGCTCCGAAGGCACCGACGAGGCGCTCCAGGCGGTTCGGTTGGGTCAGAAGCGCCCAGTCGGCCCGCAGCAGGTCGATCGTGTCTTCCTCGAGCTTGATCGCCACGTCGAGCTTGCGGACTTCCTCAAGCTTGTTTTCGGCGCGGTGCTTGATCGTATAGGTCACCGTGGCCGCGGCCGTCATGACGACGATCAGAACGATATCGAACGTTCGAAGCATGTCTCGTCAGCCCCCCAGCCGTGCAAGGCTTGCCAGTTCCGGCAGATTGAAAATGGACAGATCGTTTCCCGGCGACGCGGCTTGCGTGCGGATACCGGCGCGAAGCTTGGCAGAGCGGGCGCGCGGATTGAGGGACGCTTCTTCCTCGCTGGCTGCCACCATAGGCTTGCCAACTGGCGTGAAGGTTGCGGCACGCGCGTACACCATCGGCAGGTGACGCGAGCCGCTGGCCTTGCCGGAGCGGTCTTGGAAGAAGGCCTTGACGATGCGGTCTTCGAGCGAATGGAAGGTGACGACGACAAGACGGCCGCCGGGTTTCAGCGCTCGCTCGGCCGCAAACAGCGCCTCTGCCAGTTCGCCGAGCTCGTCGTTGACGAAGATGCGCAGCGCCTGGAAGACGCGGGTGGCGGGGTGGATCTTGTCCTTGGCCTTGCGCGGCGTCACCACCTCGATCAGGCCGGCAAGATCGCGGGTCGTTTCGAAGGGCTGTTCGGCCCGGCGCTTCTCGATCGCACGCGCGATGCGGCCGGCCTGCTTCTCTTCACCGAGAAAGCCGAAGATGCGGATGAGATCAGAGACCTTGGCACGATTGACGACATCGGCCGCCGAAACGCCCGAAGCCGACATGCGCATGTCGAGCGGCCCCTTCTTCTGGAAGGAGAAGCCGCGCTCGGCCTCGTCGATCTGCATGGAGGAAACGCCGATGTCGAGCACGACGCCATCGAGCCCGCCTTCGGGCGCATGGGCAGCAAGATCGGAGAACTGTGCATGAACGAGCTTCAGCCGGCCGCCCCACTCGGCGACCTGCGCCTGCCCTGCGGCAATCGCCGTCGGGTCGCGATCGAGCGCGATCACGTCGGCACCTGCCTTGAGGATTGCGGAGCTGTAGCCACCGGCACCGAAGGTGCCATCGAGGATGACCTTGCCGGGCGCGGGCTCGAGAGCCGCAAGCACCTCGGGCAAGAGAACGGGAATGTGACGAACCGGTCCGCCTTCGGCTTCAGAAACACCTCCGCCTTGATCCGTCACCATTCCCTCTCTCCATTCTATTCTGGACGCAACCCCCGTGACTTGCGCCCTTCCCGGGCCGCCGCCTGCGCCTTTTGAAAGGCCTGCGGCTCCCAGAGCTGAAAATAATCGCCCCGCCCGACGAACATCACGTCGGTCGAGATGCCGGTGAAGTCGCGGATAAAATCCGTCATCATCAGCCGACCTTCCGGATCGAGCTTCACAAAGACGCCACCCCCGTGAACCAGCAGCGACATCTCGTTGGCTTCCGGAGAAAATGGATCCTCGGCCGCCATCTGCCTCTCGAACCGATCCAGGAGCTCCGGCCCGCCGACGCTGATCGCCGGAAAGACGAAATCCTGAAAACAGTATAGCTCCCGAACGCCCCCATCCGACAGCACGGAGCGAAACGCCGAGGGAACAGAGACCCGCCCCTTCGCATCGATCCGATTGGTGGCATGTGACAAGAAGCGGTTCATAACGCGAAACGGCCGCCCAAGACTGACGGGCCACGATCATCGACCCGCGAGAACACGTCACTCCGCACGCAAGACAGCCCCGCCGAACAGTGGAATGTCCGACCACCCTCCGAAGCCGGAAGGCATTGGAATCTTGCGATATTGGGCCGCGAAGCAGCCCCTGCGCAGTGCCATTATGGGATATCATGGGACCATATGGGCGTCAATGGGAATGGATCATAAACAGCCGTCGGGCTGATCAAATATTGATAGGTTGTTAAGTTTAACGAAGGGTTACGAAGAGACCCCCACCGTGCGGGAATGCGACGGTCGAACGGCTTCAAATCGTTGAAAAATCAGAATGTGAGAAAAAGCGCAGACACACCGTTGTGCAGAGGCCCTTGCGCGTCATCGCAAGAGAAGAATGCACGGCGGCAACGACAAAACCGCCTAAACCTGCACCGCTGCCAGCCGCAAAAATGGCATGCGGATCAGCCCGGTTTGCAAGGCGCGATCCGCGCGCGCTGAACCGTTCGGCCCGCATTGAGAGAGAGAGAGAGAGAGAGAGAGAGAGAGAGAGAAAAAAATCGCCAGTTGGCCTGTAAGCCGGGTTCTGTATGGCCCCGCCACCCGAAGGCAACGGAACGTGGCAGCCATTCATCTGGGACTACGTTTGCACGCAGCCTCTTGCAACCCACCCGGATGACTGGCCCGGAAACAGGCTGGGCGCTTGCGCGTCCGCGTCATCCCTATTCGGTCTTGCTCCCGGTGGGGTTTGCCGTGCCGTCCATGTCGCCATGTCCGCGGTGGGCTCTTACCCCACCCTTTCACCCTTACTCCGCAAGCGGAGCGGTTTGCTTTCTGTGGCACTTTCCCTGAGGTCACCCTCGCCGGACGTTATCCGGCACCGTGCTTCCGTGGAGCCCGGACTTTCCTCCCCCCGCGGCCTTTCGGCACTTGCGGAGAGCGGCTGCCCGGCCAACTGGCAGGCGCTCCTTAACGCAAGCCCCCGCCCGGCGCCAGAAAAAACGGCAGTGTTTTTCAAGCTGCCAACAGGGCAGATCGGCCGAGACCGGGTGGATGCCGCCGCACCTAGCGAAAGGCGACCGCGAAGTCGGCGTCGTATTCGGGCTCATCGAGCCGGCCATTTTGCACAAGGACAGCGCCGAGCCTGCCGATCTCGTCGGAGCTTTTTGCCGCCTGGCCGTTGCCGCCGGTGACGACGGCGATGCGGTCGCCCTCGGCAAAGCCGATATAGGGCAGCCCGTCGCGGGTAAACGAGGTGACACAGGGTGAAAAGCGGGTGGAGACCGGCCGGAAGTCAGGCATCACCTCGGCCAGCAGCCGACGCAGATGCTCGGCCGCCGCGGCACCGCCCGGTCCGCGGAACCAGTGCCGTATCGCCGGCTCGTCACCCAGGATCCTGTCGGTCGGATCGCCGCCGATCTTGATATAGGTCCTGCCGTCGGCATAGCCGACCGGCGGCAGCAGGTAGTAGCTCTTCTCCTGCTCGGGTGCTGCACCGATCAGCGAGGGCATGCCCTCGAAGTCAGGCAGCTCGCTCGCCGCCACCTCCGCGAACAGCACCGTGCGAGCCTTGACCGTCAAGTCGATCGGCCGCGGCAGCAGTTTGTCGGACAGGGAAAATCCGCCGGCCGCAACGATGACCCGGCCCGCTTCCAGGCGCATGCCCGAGACCGTCGTGACGACAACGCGATCGTCCGCTTCGGAGACGGCGCCGACCTCGTCGCGCACGATCCGTGCGCCGGCCTTCTCGGCACAAATGACCTGCGCCGCAACGAGCGCGCGTGGATTGATGTAGCCGGCGCCAAGGCGCTCATAAACGCCGGCCGTGCCCTCGGGAAAACGGAACCAGGGAAAGCGCCGCGACAGCGCCTCGCTGTCATAGAGCGGCGCTTCGACGCCGAGCGCATCCCGCGCCTTTTCCACCTGCTCGATATAGTCGTAGCTCGAGCCCGGCGCTGGCCCCGCCATCAAGCAGCCGACCTCGTGATAAAACCGGATGCCGCTTTCGCGTTCGATCTCGTCGTAGCGCTCGATCGAGCGACGGGCGAGACGCGCCCAGACGGGGTCGTCGTCGATCGTGCGGGTGATGCGGGCATTGTCGTAGTGGCTGGAAAAGACGCCGGAATGACTGGCCCAATCGGTCGGCTCGTCAGGACCGACGAGCGCGACGCCAGCACCCGAGAGCGCCAGGTGCCGGGCAGCCGCAGCGCCCATCATGCCCTTGCCGACGACAATGAAATCAAAGCTTTCCGACATGCTCATCCCCGCTCCGCTGACACGGAAGGAGGTAGCATATCGGTGCTGATAGGGCACCACCACTCAAGGATTTAATTGGTGCGCCGGAACGCGAGACCTGTCCGGCTGGAGCATCCGCCATTGCCGCGTGGCCGGCGGACGATGCTCTCTCGTCGCGTGGGCAAATGGATCACCCACGCCTGTCAGGGACTAGAGCATTCCGCCCTCAGGTGGAAACACCGAGGCGGCCAGATGCTCTAGAATAGGGATGCCAAGGCGCCCCTCGTGCGTTCGCTGGAACCCACTGCGTTCTAGTCGATGATGTCCTGGACCTTGCCGCAATAGCGCTTGGAAACCGGGTTCATGCGCTTGGCGCCATGGCCGGCATTGTACTTGAGGATCGTGCCGCAGGTGGTGCCGCCCGAAAGCTCATGCGCCATGGCGAGATACTTCATGCCGAACTTGATGTTGGTTTCCGGGTCGTAGAGACCCTTGGAGGAGCCCGAATAGCCCATCATGCGCGCCGTGGCGGGCTTGATCTGCATCAGGCCGATCTCGCCGGCGCTGCCGCGTGCCTTCGGATTGAAGTTGCTTTCGACCTTGACGACCGCATGCGCCAGATCGACGGGAACGCCGTACTGCTTCGCATAGCTCTTGATCAGGGCCGTATACTGAACGTTCTGCGGAAGGTCCGGTTTCGGGAAGCCTGTGGTCCGGGTGACGGTCGGGATGGAAGAGGTCTTGATGGTCTTGTCGACATTCCCCGCATACGACGTACCCATCCCGGCGAAGAACATGCCAAGGCATGCCGCCACCGCAGCAACAGACGATATTCTCATGTAGTTTGAATTCTCCGGTCTGGGGATTGGACCGAAGCGCACCCCGCTTCGAGCCTCACGTCCCGATCGTTTCATTCACAGGACGTGAGCGTTGCGCCCCGAAGTTCCTGCAGTTTCAATGAGCGGGAAATGAACGGCGCATCATGGTAAACATGTGGCAAAGCTAAAAAAACATGCCACGAACATCCGGAAAACAGGCTTCGAGACGAAAAATTCTTCCGCGTCAGGCGACAAATTGCGGCAGCCCGGAAAGCAGGCGATGGAGCGTATCGAGGGTTGAGATGTCGGCGATGCCGTCTACCCTCTGTTGCCGGAAATGCCTTTGGAACGCGGCGATGGCGCCCTCGGTTTTTTCGCAGAAATCACCAGTCACTTCAATGCCGTAGCCATAGAGCGACAGCATCGACTGGATGGCCTCTACCGGCTGACCGCGGTCGCCGCGCTGAAAGAAGCGCCCGCCGCCGATCGGAGCCGGCTCGACCCAGTGCCCGACCCCTTCGCGGTGAAGAACATGCCAGGGAAATTTTTCTCCCGGATCAACCTTGCGAATGGGGGCGATATCGCTGTGCGCCAGCACCCTTTCCGGGGCGATCGACCACCGCTGGCCACAGTCCCGACACAATTCGACGACCGCATCGATCTGCTTCTTCGGGAAATCCGGCAACCCGCCGGGGTGGCCCGGGTTGGCGATCTCGATACCGATCGAACAGGAGTTGATGTCGGTCTCGCCCTTCCAGTAGCTCTTGCCCGCGTGCCAGGCACGCAGCGTCTCAGGCACGAGCTGGTCGACGCGTCCGTCCTCATGAACGAAATAATGGCTGGAAACCTGGCTCTCTTCGCGACAAAGCCATTCGAGCGCCGAAGCGCCCGTTGCCATGCCGGTGTAGTGCAGCACGATCATATCCGGTGCCCGCCTGTCGGCGCGGTCGCCAAAATTGGGCGACGGCATGAAGCGAGCCCCCGGATAGTCGCAGTATTTCGAAGTCATGCAGCTCGGCGTTCTTTCTCGATCGCCTCATAGGCGGCGTTCAGCGCCGCCATGCGATCATTGGCGATCGCGTGGAATTCTTGCGGTACGCCGCGCGCCACCAGCATATCCGGGTGGTTTTCGGAAACCAGCACACGGTAGCGCTTGCGGATGTCGGCGAAATCATCCTTACGCGAAACGCCGAGCACCTGATAGGGGTCGCGACCGTCTCCGTGCACATGGCGGGCCATGATGAGCTCGAAATGCGCCTCGTCCATGCCGAAGATCTCGGCGACCCGCACCAGGAACGCCAGTTCGCGCTCATGAACTGCACCGTCGGACTTGGCGATGTGGAACAGGCCGTCGACGATATCCTCGAGGATCGGGCAGTTTTCTTCGCAGGACGAACACAGCGACGCCATCTTCTCCGCATAGGCCTCGTAGCCGGCGACGTCCTGGCGCGCCAGATTATAGAGACGCGCGACGTTCTGCGCCTGGTCGGGCGGGAACTGGAAGATGTCGCGGAAGGCGGCGACCTCGGCCTCGCTGACGATGCCGTCGGCCTTGGCCATCTTGGCCGAAAGCGCGATCATCGCGACGGAGAAGGCAACCTTGCGCCGTGTCTCCGGGTCGCCCTCAAACAGGGTACGCACGGCCTCGACCACACCGGCAAGCGCATTGCCGGTGGCGGTAACGATTTTGAGGAGGCTGTCCCAGAATGACATGCGAGAATCCCTGTCTCTCCAGCGTATAGCATGGACTTGTGTGGTGGCAAATTGCAAGCGGTGGGACGGTCCGAACCACGAGGATGACGAATTTGTGATGGCACCTCACTATTGTCAATCCATCGATTGGAACTTGCGACAGCTGGTAGACGGAAAGCTGTTCCCTTGGGAACAACCTAGCGATCCGAAGCGGCGAATTTATGCCGAAAAACACGCCAAATGCACCGGCCGCGAAGGCCGCGCCGCCCGATTGCGCTCCTCCGGCTGCGACAATCGGCGCGACACCGAGCCCGCCCCGCGTTTCCGACGGCGCCCGGCGGCCGTTCTCGCGCAGCCTCGACACAACATCCACAGGCCCGTCATTTAAATTCCATCTGATTTGCGCTATGGAGGCCGCACCCATCGCATGCCAAAGTCCCGAGGAGGAAACATGGCCAAGAAAAAAGTCGCAATGCTGACGGCCGGCGGGCTCGCGCCCTGTCTGTCATCGGCCGTTGGAGGACTGATCGAGCGCTATACGGACGTAGCACCCGAATATGAGCTGGTCGCGTATCGCTCGGGCTACCAGGGCGTACTCCTTGGAGACCAGATCGAAATTACGCGCGACATGCGCGAAAAGGCCCATATCCTGCATCGCCATGGCGGCTCGCCGATCGGCAACAGCCGCGTCAAGCTCACCAACGCCGCCGACTGCGTTAAGCGCGGCCTGGTCAAGGAAGGCGAAAACCCGCTGCGCGTCGCAGCCGAGCGCCTTGCCAAGGACGGCATTTCGATCCTGCACACCATCGGCGGCGACGACACCAACACGACCGCTGCCGACCTTGCCGCCTATCTCGGCGCCAACGGCTACGACCTGACCGTGGTCGGCCTGCCGAAGACCGTCGACAACGACGTCGTTCCGATCCGCCAGACGCTCGGCGCCTGGACGGCTGCCGAATACGGCGCCCGCTTCTTCGACAATGTCAGCAACGAACAGAGTGCCGCCCCGCGCACGCTCGTCGTCCATGAAGTCATGGGCCGCCATAGCGGCTGGCTGACGGCAGCCACCGCCCGCTCCTATATCCAGATGACCGACGACAAGGAATTCGTCGACGGCTTCATGATGAACCGCCAGATGAAGAACATCGACGGCCTCTATCTGCCTGAGATGAAGTTCGACCTGCAGGGCGAAGCCGATCGCCTGCGCAAGGTTATGGACCGCACCGGCTTCGTGACGCTGTTCGTCAGTGAAGGCGCCTGCCTCGACGCCATCGTCGCCGAGCGGGAAGCAGCCGGCGAGACCATCAAGCGTGATGCCTTCGGCCACGTGAAGATCGACACGATCAATGTCGGCAACTGGTTCTCCAAGCAGTTTGCAGCCCTTCTCGGCGCCGAACGCTCGATGGTGCAGAAATCTGGCTACTACGCCCGCTCGGCCCCGGCCAACGGCGACGACCTGCGCCTGATCCAGGGCATGGTCGACCTTGCCGTCGAAAGCGCCCTCAACAAGGTCTCGGGCGTCACCGGTCACGACGAAGACCAGGGCGGCAAGCTGCGCACCATCGAATTCCCGCGCATCAAGGGCGGCAAGCAGTTCGATACCTCCACCAAGTGGTTCGGCGAGGTGATGGATGTCATCGGCCAGAAGTGGAAGGCCCAGAAGCACTGACCGACACTTGCCGGCGGGTGGGTATGCCACCCGCCGACAACGCTTGATTAGACGTTGACGGCTCCGCGTTTCCGTGGCTGGCTCGGCGAATTGATTGCCGAACACCACCTTTAGCGCGGAGCTTTTTCATGTCGTTCGAACACTGGTTTGCCTTTGCCGCGGCCTCGGCCGTGCTGCTCGCCATCCCCGGCCCCACCATTCTCCTCGTCATTTCCTACGCGCTCGGCCATGGCCGCAAGACGGCGGGCGCGACGGTCGCCGGCGTGGCGCTCGGCGATTTCACCGCCATGACCGCCTCCATGCTCGGCCTCGGCGCCCTGCTTGCCACCTCTGCCGCCATCTTCACCGTCTTGAAATGGGTGGGCGCTGCCTATCTTATCTGGCTCGGCATCAAGCTCTGGCGCGCGCCGGTGGCCGCCGGCGGCGACGCCGACCTCGAAACCACGTCGACGGAACGCCCGCTTCGCATCTTCTTTCATACCTATGCGGTGACTGCACTGAACCCGAAGAGCATCGTCTTCTTCGTCGCCTTCCTGCCGCAGTTCCTCGATCTCAGCCAGCCGCTCTTTACCCAGATGGCGATTTTCGAGCTGACGTTCCTCACGCTCGCGATCCTCAATGCCAGCCTCTATGCAGCCCTTGCGACCGCCGCCCGCAGCACGATTTCCAAGCCGAATGTGCGGCGGATCGTCAACCGCGCCGGCGGCTCCATGCTGATCGGCGCCGGGCTTTTGACGGCCACGATGAAGCGGGCCACGGCCTGAAATTCGACCCCACGCTTGCCGCCGCCAGCCTCATAGGTTAATGGAGATTCACGCTTGGCGGCTGGCAACCGCTGATTTGCAGGGGCTACGGGGCCCAGAAGCACGAAAGTGACAGAATGGCGAATTACCGTATTTCCCTTTCCAAACAGACGTTTGGCGTGGCAGCTTTGTTGTCGGCGACCATCGTCTCGGGATGCTCAACGGTAGAGCACACGTCGCTGGCAGACCTCACGGCCGTGCAGACGGTTACGCCCCTCGCAAAGCCCGGCACCGAAATGACCGCCTATGCACTGCCGACGCCCGACGGCGCCGCTACCGCAACGAGCGCGGCCTTGACGGCTCAGACCGCTGGGGTCGTCGCGACCGATCTGGCACAGGGTGCAGAAGCAGCACCCGCACTGGTCGCGGTCCCCGCGGCCAAGCCGGGCGACACCATGGCGCTTGCCATGGTTGCCCCGACGACGCAGACCGGCGCCAGCGCGGCGATTGCCGCTGCGGAAGCCCCCTCGCCCGCCGATTCCACTCAGGTGGCATCCGCCGCCCTCTCGCCGACGGCAACCAAGACCGCTCGCGTCCAGGACCTGCCGGTCTCGACGCTCGCAGTTGCAGCCGCGATGGAATCGGACTTCGACACCGGCGAACCGGTCGGCCTCGAAACTCTGGTCGCCAACCGCATGATCGTTCCGACCGAGCGCCCGAAGACCGGCGTCATCGGCTCGACGGTGGCCGCAGTCGCCAACGTCATCCCGGATTCGATGAAGTTCACCAAGACGCCGACGAGCTCGCGTCCCGAACTCGACAAGATGATCAAGTACTATGCCGATCTCAACGGCATTCCGGTGGAACTGGTGCACCGCGTCGTCAAGCGCGAGAGCAATTACAATCCGCGCGCCTACAGCAAGGGCAATTACGGCCTGATGCAGATCCGCTACAACACCGCCAAGGGTCTCGGCTATGACGGTCCGGCGGAAGGTCTGTTCGACGCCGAAACCAACCTCAAATACGCGACCAAGTATCTGCACGGCGCCTGGATGGTGGCCGACAACCAGCATGACAGCGCAGTCAAGCTCTATGCCAGCGGCTATTACTATCACGCCAAGCGCAAGGGCCTGCTCGAAGAGCTCGGCATGAAGTAAGCCGGCCCCCCCCGGCTTGCCCGAAGCGAAGCTGCTTCTCGACGGCTCTGGAATATCCCTACGAGGCGCTCAATCGAGCGCCTCTATTACTTTGGCGTTGAGCTTCTGCACGTCATAGCCGAGCCGCGAAGGCGTAAGCCCCAGCCGCACGACCGCCAGCTTCAGCGAAGGCACCAGCATGATCGCCTGGCCGTCATGCCCGAGCATCCAGAAGGCATCTGCCGGGAAACTGCCCGTTCCCGCCCGCGCGCCGTTTTCCTCCAGCCATACCTGGCCCTGGCCGTATTTGCCTCCCGATGCCTTGGTCGGCGTGCGCATGAAGGCGACATAGTCCTTCGGCAGCATCGCCCTTCCCTTCCAGACACCGTCCTGCAGCAGGAGCTGTGCGAACCGCGCCCAGTCCTGTGTCGTCGCATACATGTAGGAGGAACCGACGAAGGTGCCGCTCTCGTCCGTCTCCAGGACGGCGCTTGTCATACCGAGCGGCGCAAACAAAGCGTCATAGGGAAAGGCAAGCGCTGCCGTCGGATCGTCGAAGGTGCGCATCCAGATCCGCGACAGCAGCGTGCTGGTGCCGCTGGAATAGCTGAAGTTCGTGCCGGGCTTTGCACCCAACGTCCGCGTCGCGGCAAAACCCGCCATGTCCCTTTCCAGATAGAGCATGCGCGTCACGTCGGTGACGGCGCCATAATTCTCGTTGAAGGCAAGTCCGCTCTGCATCCCCATCAGGTCCGCAAGCGTGATGCCCGCCCGGTCGTCCCCGGCCCATTCCGGCAGCAGGTCGCCCTGCGACACGTCCATGCGCCCTTCTGCAATCCTGAGGCCAATCAGCGCCGCCGTCACCGACTTGGTCATCGACCAGCCGAGCAACGGCGTCGAACGGTCGAAACCCTGGCCATAGGTTTCCGCCACCAGTTGGCCGTCGTGGATCACAGCGATCGCCCGCATGCCCGGCCCGGCAAGGTCAGCGTCCTCGACGAGCTTCTGCAAGGCCGGCTCGATCACGGCCCCCTCGCCTTCGGGCCAGGCCACACCCGGCACGGGCGCTGAAGCGGCGGTTTTCGTTTCGATCGGTGCCAGAGCCGCGGCATCGCCGTCCGGCAGGCTGGCGCAGCCGGCACCCGGACGATAGGCCGCATAACCGGGGGCGGCAAAACCAAGGATGCGTGCCGTCACCACCTGTTTCTCTTTGTCGACATCGACGCGCACCAGCTTGAGCAACGGATGGCCGGGGGCCTGCACGTCATCGGCGAGCACAGCCTGGGCATCGCGCCCGGCGATGAAGACGTTGGAACAGACGATTTTTGCCGCATAGCCGTCGCCGACCTTCAGCAGTTCCGGCGGCGCCAGCGCAAGCCAACCGAACAGACCGACGACGATGAGCGCCAGCACGGCACCCGAAATCTTCAACAAACGTCTCATGCGATCCTCCGGCCTGATGCGCAAAGAGAACCAGCATTTTGCCGCAAGGGAAAGCCCCGGCCGCCTCAACTTTTCATATTGGAAAAACGCACAAACAGTCGAAAAAAGTGCAGCGCTTCGAGCTCTCGCTCACGCACCCGCAGAGAGGCGCGCCTCTCCCGCTTCACCGTCGCCGACGAGCACCGACACGTCGGCCATAACAGGCGAAACCCAGGGGCCTCGGATCTCGGCAGCGCCACAGGCCCGCGCGCAATCCGCCTCGCTCTCCTTCTCGACACCGCTGACGGCGATCGAAAGCCGCAGCACCTGTCCTGTCTTGATCAGGCAAGCGAGCAACGCCACGCACGTCGGAGATCTGGTTCAGGGGCAGCGACGAGGCGGAGCCGCCGCCAAGCGCGACGCGAACGCCGAGCGCGCGCAGCCCCCGCAAGTTTTCGGTGACGATGACGAGATCGTCCGTCGAGACGCCCTCGGCGACCTCGATCGTCAGGCGTTCCGGCGAAAGGCCGGCATCCGAAAGGCACCGCTCCACCTGCGTGACGAAATCGCGGTCGCGCAGTTGCGAGACGAAGGGCGCAATCGTCAGCCCCTTCGGGAAAGACCAGCCAGCCGCCTGCCTGCAGGCAGACTGAAGCGCCCAGGCGCCAAGCGCCAGCGTAGTCGCGCTCTGCTCCGGCGGCTCGAACGTTTCCGCGCCGATGACGCCGAGATGCGGATGCCGCCAGCGCAGCAGCGCCTGGAACCCACCGATGGAGCCGCTTTCGATGCCGAGGATCGGCAGGAATGCGAGAAAAAACTCCTCTGCCTCGAAACCGCGCGTAAGATCGCGCTCGGCTTCCGCCCGCTGCCGCACGGCATGGCTCAGGGTTTCCGAGTGGAAGGCATGACTGTTGCCGCTGATCGCCTTGGCTTCGTAAAGCGCCAGGTCCGCCCTTTTCAACACGTCGGATGTCGATTTGTCCGACCGCTCGATGAAGGCGATGCCGATGCTGCAGCCTGAAGCGATGCGCGTTTCCCCGAGATCGAACGGCGCTTCGAACAGCTTTTCCACCCGCGTTGCGAGCATTTCCGCATCGGCTTGAGACGGCGCACACGCAGCCGCAAGCACGAACTCGTCACCACCGAGGCGGTAGACCGTTGCCTCGCCGGCAAAGGCACGCCTGAGCCGGGCGCCGAACAGAGCCAGCAACCGGTCGCCGGCGTCATGTCCCAGCGTGTCGTTGATCACCTTGAAGCGATCGAGATCGAGAAGAAGCAAGGCGTTGCGCGCAAACGCGGCACCTTCTGCGCTGAGTGCCTGGCTGATATCGGCCTCGAGCGCAGCGCGGTTTGCAAGCCCAGTCAGCTTGTCGCGATGGACTTCGTTGCGCAGGCGACGCTCGGCGCGCCGCGCGGCACGCAGCTCCAGCTCGAGCCGGCGCGAGTGGCGCCAGCGATAGAAGGAGCCGCCGAGGATGAAAGGCATGGCGCCGGCCGCCATAACGGCAGGGACGTCCCAATGCGGCGCCATCTGGTCGGGAAGAGCGGTTCCGCTGGCAAGCCACGCCACAGAAACCAGAGCCCCCAATGCCGCGCCGGCAGCCGCAAATCGCTGCTCGGGCTTCGGCAGAAACGTACCTAACATCATGTCGACGCCCCCCGTATGTAAGGCGGTGCTAGCACGTCAGGGTTTAATGAATTCTTATGGGTGAAAAATTGTAGATTTGCGTTCCGGAGACCGCCCCGGCCCTGTGAGAAAGCCCGTCATCAAAGTGTAGCCGAGTCACTTTAGAAGCGCCTAAGTTTCAACTGGATGACCGTCTGAGATGAATGAAATCGCTTCCGACGTTGGCTTTGGCAGAAAAAATCCGAAGCTGAAAAACGCCCTGCTCCAGCACAAGACCCTCTCCCTCGCAGGCTTCTCGGAACGTCTGTTCGGCCTGCTCTTTTCGGGCCTCGTCTATCCGCAGATCTGGGAAGATCCGATCGTCGACATGGAGGCGATGCAACTGACCCCGGAAAGCCGGATCGTCACCATCGGCTCCGGCGGCTGCAACATGCTGACCTATCTGTCGGCCGGCCCACGGAAAATAGACGTCGTCGACCTCAACCCGCACCATATCGCGCTCAACCGCCTGAAGCTCGCAGCCTTCCGCCATCTGCCGAGCCACAAGGATGTCACGCGCTTCCTGGCGATCCAGGGCACGACGACCAACGTCCAGGCTTTCGATCTTTTCCTCGCGCCGAAGCTTGATACAGCGACGCGCAGCTACTGGACCGGCCGCGACATGACCGGTCGCCGGCGTATCGGCGTCTTTGGCCGCAATATCTACCGCACCGGTCTGCTCGGCCGCTTCATTGCAGCCAGCCACCTGCTTGCCCGCCTGCACGGGGTCAATCCGGAGGACTTCGTCCAGGCGCGCTCCATGCGTGAACAGCGACAGTTCTTCGACGAGCGCCTGGCACCGCTCTTCGATCGTCCCGTCATCCGCTGGATCACCGGGCGCAAGAGCTCGCTCTTCGGCCTCGGCATTCCGCCGCAGCAGTTCGACGAGCTCGCAAGCCTGAGTGCCGAAAAGTCGCTCGCCGCCGTTCTGCGCCATCGCCTGGAGAAGCTCACCTGTCACTTCCCGCTGCGCGAAAACTACTTCGCCTGGCAGGCCTTCGGCCGCCGCTACCCGCTGCCGCATGAAGGCGACCTGCCGCCCTATCTCGACGCCGGCGCCTATGAGGCGATCCGCAACAATGCCGAGCGCGTCGAGGTGCATCACGCAAGCTTCACCGAGCTTCTCGCCGGCAAATCCGCCGGCTCGGTCGACCGCTATATCCTGCTCGACGCGCAGGACTGGATGACCGACCAGCAGCTGAACGACCTCTGGACCGAGATCACCCGCACGGCGGATGAGGGCGCAGTGGTGATCTTCCGCACCGCGGCGGAAGACAGCATCCTGCCCGGCCGTGTCTCCCCGGCCCTGCTCGACCAGTGGCACTACGATGCCGAAACCTCGCTACGGCTCGGCGCCGAAGACCGCTCCGCCATCTATGGCGGCTTCCACATCTACCGCAGGAAGGGCTGAGACGTGCAACAGGCCGGGATCTCCCACGCGCGGCGCATGGACCATATGTACCGCTATCAGCGGCACTTCTACGATCTCACGCGGAAGTACTACCTCTTCGGCCGCGACACGCTGATCCGCGACATGAACCCGGCCTCCGGTGCCTCGGTGCTTGAGGTCGGCTGCGGCACCGGCCGCAATCTGGCGCTGATCGGCCGCTGTTTCCCGTCGGCCCGCCTGTTCGGGCTCGACATATCCCAGGAAATGCTGACCTCGGCCGGCGCGAAGCTCAACCGTGGCGGCAACAGGCGCGCCACGCTGCATGTCGCCGACGCAACGGACTTCGACCCGGCGATCTTCGGCGAAAGGGGTTTCGATCACATCGTCATCTCCTACTCGCTGTCGATGATCCCCGACTGGCAGAAGGCGATCGACGCGGCGATCGCAGCGCTTAATCCGGGCGGCTCGCTGCACATTGCCGATTTCGGCCAGCAGGAACGCCTGCCGACGAGCTTCCGCCGGGCGCTGCACGGCTGGCTCAACCGCTTCCACGTGACGCCGCGCGAGCGGCTGTTCGACGTGTTACGCGAGAAAGCCCGCGAAAATGGCGCCGATCTCGAGCGGCGCACGATCGGCCGCGGCTATGCCTGGCTCGCCGTCTATCACCGCCCTTCCGTGGCGATCGCCGCCTGAGCGGCAGGCGGTTTACACAAAGGTTTTGCATCCCGCCTGAGGGCAGCCATTCCGGCAAGCGCCGAAACCGCCTGGTTTTCGGCGCTTTTGCGCTTTTCTGCCGTCCGCAATTCCCGCTTGAGCTAACTCAATTTTTACGATGATATGGTGAAAATGGGGTTCACGCCTCACTGGGGAAATCACCGACAGGAAGCCATCGTGTGAGGCAGGATCATCGATCGTCTCTAGACAGGAAAATCATGCGCCGGCTTCTCCTGGCTCTCTTGCCGCTTGCCACCCTTCTTTCCGGCTGCTCGTCGACCGACTATGACCTGATGCAGACGGCATCGATCCCGCCGCGCTTCCACGATACGGACCCGCAGAACTTCGGCGACCGGACCCCGCAGCACCACAATATCCACGGCATCGACGTTTCGAAATGGAATGGCGATATCGACTGGATGAAGGTGAAGAACTCGGGCGTCTCCTTCGCCTTCATCAAGGCGACGGAAGGCAAGGACCGGGTCGATACCCGCTTTCCCGAATACTGGCAGAAGGCACGGGCCGCCGGCATCCCTTATGCGCCCTATCACTTCTACTATTTCTGCTCGACCGCCGACGACCAGGCCGATTGGTTCATCGCCAACGTGCCGAAGAGCGCGGTCTATCTGCCGCCGGTTCTCGACGTCGAGTGGAACGGCGAATCGAAGACCTGCCGCCATCGCCCGACGCCGGACGAAGTGCGCGTCGAGATGAAGCGCTTCATGGACCGGCTCGAAGCCCATTACGGCAAGCGCCCGATCATCTACACCTCGGTCGACTTCCACCGCGACAATCTCGTCGACCAGTTCAAGGAACATCACTTCTGGGTGCGCTCGGTCGCCAAGCATCCGGGTGAGGTCTACGTCGAGCGCCGCTGGGCGTTCTGGCAATATACCAGCACCGGGGTCATCCCCGGCATCGACGGCGCCACCGATATCAATGTCTTCGCCGGCTCGGCGAAAAACTGGAAGAACTGGGTCGCAGCGGTCTCGCAGCCGAAGCAGAACTGACATTCCTGCCGACAGGTGCGGCAGGAAGACCCATTTTCTTCTTTCGGTCATAATGCTCTGAGAGAGCAACGGCAGATTTCGCAGCGATTTGATTGCCCGTGGTGGTGCAAGGCGCCCCACGGCAAAGAAAGGAATTTCATGATGACCCGCACAGCCCGGCGCGCGCTTGCCTCCGTCGCTCTTCTGGCGCTGACCGCCTCGGCCGCCGCCGCCCAGACCGCAGCCTCGACAGGCGCGAAGACGGCATCCACGGCCGTTGCCTGCGGTGGCGATCTCGCAACCTTCCTTCAGGGCGTGAAGGCCGAAGCGGTCGCCAAGGGCGTTCCGGCCGATGTCGCTGACCGGGCGCTCGCCGGTGCCGCCATCAATGAAAAGGTGCTCAGCCGCGACCGCACCCAGGGCGTCTTCAAGCAGACCTTCACCGAATTCTCCAAACGCACCGTCAGCAAGTCGCGCCTCGATATCGGCCAGCAGAAGATGAAGGAATATGCTGACGTCTTTGCTCGCGCAGAGAACGAATTCGGCGTGCCGGCCCCGGTCATCACCGCCTTCTGGGCGATGGAGACCGACTTCGGCGCCGTCCAGGGCGACTTCAACACCCGCGACGCGCTGGTGACGCTGTCCCACGACTGCCGCCGTCCAGAGATGTTCCGCCCGCAGCTGATCGCGGCGATCGAGATGGTCCAGCACGGCGACCTCGACCCGGCGACGACGACAGGCGCCTGGGCCGGCGAGATCGGCCAGGTGCAGATGCTGCCGGAAGACATCATCGCCTATGGCGTCGATGGCGACGGCGACGGCCACGTCAACCTGAAGAAGAGCTCGCCCGACGCGATCCTGACCGCCGCCAAGTTCATCCAGAGCCTCGGCTACAAGGCTGGCCAGCCGGTAATCCAGGAAGTCAGCGTTCCCGAGCAACTCCCCTGGGAAAAGACCGGCCTGCAGCCGGGCATGAAGGCCAGCGACTGGTTCGCGCTCGGCGTCAAGCCGCGCAACGGCGACACCGCCTTCGGCAACCTCGAAGCCTCGCTGGTGCTGCCGCAGGGCCGCAAGGGCGTGGCCTTCCTCACCTACCCCAACTTCAACGTCTATCTCGAATGGAACCAGTCGTTCATCTACACAACGTCTGCCGCCTATTTCGCGACCCGTCTCGGCGGCGCGCCGACCTATGAAGGCGGCAATCCGGAACCGGGCCTCGACGACACCGGCATGAAGGCACTGCAGAGCAAGCTGCAGACGCTCGGCCACGATGTCGGCAAGATCGACGGCATCCTCGGCTCCGGCACCCGTGCGGCACTCCAGAAGGAGCAGCTCCGCCTCGGCCGTCCGGCCGACGGCTGGGCGACGCTCGAACTCCTGAACGCGCTTTAAGCCCGAACCGCCGTTTCAAAACCATGACCCCGGAGATCGGATCGATCTCCGGGGTTTTTTCATGCCACAACGGCCGACCGGATCCCGGTTGATGAGAGCCCACCGGCTCGCCCCCACGCATGCCGCCCTCATCATCGCCGCAAGAACCGGGTGGTTCCGCCGGGCGTGCCGGGTTATGTATCCTGTGTCGGAGCACAACCGATCCGGGAGCGGTAACCAGGCGCTTGCGCCATGGCGTCCACCCGGCGGAGGGAGACTGACGCCACCACGCAATCAGCACGGATAGGCATCACCATGAATGCGCGAAGCACCGTCGATGGCAATCAGATGAGCGCCGGGACCTGGGCGCTGCTTGCCCTGCTCGGCCTGATCTGGGGCGGATCGTTCTTCTTCGCCCGCGTTGCCGTCGCCCATGTGCCGCCCTTCACGCTGGTGTTCCTGCGTTTGGGCCTGGCAGCCCTGGCGCTGCATATCTACATCCGCGGCCGCTTCGGCATGTACGAGGCGCTTGCCGGCCGCTGGCGCGAATTCGCGCTGATGGGGCTGATCAACAACGCCATTCCACACGCCTTCATCTTCCTTGGACAAACCCACATCGGCGCCGGACTGGCGGCGATCCTCAACGCCACGACCCCGGTCTGGACCGTGATCATCGCCAACATGGCGACCGAGGACGAGAAGCTGAGTTCCGCCAAGATCGCCGGCTGCCTGCTCGGGCTCGCCGGCACCGTCGTCCTGATCGGGCCGAGCGCCGTTGCCGGTCTCTTCGGCACCACAAGCAGCGTGCCGCTCTGGGCGCTGCTGCTGTCGGTGCTTGCCGCCATCAGCTATGGTTTTGCGGCGACCTACGGCAAACGCTTCCGCGATCTCGCGCCTCCCGTGACGGCCGCAGGCCAGCTGACCGCCTCGACGCTGATCGCGCTGCCGGTGGCCGCCTTTACCGACAAGCACTGGCTGCTGCCGATGCCGCCCGTCGAGGTGATCCTGTCGATCCTCGGCCTGGCGCTGGTTTCGACGGCCTATGCCTACATCCTCTTTTTCCGCATCATGCGCGCGGCCGGCGCCACCAATGCCTCACTGGTCACCCTGCTGGTGCCTCCAAGCGCGATCCTGCTCGGCTACCTCTTTCTCGGCGAGACGCTGCAGGCGGCCGATTCTGCCGGCATGGTGCTGATCGCCCTCGGCCTCGCCGTGCTCGACGGTCGAATCCTGCGTTTCCGGCGGGTCGCCTGACATCTGATCGTGGTCGGTTACAGGAAAAGCCCACACACCTTGAGTGCTTCGCACCGCGTGAAAAAGACATGGTTTGCGGGGGAATCGACGGCCGATTTTCGTCCCGCTCCGGGCCACTCACGCACGGTTACGAACGTTTATATTAACCTTCCCGAAGCGATTGTGAAAAAAATGTGGCAGCCTGGAAAATTAAATAAAATCAGAACTATAGGCCTGTGAATAAGGCAGCGCCGGCTCACGCATTTCGCACTGCAGCACAAGTTTCCCTTTAACGTGTCGTGATTTCGCCCTATGTTTTAACGCGTTAACGCAGGGAGGGTCTTCCATGGGCCTTACACATTCGCTGAATGTCATCATGATCAGTGCAGCGTTCGTATTCGTGGCAACGATGCTCTTCATCTGAGGAGCGGCCGCTGAGAGTCCAAACCGAATAGGGACTTAAATTTCCGGGAAACCATTTTGCAGCACCAAGCCAGTTAGACCGCCAAGAGAGCATAAGGTCTAGACGCTGCGACAAACGAGAAAGCGCCTGAAGATCGATCTTCGGGCGCTTTCCTTTTTGGTGGATGCTGTAGCGATCGGGACGCTTGCTGCGACCGCAGCCGAAGAGACCCCAAACGGCATGGAGCCATACCAAAGCGCGGCGGCGACCACTGTCTGCCAGGACACGCGGCGCGTTCGCAGCCATTCGGAAGTTCAACATGGCGAAGCGCACCTTGCCCGTCGCAAGGTGCGAGCGAAGGTCAGGCGGCCGCGCCGGCCGCCACCATCCGCGGTGCATCGATCGCGCCCACCGCTTCCACAGAGACCCGCTCGAAACCGACGAGATCCAGCACGGCTGTCACCAGCGGCGTGCGGTTCATCGAATAGATATGGAAATCGCGTACGCCGCGCCGGGCGAGATCGACGATCTGCTCGGCGGCGATGTGGGTCGCCTCCTTGAAGCGCTCGACCGGCTGGTCCTCGAGATGCACGAGCCGCGTGACGATCGCCTCCGGCACGGTGGCGCCACAGAGGCCAGCGAATTTCTGCACCTGCGCCAGATTGTTGATCGGCAGGATGCCCGGCACGATCGGGATGTTGACGCCAGCGCGCCGCACTCGTTCCAAGTAGCGCTCGAAATCATTGTTGTCGAAGAAGAATTGGGTCAGCGCCCGGGTTGCGCCCGCATCGACCTTGCGCTTCAGCATGTCGATGTCAGCGGCGACGTCAGGGCTTTCCGGGTGCTTCTCCGGATAGGAGGAGACGGAAATCTCGATGTCGTCCCCGCGCGCACGGATCGCCCGCACGAGGTCGGTGCTGCTGGCGTAACCCTCGGGATGCGGCTGGTAAGTGCTGCCGATGCCGCCCTGGGGATCGCCGCGCAGCGCCACGAAGTGGCGGACGCCGAAGCTGAGATATTCGTCGATCACCGCATCGACCTCCGCCCTCGGCGCGCCGACGCAGGTCAGGTGCGCGGCGGTATTGGCAAAGCCGCTTTCCGCGATCAATCGCCTGACCGTCGTCAGCGAACGCGCCTTGGTCGAGCCGCCGGCGCCGTAGGTGACGGTGATGAAGGCCGGACCGAAGACCGATAGGTCGTCTGCCGTCTGGAAGAGCTGGGCTTCCATCTCGTCGGTCTTGGGCGGGAAATATTCGAAGGAGAGCCGGAGATTGCCGCGTTCGGCCGGGTAAAGCGTCTGTGCCGTCATTATTATACTCCCCCCGCCTGGACACGCGGCCGCGGCGTTTCATTCTCGTTCACGGCCCGCCGATCACGCGCGAGCCAGATCGTCACCGTCAATTTTCCATCATTCGCCCCCTCAGGCGAAAGATCCGTGGTCTTCTCGAGCACAAGGCCAGCCTTCGCCAGCCAATCGGCCATCGCCTGGTGCGAGAAGCCGAGGCGCGCATGGGCGTGCTCGTCGCGCAGATGCTCAAGCCCGTGCGGCGCAAAGTCGATAATGACCAGCCGTCCACCCGGCATCAGCATGCGCGCGGCTTCCGCGATCGCGGCTTCTGGCTCTTCGAGGAAATGCAGTACCTGGTGAATGGTGACGAGGTCGAAGGTCTGGCCGTCGAGCGGCAGGTTGAAGATGTCCCCATGGCGGATCGACGCCTTGGTGATGCCGGCGCGATCGAGATTGGAGCGCGCCACCGCAAGCATGTCGCGGCTGGCGTCGACGCCGATACCGCGCCGATAGAGGCCCTCGAACAGCTGCAGGATGCGGCCTGTGCCGGTGCCGAGATCGAGCAAGCTTTCGACCGGCTCGTCGCCCACCATTTCGCGCAGCTTCGCCTCGACGTCACGCTCGCTGACATGCAGGCGGCGAAGCTCGTCCCAGCCGGCGGCGTTGCGGCTGAAATAGGCCTGCGCCTTCTCCGAGCGCGCCTTCTTCAAGGTGGTGAGCCGGGCTGCATCACGCGCCAACACCGCGTCGTCGGCGGAGGCGGAAGCCAGCATCGCCCGCACGAGCCCGACCCGGGCACCGTCCTGACGGAGGCGGAAATAGGCCCAGGCGCCCTCCTGGTAGCGGTCGATCAGCTCGACCTCCGCCAGCAGCTTCAGATGCCTGGAAATGCGTGGCTGCGATTGACCGAGAATTTCGGTAAGATCGGTGACGGTAAGATCGCCGGCGGCGAGAAGCGCGACGAGACGCATGCGGGTCGGCTCGCCCGCCGCCTTCAGCACGTCCACCAACGCATCCAGACCCAGTTCTCTCTGCAGAGCCATAGCGATCCCCATCAACACATAAAGATATGTTTATGTGATTTGCGGTGGTGACGCAAGCGGATTTGCGCGGAGAGGCCAAACAATGGCGCCGGCGGAACAGATGCGTGTGTATGGACGCCATGCGCCACAAACGATGTCTCACAAACGATGTCTCGGGCGGCACGTCAGAAGACCTGCGAAGGCCCCTCTAATAGGCCGACTTCACGACCCGAATGAGGGCAGCCCCACCCAACCGAGACAAACCCGGCGCCCTTCCCGGTGTTGGGACGCCACCCTATCCGCGCCTCTGCCGCCCCAGGTACGCGTCATCCGCCAGCCCATCTCGCCGCAGCGATAGACAAACCTGCAAACGCCCGTTCGCGCCCGCCATCGGGACTGCAACCGCAGAGCTGATCGCTACGCCGATCCCTGGAGCGTCCCGCACGTTCATCCCTCGCGCGGGCCAAGCGACAAACAGACCCTGGCGCGCAACCGAGCGACAGCTGGTCTTCGCCTCAGGTCAGGAGACAAAGGAAAACGGGCGAAGCCTGCGCCTCGCCCGTTCCTTGAACAATTGTTGCAGCACCCGCCCCAACGCGGGCCGCATGTCGCGGCGCCGCAACATGGCAGCGTCGATTGCGAGTTAGCGCGTCAGGCGCTTGTAGGTGACGCGCTTCGGGTTGACCGAGTCCGGGCCGAGGCGGCGGATCTTGTCCTTCTCGTAGTCTTCGAAGTTGCCTTCGAACCACTCGACCTGGCTGTCTCCTTCAAAGGCGAGGATGTGCGTTGCCAGGCGGTCGAGGAACATGCGGTCGTGGCTGATGATAACGGCGCAACCGGCGAAGTTTTCGAGCGCGATTTCGAGCGCTGCCAGCGTCTCGGTGTCGAGGTCGTTGGTCGGTTCGTCGAGCAGCAGCACGTTGCCGCCGTTCTTTAGCATCTTGGCGAGGTGAACGCGGTTGCGCTGACCGCCCGAGAGGTTGCCGACCTTCTGCTGCTGGTCGCCGCCCTTGAAGTTGAAGGTCGAGCAATAGGCGCGCGAGTTCATCTCGTGCTTGCCGAGCTTGATGACTTCAGCACCGCCGGAGATTTCTTCCCAGACGGTCTTGTTGCCGTCGAGCGCGTCGCGGCTCTGGTCGACATAGCCGAGGTGCACGGTATCACCGATGCGGATCGAGCCGCTGTCGGGCTGTTCCTGGCCGGTGATCATGCGGAAGAGCGTCGTCTTACCGGCGCCGTTCGGGCCGATGATGCCGACGATGCCGCCCGGCGGCAGCTTCAGCGACAGGCCGTCGATCAGCAGGCGATCGCCATAGCCCTTGGTGACGCCTTCCATCTCGATGACCACCTGGCCGAGACGTTCGCCGACCGGGATGATGATCTGCGCGTCGCCGGGACGCTGGTTTTCCGCCGCGTTGACCAGTTCATCATAAGAGCGGATACGCGCCTTGGACTTGGCCTGACGAGCCTTAGGGCTGGATGCGATCCATTCCTGTTCGCGAGCGATCGCCTTCTGGCGGGACGCCTCTTCGCGACCTTCCTGCTGCATGCGCTTGGCCTTCGCAACCAGGTAGGCCGAGTAGTTGCCCTCGTAGGGAATGCTGCGGCCGCGGTCGAGCTCGAGGATCCAGCCGGTGACGTTGTCGAGGAAGTAACGGTCGTGGGTGATCATCAGCACGGCGCCCGGATACTCGCGCAGGTGCTTTTCGAGCCAGGCGATCGTCTCGGCGTCGAGGTGGTTGGTCGGTTCGTCGAGGAGCAGCAGGTCCGGCTGCGAGAGCAGCAGCTTGCAGAGCGCGACACGACGCTTTTCACCGCCCGACAGGTTGGTGACTTCCGCGTCGCCCGGCGGGCAGCGCAGCGCTTCCATGGCCATTTCGACCTGACTTTCCAGATCCCAGAGGTTCTGGCTGTCGATGATATCCTGGAGCTTGGCGCCCTCTTCCGCCGTCTCGTCGGAATAGTTCATCATCAGTTCGTTGTAGCGGTCGACGATCGCCTTCTTCTTGGCGACGCCTTCCATGGCGTTTTCAAGCACCGTCTTCGTCGGATCGAGCTGCGGCTCCTGCGGCAGGTATCCGACGGTCGCACCTTCGGCCACCCAGGCCTCGCCGGTGAATTCCTTGTCGAGGCCGGCCATGATGCGCAGAACCGTCGACTTACCGGCGCCGTTCGGGCCGAGGATACCGATCTTGGCATCCGGGTAGAACGACAGATGAACGTTCTCAAGAACCTTCTTCGCGCCGTAGGACTTATTAAGTCCGGCCATATGATAGATGAACTGACGTGCCATGAGGGAATGCTCCGCAGGGATAAGGAAATTTGCCCGCTATGTAGGCGAATTATAGGAAGGGGGCAATGATCAAAGGCATCCGCCCCCGCCCTATCCCAAAACGAACATCGCCATCGGCACCCCCGGCAGGCTCTCCCGGAAGGCGCCTAAAGCCGGCGCGGTGAAGGCCGCACCATAAGGCGCTGCCATGGCCGACCGGGCGAAACGCCCTACCCGCGACCGGCAGTATCGGCGATACCCTTGGCGCATTTGAACTCGGTCGTGCCTGCGGCCTGGATCAGCGGCCCGAGGCTCGGCGCCTTCATGACATCGCCCGTGAGCCCGATCGTCAGCCCGGTGATGATGCTGCGGCCCTGCACGGTCTGGCAGCGCATGCGCACCCGGTCGCCGGCTCCAGCGCCAAAACTCTGGTCGAAGGCCTGCTTGATCGCCGCCTCATCGAGTTCCGCACCCACACGCTGGCGGAAAAGTGCCCCGACCGCCGAGCGGTTGAGCTCTTCCAGCATGCGCAGCTGTACCGAGAAATAGTCGTCGACCGAGCCGCTCTGGCAGGTGCCGCTTCGCAGCCACTGGTGCCGGTCGAGACCGGATTGCACCCCGGGCATGGCGATAAGCAGCCGCGCCGCGGTGTCGTCGGCCATGGCAAGCTTCGGCAGCTCTAGCCAGCTGCCCTTGCGGTCGGTTGCCCGCGCTTCTGCCGCGACCCCGCGATAGCTCTTGCGCAGCGGCCACAGGCCATGCAGCGAGAGGTTGGTGGCATCGAAGCGTTCCGCCGTCTGGCTCTCGCATTCCTTGCGTTGCGGCCGCGTCTCGCAGAAACCGGGCTGCCAGCTGACCGCCAGTACGTAGTCGGTGCGGCTGGTTGAACTCGCCGGCGCAGCACCCTTGGATGCGTCTTCACCGGCAGCAAAGGCGCCGGAACCAAGCAACAGCGTCAGCGCTGCCAGGATGCCCGCCACAGAACCTGATATCGCTTTACAAAAACGGACCATGATATCCTCCCGCAAAAACAAAACGGGAACAAATATCGCCCAAAACGGGAAAATTGCAACCCCTAATGTAATGCACCGTCAAATCGCTTGTGACCTCATGCGCAACGATCAACAAGCGGCGATTGCCTTTGCCACGCAAATCGATTTGAAATCTCAAAGGTCTGTCGATTGCTTCCGGGAGTAGAGATGTTCGGGCAGGTGAAGACGCATCAGAGCCCGACCGGTGCCAGCTTGAGCTGGCGGCATTTTCCGGCAACCACAGAAGCCCGCGGCATCCTTCTCGTCAGCCATGGCCTTGCCGAGCATTCCGGCCGATATGCCCGCTTTGCCGAGGCGATGGCCGGCCACGGCTTCCATGTCTATGCCCACGACCATCGCGGCCACGGCGCGACGCAGGCGCCTGACGCCCAGCTTGGGATGTTCGCAAGCCGCGACGGCCTCGACAAGATATTCGCGGACATCCGGGCAGTGCGGGAGATTGCGACCACCGCCCATCCGGGCTTGCCGGTCATCCTCTTCGGCCATTCCATGGGTGGACTGATCGCGCTCAATGCCGCCGAAACCGATCCCGGCCTCTACGATGCGCTTGCCGTCTGGAACTCCAACTTCCGGCCGGGCCTTGCCGGCCGTGGCGGACAGGTGATCCTGAAGATCGAAAAGGCGCTCAAAGGGTCTGACGTGCCGAGCCCGCTTCTGACCAAGCTCACCTTCGGCATGTGGGGCGGCGCCATCAAGGATCGCAAGACCGATCTCGACTGGCTGTCGCGCGACGATGCCGAGGTCGCCAAATATGCCGCCGACCCGCTCTGCGGCTTCGATGCGACGGTCTCGCTCTGGCTCGATCTTTTCCGCCTGTCCTTCGATGGCGCCCGGCCCGACCGGCTGGCGCGGCTCCGGAAAAACCTGCCCATTCATCTCGTCGGCGGCAGCGCTGACCCGTCGACCGAGATGGGCAACGCCGTCCGCTGGCTTGGCACGAAGATGAAAGCCGCCGGTCTCAGCGACGTTAGCGTCACCGTCTATGACGGCATGCGCCACGAAACACTGAACGAACTCGGCCGGGACGAGGCGACGGCCGACTTTGCCGCCTGGTGCCTGCGCGCCGTCGCAGGGCGGCGCTGACCGGAAATATCATGGCCGACATGTCGCTTCCCAAGATCGCCGCCGACCACAACCGCATCTCCTTCGGGCTGACGCTGATGGTGATCTCGGTGCTTCTGTCGCCGCTGATCGACATCTTCGCCAAGCTCGCGATCGCCACCGTTCCCTCGGCCGAAATCACCGCCGTGCGCTTTCTGCTGCAGGTCGTCTTCATCCTGCCGATCGTGCTCTTCCGCGGCAGCCTGTTTGATCTCACCTGGAAGAAGACCGGGCTGCACGCGTTGCGCGGCGGTCTGCTGGTCGTGACCATGCTCTCCTTCATTACCACGCTGAAGGTCATGGAAGTCGCCGACGCGATCGCGATCTTCTTCGTCGAGCCGATCATCCTCACGATCCTTGGCAGCATCTTCCTGAAGGAGACGATCGGCTGGCGGCGCTACACCGCCTGCGGCGTCGGCTTCTTCGGCGCGCTGCTCGTCATCCAGCCGAGCATGCAGGAGGTCGGCTGGATCGCCCTTCTGCCTGTTGTGGCCGCCTTTGGCCTTGCCGTTTTCCTGCTCGTCACCCGCATGGTCGCGCAAAATGAGGACCCCTGGTCGATGCAGTTTCACGCCGGCGTCTGGGGCGCGCTCTTCTGTCTCGTGCTGCTTTATTTCGGCGAAGGCACCGGTTCCGGCATCTTCGATCCGGTCTGGCCAGAAGGGTACACCTGGTATTACCTGCTCGGCGTCGGCGTCACCGCCACCATTTCAGGCGTGCTCGGCGTCTATGCCTATCGCGCCGCCCCGGCCTCGGTGCTGGCGCCGCTGCAGTATCTCGAAATCGTTTCGGCCACGATCTTCGGCTGGCTCGTCTTCGGCGACCTGCCCGACGCGCTGAAGTGGCTCGGCATCGCCATCATCATCGGCTCCGGCCTCTACATCATCTGGCGCGAGCGCCGCGTGCACAAGGACACGAGCGTCGCTCCGGTGTCGCCAGCCATCTGACAACAAAGCCATCTGAAAACAAAAGAAAGACCATCGGGAGGAATATCATGAAAACTGGAGGTCAGCTCATCGTTGACGCGCTCGTCGCCAACGGGGTGAAGCGCATCGCCTGCGTGCCGGGGGAAAGCTATCTCGCCGTGCTCGACGCGCTCTACGACACCGACATCGACGTGCTCGTCTGCCGCCAGGAAGGCGGGGCCGCGATGATGGCGGATGCCTGGGGGCGGCTGACCGGCGAGCCCGGCATCTGCATGGTGACCCGCGGGCCTGGCGCGACCAACGCTTCCGCCGGCCTCCATGTCGCCAAGCAGGATTCGATCCCGATGATCCTCTTCATCGGCCAGGTGCAGAGCGAAGCGCGCGAGCGCGAGGCCTTCCAGGAGATCGAATACCGCCGCGCCTTCACCGAGGTCGCCAAATGGGTGGGCGAGATCGACGATCCCGCCCGCATTCCGGAATTCGTCACCCGCGCCTTCGCGGTCGCCACGTCCGGCCGCCCCGGCCCTGTCGTGCTGACGCTCCCCGAGGACATGCTGACCCGCAGCGCCGAGGCGCCCGCCGCCAAACCCTACCAGCCGGTCGAGGGTCATCCAGGTCCGGCGCAGATGAAGCGGCTCGGCGAAATGCTGAGCAACGCCAAGCGCCCGATCGCCGTCCTCGGCGGCACTCGCTGGACAGCGGAAAGCGTTGCTGAATTCCAGCGCTTCGCTGAACGCTGGAAGCTGCCGGTCGGCTGCTCCTTCCGTCGCCAGATGCTGTTTGATCACCTGCACCCGATGTACGCCGGCGACGTCGGCATCGGCATCAACCCCGCTCTGGCAAAAGAGGTCAAGGAAGCGGATCTCATCCTGCTTATCGGCGGCCGCTTCTCGGAAATGCCCTCGTCCGGCTACACGCTGATGGACAGCCCCTACCCACACCAGACGCTGGTGCATGTGCATCCTGACAGTTCCGAGCTCGGTCGTGTTTACAGGCCGGAGCTGGCGATTGCCGCCAGCCCGCGCGACTTCGTCGCCGCGCTCGAAAGCCTTGCACCGCCGAGCGAACCGAGCTGGTCCGCACGCACCGAGACCATGCACGCCGCCTATCTCAAGTGGTCGACCCCGCCGGAAACCGGCCCGGGCGCGGTGCAGATGGGCCCGATCATGAACTGGATCGAGGCGAACGTGCCGGAGGATACGATCTTCACCAACGGCGCCGGCAACTACGCCACCTGGGTGCATCGCTTCCACCGCTTCCGCCGCTACGCCACCCAGGCAGCCCCGGCTTCGGGCTCAATGGGTTACGGCCTGCCGGCGGCGGTCGCCGCCAAGCAGCTGCATCCGGATCGCGAAGTCATCTGCTTTGCCGGGGATGGCTGCTTCCTGATGCACGGCCAGGAATTCGCAACCGCCGTGCGCTACCGCCTGCCGATCATCACCGTCGTCGTCAACAACGGTATCTACGGCACGATCCGCATGCACCAGGAGCGCGACTATCCCGGCCGCGTCAGCGCCACCGATCTCACCAACCCGGATTTCGCAGCCCTTGCCCGCGCCTATGGCGGCCACGGCGAGACGGTCGAGAAGACGGAAGAGTTTGCCGACGCCTTCCTCAGGGCGCGCGCCAGCGGCAAGCCGGCGATCATCGAGATCAAGCTCGATCCCGAAGCGATCACCCCGACGCGCACGCTAAGCGAGATCAGGGCGGGCTGAGCAAGTCTTGTTCGTGAAGGGTCCAATCACGGCGCAGACGCGCCGTGGCTGGATTCCTGTGACAAGCACAGGAATGAGGACGATGGAGCATTTGCGATGGGGGCCTTCTTCCCACGCGCCCGCGCTTCTGTGCCTGCGAGCGCGCGGGCGAAGCGACGCTTCTCAGGGCGTCGTGCGCCAATTGAACGCCGATCGGCCACCATTATACCTCCCTCATTCCTGTGTTTGTCACAGGAGTCCAGCAGCGCCGCCTCGGCGGCGCGGGGAACGATCACGCCCGCTAACTGCCTGCGAGATACGTCCAGCCGCTTACTCCAGCCATTCCGTCGAAAACGCACCGGCCTCATGCAGATCGGTCGTCTCCAGGCGCCCCGGCCCGAGGTTCTCGAACTTGTGCGGCACATTGGCCGGCGCCACGACGATCTGACCGGCCTCGGCATCGATGATGCGGTCGCCGACGGTGAAGCGGGCGCGGCCGACGCGGACGATGAAGGTTTCCGGATAGGGATGGCGGTGCAATTTCGGCCCGTACCCGATCTCGTCGGTGGAAACGAAGATCACCGAAAGGCCTGCGCCATAGGCGCCGCCCTCGAATTCGCCCTTCCAGGCGTCGGGCTCATCCGCCCATTGCTCCCGCGAAATGAGATACGCTTCGGCCATGCCGATCCTCCACTGTCAGATGGAACGATGCGGCCGAGCGCGAGAGTTTGGATTTTGCGTGGCTCAGCCGCGGATATGCTGGGTCTGCTGGTAGACGGCCGTCGAGCGCGCGCCGGAACGGCAATAGCCGAGCATCGGCCGCTGGAACTCGTCGAGCGCGTCGACCATGCTCTTCACGGCGTCGGCGGTCACGCCCATCGGGCCGACGGGAATGTGCTTGGTTTCGATGCCGAGTTCTTCGGCACGGGCAGCGATGGAATCAAAGGTCGGCTGGTCCGGCGCCTCGAAGTCCGGGCGGTGGCAGACGATGGACTTGAAGCCGAGCGCCTTGATCTGGTCGAGGTCCTCGACCGCGATCTGGCCGGTGACCGAGTATTCGTCGTTGATCTGGCGGATGTCCATGGTCGTCTTCCTTGAGGCAAATTTCCCGGCCTCTGATGTAGGCGCAGCCTTATCTCCCGTCAATTCAAAAGCCGCATCGTCAAGGCGCAGGATCAGACGACCGAAAAGGCGATGGCGTAGCTGCGCGCCTCGCCCGGCTGAAGCGGTGTCAGTTCCCCGGCCGCAGCCAACTCCGGCCGTTTGGCGATCCGGTGCGATACCGGCTCGATGCTGATCACGTTGGCCTCGCCGCGCTGGCAGCGCCACATCTGCAGGAAGGGCAAAGTATCGGCCCGGAACCGCACTTTCAGATTTCGGCCGCCGAGCCCCGCGAGATCCGCAAGCGTGACCTCCGACCAGCCATCGGAACCGACGGCCGCCGGCAGGCAGAAATGTGCGCTCTCGCCGGTGCCGAAGCGCCAGGCGCTCTCCCCGCCTGCAAGCGAAGCGCTGACGATGCGGGTCTCGTCCCCGAGCAACCGGCCGCCAATGTTGAGGTGATACATCATGACAGGCGGAAAGGCGGTGACGCCGGAATTGACGACGCGATCTTCGAGCACCACTTCGTGCCGCGCGGCATCGATCCGCCAGCGCCGCTCGACCCGGGCCCGCCCGCCATCGGCGAGCACCACCTCGATCGTCGCCGTGCACTCGGCCCCGTCGCCCGCCATCTCCGTGTGGCTGACGGCTGTTCCGGCCAGTGACCCGTGCAGCGGATAGCGTGCGCCTTCCGCGCCACCTTCGATCGCCTCGGGATGGCGGATATGGTCTGGACCGCAGGTAAAGAGAAAACCGGCCAGCGCCCGGTCGATCCTCGGGTCCCCATCCGACGGGATCGCAGCACCCGGCGACAGGTCGATACCGTCGACGACGAAGGCGGCGATATCGAGCGCCGAGAGCCGGTCGAACAGCACATGATTCTCTTGAAGATCCTGAGGTTCTTCGAGCGTCTTCAGCATGTTCTCTTCCTCAAATCGGCCGCAGAATCACTGCAATCACAAAGAGATGATAGCTGAGGAGAGACGCATTTCACCGGTTGAAGCCCGGGATTGCGCCGCCTAGATAGAATTTAACTGCTTGTTCATGATGAATTCATTTTTTTCACATTAACGTCGAAATCGAAATGTATCGCGCCACATTCACCACAATGAAAACAGGTTCTCTCGTGACGTCAGCGACCCGCACAGGCCTCTCGCTCCTCGCCGCAGTCGGCTTTCTTGCCGTGGATCTGACGGCCGCCTTCGCGCAGGACTATCGCGGCTACAATCGCTATGGCGACGATGTCATGCTGGTCACGCCCGACGGCGAAATCCTCGATTATGTACCCCGCTCCGACGAAGTGCAGACCATGCGCGACAGCCGCGGCCGCACGCTTCTGATCGACAACTGGGGCAATGTGGTCGCAACCGTGGTGCCCAATAATCGCGGCCGCCAACGCGACTACGGCGGCAACCGTCAGGGCGATTACGGCGGCTATCGCCGTCAGGGTGACGTGGATATCTATTCCAACCGACGCTACCGGGAAACCGAGCGCGGCTACGGCTATTCCGAGCCCGGCGACGTCACCGGCTCCGTTCCCGACTACCGCGACGTCGTTCCGCCGTCGACCGACGGCAACGAACTGCCAAACAGCCTACCCGGCCTGATCGACGGCACCCAGGAGGCTTCCGTCGATCCGAACGACGGCAACCCAATGCGCCAATCGATGCCGCCCGCGATCTCGGTCAAGTCGAAGTCGCGCGCCGAGATCACAGCACTTCAGGTCTTCCTCGACCGCGAAGGTTTTTCGCCAGGCGTGATCGACGGCAAGATGGGCTCGAACGTCACCAAGGCGATCGAAGCCTTTCAGCAGTCGACCGGCGAAACGCTCGATCCCAACAACACCGACGACATTCTCGAGCGGTTGCGGATGAACGGCGGCATGCCGATCACCAGCTACACGATCACGGCCGCCGACGCCGCCGGCCCCTATGTTGCGTCGATCCCCGAGGATTACGCGCACAAAGCGATGCTGCCGCACATGTCCTTCACCTCGACGACGGAAATGCTCGGCGAGAAGTTCCACATGGACGAGGCCTATCTGCGCGAGTTGAACCCGGGCGTCGATTTCACCATTCCAGGCACGATCATCAAGGTGATCAACCCCGGCGCCAACAAGACCGGCAAGGTCGCCCGCATCCTCGCCGACAAGGCGCGCAAGCAGGTGCTCGCTTATGACGACGCCGGCAAGCTGATTGCCGCCTATCCGGCAACGATCGGCTCGTCCGATACGCCGTCTCCGTCAGGCACGGTCAATGTCGAGCGCATCGCGCTCAATCCGGGCTACACATACAATCCGAAAATCAA
This sequence comes from Ensifer sp. ENS02, assembly GCF_014851885.1. Taxonomy (NCBI): domain Bacteria; kingdom Pseudomonadati; phylum Pseudomonadota; class Alphaproteobacteria; order Hyphomicrobiales; family Rhizobiaceae; genus Ensifer; species Ensifer sp. ENS02. The sequence goes on along the minus strand of NZ_JACVAO010000001.1, from coordinate 140,268 downwards.
CTTCAAGCAGGGCAACAACGACAAGATTTTGACCCTGCAGCCGGGCCCGAACGGTCCCGTCGGCACGGTCTGGATCGCGCTCTCGAAGCCCACCTACGGCATTCACGGCACGCCGGAACCCTCGAAGATCGGCAAGACCCAGAGCCATGGCTGCGTGCGCCTGACCAACTGGGACGCGACCGAGCTTGCCAAGATGGTGAGCACGGGCGTCACGGTCGAGTTCGTCGACTGAGCGAAGCCGGCCGCCCGTTAACCGAACCGTTGTTTTTTTGGCATTTTTCTTGAGGCTTCCCCCAATTGGGTGAGTGACTTCGCGCCTGCAGCATAGATGATGGAGTTGCCTGGCCGACCATCCACGACGAGGCACTCTTTTTTAAATTTCTTTGCGCCGACCCGTCGGCTAAATCGTTTCAGACCTATCCATTTACGAAGACCGCAGCTGCCGACGACCCAGCTGCGGTTTTTTTTCGAGCGCCGGGTGCAAAAGCCCTCCCGCCGCTCTCCCCGTCCATCATGACTTCATGAAACATTGTCATGAGAATTTTTTCGGCAATCGGCTATCACCGGATATCTCAACGACAATGGCCGACCTGCGGCCGCACTTGAAGGATGGCCTGAATGGCGACGGAGCGCACCCTGCCCAACCTCTGGCATGCGACGGCACCGGCCGCCCCTGAGACCAGGCCGCTCAGCCAGGATCTGACGACCGATGTGGCGATCATCGGCGGCGGCTTTACCGGCCTCTCGGCAGCGCTGCACCTGGCCGAAAAAGGCGTGAAGACAACGGTCATCGAAGCCAAGATGATCGGCTTTGGCGGCTCCGGCCGCAATGTCGGCCTCGTCAATGCCGGCATGTGGGTGAAGCCCGACGACCTGATCTCGACGCTCGGCCCCGAGGCCGGCAACCGGCTGCTGACCGAACTCGGCGACGGCCCTTCGATGGTCTATGCGCTCGTGGAAAAACACGGGATGCCTTGCGAGGCGGTGCGCAACGGTACGCTGCACATGGCCGTCGGCAGCGAGGGCGTCACCGAGATCAAGGACCGCGAAGCGCAGTGGCAGAAGCGCGGCGCGCCGGTCGAGGCGCTTTCGGCCGAGCGGGCGCACGCGCTCACCGGCGCTGAAGGTTTTTCCGGCGCCCTGCTCGACCGCCGCGCCGGCACCATCCAGCCGCTCGCCTATGCCCGCGGGCTCGCCCGCGCTGCCCTTGCCGCCGGTGCCGAGATCTACACCGACACGCCGCTGACCGGTGCGGAGCACCAGGGCGACAGCTGGGTATTGAAGGCCGGCAACAACACGGTCCGCGCGAAACAGGTGATCCTCGCCACCAATGCCTATGGCGGCCTCTTCGCCGAGAGCCCCTGGCAGGCCCATACGCAGGAACTGACGATCCTGCCCTATTTCCAGTTCGCCACCAATCCGCTGCCGGACGCCGTCGCCAAACGCATCCTGCCGGAGCGCCAGGGCACTTGGGACACCGGCCTCGTCATGACCTCCTTCCGCATGGACCAGCAGAACCGGCTGATCTTCGGCTCGATCGGCCGGCTCGACGCGATCGCTGAAGGCACGCACCGCGCCTTTGCCGCCCGCTCGCTGCGCAAGCTCTTCCCCTTCATCGGCAATTTCCGGTTTGAGTACTGGTGGGACGGCCGCATCGGCATGACCACCAACAACCTGCCGGCCATGCACACGCTCGCCCCCAACGTCGTTTCCGTCAGCGGCTACAACGGCCGCGGCATCGCGCCGGGCACCGTCTTCGGCCGCGCACTCGCCAGCCACGTCACCGGCGAAACCTCGGCGATCCCGCTCGCCGAAACGCCCGTGACCCCGGACACCTGGCGCGGCGTGAAGTCCGCCTTCTACCACGCAGGCGCCCAGGCCAAGCACTTCATCGACCGTCGGTTCTGAGGTAGCGCACGGTGCGGACCGTTCATTTCGGTTCGCGACCATGCCATGCGGTTTCGCCACGGGGTGAAATGCGCGCCAGCCGGACTGCGCCGGCCCATGCTGACCTATCTTGAATGTTGAAACCCTGAGGTGTAGCGTCCGCCGCGGGTGCCCCTCCAAACCTGCTGCCGGGTTGAAGGGCCGCGGAACTTTACTCGACGACCATGTTCATCAACGTCGAAGCGTAATCGGCAGACTTCGACCAGGAGCATCGGATCGTCTCATGCTGCACCCGCAGGTCAGGTTCTCGCCGTCCAATATCGCCGCCCTGAAGAAGTCCCTCCGGGATTGTTACCCGCACATCAAGTCATCCCACCTGGACGAGGCAATCGCCGCGTCGTTCGGCTTCAAATCCCATGCGGCATTGCGCCCGGCGCTGCTTCAGGTCGGCAACCACGCCCGGCTGATCGTCATCACCGATCATATGTTGCTTCTGCTTCGGCTGGAGGAACTGGGATACCGAGATATCGACGCCGGAGACTTGCGCCACCTGATGTGGGACATAAAATTCCCCGACCACTGGTACGATCAGCACCTTGAAAAGGCCGTGACGAAACGCAGACGGCCGACAGCGGCCAATTCGCAGTAGCGCAGCCAGCGACCATCGGTGGCCCGTGCACGGTAGAGACCGTCGATGGCAAAGCCCAAAAACCGCTTGCGATTTGAAATCAGTCGGCTTAGCGTTGACCGATTGCACGTCGCAAGCAGACCCGTGCGAACGGGCCATTCGAGACAAGGAACTGGCCATGGCTAAGCTCGTGTTCGGAATGAACCAGTCGCTGGACGGCTACGTCGACCACATGGAGTTTGCGCCAAGTCCCACGCTCTTCCGCCATTTCATCAAGGAGGCCGAACAGCAGACGGGCAGCCTGTACGGTCGCCGGATCTATGAGATCATGCGCTACTGGGACGACGAGCATCCGGAATGGGATGCGGACAGACAGGCCTTCGCAGCCGCGTGGCGGAAGCAGCCGAAATGGGTCGTCTCGCGCTCCTCGGCGTCCGTCGGCCCCAATGCCCGGCTCGTCGACGGTGATCTTGCGGGCGCCGTGCGCAAGCTGAAGGCCGAGCACGACGGCGAGATCGAGGTGGCGGGCCCCGTCCTCGCGCACAGCCTCACCGAACTGGGCTTGATCGACGAGTACCGGATCTACCTGCACCCGGTCGTCCTTGGTCACGGCAACCCCTATTTCGCCGGCCCCCGCCCGCGGCTCCGCCTGATCGCTCATGATCGGATCGGCGAGGACGTGGTGCGGCTGGTCTACGTTCCCGCTTAGTGGCCGGACTTGCCGGTCCCGTCAGCGCGCGGCTCTGTGCTTCGCGCTAACGGCGTGAAATCCGCATTCGACCCGGTTCGTTTTTCAGCTGCGACCTTGGCTTTCAAGCCAGGTGAGCGCGCCGCGAACTGCGGCGGCAAGCTGGTGCTGCCTTTGCCCTCACTCGGAGCGTCTCCAGCGATATGACCAACCGTCGATCCTTTCTCCGGTGGCCTTCAGCAACAAGGCGTCAGGCAGGAACTGGCCACGCACCAGGCCAATCTTTTCGAGAACACGGCAGCTGCTCTCATGTGCTGCCGCGCATATGGTATGAACCTCGGATAGGAGTGACTGCTGCTTGACCCAATGCATAATCGCAAGACCGGCTTCCGTCGCCAGCCCCCGTCCCCAATAGGCCGGTCCGATGCCATAGTGAATTTCCGCGCCGCCCCATCCACAAACATGAGGAAGAGGCCCATCGGCCGCTGGTCGCTGCGGTCGATGATGCTCCAGATGAAGCGGTCACCTTCCGACCAGTTGCTTTCTCCCCACGCATGGATGACCGCCTCGGTGCTGGATTGTGCGGGATGAGCGCCGCGCGGCAAAAATCGTGCTGCCATGCTGTTGCCGGTGTATTCCGTAAACACGGACGCTGCGTGTTCAGAGCGGGCTGCACGCAGGTGAAGGCGGCTGGTCGTTAGTTCAACGGGCGGCGTGATCAACTTCAGGTGTCCGGGCGGGGCAGAGCGCGCGGACATCTTAAGTCTATCGGGACAAAGAGCGAAAGCCACCCATCGATCGCTTCCGGCGTAGAAAGTCCCTGGCCGCGCGGTGAAGCTGCCCCCAACATCACTGCGCCGCGATCAGCAAAGCAAAACGCCTCGGATCATCCCTGACCCGAGGCGTTGTCTCTCGAACGGAAGGCGCGATTACGCCGCTGCGCGGTAACCCGAGCCGGCGCTGACCTGCACCTGACCCGACGTGCGGAACGCCCGCAGACGCGTGGCGATGTGCTCGGCCTCTCCCGTCAATGCCTGGCTTGCGGCGTTCGCCTGCTCGACCATGGCGGCGTTCTGCTGCGTGATCTGGTCCATCTGGGTAATCGCGGTGTTGACCTCCTGCAGGCCGGTTGCCTGTTCGGCGGTGCTGGCGCGGATGGCGCCGAAGACGGAGCTGACTTCGACAACCTGGGCGACGATCTGCTGCAGCGACTGCGCCACCTGATTGACCGAATTGACGCCGTCGTCCACCTGGCCGCGCGACTTGGCGATCAGGCCCTGGATGTCCTTGGCCGCTTCGGCGCAACGCTGGGCCAGCGCCCGGACTTCGGAGGCGACGACCGCAAAGCCCCTACCCGCCTCGCCGGCACGGGCCGCTTCGATGCCGGCGTTCAGCGCCAGGAGGTTGGTCTGGAAGGCGATCTCGTCGATGACGTCGACGATCCGCGCGATGCTGGCGGAAGACGTCTGGATCTCCTGCATCACCTCGATCGCGTGGCTGACGATCTCGCCGCTCTGTTCGGCATTGGCGCGGGCGGCAATCACGGTCGAATTCGCCTGGTTGGCGCCTTCGGCCGTCTGCTTGACCGTGCGCGTCACCTGCTCGACGGCAGCGGCCGTCTCTTCAAGGTTGGCCGCCTGGCGTTCCGTGCGCCGGGCCAGATCGTCGGCAGCCGCCGCAATCTCCTTGGCGCTTGTGTGGATCTGGCTGGCGCCGGCCTCGATTCCGCCGATGGCGCGCGCAAGCTCGCCGATCGCGTGGTTGAAATTTTCGCCAAGCTCCTGATAGGCAACCGGCAGGTCCGCACCGATGCGTGCCGTCAAGTCGCCATCGGCGATCTTCTTCAGCGCCGCGCCGAAGGTCTTGCTGATCAGCGCGCGTTCGGCAGCCAGCACTTCTTCCTGCACCGCACGTTGCTTGGTGACGTCGGAGGCGTCCATGTAGACGGAGATCGACAGATCCATGTCGAGGAAGACGCCCTTGATCAGGCTCGACAGCATCGCGCCCATGTCCTCGGCCGAGGTCCCCTTGCGCGAGAATAGGCCGGCCTTCGGCCAGTGCGCCTTGACGATTTCGGTGATCAGATGCTCGGCGATCAGCGCATAGCCGCCGATGTACCAGCGCGGCTCGAGCCCGATGCGGGCGTGCACCAGGCCGATGGTGCGAACCTTGGCGCTGTAATCCTCGTTGAAATTGGCATCGACGATATTGGCCCAGTGGCCGACCTGGGCGCCCTTGGCGCGGTCGATATGAGCGTCGGAGGAGAAGAAGCGCTTGGTCTCGGGCGTCGTCTTGACCTTGACGTAGAACTTGTCGAGCGCGGGTTTAAGTTCCTTCTCGAGGATCGGCTTCAGCGCCTTCAGGCTCGTCTTGGCGGCGTCATCGAGCGCCATGAAATTCAGACGACCGGCAACGTCTTGCGTGCCGGCAGCGGCGTGTTCCGTTTTCATGCGCGAACTTCCCTGCATGCTCATTTCTGGATCATGGAGACAGGATCTAGGGCGCTGCAGCGTCTGAGATCATGGCCGCAATCATGGCGGCTGGTTGCCCTGTTCAGTCGGTCGCAGGGGCAAGCTGTGTCCTGGGCCACTGATAGAAGCGCAGGGTAAAGGAAGCCTTACGCGAAACAGCTATTTCGCGAGGCCTGAAATACAACTCAACCGGAACTGACGAATATCAATTCCGGTTGATACGCAATAAACGGTGGAACGGCGAAGGATCAGGCGGCGTTTCGCGAAGCCCAGGACGGCATGCGCGCAGCCCAGGAGCGGCGCGTCTTGACCGGAATCAGCGCCTGCACTTCCTTGGCGAGGGCTGCTGCGTTTTCGCGCGCCTTGTCGAGATTGCTGACGCGGTTCGGATCCATCGTCTGCAGCGTGCCGCCAAAATCGAAGATCTCGCGATAGGCGGCGCGCTCGACGATCGGCGTGTCGAGAACCGAGACGCCGCGCTCGGCGAGCATCGCCTTGATCGTCTGCAGCGCACGCGTGGTGACCAGCGAATTGACGCGGGTGAGCACCACAGAATGGTTGATGCGCAGGCCCGAACGGTCCTGGATCTGTCGGATCAGCTCAAGAATTTGCGCCGCACCCTTGGCATCCATGGCGCAGCCCTGCACCGGGATCAGCACCTGGTCAGAGATGGCGAGTGCAAGTGCTACGATCTGGTCCTTGGCGCCCGCGAGATCGATGACGATATAATCCGCTTCGTCCTTCGCCTCGCGGATATGACATTCGAGCGAGCCGGGCGTGATGTGCGAAATGACGGTGAGGTTGGCGATATGGCCGGAAGCCTCCGCCCAGCTGGTGATCCAGCGCTGCGGATCGGCGTCGAGAACGACCACCCGGTGCCCCTGCCGCGCCAGTTCCGTCGACAGGATCAGCGCCGCGGTCGTCTTGCCCGCACCACCCTTTGCATTGGCGAAAGTGATGACCGCCATGATATTCCCCATTCTATGCCTGTATCGCGCTGAACCGGACGGCCACAGCCGGTGGTTCGCTTCTTAACGAAACCTTACAGAATTTGGTTAACGAAACGGTAACGCCGGCACGTCAAACCTGACAGTCGGCCTTAAGGCTGCGTGCCAGCGACACTGCTATGGTGATGAAAATGCTGGAGTTCTGGCCTCAGACCGGCAAAACTGCCGGTTCGTTCACGTGCTGTGATCGATAGCACATCGACGAGAACGGCCCGTGCCGCACCGCCTCGCCTGTCGGGCTGAGCAGGGTCAGCACGTCATTCGCAAACGCCTGGGCGTTGGCCTGCGCCTTGGCAAGGTTGCTGACCTTCGCGGGGTCGAGAGAGGAAAGCGTGTCGCCCCGCTCAAAGAGCTCGCGGAAGGCCGTACGCTCCACCAGCGGGGTATCGACGAGCCGGATCCGGTTCTCCGAAAGCAGCAGCTTGACCCGGCGCATCGCCCGCGTCGTCACGATCGGGTTGACCCGGGTCAGCAGAACCGCGTGGTTGATGTTGGCGCGCGCGTTGTTCTCGATGTGGCGGATCAGGTCCAGCACCTGGATGGCGCCGCGCGCATCCATCACACAGCCCTGCACCGGGATCAGCGTCAGGTCCGAAAGACCGATCGCCAGCGCCACCAGCACGTCGGCCGCCCCGGAGAGATCGATGATCACATGCTCGACCTGACCGCGCAGCCGCCGGAGATGATCGCTGAGCGTGGTTGTCGCGACACCTGAGAGAACGAAGAGATTGCCATCGTTGCGGCCGTGGCGGAACCAGTCGGTCATGCAGGCGAGTGGATCGCAATCAAGAACCGCAACGCGATCGCCGCGCCGGGCGAATTCGCAGGCAAGCAGCAAGGCTGCCGTTGTCTTGCCGGCTCCCCCCTTCGCATTCGCGAGGGATACAATCGCCATCGGTCGACCCTAACTCAACGCAGGCCCGGCTTTTCGCGGGCCGATACATACGCACACCCTAATGCAAGCGTTCCAGACCGCGGTAAACAAAGCGTAAAGAAAACGCTCCGCGAGCCCGAAACGTGACAGTTCGATGACGATTAGGTGACAGATCCGCCGCAATGGCAAGTGGTATTTTTGGGCTAACTAAACCGAGAGGCCGACGCCTTCGCCTGGGGGCAAAGGCGTCGGGAATTGGTCAGATGCACTCGCGGAAGAGCTTCTTCGCGGCGTCGAGCGTCAACTCGACCGGGTTGCCGCCGGCCGTCGGGTCGACGATCGCCATCTCCGACATTTCGTCGATCCGGTCGGTGCCAACGCCGAGGGCTGCGAGCTTGTCCGGAACGCCGAGTTCCTCGCGCAACTTCAGCACGTAGTCGTAGAAGCCGTCGAAGCCACCGGAAATGCCGAGATAGGCGGCAGCGCGCACTATTCTGTCCTCGATCGCCGGACGGTTGAAACGCAGCACCGGCGGCATCACGACCGCATTGGTCATGCCGTGGTGGGTGTTGTAGATCGCGCCCACCGGATGCGACAGCGAGTGGATGGCGCCAAGGCCCTTCTGGAACGCGACGGCACCCATGGCGGCCGCACTCATCATGTTGGCGCGCGCCTCGATGTCGGTGCCGTCCTTGTAGGCGCGCGGCAGGTATTCCTTCACCAGCCGCATGCCTTCAAGCGCAATGCCCGCAGACATCGGGTGATAGAAGGGCGAGGAATAGGCTTCCAGGCAATGGGCAAAGGCGTCCATGCCGGTGCCCGCCGTGATCACCTTGGGCATGCCGACCGTCAGTTCCGGGTCGCAGATCGTGACTGCCGGTAGGAACTTCGGATGGAAGATCACCTTTTTCACGTGGCTTGCCGAATTGGTGATGACGCTGGCGCGGCCGACTTCAGAGCCGGTGCCGGCGGTGGTGGGCACGGCAATGATCGGTGCAATGCCTTCGACGCTCGCCCGCGTCCACCAGTCACCGATATCCTCGAAGTCCCAGACCGGGCGGCTCTGCCCGGCCATGAAGGCGACGCACTTGCCGAGGTCGAGGCCAGAGCCGCCGCCGAACGCGACGACGCCGTCGTGGCCTCCATCCTTGAACGCCTTCACGCCGGCGGCGAGATTGATGTCGTTCGGGTTCGGATCGACGTCGGCAAAGATCGCGCGGCCGAGGCCGGCGGCCTCGAGGATATCGAGCGCATTTTGCGTAATCGCCATCGGCGCGAGGCCCCGATCGGTAATCAGCAGCGGCTTCTTCATGCCGACCGCCTTGCAATGGTCGGCAAGCTCCTTGATCCGGCCGGCACCGAACTTGATGGACGTCGGATAGCTCCAGTTGGCGGTGATGGTCATGCGGTGACTTTCTTCAGATGATAGGATTTCGGACGGGTGAGGTTCTGGAAGCCGATGACCGAAAGCGAGCCGCCGCGGCCGGTTTCCTTGACGCCGGTCCAGCAAAGCGCCGGGTCGAGATAGTCGGCGCGGTTCATGAACACCGTGCCAGTCTCGATGTCGGCGCCGATGCGCGCGGCACGCTCGGCATCCCTGGTCCAGAGCGATGCGGTAAGGCCATACTGGCTATCGTTCATCAACTCGATCGCCTGGCTGTCGCTCTTCACCTTCATGATGCCGACGGCAGGGCCGAAGGTCTCTTCGCGCATGAAGGCCATGGAGTGGTCGACATTTACGAGGATCTGCGGCGCGAGATAGGCGCCGCGGTCGTCGGCAGGGAAAAGCTTCGGGTCGATCAGAGCCTTGGCGCCCTTGGCAACGGCGTCGGCGATCTGCTCGCGCACGGTGGCAGCAAAACGCTTGTTGGCCATCGGCCCCAGCGTCGTTTCCGGATCGAGCGGATTGCCGAGCTTGTAGTTGGAAACCCAGGCGACCGACTTCTCGACGAAGGCGTCGTAGAGCTTTTCGTGCACGTAGATGCGCTCGATGCCGCAGCAGCACTGGCCGGAATTGTAGGTGGCGCCGTCCATCAGCGTGTCGACGGCCGCGTCGAGATCCGCGTCGTCCATGACGTAGCCCGGATCCTTGCCGCCGAGTTCGAGACCGAGACCGGTAAAGGTACCGGCCGCCGCCCGTTCGATCGAACGCCCGCCTTCGACCGAACCGGTGAAGTTGACGAAGTCGAAGCTCCTGGCCGCAATCAGCGCCGCCGTTGTTTCGTGGTCGAGGAAGATGTTCTGGAAGACGTCGGCGGGAACGCCGGCCTCGACGAAGGCGCGCACCATGCGCTCGCCGACGAGGATCGTCTGGCTCGCATGTTTGATGATGACCGTGTTGCCGGCCATCAGCGCCGGCGCGACCGTGTTGATCGCGGTCATGTAAGGGTAGTTCCAAGGTGCAACGACGAAGACGACACCGTGCGGCTCGCGGGCGATGCGGCGCTCGAAGCGGTCGCTCTCTTCGATCACCAGCGGCTTCAGCGCATCGGCGGCGATCGTCGCGACATAGTTCGAGCGCTCGTTGAATCCCTTGAACTCGCCGCCGTAGCGCACCGGCCGGCCCATCTGCCAGGCAAGCTCCGGCACGACTTCGTCGACCATCTCGTTGAGGCGCGCGACACCGGCCAGAACCAGATTGACGCGCTCGTCGAGCGGACGGCGCGCCCAGGTCTTCTGCGCCTGGCGGGCGCGGGAAACCACCTGCTTTGCCATGTCGAGCGGCATCGCCGGGCGTTCTGCGTAGACCTCGCCGTTCACCGGCGAAATGCACTTGATCATGCTCATGATCGTCTTCCTGCTTTCATTGCGAATGATGCGATGGCCGCTCCGGTCAGGAACGGCCATCCTTGTGAATGATTATGTCGCGGGTCAGGCCCGTTCGAAACCGCGTGCGACCTCCCAGTCGGTGACGCGGCGATCATATTCTTCCTGCTCCCAGCGCCCCGCCCGCGCATAGTGCTCGATGACCTCGTCGCCGAAGGCGGCGCGCAGCATCTTCGATTCCGTCAGCGCGGCCGTCGCATCGCGAAGCGTGCGCGGGATCTCGCGCACGTCCTTGCCGCCATAGGCGTCGCCGACAAAGGGCGCCTCCAGTTCCATCTTGTTTTCGATACCGGAAATGCCCGCCGCGATTAAAGCGGCGAAAGCGAGATAGGGATTGAGATCGGAGCCGCCGACGCGGCATTCGATACGGATCGCCTTGGTGTCTTCGCCGCAGAGACGGTAGCCGGCCGTGCGATTGTCCTTGCTCCAGACCGCCTTGGTCGGCGCGAAGGTACCGGCCATGAAGCGCTTGTAGGAGTTGATGTAGGGGGCGAGGAAATAGGTGATCTCGCTCGCATGGGTCAGAAGCCCGGCCACGTAATGGCGCATCATCTCGGACATGCCGTATTTGCCGCTCTCGTCGTAGAACTTCGACGACTTGCCGTCCGCGCTCCAGAGCGACTGGTGGATATGCGAGGACGAACCGGCGGCCGCATAGTTCCACTTTGCGAGGAAGGTGATGGCCTTGCCGCGCGACCAGGCGATTTCCTTGCAACCGTTCTTGATGATCGCATGCCGGTCGGCCATCGTCAGCGCGTCGGCATAGCGTACGTTGATCTCTTCCTGGCCGGCCGACGCCTCACCCTTGGAATTCTCGACCGGAATGTCTGCGCCCTGGAGACCATTGCGGATCGCCCGCATCACGTCCTCTTCCTTGGTCGTCTGGAAGATGTGGTAGTCCTCGTTGTAGCCGCTGACGAGCTGCAGATCGCGATAGCCGGACTGGCGGGCGTCGTCATAGGACTGGTCGAAGAGGAAGAATTCGAGCTCGCTCGCCATATAGGCCTTGAGGCCCATCTTCTCGAGACGCGCCACCTGCTTCTTCAGGATCGCCCGCGGCGAATGCGGCACTTCCTCATGGGTGTGATGGTCGAGCATGTCGCAGAGAACCAGCGCCGTGCCTTCGAGCCAGGGGATGCGGCGAAGCGTCGAAAGGTCCGGCTTCATCGTATAGTCGCCGTAGCCTTTTTCCCAGCTTGTCGCCTTGTAGCCGGGAACGGTCTCCATCTCCATGTCGGTCGCCAGCAGGTAGTTGCAGCTATGCGTTTCCTTCCAGGCGCCATCGACGAAGAACTGCGCGTGGAAGCGCTTGCCCATCAGCCGGCCTTGCATGTCGACCTGGCAGGCGAGCACCGTATCGATGCGGCCGGCGGCGACGTCTTCCTTCAACTCGTCAAACGTATAGCTCATCAACTTCCATCCCATGTTTTGTCACGCGGCCGTTCCCTTGAGGTCACGATATTTTTTGGCCGCGTGAACGTGATCAGCTCGAATTGTCTGGCGCGGAGTGCGGGCCGGAAGCCGCGCACATTGTTTTCGATTTCGTCCGGCCCCAAAGAAAAGGCGGAAGTCGCGGTCGCGCTTCCGCCCTTTTGTCGTTGATCAGATCTGGCCGACGGCCTTCTCTGCAGCGGCGATCTCTGCCTGACGGCGTGCCACTTCGTCACCGATCGGCGGGCCGCGGAAGCGGCGGCTCTCGAAGCCGAACCAGACAGCGCCGGTCAGCACCAGGAAGCCCACGGTGATGTAGAGCGCCCAGTCGTTCGGCGGCTGCACGCCGAGGATGAAGATCAGCACCATGGCGATGATCGAGAGCACCGCGAACAGCTTGAACATGCTCTCACCGAGGTTCCACGGACCCATCTTGTCCCACTTCGAGGTTCCCCAGGCGAAGAGGCCGAGGGTGATCGGGATCGCGAAGGAGAAGAACAGGAAGATGACCGTGCACGAAACGACGATGGTGTAGACCGGCGTCTCGCCGATCGAGACCAGCGACGAGCCCCAGACGAACAGGACCGACAGGATCGAGCCGATCCAGATCGCGGCAACCGGCGTGCGGTAGGTCGGGCTCACCTTGGCAAGCGCCTTGGAGGCCGGCAGGCCGCCGTCACGCGAAAACGCGAAGATCATGCGCGACACCGAGGTCACCGTTGCCAGGCCGCACAGCCACTGGCTGACGAGGATGGCGAGATAGAGGATGTCCTTGATGATGGGGTGCACCTGCGCATCCATTGCCCAGAAGAACACGTTCCAGCCCTGCTTGGCGGCTTCGTCCATGTTCGGGATCATCAGCACGAACGAGCACAGCATGATATAGCCGAAAAGCGCCGACCAGAGCACCGACGAGACCATGCCACGCGGCACCGAATGGGCGGCTTTGACCGTCTCTTCGGAGGTGTGCGCCGAAGCGTCATAGCCGGTGATCGTGTAGATCGGCAGGAGCAGGCCGAGCAGGAACACCCAGGTGCCCGAGGTCTGGGGCCACACGTTGCCGCCGGCTTCACCGGAATAGTTGGAGAAGGTGAAGAGACGGGCGATGTCGTAGCTGTCGGCTGCGACGAGGCACACGAGCGCCAGCAGGATCGACGTCGCGAAGATCAGGTAGCCCGAAAAGTCGGTGAGCTTGGCTGTCAGCCCGATGCCCATGTGGTTTACCAGCGCCTGCCCGCCGGTGATGATGGCGAGGAAGACGATGCGCGTCAGAGTCGTATCGGCGAGGCCGAAATAGGGCGTGCCGAAGGAACCCATGAAGAAATAATAGGTGCCGACGTTGATCGCACCGAGAACGGTGACGAGACCGAGCAGGTTGAACCATGCTGTCAGCCAGCCGGTGAAGCGGTTGCCGAGGATCGAACCCCAGTGATAGAGGCCACCCGCCGTCGGATAGGCCGAGCTGATCTGTGCCATGGCAACGGCGAAAACCAAGGAGATGAAGCAGCCAAGCGGCCAACCGATGCCGATCGCGGCGCCCCCCGCGCCGGCGGTCGCCTGGGCGAGCGAGTTGATGCCGCCCGAAAGAATGCAGATGATCGAGAACGACACCGCGAAGTTCGAGAACTGGCTCATGCGCCGCTCGAGCTCCTGGGCATAGCCCATCGAGTGCAGGACGCTCATGTCCTGCTTTTTGTCTGAATCACTGTAGTCCGACATTTTTCTTCCCCTGATTTCTTCAGACCACACCGCCCCATTGCGGCAGGGTCCCATCAACCACCTGCCCCGGCTGGCCGGAACAGGACCGCGGCAACGCCGCTCCCCAGGGTCTTTTATTGTGCTGAAACAGCCGCAGCACCTTTGCGCAGCAGCCCTTCCAGGTAATCGGCCATGACCCTTTGGCCGATGTCATTGCGAATGAGATCGTTGCGGATCTCGATCATCACATTCGGCAGTCCGTTGTGGACGCCATATTCGATCAGGCTATGGGTAACGCCGTCGGCCGGCCCATAGGGCTCGTTGCGCCGGATGTCGTAGGCAACCTGCCCCTTGGTGGCGGTCGCGAGCATATGGTCGGCCAGCCGGCTGTCGGCATCGTGAAGCACGCCGACTTCGACGGCGCGCGGCTTGCCGAAATAGACGGGCGTGAAACTGTGCATCGTCACGAGAACAGGCGGGCGTCCCGCGGCCTTGCGATCGGATACAAACCGGGCGACGGCATCGTGGAACGGCCGATAGATCTCGTCGACCCGCGCCTGGCGCTCGTCGGCCGACATCGTCCGGTTTCCCGGGATCTCGTAGACCTCGCTGACAGCAGGCATCGCCGCGTCCGCTTCCGGCGGGCGGTTGCAGTCATAGGCAAGGCGGGAGAAGCGCTGGTAGATCAGGGACCCGTCGAGCTTTGTTGCGAGCAGCTTGGCAACCGCAAGCGCACCCGGGTCCCAGGCAATATGACTTTCGAGCGCCTGTTCGCTGAGGCCAAGCGTGCCCAGGCGTTCGGGAACGAGGCGCGAGGCATGCTCGCAGACGAGCACAATATCGCCCTTGCCTGCGGCGTTCTCGATCGCAACCGGATCGCCATCTGCTTCGGTCAAAAGTCGCGTCAACACCGGCATCCCCTCTTGCCCCGTTAGACGTTCGTTAATGAAAAGAATTCTTCAGAGGATGACGCATGTCAATCAAAATCTGAAACGATCTCTTCAAAATTGCGATTGACTCCAATTGTGACAGCGATGTTTAATCTGTCACAAACCGGCTTAAGATCGGTTCAGGGGAGACAATTTGAGCAGCAAGGCGACGTCCACCACCGTGTCGGATGTGATCAACGCCCACTTCACCGTGCTGACCCGCGCGGAGAAGCAATTGGCAGAGACGCTTCTCGACAATTATCCCGTTTCGGGACTCGGTTCGATCACCACGGTTGCCGAGAACGCCGGCGTTTCGACACCGACGGTCGCCCGCATGGTGCAGAAGCTCGGTTTCCGCGGTTTTCCGGATTTCCAGGCAAGGCTGCATCAGGAATTGGAAGCGACGATTTCCAATCCGATCACCAAGCACGACCGCTGGGCTGCCAATGCACCCGGCACCCACACGCTCAACCGCTTTGCCGACGCGATCACCAGCAATCTGCGCGAGACGCTGACCCAGATCGAGCCGCAGGAATTCGACGAGGCGGCCGCGCTGATCGCCGACCGCAAGCGCAGCATCTATCTGCTCGGCGGCCGCATCACCCGCTCGCTCGCCGATTATCTCTTCACCCACCTTCAGGTCATTCGGCCGGGGGTCACCGAAATCGCCACCAATGCCAGCGCCTGGCCGCACTACGTGCTCGACATGCGCCAGGGCGACGTGCTGATTCTCTTCGACATTCGCCGCTACGAGCAGGAGATGGTGACGCTCGCCAAATCCGCCCGCGAGCGGGGTGTCGAGATCATCCTTTTTACCGATCGCTGGAGTTCGCCGGTCGCCAAGTCCGCCTCAAGGGTGTTTCGCTCGCAGATCGAGGTGCCGTCCGCCTGGGACAGCTCCGTCGTCATCCTGTTCTTGATCGAGGCCCTGATCGAGGCCGTTCAGAGTTCGAACTGGGACGAAACCCGGGATCGGATGAAGACGCTCGAGGGCCTGTTCGATTCCACCCGCATCTTTCGCAAACCGGTCTAGGAGAATTCGCCGACACGTTCACAGGATTTCATGCAGTTATGCGACAGTGGCCCGCCGAAGCCAAAAAAGAAATGTTCTTCCAACGACATACGCGGCGCGAACGGATAAACCCCTGTCACATTACTTTCATCGCATCTCTTTAACAGCTTCGCCGAAATCGACTGAAACCCCACGAATTTGACTAAACCCATAAGGAGAACTCCAGTGATTTCAAAAACCCAACGCCTGCTTTCGCTCTCCACCGCCATTTTCCTGGCGACGACGGCAATCGCCGCTGCCGAACCGAGCGCCGAGCTCATCGAAGCCGCCAAGAAGGAAGGCATGCTGACGACCGTCGCCCTGCCCCACGACTGGTGCGGCTACGGCGACGTCATCGCCTCCTTCAAGGCCAAGTATCCGGAAATCCAGGTCAACGAACTGAACCCGGACGCAGGCTCGGCCGACGAAGTCGAAGCCGTCAAGGCCAACAAGGACAACAAGGGCCCGCAGGCTCCTGACGTCGTCGACGTCGGTCTCGCCTTCGGCCCGCAGATGAAGGCCGAAGGGCTGCTGCAGCCCTACAAGGTCTCCACCTGGGACGAGATCCCGGACAGCGTCAAGGACGCCGAAGGCTACTGGTACGGCGACTACTACGGCGTCATGTCCTTCCTCGTGAACAAGGACCTCGTCCAGAACGCACCGAAGGACTGGGCTGATCTGCTGAAGCCGGAATATGCCGGCCAGGTTGCTCTCGCCGGTGACCCGCGCGCCTCGAACCAGGCGATCCTCGGCGTTCTCGCCGCTGGCCTCGCCAAGGGTGCAAAGTCCGGCAAGGAAGCCGGTGAAGCTGGTCTCGGCTACTTCGCCGAACTGAACAAGGCCGGCAACTTCGTTCCGGTTATCGGCAAGTCGGGCACGCTCGCCCAGGGCTCGACCCCGATCGTCGTTGCCTGGGACTACAACGCGCTCGGCTGGGCAAAGACGCTCAACGGCAACCCGCCGACCGAAGTCGTCGTTCCGGCCAGCGGCGTTCTCGCCGGCGTCTACGTTCAGGGCATCTCCGCCTACGCGCCGCACCCGAACGCAGCGAAGCTGTGGATGGAGCACCTCTACTCCGACGAAGGTCAGCTCGGCTGGCTCAAGGGCTTCTGCCACCCGACCCGCTTCAACGCCATGGTCAAGGCCGGCAAGGTTCCGCAGGAGCTGATCGACGCCCTGCCGCCGGCAGCCGCTTACGAGAAGGCCTACTTCCCGACGCTCGAAGAAGTCGACGCCAACAAGGCTGCCGTCACCGGCGGCTGGGATTCCGTCGTCGGCGCGAACGTTCAGTAAGCCTTTCCACAGACATGTCGCCCCGACCGGTTTTCCGGTCGGGGCGCATAGGTTATTCGTAAGAAATTCAAGTCCTTGGAGCGAGATCTGGGAGCCGTGCGCGGCTTCGTCGGTTTCCCGCTTCTTGCTTGCAACAATCGATAACGCCCGCGTGGAAAACGCGGCTTCAGGGGCGCGAACGGAATGTCATCTGCTAAACCCGACGCCAGCCCGCCGGCGCGTCGCCTACCGCTTCACTGGCTGGGCATTCTTCCCTTTGCCGCCTTCGTGACGCTGTTCCTGCTTTTGCCGACGATGAAGATCGTGGTCGGCGCGTTTCAGACGCCCGATGGCAGCTTCACGCTCGACAACATCCGCGGCCTGTTCACGCCCTCGATCCTGGCTGCCTACTGGATCTCCATCAAGATCAGCATCGCCTCGGCGCTTCTCGGCTGCCTGATTGGCTTTGCCATGGCGTCCGCCATCGTCTTCGGCGGCTTGCCGAAGGGGATCCGCGGACCGCTCCTGACCTTCTCCGGCGTCGCCTCCAACTTCGCCGGCGTGCCGCTCGCCTTTGCCTTTCTCGCGACGCTTGGACCTGTCGGCATCGTCACTGTCTTCCTGCGCTCGAACTTCGGGCTCGACCTCCGGATGCTCGGCTTCAACCTGCTGTCCTTCTGGGGGCTGACGGTCACCTATCTGTTCTTCCAGATCCCGCTGATGATCCTGATCATCACGCCGGCACTCGACGGCCTGAAGCGTGAATGGCGCGAGGCCGCCGAGATCCTCGGCGCCACCGGCCTGCAATACTGGCGCATGGTCGCCTTCCCGATCCTGCTTCCGTCGCTGCTCGGCACGCTGGCGCTGCTGTTCGCCAATGCCTTCGGCGCCGTTGCGACCGCGATCGCACTCACCGGCTCGTCGCTCTCGATCGTGCCGATCCTGCTCTTTGCCCAGATCCGCGGCGACGTGCTCGGCAACCCGCATCTCGGTTACGCGCTCGCCTTCGGCATGATCGTCGTCACCGGTATCGCCAACGCGATCTACATCTGGCTGCGCAGCCGCAGCGAAAGGTGGCTGAAATGAAGAAGATCTGGGCCTGGGGAGCCCTCGTTTTCGGCCTCCTCTATTTCACCCTGCCGCTCATCGGCATGACCAACTTCTCCTTGAAGATGCGCCGCGGCGAATACTCCTTCGACGCTTACCAGAAGGTCTTCGCCGACCCGCGCTTCCAGGAGACCTTCACCTATTCGGTGCTGCAGGCCTTGTTCACCATCCTCTTCGGTGTTCTGCTCGTCGTGCCGACAGCCTATTGGGTCCGCCTCAAGCTGCCGCGGCTGCGCCCCGTCATCGAGTTCATCACGCTGCTGCCGCTGGTCATCCCAGCGATCGTCATCGTCTTCGGCTACATCCGGCTTTACAACACCTCGAGCTGGCTGCCGTTGACGGGCTCGCTCACCGGCACCAACATCCTCCTGATGTTCGGCTATGCGACGCTTGCGCTACCCTACATGTACCGCGCGGTCGACACCGGCCTTCGCACCATCGACGTCGCCACCTTGACCGAGGCCGCCCAAAGCCTCGGCGCCGGATGGACGACGATCCTTGCCAAGATCATTCTGCCGAACGTGCTCGTCGCCGTGCTCTCGGGCGCCTTCCTGACCTTTGCCATCGTCATCGGCGAGTTCACCATGGCTGCCTTGCTCAACCGCCCGGCTTTCGGCCCCTACATGCAGCTCCTGGGCGCCAACCGCGCCTATGAACCGGCCGCACTCGCCGTCATTGCATTCGGCATCACCTGGGGCTGCCTCGGCCTCATCCAGCTCGTCTCGCGCTTTCAAAAAAGCGCGCCTCCTAAGGCCTGAGGACCGCACCCATGAGTTTCCTGTCACTCACCAGCATCAAGAAGTCCTTCGGCCCGGTTCACGTCGTGCACGATTTCAACATGGACATCGAAAAGGGCGAGTTCGTCTCGTTCCTCGGGCCATCGGGCTGCGGCAAGACCACGGTCCTGCGCATGATCGCCGGCTTCGAAAGCCCTACCAGCGGCAAGATCGTCATCAACGGCCGCGACCAGAACTCGCTGAAGCCCAACCAGCGCAACATCGGCATGGTGTTCCAGGCCTATGCGCTGTTTCCCAACATGAACGTGCATGACAACGTCGCCTTCGGCCTCAAGGTTGCAGGTACAGACAAGTCGGAGATCGACGCGAGGGTGAAGCAGATGCTCGGGCTGATCAAGCTCGAGCACCTGGCGGACCGCTTCCCCTACCAGCTCTCCGGCGGCCAGCAGCAGCGCGTTGCGCTTGCCCGCGCCATTGCGGTCAAGCCGCAGGTGCTGCTGCTCGACGAGCCGCTGTCGGCGCTCGACGCCAAGATCCGCGTGTCGCTGCGCGAGGAAATCCGGCAGATCCAGCAACAGCTCGGCATCACCACCGTGTTCGTGACCCATGACCAGGAAGAAGCGCTGTCGATCTCCGATCGCATCGTCGTCATGAATGCCGGCCGCGCCGACCAGATCGGCACCCCCTTCGAGATCTACAACACGCCGTCAACGCGTTTCGTCGCCTCCTTCGTCGGCACGCTCAGCATCATCGAAGGCAAGGTCGCGGACCCGGCCGCGGGTGCCGTCACGATCGGCAACCAGCAGATCGCGCTGAAGGATCCGATTGCCGGCATGAAGGGCGGCGACAGCATTTCGCTGGCGCTTCGTCCCGAAGCGGGCTCGATCGCCGAGGGCGCCACGGGCGACACGTCGCTTGCGGGCGAGGTCGTCTCGACGAGCTTCCTCGGCTCGGTCATCCGCACGCGCCTTCGCGTCGGCGGCGACGTCATCTCCTTCGACATGTTCAACAATCCGGGTGTGGCCCCGCCCGTTTCCGGCGACAACGTCACGCTGCGCTTTGCCGCCAAGGACCTCTTGGTCATCCGCGAGTAAGCGGATCGAAAGCCATCGGAACGATTTCTTCCGATGGCTCCAAACACTGGAAAAATCTGTCGTGATTTCCGGCATTTTCGTCGCACCGTGCGTTTGACCGCGCGCGGTCGCGCTATATAGTCGCGTTGTTCTCAGGGCGGGGTGAAATTCCCCACCGGCGGTAGCGGCCGAAAGGCCGAAGCCCGCGAGCGCCTCAGGGTTTCACCCTGGGGGTCAGCAGATCCGGTCAGATTCCGGAGCCGACGGTCACAGTCCGGATGGAAGAGAGCAAGCAGCAACGTGGGCCCCCGCGACGGGACCTCGCGCGCATGCATGTTCGCCCGACGGGATCATTGGAAACGCCAAACCCTGAAAGGCTTGAGACCATGACCATTCTTTCCCACCCCGCCGCCAAGATCGCGATCGTTCGTGCCCGCTGGCATGCCGATATCGTCGACCGCTGCGTCGATGCCTTCGTCACGCAATGGACGAAGCTTGGCGGCTCGGCAGCCGACGTCGAGATCTTCGACGTGCCCGGCGCGCTCGAGATCCCGCTGCATGCGCAGACGCTGGCCAAGACCGGCCGCTATGCCGCGATCCTCGGCACCGCCTTCGTCGTCGACGGCGGCATCTACCGCCACGATTTCGTCGCCGGCACCGTGCTCGACGGCATGATGCGCGTGCAACTCGACACCAATGTGCCGGTGCTTTCCGCCGTACTGACGCCGCACAATTTCCAGGAAAGCGAACCGCTGATCGCCTTCTTCCGCGAGCACTTCGTTACCAAGGGTACGGAGGCGGCCAACGCCTGCGCCCAGATCCTCGACGCCCGCGCCAAGCTGGCGCTGGTCAACGCCTGATCGGCGAAATGCGGTTGAGGTTGGCTCGCCCCTCATCCGCCCGGTGAAGGCTTGCCCCTCATCCGCCCGGTGAGGGGAATGCCCCTCATCCGGCCTGCCGGCCACCTTCTCCCCGCGGGCGGGGAGAAGGACACAAGCGGCACCCTTGTCGCGCAAACTCTGTCCCCGGGGCTACCGAGAACGGCCTTCCACCCGGGTCCATCACAAATTCCGAGGCAGCTCGCGTTCTCGTTCCCTCTCCCCGCCTGCGGGGAGAAGGTTAGCGTGAGGGGGCAGCGGCAGGGGCGAACAGCGCCGAACGCTCCACTTGAATCAACCTCTGAACCACCTGAATCGGCTCACCAGCTTGAGCCGGCAACGCACTGTTTCGGCTCGCAAAATCAATGCGCACCCTCGTTCTTGCGCAGGCTGCGATCCAGTGCCGCCACGCGGTGCCGGTGCCCCGCCACCTCGTAGCCGACGATAGTGACGACGGGCGCGAGCATCAGGATGATCAGGCACTTGGCCATGTCGAGCCCGGCCATGGCCGCGACCACTGACGCGGCCAGCACCACTGCCGTGCCCGCGAGCAGCCAGAGATGCAACCGCTCCACCTGCTGCACAAGATAGACGTACATCGCATAGAGCAGCCCGATGTAGCACGCGACGGGCACCGCAACGGTCAGCACCGTTGCGACCGAGCCGATATGCGCCTTGTGCTCGATGTAATAGGCCGCCACATGCAGGCCGGCGCCAGTCGCGACGATCGAGGCGAAGATCGGCATGTGGCCGTAGCCCCAGACGAAGGAGCGTTTTTGACGGTGCCGGTGCAGGATCTCGGCGCTCGGCAGCAGAAAATAGATCCACCACATGCCGAAGGTGAGCCCCGTACCGGCGAGGCAGACGAGCGCGACATCGAGGTTCCAGCCCTGCCCTTCGACCACGGCGGAGATTGAGGCGACCGTGCCGACCACCCCTTCCCCAAGCGCAATGATCGCGAGCAGCCCGTAGCGCTCGGCGATGTGATGGGCATGCCAGGGCGTTCCGCCGTAGCGCATCTCGGCGACATAGGGGCCGAGCATCTCGATCGCCGTCAGCCCCACGACCATGACGAAGGTCACCAGCAGCGAGAAATCGAAGAAGATCAGAACGACCCAGCCGAGCTGGGCGAGGCTGATTGCTTTGACATAGGCCATGCAGGCATCCCGTCGGGCCGGGTCCTGCCGGCTGGCGCGCAGCCATTGGAAGAGCATTGCCACCCGCATGACGACATAGCCGAGCACCATGATGCCGTTGTCGAGATGCTCACCCTTGTCGATCGACTCGAACATCGGCGGCAGGCCGATCGCAAGGATCAGCACGCCGACCATCTGCACCATGGTGACGATGCGGAAGACCCAGTCGTCCGTGTCGTAGGCGGAGGCAAACCAGCTGAAATTGATCCAGGCCCAGCAGATGGAGAAGGTCGCAAGCGCGAAGCCGAAGAGGCCGGAAAAGAAGTGCCCTTCGGCCAGGAAATGAGCAAGCTGCGAAGCGGCGAGGCTGAAGGCGATGACGAAGGTCAGGTCGAACAAGAGTTCGAGCGTCGTCGCCGTCCTGTGATGTTCATGCGTGTCGCGGCCGCTCATGCGCGCCACATGGTGGTGCGCGCTTTGATGCGGCTCGGTCGGGGTGGTTTCACTCATGCGGCGACGCCCTTCAATTGACGATCCGCAAGAATATTCAAATATTTGCAGAAGCCTCGTCAAGGCGAAGCGGGAGACCGGACATGAAAACGCCCGGCATCGCTGCCGGGCGTGTCGTCACGATGCCTGAGGGAGGATCAACGGCATCGCGAGATAAGGTAGGCGTTGAACCGGGAACCGGATGCAGACGGTAAGCCGCCGCCCCTTTCCTCAACCGGCTCTTGCAGCATCCAGGCGATTGATCGCCTCGACATTGCCGGCCGAAGAGCCGTTCGGGTCGAACTCGGACGCGAGCCAGGTGTCGACGATCGACTTTGCCAGCTCCGGACCGATGACGCGGGCGCCCATGGTGATGATCTGGGCGTTGTTCGACTTGGCGGCCCGCTCGGCCGAATAGGTGTCGTGCGTCAGCGCCGCGCGGATGCCCGGCACCTTGTTGGCCGAGATGCATACACCGATGCCGGTACCGCAGAACAGGATGCCGCGGTCATGCTTGCCCTCGACAACCTGCTGCGCCAGGTTCTGTGCGAGGTCCGCATAGAAGCCGGACTGGCTGAGATCCACGACTTCCACGTCGCTGCGGCCACCGAGATGGGCGGCTATGACATCCAGCAGGGGCTTGCCGGCGCTGTCGGCTCCGATTGCAATCTTCATGATTGTTCCTTTCGTTCTTCTTGAGCTGCAACGGCCGGGGCTCAGATCGCCTTGGCGACACGCTGCAGAATGTCGAGATAGCCAGTGACGTCCCAGGCGGAGCGGCCGATGAAGAGGCCGTCGATATGCGCCTGGGTGATCAGTTCTTCGCAATTGCCGGGGTTGACGCTGCCGCCGTAGAGCACCGGCACGCGACGGCCGAGGGCGGCTTCCGCCACCTCTGCGATGCGCTTGTGGCGCTCGTCGGCATAGTCAGCCGTCGCCGGAATGCCGTTGACGCCGATCGCCCAGACCGGCTCGTAGGCCAGCAGGATCGTCGCCTTCTTCGCCGCGCCTTCGAGAAGTGCCAGCGCGCCTTCGACCTGGCGCTTCAGCACCTGATCGGCCTCGCCCGCTTCGCGCTCGGAAAGCGTCTCGCCGATGCAGATCAGCGGCACCAGACCATGGCGCACGGCGGCTGCCGTCTTCAGGCCGACGGTGCGGTCGGTCTCGCCGAAATGCTCGCGCCGCTCGCTGTGGCCGAGCTCGACCACATCGAGGTTGCAATCCGCAAGCATCGGCGGCGACACCTCGCCGGTCCAGGCGCCGGCATCGTCCCAATGCATGTTCTGCGCGCCGACCTTGACGCTGGTGCCGGAAAGTCGCGCCTTGACCTCACGCACCGCCGTGAACGGCGGAATGACAAAGCGCTGGATCCGCTCGTCCCGTGATGCGTCGGCAGCCGCCAGGCCGTCGGCAAAGACCATCGCCTCGGCAAGCGTCTTGTTCATCTTCCAGCTGGTGCCGACCCAAAGGCCTGACTTGCTCATGCTTTCTCCTTGAGATTGTCGATCCTGACCAGCCGGATGCCTGCCTCTTCGAGCGGTGCGGCATGTACGGCCGAAACTTCAGCGCCGGTCAGCACCGCGTCGAAGGAATCGAGCCCGGTCAGGAAATGGAGCGCAGAGCGCCCGAATTTGTCGTGGTCTACTAAGAGGTATTTGCGCTTGGCCGCCTTCACCATCAGGCGCTTGGCCTGCACCACCTCCTGGTCCTGGTGGAAGGCCGTGGTGCCTTCGATGGCAGAACTCGAGAGAAAGGCGATATCGACGCGCAGCGACCGCAGCGCCTCGTCGGTGACGATGCCGAAGAAGCCGTTGAACTTCTTGTTGTATTGGCCGCCGAGCGCGATGACGTTGATGCCCGCAGCACCTGAGAGGCTGGTGATCACGCCGAGATTGTTGGTGATGACCGTCAGCGGCCGGATGTCGCGGATGCAATCGGCGATCGCGCCGGTGGTCGAACTGTCGTCGATGAGGATGCTCTGCCCCGGCTCGATCAGGCTCGCCGCATGTTCGGCGATCCGCCGCTTTTCGGAGATGGCGATCTTTTCGCGGTAGCGGAAATCGCTTTCGAATTGCGGGCTCGACTGGATCGAGGCGCCGCCATGGACCTTGCGCAAGAGGCCCGCTTGCTCGAGGTCGTCGAGGTCGCGATGCACTGTCATCTTGCTGACGCCGAAGCGCAAGGAGAGGTCTTCGACGGAGGCCGTTCCGGCCTCCATCAGCACATCCATGATCGCCTGTCGCCTGTCTTCCGGCTTCATCATCTCGGTCCCGATCCCGCGCAGCCTCGACCACGCTCACCGTGAGAAGATAACACCTATTTGTGATATTTCAATTTATCTAACGTGATTTTGTGATCTTTCAGTGTGATTTTTCTGTGCGATTGAAGCCCGTATCGATATGTGGCTCCCAGAATTCGACCGACTCCCGGATCATCTCGACGACGTTGTGGTCCGTCGGCTCGCGTTCGCGGAAGGAAAGCTCCAGGCAGATCTCGTTGTCGGTGCCGCCACCGGCCTTGACCGCGCCGATCAGCTTCTCCGGCGTGATGCGGCCGTCGCGGTTATAGGCGGCGGTGAACGGCCAATGACCGCCCTTGTTCATCGAGGATTGCTTGATGTGGATGATCGGCGAGCGCGCAGGGAACGCCGCCGCCCAGGCATAGGGATCGATGTCGTTGGGGTTGTCGGAGGTGACGTCGCCGTGGTCGATATCGACCATCATCTTCATCGGGATCGGCAAATGGGCTTCGGCGAGCCGCCGGTCGAGCGCACGGCATTCCTCGATCGTGTGGCCGAACTCGCGCCCGACCGACATCGGCTCCCAGAAGACATAGGAGAGCCCCGCCGCCTTGCCGTGCTCGGCAACTTCGCGCCAGCAATCGATGGCGATCCGCATCATCGCCTCGCGCCGCGACGGGTCGTCGTAATCGCGAAGCGTGAAGATCGCGAACTGCGTGCCCATGCCCGAGGCGCCAAGTTCGGCGGAGATATCGGCGAAGGTCTTGAACCAGTCGACATAGTAGCGCCTGACATCCGGGTCCGGATGGCCGAAATGATTGAGCCGACCATAGGGGCCGGTCATGCCGGAGGTGATCTTCACCCCGGTACGGTCGAGCGCCCGACGAAACTGCCTGACGGTCTTGGCGATCGTTGCCGCCGGCCAGCCGGGATTGACGAACTCGTGGGTGAGCTGGACGTAGCCGATGCGGATCTTCTCGGCGATCGTGTCGATCAGGTCGTCAGGCTCGGCGAAGCGGTTGACCAGCGGATTGGTGTTGAGCGACAGCGTGAAGGCCACGACCTTACTCCCGGCTACCAGAGAAATTTCGGAAGGATGAAATCGAGGTTGGCGCCGTGTTCGGCAAAGAGCTTGCGGCGCTCCGCGTCCGAGGCGCGCTCCAGGATCCCCGTCGTCACCAGTATCGAGTGAAGTCCCGCGCTCGCGGCACCGGCAATGTCATGCTCGATGCTGTCGCCGATCGCGCAGACACGCGTCGGATTCGGATGGCCGAGGAATTCCAGCGCGGCTGCATAGATGTCGGCAAAGGGCTTGCCGATCCAGCGCACACTGCCGCCAAGCTCTTCGTAGAGCTCGGCGATACGCCCGGCGCCGAAGGCGGTACCTTCCTTGGTCAGCATCACCTTGTCCGGATTGGTGCAGAGGCAGGGCACGCCGCGTCTGGCGGCCGGCGCCAAAAGCGCCTCGTAGTGGGAAAGCGGATGGACATCGCCCTCGCTCGCGGCGAGCAGCACGAAATCGGCATCGGCACCACTGGTCGTGCGTTCGAGGTCTAACCCCGTCAGCGGCGAGAGGTCACCGTCGCGACTGATCAGCAGGCACTTGCGCCGCCTACCGGCGGCACCCTCGCCTTCCCGCCTGAGAATCTGCCAGGCGACCTCGCCCGAGGTCAGGAACCAATCCCAGCTCCCCGCGACGAAACCGAGATCGACGAGGCGACGGTCGTTTTCCGCCGAGCGCTTGCCGGAATTCGAGAGGATGATGATGCGCTTTCCCGCATCCTTCAGCTTGACCAGCGTTTCGGCCGCACCCGGATAGGGCCCGCGGCCATCGCGCAGCACGCCGAACTGATCGATCAGGAAGGCGTCGTAGCGATCGGCAATCTCGCCAAGTCTCGCGATCGCAGTCGTTTGAGCAAACGTCACAGCACACCAGCCTTTCTGGCACCGGCCAGCGCCAGCCGTGCCGTGCCGGCCGCCGCCTCCTCGGACAGGACGGGCAGGAACGGCACGCCGAGCTTGCGCGCCCGGATCGCGCTCCAGACCGCGTTCTTGGCGCCGCCGCCGACACTGCGAAGCGATCGGAGCCCCGGTCCGCCAAGCGACGCCAGCCGCTGATAGGCGAGGCTCTCGACGCCGGCGATGCCCTCGAAGATTGCCTTGAGGAAGGTCGCGTCATCGGCCGGCCGCGGGCTCATGCGCGGGGCGAAATCCGGATCGGCGATTGGGAAGCGCTCGCCGGGCTTCACCAGCGGATAATAATCGAGCCCGGTGTCGACGGCCGGATCGATCCCGGCCGAAAGTGCAGCGATCCGCTCCGGCGAGAAATGCTCGGCCAGCACCACCCCGCCCGTATTGGACGCCCCGCCGGCGAGCCACATCTCGCCGATGCGGTGACTGTAGAGCCCGTATTCCGGCGCAAACAGCGGACGCTCGGACAGCATCTTCACCGTCAGCGTCGTGCCGAGCGCGCTGACGCCGTCGCCCGGTCGATCGGCGCCAGTGGCGAGAAACGAGGCGCATCCGTCCGTGGTGCCGGCAACGACCACCACCTCGCTTGAAAGCCCGAAGGCTTCGGCCGCTTCCGGCGAGATCGTCGCGACCGGCGCACCGGCCGGCAGCACATCCGGCAGCAGTTCGACGCGGGCGCCGGTCTTTTCCATCCAATCGGGCCAGGACCGCGACACGGGATCGTAGCCGGTTTTCAGCGCATTGTTCTCGTCGGAGACATCGTAGAGCCCGGTGAAATGCCCGGCCAGCCAATCGGCCTGATGGATCACCCGGAACACGCCCGGCACAGTCTGGAAAGCGAGAAGCTTGGCAAGGCCGGATGTGGCGCCATGGGCCGCACTTTCGCGCGGCGCATGGGCAGAGACCGCATCGAGCGGTGCGCGGTCGGCAACCGGGTCGTTGTACATCATAGGCGTTGCCAACGGCGCGCCCGCATGATCGACCGGCAGCATCGTGCCCGATGTACCGTCGATCGAAAGTGCAACGACCTTCTGCCTGTCGGTACCCCCAAGCGCTTCTTCGAGCGCCGCCTGCACGGCCTTCCACCAGCCGATTGGATCGCGGTGATCCGCAGAAAAAACCGAGAGCTTCGCTGCACCCGATGCAACGACCGTGCCGTCCGCCACCATCGCGACCGCACGGGCGCCAGAGGTGCCAAGGTCGATGCCGACGACCAGCTTGCGATTGTCGCCGCTCATTGCAGCACCTGTCCGGCGCGGTTGAGCTGCTGGCGGTATTTCTCGGCGTCCCAGCCGAGAAGCTCGGCATTCTCTGCCTCCGTCAGGTAGCGAAGCCGTGCGTCCGCCGGAATGCGTGCTGTCACGTCGGCAAGGCACCGCGCCATGGCGAAGGCACCGGCAGAAATCTCCTTCTGCACGAGCACGCCCTTGCCCGGGAAGAGCAGCAAGGGCGGCAGGCTGTCGCCGGTCGCACGCCGCTTCGTCTCGATCGAAAGCGCGGTCTCGCCGGGCGCGGCCACCGCCACCCCCTTGCCGAGGAAGATGACATGATCGGGATAGAGACTGCCGCCGGCAGCAAGCCGGCAACTGTCGAGATCGGCGGCGACCGAATGCAGGGCAATGTCCTCCGGCAGCCGGTAATCGCTGTCGACCGCAAGCCGACCGAGCGACGCGAGATCGGCGGCCAGCGCCTGCCGACGCGTGCCGGTCAGGCGGCGGGTAATGTCGGTGAGCAGGATCGCCGCGTCGACCACGGTTTCAGCGGCGACGACCAGGCCGTGATTGCCGAGGATCAGAACCGACGTGTTGTCCTGCATCCGCTCAGCGATCGCTCTTGCAAGCGGCAGGCCCGGGCGGGCATAGGGCACGAAAACATGGGGGTAGCCGGCAAGCCGCTCAGCAGTGATCGCCGCACCGTTGGTCTGCACCGCCGTCGCGATCGTCTCGACGCAGTGCACATGCACCACCACCTTCTGCGGCATCAGCGCATGCACGGTGGTTTCGATCGAGGGGCGCAGGCCCGAAGGGTTGCGCTCGGTTATCACGAAATCCTGCGCCTTCTCGGTTGCCGGGTCGTTCGCTTCCAGCGCATTGAGCAAGGGCTCGAGCGCCACCGGCACCATGACGTCGCGCTGGCGCGCATGCGCCAGCCACAGGCCCGAGGCCTTGATCCAGAGCGTACCGCCCTCCTTGATCGAGGTATTGCCGCCCGCCCCCTGCACCAGCAGCGGATCCGCCCCGACGCGGGCCGAAAGATCGAGAAGCGCTTCGAATTCCAGACTTCGCATCCGTTCTCCTTCAGGCCGCGGCCTGCTGGCGGTCCAGCCAATGAGTAAAGGCCTGCCGCTCGGCCGGCGTCATGTGCAGGCCATGCTTGGTGCGCCGGTCGAGAATGTCGTCCGCCGTCAGCGCCCATTCGTTTTCGATGAGGAAACGCGCCTCGCGCTCGCGAAAGAGCGAACCGAAAGCCGGGCCGAGATCATCAAGCGATGTAGCGCCGGCAAGCAGCGCATGCGTGCGGGTGCCATAGAGCCGCGCATAGTGTTTGGCGAGATCCGATGGCAACCAGCGATAGCGCGCCTTCAACTCACCCAGGAACAGATCAAAATCGGCCGCCGCCATGTCGCCGCCCGGCAGATGCGCCTTCGCCGTCCAGGCCGGCCCCATCTTGGGGAAAAACGGCTTCAGCCGCTCCAGCGCATGTTCGGAAAGCTTGCGGAAAGTGGTGATCTTGCCACCGAAGACCGAGAGCAATGGCGCCTGGTTGTCAGTCGCATCGACCTCGAAAATATAGTCACGGGTGACGGCCGAGGGGTTTTCGGCATTGTCGTCATAGAGCGGTCGTACGCCGGAGAAGCTGTAGACGATATCGTCCGACGTCAGCTGCTGCTTGAAGTAGCGGTTCACCGATTTCAAGAGATAGGCGATCTCGTTGCCGTCGGCGGTCACGTCCTCCGGACGGCCTTCGTAGGGGATATCCGTCGTGCCGATCAGCGCCAGGTCGTTCTGGTAGGGATTGATGAAGATGACCCGCTTGTCCGGGTTCTGCACCAGATAGGCCTGCCGCCCCTCCCAGAATTTCGGCACGACGATGTGGCTGCCCTTGACGAGGCGCACGCTGCGGGTGGAGTTCAGGCCCCCGATCCGGCCGATGACGTCGTTGACCCACGGACCGGCGGTGTTGACGACACAGCGCGCCCTCGCCTCGGTCTTGGCGCCAGTGCGCGTGTCGGTCATCTCGATAAACCAGAGCCCGTCCCGCCTTCGGATCGCGCTGCAGGCGGTCCGGGTCAACACCCGGGCGCCACGAGCGGTGGCATCGAGCGCGTTGAGCACCACGAGGCGCGCGTCATCGACCCAACAGTCGGAATATTCGAACGCTTTGCGATAATCGCGCTTGATCGGCGCGCCCTCGGGCGCCGTCGCAAGGTTGAGGCTGCGGGTGCCCGGCAGGCGTTTGCGCCCGCCGAGATGGTCGTAGAGGAACAGCCCGAGCCGGACGAGCCAGGCCGGGCGGTCCTGAGGGTTATGCGGCAGCACGAAGCGCATCGGCCAGATGATGTGCGGCGCAGACTCCAAAAGCACCTCGCGCTCGATCAGCGCCTCGCGCACCAGCCGGAACTCGTAATATTCGAGATAACGCAGGCCGCCATGCACCAGCTTGCCGGAGCGCGAGCTGGTGCCCTGCGCCAGGTCGTCCTTTTCGCACAACAGCACCGAGAGCCCGCGCCCGGCCGCATCGCGCGCGATGCCCGCACCATTGACGCCGCCGCCGACGACGAACAGATCGTATATTCCGGTCTCGGAACTCACCATCGTTGCTCCTGTCATCAGCACGGATTGACCGGCGGCAGACCGGCGATGTAGCGGCGGACTTCCTCGGCCGCCATTTCGGCGGCGAAGGTGACGGTGCGTACCGAGGCACCGGCAATATGCGGCGTCAGCGTCACATTCGCCAGTTGCAGCAGCGGCCAGTCTTTCGGCACCGGCTCGATCGCGAAGGTTTCGAGCATCGCCGCCGACAGATGGCCGCTCACCAGGTTCTCATAAAGGGCGTCGTAGTCGCAGAGCGGACCGCGCGCCGTGTTCACGAAGATCGCGCCCGGCTTCATCCTGGCGAAGGTCTCTGCATTCATCATGTTGCGCGTCTCCTCCGTGACGCGCGGATGCAGGGTCACGACATCGGAACGGGAGAGAAGCGTGTCGAGCGACACCTGCTCGACGCCGGCGTTCAGATCATCGGCCGAGAGCTGCACATAGGGATCGTGCACCAGCACCTTGGTGCCGAAGGCGCGCAAAAGGCGCACCACCTTGGTCCCGATATTGCCGTAGCCGATGACGCCGACGGTCATTTCGCAGAGCTCGCGACCGGTGCGATCGGCGCGGTAGAGATCGCCCCGCCACTCGCCCTTGCGCAAGGCTTCGTGGCCGGTGCGGATCAGCCGCGTTTCGGCGAGAATGGCACCAAGCGTGAACTCGGCAACGGCGTTGGCGTTGCGGCCGGGCGTGTTGACGACGCGAACGCCGGCATCGCGTGCGGCCCCCATGTCGATGTTGACAGGACCGCCGCGCGAGACGGCGACGAGCCTCAAGCCGGGCAGTGCCTGAAGCATTCCGCGCGACAGAGGCGCCAGTTGCGTCACCAGGATCTCGGCGTCACCGATGAAGTCGATAATGTCCTCCGGCTTGCCGAGATATTCCTTGAGCCCGTCCATGCCCTCGACGGCATAGCCGTGCTCCATCGGCACATCCGGCCAGGGCAGTTCGAGCGTGCGGATGTCATGGCCGTTGCCGGTCGCCTCGACGATCTTGTCGCGAAACACGTCCGGCAGCATGAACCGGTCGCCGATAATGGCTATCTTCTTCATTTCGATGTTTCCTGTTGATTTCCCGCGGTCGCACCTTGGGAGAGTGCGTGCCAGACGGGCCTGAGCGCTGTGCGTGACTGCTGGTAGGTGGGAAAGAGTTCGTTGTAGCGGCAGGCAAGCGCCGGATCGGCGGCCTCCGCGGGGCGCTGATAGGGCGTCACCCAATCGCCGAGGCAATCGGCCATCGAGGGATAGATGCCGAGCGAGACGGCGGCGATCATCGCGGCACCGGCAGCACCGGCCTCCTCCCGCTCGCTCGTCTGGACGCTGGCGCCGAGGGCCGCACCGAGGATGCGGCGGAGCGAGGCGCTGCGGGCAGCGCCGCCCGTCAGCCGGATGCGGCCTGGAAGCGGCCCCATCTCGGCGTAGCAATCGCGCGCCGCCATGGCGAGCCCGTCGAACACCGCCTTTACCATATCGGGAAAGCCGTGGGTGATCGACAGCCCGACGAAGGACGCCCGCGCCGTCGCGTCGACGAAGGGGCCACGCTCGCCGGCTTCCGAGATATAGGGCTGGAAGATCAATGGCGTGTCCTTGGCATCGGCTAGCCAGCCGTCGACAAAAGCGAGCAACTCGCTCTTGGATTTCTCGACCCCCATGCCCTTCAAGAGGCCTGAGGCCAGCGAGAGGATCCAGTCGATATTGAGCGTCGCGGCCATGTTCGACTGCATCTGCGCATAGGCGCCGGGGATCGGCATGCACATGGTGTAGCCGGTCAAGTCCCGGTTCAGCCGCACATCGTCGGCGCCATTGGCGAGCCGCATGTGCATGCCGGTCGAGCCGATGATCGAGCAGCCGGTATCGGTGCCCGGATCGTAGAGCCCGGCGCCAAGCGCGGTGCAGACGACATCGACGTAGCCGAGCACGATGGGCGTGCCTTCGGTGAGGCCCGTGGCCTTCGCGGCCTCGCCCGAGAGCTTGTGATGGGTGGTGGCGCCGTCGACGATCTCGGGAAGCACGTGCTTCAGCTTTTCAAGGCCGAGGAAGGCGATGACGTCGTCGCTGTAGCTGCGGATGCGAAAATTGCCGAAGCTGAAATTGGCCTCGGACGGATCGGTCACCCGCTTGCCGGTCAGCTTGAAATAGAGCCAGTCCTTGCAGTGGAAGGTGGTGGCGACGCCTGAGAGCATCTCGGGCGCATGGTCGCGCATCCAGCGCAGCTGCGGCCCCTGCTGGCAGGCGGCGAGGCCAGAGCCGGTGCTTTCGAAGCGGGCGATATCGCCGCTGTCGGCGCGCAGCCGCTCGACGGTCTCGCCGGCGCGCGCGTCGAGCCACAGCCAGCCCTTGCCGACCGGCACGCCGGCCTTGTCGATCATCCATGTGCCGTCGCCCTGACCGGTCACGGCGATCGCGGCGACACGGCCGGCGAGGTTCTCGATCTTGTCGGAGAGCTGCTTCAGCGTCGTTGCCGCGTCGGCCCAGGTGCGGTCGAGATCCTGCACGCTGCCGGCGCGGCCTACGGCCTCATAGGCGTTCGGTAGTGCCGCCGTGGCGATCTGCCGGCCGGTGAGATCGAAGGCCACCGACTTGATGACCGACGTCCCCGCATCGATGCCGATGAGGATGTCCCGCATCAGGCGAGCTCCTGTCCGTGACTGATCGCCCGTCCGCTCTCGCCATCGAACACATGCAGGCTCGACGGATCGAGATGAATGCCGATCGGCTGGCCGACATCGAGCTCCGTGCGATCGTGCTCGACCAGCACCATGGTGCCGCCGGCAAAGTCCGCGGCGATATGGGTCTGGTCGCCGAGCCACTGGTTGACGGCGACGCGGCCCGTCACACCATCAGCGCTGCGGCGCACCGAATAGGGCCTGATTCCGAGCACCACCTTCTGCCGCTTGATGAGTTCGTCGCGCACCGCATGCGAGAAATCCGACGCCGCATATTCGAGCCGCACGCCGTCCTTGAGCCCAAAGGCCATCTTGCTTTCCGAGCCGGTGACGCTGGCCTCAAAGACGTTCATCGGCGGCTCGCCGACGAAGGTGCCGGTGAACAGATTGGCCGGCCGCTCCTTGATCTTCTGCGGCGTATCGAACTGTTGCAGCACGCCGCCCTCCATGACCGCGATGCGGTCGGCAAGCGCGTTCGCTTCGGTCTGGTCGTGGGTCACGAGGATCGCGGTCAGCCCGCGCTCCTTGATGAAGTGCTTGATGCGGCCGCGAAGCAGCGCCCGAAGCTGCGGCTCGAGCTGTCCCATCGGCTCGTCGAGCAGGTGCAGGTTGGCGTCGCGGATCAGCGCCCGCCCGAGCGAGGCGCGCTGCTGCTGGCCGCCGGAGATCGAGCTCGGATAGCGCCCGAGAATGTCCTCGATTTCGAGCAGTTTGGCGATACTGGCCACCTTCTCGTCGACGACGCCCTGCGAGAGCTTCGAGGCCTTCAGCGCAAAGGCGATGTTCTCGCGCACCGTCAGCGGCGGATAGAGTGAATAGCCCTCGAATGCCATGGCGACGTTGCGGCGCACCGGCGGCAGCGTCTGGACCTCTTTGCCTGCAAGCGAGATCGTTCCGCGCGAGACCGCCTCGAAGCCGGCGATCATGCGCAAGGTCGAAGTCTTGCCGCATCCGGAGGAGCCGAGCAAAGCGATGATCTCGCCCTTTCGCACATCCATGTTCAGCTTCTTCACGGCATGCACGCCGAAGTCGACGGGGCCGTAGAACTTGTCGACGTCCTTGATCAAAAGAGCGGTGTCGGTCATGCCGCTTCTCCATTGCGCTTGGCTGCAAGGTCGGCGCGCGGCAAAAGAGCGCCGCTCGTCTTGTCGAAGAGAAAGGCCTGCGCGCCATTGACGGCAATATGGGCAGGTCCGGCGGTCGGACCAGGCGTGCCGGCCGGACGCGACACCAGGATTTCGCGGCCGCGTGCCGTCAGCGCCAGCGTCACGGTCTTTTCGTTGAGCGGCGTTTCCGCCTCGACCGTCACAGGAATGGCGCCAGGTGCTGCCGCATCGACGAAACTGATCGCCTCCGGCCTGAGCCCGATAACGCACGGACTGCCGACGACATCGGCGCCATAGTCGCCGAGCCGCACCCGGACATTCGAGAGCTCGACGAAGACGTCTCCGCCGCTGCGCTGCGGCGTGACATCCAGCAGGTTGATCGTCGGATCGCCGAAGAGCCGTGCGATCTCGATGTCGGCGGGCGCGTTGTAGATCTCTTGCGGCGTGCCGATCTGGCGGATGCGGCCTGAGGCCATGACCGCGATCCGGTCGCCGAGCGCCATCGCCTCCTTGTAGTCCTGGGTGACGTAGACGACGGTGGCGCCTTGCGCTGCGAGCAGTCGCGGCAGTTCCAGCCGCATCTCGAAGCGGAGCTTCGCGTCGACGTTGCGCAAGGGATCATCGAGGAGAAGCAGCGGCGGCGAGCCGACAAGCGCACGGGCAAGTGCCGTGCGCTGCTTCTGACCGTTCGACAGTGCCTTCGGGTGATGCGTCAGCACATGGTCGATCTTTAAGAGCTTGGCGACCTTCTGCACGCCTGCCGCTATTTTCTCCTTCGACGATCGCGTCGCCGTCAGCGGGCTTGCAATGTTGTCGAATGCACTCATGTGCGGGAAGAGCGCGAAGTTCTGGAAGGCCATGCCGACGCCGCGATGTTCGGCATCGACATCGGTCATGTCCTCGCCGCCGATCAGCACCCTGCCCTCGTCCGGCTCGATAACGCCGGCAACCAGCCGGAGCAGCACGGTCTTGCCGGCGCCGGAGGGGCCGAAGAGCACCAGCCGTTCACCGTCGGCGACGTCAAGCGTAAGATCGTCGAGAACCGTCTGGCTCTTGTAGCGCTTGACGATATTCTTCAGTTGCAGCGTGGTCATGAGTTACCCTTTCACCGCGCCGAGCGACAGGCCTTCGACGAGGTAGCGCTGGGCGTAGAGTGCAAGTGCGAGCGTCGGCGTCACCGAAAGCACGATGGCCGCGGCGATCTGTCCGTATTGGATGCCCGAGGAGGTGACGAAGGCAAGCGCGCCGACCGTCACCGGCTGCTTGTCGGCAGATGCCAGCACCAGCGCGAAGACGAAGTTGTTCCAGGCGAAGATGAAGGCGAGCAGGCCGGCAGCGGCAATGCCCGGTCCGGCAAGCGGCAGCGCAATCTTGCGGAACGTCGCAAACCAGGAGTGCCCGGCGATGCGATAGGCATATTCGACGTCGGCCGAAATGTCCTCGAAGTAGCCGCGCACGATCCAGAGAATCAACGGCAGGCAGATCAGCTGGTAGACCCAGATCAGGCCGAAGTAAGTGTTGGAGAGCCCGAGCCACTGGAAGTACTGCGTCAGCGGCAGGAGCACCAGCAGCGGCGGCGCGAAGCGGAAGGACAGCAGCGTGAACGCGATGTCTTCCGATCCTTTGAACTTGTGGCGGGCAAACGCATAGGCCGCTGGCACGCCGAGCACCAGCGCCACGGCGACGGAGGCGACCGACAGGAAGATCGAGTTGCCGAGATTGCGCATGAAGGCGATGTCGAGCGTTCCGGCCGCCGTCTGCAGCTTGCCGGTGATCAGCGCCGCATAGTTGGAAAGCGTCGGCGAAAACACGACCGATGGCGGGATCGCGAGAATCGTCTCGTTCGTCTGGAACGACATCAGGAAGATCCAGAAGATCGGGAACATGAAGAAGACGACGACGAGCGTGAGGGCGAGACCGCGCAAG
This sequence comes from Ensifer sp. ENS02, assembly GCF_014851885.1. NCBI lineage: Bacteria > Pseudomonadati > Pseudomonadota > Alphaproteobacteria > Hyphomicrobiales > Rhizobiaceae > Ensifer > Ensifer sp. ENS02. The sequence continues at coordinate 104,364 of NZ_JACVAO010000001.1, read as the reverse complement.
GTCCGTTCGAGCGGAGACATGGTTTCCATTGGTCCCTCCTTTACGCTTCGCCGCGTGCGCGTTCGCGCAGCCGCAGCCAGTTTTTGATGAAGACGTTGGACAGCGTGTAGGTGATCGCCCACAGGATGATCAGCAGTGCCGCCGACCGGCCGACATTGGTCGACTGGAAGAAGTTGAGATAGGCCTCGACCTGGAAGACGGTGAGCGTGTTGCCAGGCCCGCCCTGGGTCATCGCGTAGATGATGTCGAACTGCTGGATACTGTCGAGCAACCGGAACAGCGTTGCCGTCAGGATGTAAGGTGTGAGCATCGGAAGCGTGATGCGGAAGAAGACGAAGCTGCGCGGCACGCCATCGAGTGCCGCCGCCTCGAAGGGCTGCGTCGGCAGCGAGCGCAGGCCCGCAAGCAGCAGGATCATGATGAAGGGCGTATAGACCCAGATGTCGACGAGCACGACGGTGAGCAGCGCTGTGTCCGGCGAGGACGCCCAGCGGAAATCATGCAGTCCGATCAGGCTTGCGAGATAGCTGAGGATACCGAAGCTCGGATTGGTCATCAGCTTCCACATCAAGGCGGCCAGCGCCGGCGCAATCATCAGCGGCAAAAGCAGCATGATCGAGATGAAGTTGTTGACCGCGGAGCGCCGCTGCAGCAGCAGCGCGATGCCGAGACCGAGCAGCAGTTCCAGCGTCACGGTGAGGCCGGCATAGAGCAGCGACACTTTCAGCGTGTTCCAGAAGGCCGGGTCGGTGAAGAAGTTGAGGTAGTTTTCGCCCCAGTTGAACTGGCGCGCCCAGGGCTGGCTCAGCCGGTAGCGCTGGAAGGAGTAGATGACCGCCGTGAAGAACGGGATGAGGATGCCGATGCAGACGAGCAGCGCCGGCAGGCTCAGCACATAGGGAAGCATCTTCCTGCTGATCCTGAAACCGGAGGCTGGTCTCTTGAGGGTTTCTGTTGAAGCCATGTCGAGCTCCGTTCCTGACGTCTTTAAAGAGCACGCGGCACGCGGCAGCCTTCAGGCGCCGCGCCAGTTCCTCGGCATCTCAGGTTGATTTCGGCGCGACCTCAAACCGGTCGCAACAGGCCGGTCGAGCCGGCATCTCGGGATCCCCGGCGCGTGCTGGCGCCGGGGATCGCTTGGGAGGCCTATCAGCCGAGACCCGCCTCTTGGAGCTGGCGGTTGATGCTTTCCACGAGCTGGTCGAGACCTTCATCGACCGGCACCTGCTTGGCGACCATCTTCTGCAGCGTCGACGCCCATTCGGTGGTCACGTCGAAGAACAGCGGCTGCGGCGTGAACTTGATGGAGGCGCCGGCGGCCGAGGCGTCGAACATTTCGACGTAACCCGGATACTTGCCGTTGAGCTTCTCGCGGAAGATCTCGTCCTTCCAGATCGACTGGCGAACCGGATCGACGAAGTCCATCTTGGTGGCGCCGAACAGCGCATGCTCCGGACCGGAAGCCCATTGCAGGAAGTACCAGGTGGCGTCCTTGTCCTTGGAGAAGTTGGACATGGCGAGCGACCAGATCCAGATGTTCGGCGTCGAGGCGGTCGCTTCGGGGTTGGCGGCAAAGGCGGCATAGCCGAGCTTGCCGGCCATCTTGTTGTCGCCACCGTTCATGAAGTAGCCGAGGCAATCGGCGTCAAAGATCATCGCCGAAGCGCCGGCGCCAAGGTCGGTGCCGACCTGATACCAGGTGTAGGTCGACCAGTCCTTCGGACCACTTTCCTGGATCATCTGCACGAACTTGGCGTGGTAGGCCTTGGATTCTGCCGTGCCCATCGCCGCTGACAGCTTGCCGTCGGCCGAGACGTTCAGGTCCTTCTGGTTGAAGTTGGCATAACCCGACAGGAAGCCCGGATGGATCGTCGCCCAGGAGCGCGAACCGCGAACGCCGATGCCGTAGATGCCACCGATGTCCTTCTGCAGCTTGGCCGCCACCGTGATCATGTCGTCGAGGTTCTTCGGCAGCTCGACGCCGGCCTTGTCGAACATCTCGCGGTTATAGGTGATGTTGTTCTGCTCGAACGCCCACGGAATGCACCACTGCTTGGCGTCTTCCGAGCCGAGCGCCCCGCCCGGCTGGCCGTTCCAGGCGCAGGAATTCTTCACGCCTGCGAGGAAATCGTCCCAGTTGTAGTTGGGGTTGGTCTTGGCCGGATCCTTGATCCATTCGTTGAGGTCGGCGATCCAGCCGGCCGGACCATAGGTCCAGGTCATGTAGGCGCCGGTCATGAAGGCATCGTATTCTGCCGAGCCCGAAGACAACGCCGCCGTCACCTTGTCGAAATAGACGTCTTCCGGAAACACGTCATAGGTAACGTCGATGCCGGTCAGGTCCTTGAAGGCCTGCAGGTTGGCAATCATCGCATCGGCGTAAGGGTGCTTGTTCAAAAGCAGCTTCAGCTTCTTGCCCGAATGCGCCTTCCAGTCGAAATCGGCGGCGAGCGCCTGCGTCGACATCATGTTGAACAACGTGCCGGCCGTGCCGGCTGCCAGGCCTGCAGCCCCCAATCCCTTGAGCATGCCGCGGCGGTCCACCTCCCCACGCAGGAATGCGCTGATGAGGTCCTTCTCCTTCTCGTACATTCGTCTTCTCCTCCGTTGCGGGTATGATTGCGACTGCCGGCTACCCCACCGGTATTCCTCCCGTTAAGGCCCGGATGGCAGATCCTCCCCGCCCTCCGCATGGCCTCGAATGTGTCAGCGCCTCATGCGCCGTCGGCGGCCAGCGCCCTCGCAGTCCTCTCGTCGGTAATGAGACCGCTCAAATGCCCGCTGGCGAGCACCGCCCGGATGGCTGGAACCTTGATTTTGCCGCCGGCAACAGCGACCGTGCGGCGGTTCTTCAGGTCCTCGCGGCTGAGCGTAAACGTGCGGTCGGAAAGCGTCGTCTCGACCGGCTTGCCGTCGCGGTCGAAGAAGTGGCCGAGCAACTCTCCCATCGCCCCGCCCTTCTGGATGTCCTCGATCTCGCTGGTCTCGATCATGCCGGTCGAAACCAGCGACGCCTCGCGCTCGACGGTGCCAATGCCGACCATCAGGAGATCGGCTGTCTTGGCGAGATCGAAGACTTCGCGCACGCCGCGCTGGCTGAAGAGCACGTCGCGATCCTCGACCGTGTTGGCAAAGAACGGCACTGGCATGACATAGGCCTCTGCCCCCGTGCGCTCGGCGAGCCGGTGGATCACGTCATGCGGGTTGGCGGAGAACTTGCGGGTAAGCCCGCCGAGCAGCGACACGAAGCGGGTGTTGCCGCTGGCGATCCGCGGCAGATACTCGACGCAAGCGGCAAGCGTGCGGCCATGACCGACTCCGACCAGCGCCGTCTCGCCACGCTCGATCTCACGCTTCAGGAACTGTGCGCCGGAAATGCCAAGCGCCTTCAGCGGCAGGTCATCGGAATCGAAGTCCGGCACCACTTCGCAATAGTCGAGGCCGTAGCGCGCCGAAAGCGCCTGTTCGAGCTCCACGCATTCGGAGACTTCGCCGTCGATATAGACCTTCACCAGGCCTTCCTGGTTGGCCTTCATGATCAGCCGGTGGGCCTTGAGCGAGGTGAGCCCCAGGCGCTTGGCGACCTCCGCCTGGGTCAGGCCGCCGGCATAGTGCAGCCACGCCGCCCGTGTCGCCATGCTGGTTTCGTCATCACGAATGCCCGTCCCGCCAATCGTCATTGTCTCCACCCGGCTCTTGTTGCGCTGCATGATATTTTTTGCACCGCGTGATATTTTTATCCGTTAATGAAAGAAATTTCATGGCGTGAAATTTTTGTCAATAGCGTTTGACAAATGAGCGATCACGTTTGCGAAGAGACGGTTGAGCAGTTGCGGCGGCTGCACGCAGGGGCAGCGGTCGCAGGCAAGCGCCAGACGGCGTAGGCTCGTCAAAAGCGGAAAAAGGGCAACGCAGGCGGAAGATCGAACGGCCGATCAGCGGTGCAAGGATCGCAGGATTATTGCCCGAGATTTCTCAGATAGAGCGACAGAAGCTGTGTCTGCGATGAGATGCCGAGCTTGCGATAGACGTTGCGGCGATGAACCTTCACCGTGCCGGTGGAGATGCCGAGCCTGAGGCCGATCGATTCTGACGAATGGCCCTGCAGCACCAGTTCGATGATCGAGGCTTCGCGGTCCGTCAGATTGAGATGCTGCCAGACGCCGTCGGCCGGCGGGTGCGTCGCCTTGCGCCTGCTGCGCCCGGTTTTCGCCAGCGCCGCATCGAACCGGCGGCCGAGATCGGCCCAGTGATGGCGCACCAGGCCGGAGACCAGCGGCTCCACCTTTTTCAACAGCGCGAACTCCGTCGCGCTGAAAGTCCCCGTCGCCTCGCGCCGCATCAGCGAAAGCACGACGGTGATCTGCTCGTCGATCGGCACGAAGAAGCCGACCTCTTCGGCAAGCCCCGTCTGCACATAATAGGTGCGATAATATTCCGAGGAGAAGAACCGGTCGGGCGCCAGCTCCCGCATCCGCCAGACGCCGGGCTCACTCTTGATCGCCGCGTGGTAGAACGGGTCAAGCAGGTACGGTCCAGCCTGATAGAGGCTGACGAAGAGCACGTGATCCTTGGCGTTGAAGGTGCTGTAGAGGTCGATCGGCCGTTCCTTGCCGCGATAGGCAAAGACAACCACGTAGTCGAAGGTCATCAGCGTCGACATCAGCCGCCGATAGGTGGAGCCGACAGCATCGTCGTCCATCGCGGCACCCGCCACCAGCGGCACCATGACCTGAAAAAGTCCTTCGAGATCGACGCTCAAACCGCCCTCCCGGCCGGTGTTTCCTGCTCTGGGGTATACTCCTCACACAGAGCAATCTGCGTTGAAATACCTCTCTCGGGGTATATACCGGCAGGGCACGCGGTGACTAGGCTGTGTGTCAATGACGGTGGAGTACCAGGATGCAAGATCCTGGCGACATCCGATAACAACCGCAGGGAACAGACGTGACATCCGCTTCGACGAACGACATCGAGTTCCGTACGGTCGCCAAACGTTATGGCGCCGTGACGGCCGTTTCCGACATCAATCTTCAGGTGCCGCGCGGCGCCTTCATGGCGCTTCTCGGGCCATCGGGTTGCGGCAAGACCACGTGTCTGCGCATGATCGGCGGCTTCGAGCAGCCGAGCGAAGGCACGGTCTTCATCAGCGGCGAGCCGATGAATGGCGTTGCCGCCTATCGCCGCCCGGTCAACATGGTGTTCCAGCACTATGCGCTGTTCCCCCATCTCGACGTCGAGCAGAACGTCTCCTACGGGCTGAAGCAGATGCGGCCGCGCATCGCCGGCGCCGAGATTTCTCGCCGCGCCCAGGAGGCGCTGGAGATGGTACGGCTCGGCGGTTTCGGCAAGCGCCGCATCCACGAAATGTCCGGCGGCCAGCAGCAGCGCGTGGCGCTCGCCCGCGCCATCGTCAACAAGCCGAAGGTGCTGCTGCTCGACGAGCCCCTCGCCGCCCTCGACAAGAAGCTGCGCACCGCCATGCAGATCGAGCTGCAGACGCTGCAGCGCGAGCTCGGCATCACCTTCGTGCTCGTCACCCACGACCAGGAGGAAGCGCTGTCGATGAGCGATTTCGTCTGCGTCATGAATGCCGGTCGCATCGTCCAGGTCGGCCCGCCGCAGGAAATCTACGACAGGCCCGCAAGCCTCTTCGTCGCCGATTTCGTCGGCAAGACCAATCGCATCTCGGCGACCGTCGACGGCAACGCCTCGATCGAGCTCGCCAACGGCACGCGTTTTGCCGCCCCCGCGATCAACGGCACACGGGGGGCGGCCATGGTGGCACTCCGGCCCGAGGCGATCCGCCTGACGCGCAACGGTGCCGTCAGCACGGCGGCGCTGGCCGGCACCGTCACCCACCGGATCTTCCTGGGGTCAGCGGTCGAATATTCCGTCGCGGTCGACGGTCTCGGCGACTTCCTCGTGACGGCCGACCGCCGCACGCTCGGCGACAGCGAACTGGTCGAGCCCGGCGAAAAGGTCGGCCTCGCCTTCGATCCGAACGCGCTTCACGTCTTTCCAGCCTGACATCACCCGGCTTCCGAAGCCGGTTCTGCCGCCTACGCATGAACGTCAAACGATAAAGGGAACAGCGTCATGAGCAAATGGTACAGAGAGAATGCCCCTATCACCGCCGACCAGCTCGCGGACGAACTGATGCGCCTGAAGCGCGGCTCGGTCACGCGCCGCCACTTCCTCGGCGTCACCGGCCTCGGTCTTGCGACCGCCGTGCTCGCGCGCCAGCCCGGCCTCTTCAATTCCACCGCCTTTGCCGGCGACCTCGGCACACAGATGTCGATCGCCACCTGGCCGAACTACCATGATCCGGCGACCTTCGAAGCCTTCCAGGCGGCCACCGGCGTTGCCGTCGAGGTCAACGTCTTCGGCTCCAACGAAGAGATGCTGGCGAAACTCCAGGCCGGCGGCACCGGCTGGGACCTCTTCGTTCCCACCAACTACACGATCTCGACCTATGTGAAGCTTGGCCTCATCGACGAACTCGATCTTTCCAAGCTTCCCAACTATGACGCGTCGACCGAGACGGCGCGCTTTACCAACGAAGGCATCGTCGACGGCAAGACCTATGCCGTGCCGAAGAACTGGGGCACGACCGGCATCGCGGTCAACTCGGCGAAGATCAAGAAGCCGGTGACGAGCTGGAAGGAATTCTTCGAGATCGCCATGACCGAAGGCGACGGCCGCGCCATGGTGCACGATTACCAGCTCACCACCATCGGCAACGCGCTGGTGTCGCTCGGCTATTCCTTCAACTCGATCAAGCCGGACGAACTCGCCAAGGCCGAGGAACTGCTGATCAAGGTGAAGCCGCACCTCTACGCCATCAACAGCGACTACCAGCCGTCGATGCGCGCGACCGATGCCTGGATGACCATGTGCTGGACCAATGACGGCGCCCAGCTCAACCGCGACATGCCGGAGATCCTGTTCACGCTCGGCAAGGACGGCGGCGAGATCTGGTCGGACTTCTACGCGATCCCGAAGAGTGCCGCCAACAAGGCCGCCGGCTACGCGCTACTCAACTATCTGATGGCGCCGGAAAACGCCATGAAGGAGCACATCGCCAACGGCGCACCGACCACCGACAGCCGCGTCATGAAGCTGCTGCCGGTCGACGTCACCTCCAACAAGATCGTCTATCCGGACGAGGCCGCGCTGACGCCGCTCGAATTCGGCGCCGCCGTGACCCTCACCGACCCCGGCCGCGCCGAACTGATGGCGCGTTTCAAGTCGGCTTGATCTGGCATGTGACTGCCCCTCATCCGCCTGCCGGCACCTTCTCCCCGCAAGCGGGGAGAAGGAACAAGCGGCAAGCTCCCTGCCCTCCTGCTTCTGCCGGAAGAAAGGGACCGGGCGGGTGCCACAAATCCCCTTCCCCCACCTGCGGGGAGAAGGTGCCGGCAGGCGGATGAGGGGCCTTTCCCTCCCGCTCGCATCGAAGTGCTGATGAAACGCGAACGGAAGAATTTATGACCGCGGCAACGAACACGAAGAGAAACCTGGTGACGGCGGCGCTGGTGGCGCCAGCCGCGGCCTGGCTGATGATCTTCCTCGTGCTGCCCTTCATCGCCATGCTGGTCTTCGCCTTCGGCGAACGCGCACCGGAAGGCGGCTATCAGGCAGCCTTCACCTTTGCCCAATTCGCCAACCTGCCGACACGGGCGGCCGCCTTCTGGAACACGCTGATCCTCGCGCCGGTCGGCGCGCTCGCCTGCCTGCTGATCGCCTATCCGGTCGCCTATTATCTGGCGGTCAAGGCCAACCCGCGCTACCGGCTGATCCTCGTGTCGCTCGTGGTCGTGCCCTTCTGGACGAGCCTGCTCGTGCGCACCTACGCCTGGATGTACATTCTTGGCTCGCGCGGGATCCCCAATCTGCTCTCGATGATCGGCATCGAGGACGTGAGGATGCTGAACACGCCGGGCGCCGTGCTTCTCGGCATCGTCTACGGCTACCTGCCGCTGATGATCATGCCCATTTACGTGAGCCTCGAAAAACTCGATCGCCGCCTGCTCGAAGCCTCCGCCGACCTCGGCGGGAGGCCGGTGTCGACCTTCTTCGGCGTCACCCTGCCGCTCTCCTTGCCCGGTGTCATGACCGGAGTCGCGCTGGTGACGATCCTGCTGCTCGGCGAATATCTGATCCCGCAGCTGCTTGGCGGCGGCAAAGTGTTCTTCATCGGCAATGCGCTAGTCGATCTCTTCCTTCAATCGCGAAACTGGCCGTTCGGCTCCGCGATCGCCGTCACGCTGGTTGCCGTCGTCGTCGTGATCCTGATGGTGGCAATGCGCATTGCCTTCCGCGTCGCCGGCACAAGACAGGTGGATCTCGTCTGATGCGCGCTTTCATCTCCTCCGTCTACCTCTTCCTCTACGCCCCGATCGCGCTCGTCGTCCTGTTCTCCTTCAATGCCGGGCGCAATGCGAGCGAGTTCACCGGGTTTTCGACCGCCTGGTACGGCAAGGCGCTTGGAAATACCTTCCTGGTTTCGGCGCTGCAGAACAGCCTGCTGATCGCCTTTACCAGCGCCACGCTCGCCGCAATCTTCGGCACCATGGCAGCCCTCGGGATGGAGCGGATGGCGCCGCGCAACCGGGCGATCTTCGATGCGCTGTTTGCAGCCGCAATCGTCGTGCCCGGTGTGGTCATCGGCATCGCCACGCTGGTCGCCCTCGTTGCCGTCTTCTCCTTCGTCAACCCGGCGCTGGCAACGATCTGGCCCGGCGACCAGCCGCCGCAGCTCGGCCTTGGCTACGGCTCTATCATCGCCGCGCACGGCCTGTTCTCGATGGCGCTGGTGACGATGATCGTGAAGGCCCGTATCGCCAGCCTCGGCCGCGATATCGTCGAGGCATCGAGCGACCTTTACGCGACACCGCTCACCACCTTCCGGCTGATCGTGTTGCCGCAGATCCTGCCGTCGATCCTTGCCGGCTTTCTTCTGGCCTTCACCTTCTCCTTCGACGATTTCATCATCGCCTTCTTCGTCGCGGGCTCGAAGACCACGCTGCCGATCTACGTCTTCGCCTCGATCCGCCGCGGCGTGACGCCCGAGATCAACGCGATCGCGACGCTGGTGCTCGTCGCCTCGCTGCTTCTGATCCTGACCGCCCGCATCCTGATGCGGGAAAAGAAAACGAAATCCGGGGAGTGAAACCATGATCCTGAAAGACCGGGTCGCGATCGTGACCGGAGCGGGCTCCGGGATCGGTCAGGCGGGTGCGGCCATCATGGCGCGCGAAGGCGCCCATGTCGTCGTCATCGACCGCAGCCTTTCGGCCGCGGCAACCGCCGTCGAGGCAATCGCCGCCAAAGGCGGCAGCGCCGAGGCGCTCGCCATCGACGTGACGGATGACGCGGCCCTTTCTGACGGCATCGCCGATATCCTCTATCGCCACGGCCGCATCGACATTCTGCACAACCACGCCGGCGCCCAGGTCGCGGGGGACCTGGAAGAGGTCGAGGTCGCCGGCTTCGATCGCTCCTGGAACCTCAATGTCCGCGCCCATTTCATGGCAGCGCGGCTGGTCATGCCGTCGATGCGCGCCGCCGGCCGCGGCGTCATCCTCAACACCTCCTCATCCTCGGGCGTGCTCTACGACCGCGAGATGATCGCCTACACGACCACCAAACACGCCGTCATCGCCATGACCAAACAGATGGCGGGCGACTACGCCCGCCACGGCATTCGCGTCAACGCACTCTGCCCCGGCTGGGTCGACACCCCCTTCAACGAGCCGTTCATCGCGCAAATGGGCGGCCGCGGCGCAATCGAATCCTATATCCGCGAAAAGGTGCCGCTCGGCCGCTGGGCCAGCGTCGAGGAGATCGCCGAGTCGATCCTCTTCCTCGTTTCCGACCGCTCCTCCTACATGACCGGCCAGATCCTGGTGGTGGACGGCGGCGAGACAGTGGTGTGATGGCCTGAGCCCAGAGTTCAGAGAGGAGCTGCCTCGCGCTGCTGGATCTCTGTGACGAGCACAGAGTTGAGAAGCGGCGGATGAAAGGCCCGTCATTACCCGGGAACGATACCCCGGCAAGCCCACGCAACCGCCGCAAAGGAGCGCGGTCCGTCCGGCTGACCGGCTTCGTAGGCGGCGCGAATGGCTGCGTCGAGCTTTGTCCGCATCCCCGCATCCAGTGAGCCGACATATTTGCCGAGCGGCCCCTCGCCCGCGGCGATCGGTTCCCAGAAATCGGCGAAGGACTGATAGTCCATACGGATCAGGAGCGAGGTCTGCCGGACGTCCGCAAGGCCATTCGCGACGAAGCTCTCGGTCATCTCTCCCGGCCGCATCATCGGCTGGAAACAATAGCGACTGCGCACCTGCTCGGCATTTCCATCCAGCATCGCCGCCACATCGAGCACCATGCGCATGCCCGGCATGCCGCCGAAATGATCCCAAACGACGGCTGCAACGACGCCGCCCGGCCGGGTGACTCGGCGCATCTCGGCGACCGCTTTCCCCGATTCCGGCACGAAGTGCAGCACCAGCAGCGCCATCGCCCGGTCGAAGGATGCATCGGCAAAGGGCAGCGCGCAGGCGTCGGCCTGCTGGACTTTGATCCGCGGATCTGAACTCGCCCGGATCGTCGCTTCGACGAAAACAGGCGAAAAGTCGATTGCAACGATCTCGCTGACATCGGCCGCGCGCGGTAAGGCAAAGGTAAGGCTACCCGTGCCGCAACCGACATCCAGCACCCGCTCACCGTCGGCAACACCCGCAAAGTCGATGAACGGCGGCGCAAGCTGCCGGCTCCACCGGCCCATCAACTGTTCGTAGCCGGCAGCACTCTGCACATTGAAGCTCGATGTCATGATCGCCTCCGGGCAGTGAGGCGTGCATTGTAACGTGCGGCAGGCGCGACACCAAGAGACCGGCTCACCGCTCGACCGCCGTCAGCAGCAACGGTGGGAGCAACGGTCGTCAGATCGCCTGCAAAGTCAGGAACGTTGAGGCGTCTGAAGCGGGTTGCTCGGGATTTGCTGCAACAATTCCGCCAATCGTTCCTGCCAATGTGGATTGCGCTGTCTTAGCGGCTCTAGAGCATCGCCTGACGCGTTCTCCATTTCGCTCATCAACGCGCGCGATGATCGAGCCTCTGCAAGACGCCCAGTAGCCGCATAACAGCAGGCCAGCGTTTCTTGGACCGGCCGCCATGCAGGGCGCACTTTTTGGGCCTTCACGGCAGCAGCGAGCGCGTTCGTTCCGTCGCCTGCAAACAGGTGGGCGAGCGCCAGAAAATTCAGCCAGACGAAGTTCTGCGGGTCATTGGCGTTCAACATGAGACCGTGTTCCAGTGACGCTATGGCACCGGACACGTTCCCCCTGAACAGCTCCGCCATCCCCAGGACAAGGTGGCCAAGGGCGAAACTCGGGCTGATCTCGATCGCCCTTTCGGCGGCAAGGACCGCCTGCTCGGGCGCATTCGCGTACGCGCTGCAGATCGCCAGCGCATAGTGTGTGTACGGGTTCTTTTCGTCGAGCCGAACGGCTGCCAAGGCGGCGTCCAAACCCTCTCTGATGTCATCGGAAGGAAGCTCGCTCCATCCATAGGCGACGATGCCTGCGCTCACGCGACCAAGCCAGAGATGCGCTTCGGCAAGCTCGGGATCAAGCCGACACGCCTCCCTGAATAGCTCTCGCGCCATTAAGTGGGTCTGCTGGCCAACCTGGTGAAAGTACCAGGTCCCCTGCCGCACGATCTCCCACGCCGACAAATTTCCCGTGTGCCGCGCCGGCGAGGGGAATGATGCCGTCTTCAACAGTTCTGGTTCAATCGCACCTGCAACTCTCTCTGCGATGGCGTCTTGAACTGCGAATGCCTCTTCCATTTCCAGGTCATATCGTTCGGCCCAGACCTGGCTGGCCGAGGTCGCCTCGACCAGTTGCGTGGAGACCCGAAGACGGCTGCCGGAGCGGCGCACGCTTCCTTCGAGCACGTAATCGACATCCAGGTCTCGGCCCACCTGCTTGGCGCTCACCGACTTGTGCTTGTAGACGAAACTTGAATTGCGCCCGATGACCCGAAACCACCGAAATCTCGTAAGCGCGGTGATCACATCTTCGGTGATGCCATCGACCAGATACGACTGTTGCTTGTCACTGCTCAGATTTGCAAACGGTAGGACCACGATCGATGGTCTGCCCGGGTTCGCGGGCGAGCCTGGCAGTGCCGGCGACGCATCAGCGGCAACCGGATGCAGGCTATTCACCCGGGCGGCAAAACGATAGCCCGCACGCGGCACGGTGGCGATCCATTCGTTCCCCTCCGGTTGAGGACCCAGCATCTTGCGCAAGGCAGCGATCTGAACCGAGAGATTGCTCTCCTCGACGACAGCCGCGGGCCAGGCTGCCTCCATCAGCGCGGACTTGCTCACGACCTGCATCGACGCTCGCACCAGCGCGTGCAGCAGCAACAAGCCCTTATGGCCAATTGCGACCCGCCGCCCTTCACGCGTCAGTGCGCCGCGCTCCATGTCGAGGATGAATGTCCCGAACGCGAAAAGTTGCGGCTCGACACTATCGGCCACGACGTCTTCGGAAGAATTCGGAACTTTTCGCCCTCCCATTCAGGACTCCAGCCGGTCTTCTTGCGATCCTTTGCGCAGGTCGACCAGACTACCACAGAGGAGACCGAAAAATGACGATTTCAGAAGAACGAACCGACGCGCGTCCAGGCTTCTCGCGGAGCAAGGCCCTCGTATCCAAAGGGGACGCCGGTTACCGGGCTGAACAGGGCCCCGATTACCTGCCCGGCGTTAGTGCAGAGTCGGTTGGCTCCACCGCATTGTGGCTCGGTATCGCTACGATACCGCCCGGAAAGCGCACCAAGGCGCATGTGCATGAGCGCCACGAAACTGCCTTCTACATGTTGAGCGGCGAAGAGCTGGAACTATGGAGTGGCGATGAACTCCAGCACCGGGATGTGATGCACCCAGGAGACTATCTGTACATCCCCGCCAACGTGTTGCACGTGGCCGTTAATCGAGCTGCCCAACCAGCCGTATTTATCGGGGCGCGCAACGAGCCAACCGCGCAGGAGAGCGTTGTTCTTTATCCTGAAATGGATTCCAGAGTGCCGTGACAGGTGCAAAACTGCTTATGGCAAAGCCGCCGCCAGGTCCTTACACCTTCACAGGTCCTTACACCTTCACATGCCCGATGCCCTTGGCGTCGATCTCCTCAAGGCTCTCGTCATAGCCGGCATCCGCATAGCGGATGACGCCAAGCGAGGTGTCGTTGGTGAGGGCATAGTCGAGGCGCTCGTCGGCCTCGACCGTGCCGTCGGCAACAACGGTCACGCCGCAGCTCGTCATGTAGCCGGCATAACCGCCACCACCGGAATGGACGACCACAAGATCGGCCATGGAGGAGCAGAGCAGCATGGCGTCGAGTAGCGGCCAGTCGGCGATCGCGTCCGAGCCGTCCTTCATCCGCTCGGTCATGATGTTCGGATGCGCCATGGCGCCGGCATCGAGATGGTCGCGGGAAAACGCGATCGGGCCTTTGAGCTCGCCAGATGCCACAAGTTCGTTGACGCGCCGCGCCAGCGCCGTGCGTTCACCGTGGCCGAGCCAGGCGATGCGGGCCGGCAGGCCCTCGAAGGGAATATGCTGGCGCGCAAGCCTGATCCAGTTGGTGACGATGCGGTTGTGCGGAAACATGTCGAGCAGCAGATCGTCGATCCGGGCGATGTCGCTCTCCTCGCCGGAAAGCGCCATCCAGCGGAAGGGGCCGATGGCGCGGGCAAAGAGCGGACGCAGATAGGCCTCGGTGAAGATCGGGATGTCGAAGGCATTGGCAACGCCGCCCTCGCGCGCCTGGGTGCGGATGAGGTTGCCGTTGTCGAAGACTTCCGCGCCCTTCTGCTGGAAGTCGAGCATCGCCTTGACGTGCTCGACGATCGAGGCGCGGCTCGCCGCCATCAATTGCCCCTGGCCGTCGTCGCGCAGCGATTTCACCTGGTCGAGGCTCATGCCCTTCGGCACATAGCCGTAGACGAGATCATGCGCTGACGTCTGGTCGGTGACGACGTCGGGCACGATGCCACGCCGGGCGATCTCCGGATAGATCTCAGCCGCATTGCCGACGAGGCCGACGGAGAGCGCCCGCTTGTCCTTCACTGCCGCGTCGATCATCGAGAGCGCAGTATCGAGATCGGGCGCGATCTCCTGCAGATAGCCGATCTCCCGGCGCTTCTTCGCCCGCTCCGCGTCGATATCGACACAGAGGATCGCCGCCCCCGCCATCCGGCCGGCAAGCGGCTGGGCGCCGCCCATGCCGCCAAGCCCAGCCGTCAGCACAAAACGCCCGGAGAGATCGCCGCCGAAACGGCGTTCGGCGATGCGCATGAAGATCTCGTAGGTGCCCTGGATCACGCCCTGGCTGCCGATATATTGCCAGGCGCCGGCCGTCAGCCCGCCCCAGCAGATCAACCCTTTTCGCTGCAAATCATAGAACACCTCGGCCTTCGCCCATTGGCCGACAATGTTGCAATTGGCCATGATGACGAGCGGCGCCTTGGCGTGGGTCTTCAAGAGCCCCACCGGCTTGCCGGACTGGATGACGAGCGTCTGGTCCTCGTCCATTTCGATGAGCGTCTTGACGATAGCCCGGTGCGCCGGCCAGTTGCGCGCCGCCTTGCCGAGTGCTGCATAGACGACGAGATTGTCCGGATCCTCGCCGACCGAAAGCACGTTTTCCAGGAGCCGCAGCAGCGCTTCCTGCCGCCAGCCCTTGGCGCGCAGCTCCGCTCCACCGGGGATGGGAAAACCAGGATGACGGGGATTGGCCTTGGGCATCGTCTCGTTCCTCTTTGTCTTGTCGGCGGGGTGGTTGCCCCACGCATTCATGGCGACGGGGGGTCGCTGCCTCTCGTTTATGGCGGGGGCAGATCCCTGCTCCCTTGCATTCGTGGCACGCGCAAGTCGCGGCCTCTCATGCTTGTGGCGACGGGCGGTGACGGCCCGACACGCACTGGCGAGAGCGGCCAATGAGGCTCGCCGCCGAGGCAGCGAGCCTCATTCACTTCGGCGGCAGCGTCTCGACGAACGCGATCGCCCCATCAAGCAACCGCCGGCGCAGCGCATCATCGCCATAGGCATCCGCCCCTGCGCGCACCCAGCCATGCATCGCCCGTCCGTTCATCACCATCAGCTCGATATCCGGCAACGCCAACGCCCAGCCGTCATTGCCCTTGCCGAGGCGCACGAGCAGAGAGCCCTCGCGCGCGCCAAGTAGCAGGTTGCCTTGAAGCAGATAGGCCCAGCCGCCGAACATGGCCTTTTCCGAAAGCCCGGGGCGGTCACCGAGCTCTTCGCGGATTAGTTCCTCTAGCCCTGCATCGCGCGCCATCACCCTGCTCCCGTCAGCTACGGCCGGAAAGCGCGTAGCGGGCAAGCTCGATGCCCATCGCCTTTTCGACCGATGGATAGACCGTCGGGTCGAGCGCGCTGGAGGACAGCGGGATCACCGTCTTCGGCACATGCAGCACGAAGATCCTCATGCCCACCTGCAGCTGGCCGACACTCAAAGGCTCGCCCTCCGGCGACAGCGTGGTGATGACGTCGGGGAAGGTCGCAAGCCGCGTGCCTTCCGCAGAGTCAACCGCCATGTATTCGTTCATCACGTGCAATACCGTTGAGTCAGCGCCCTTCCCCAGCGTCACCGTGCCGATGTCGAAGGCTTCCTTGGTATAGACGACCGATTTGTCGGTGATCGTGCCCTCGGCGAGGATCGCGCCATTGGTCGTCTTGACGATCGCGTCAATCACTGCGCTCCCGCCCTTGGCTTCCGCCGCGATGATCGCCTCGCCGAGCGCCAGCGCCAGCGAGATGCCGCCCAGCGCCGCATTGGCTTTCACATAGGATGCCCTGACCGGATTGCGGCAGGAGGCAATGAAGCCGCCGGACATGTCGGAGGCGGTGCGCAAGACCGGCGAGACCTTGGCCGTGGCGCCGCGCACCACCAGCTCGATGTAGCGGTTTTCCTCGCGGTTTCCCCCGACCGCCGTCTGGATCATCGGCTCGGGCGAGCCGGCAAGGCCGATCGAGCCCATGTCACCGGTCGGGTGCGCGCGGATGTCGCCGACCGCGTCCACCACCTTGGTGCCGAGGATCGCCGACGGCAGCCAGCCGTTCAGCGTCGAAGACTTGCCGTTCTGGCCGATGATGAGCCCCGAGAGCTTCTCGCCGAGCGCCTCCTGCAACAGCTGCACGGCCTTGACGTAATCGACCCCACGCATCTCCCAGGGCGTGGTCGAGGCCGGTGCACCGATCGCGGCGGCCGTCGCCACCCAGTCCTGTGCCTCGAGTTCGTCGATCGAGACGAGCTCGGGTTTGCCGATCGAGACCGCTGCATAGCCGAGCATGCGGCCATGGTCGGCCCAGCCGCCGCCCCCGGCGGCATAGACGGAACCGCCCTTGACCGCTGCCTCGACATCCTTTTCCTTCAGTATCCGGCCCATCTCACACCTTCTCCTGCAATTTCTTGTCGAGTCGCTTCACCGCATCGAAGAGAACGGCCGCGCCGAGCGCGATATCGTCGTTTTCGGCCCACTCCTCCGGCGCATGCGAGCGCCCGCCGAGGCAGGGAATGAAGATCATCGCCGAACGGGTGATGCGTCCCATCCAGGCGGTGTCGTGACCGGCGCCGGAGGCCATGCGCCGATGCTTGGCGCCGATCGCATCGCAGCTTTCTTCGAGCGTTGAAAGCAGGAGCGGATCGCCCGGCGTCGGGTGGTTGTCCGAGATCACATTGGCGGGCGGGATCGTCACGCCCGATGCCTCGGCGACACCCTGGCAAAGAGAGCCGAGCGTAGCCAGGAACCGCTCCATCTGCGGCCGCAGCTCGGCACGCGCATCGATCAGCAGCCGGACGCGAGACGGCACCACATTGGCTGCATTCGGCTCGATCGAGAATTCACCGACCGTCGCGGTGAAATGCCCGTCGCCGTGAGAAAATTCTGTCGCCAGCCGCTCGATCTCCAGCACCAGATGCGAGGCGGCAACCAGCGCGTCGCGCCGATGCCCCATCGGAGTCGTACCGGCATGGTCCGCCTGGCCCTCGACGATGATCTCGATGCGGGTGATGCCCGAGATGGCGGTAACCACCCCGACATCGAGCCGCCCAGTCTCCAGTATGGGCCCCTGTTCAATGTGCAGTTCGAGGAAGGCCTTGATGTCGGAGCGTTTCGAGCCGGAAAGCCTGGAGGGGTCACCGCCCACCTCGACGATACCCTGCCTGAGGCTCAGATCCCCTTGCGTGCGGCTGAGCCACCCATCGGGCAGCACGCCCGCCATGCCGCGGCTGCCGACGCAGGAAACGCCGAAGATCGACACTTCCTCGGCCAGGAAATCAACGATCTCCAGATCGTGGTCGAGGTCGATGCCGTTGTCAGAAAGCGCGCGCGCCACTTCAAGCGCCGCCGCCACGCCGGCGATGCCATCGAAGCGGCCGCCATCCGGCACCGTGTCGGAATGGGAGCCGAGCAGGATGGTGCCGAGCGCCGACTTTTTCCCCTTGCGCCGGCCGATCAGGTTACCGGCGGCGTCGATGCGGGTTTCAAGCCCGGCCGCGCGAAAACGCCGATCGAGAAAGGCCCGGCCTTCGAGGAACAGCGGCGTGAAGGCGCGGCGTGTGTAGGGCCGGTCCGGCTCGGTGATACCAGCCAGGCCGTTGACGATGCCGGCAATGCGGCTGGCATTGACGGGCAGATTGGCCGGAACTTTGTGGGCGGTCTTGCTCATCACATTTCCTACATCTCGATGCCGGATGCGAGCGGAAAATCGCACGCACTTTTCCGCATCCCGCTTTACAGAGCCAAAGTGGCGAGCGGCCGGACAAACTGTCCCGCACCCGGCTCGGCCAAAACCTGGCGACCATCGAAGGCAAGTCTGCCCCGCAGATAGGTCGCCGAAATCCGCCAGGGCAGTCGAATGCCATTATAGGGCGACCAGCCGACGACGTTGTGACCGCTCTCGGCCGCATCATAGACATAGGGCTCCGGCGTCATGACGATGATGTCGGCATCCTTTCCAGGTTCCAGCGCACCCTTCTGATGATCAAGACGGAAATGCCTGGCCGGGTTCAGCGTCATCAGCTCGGCTGCGCGCGTCAAGGGAATGCCGCGCTCCAGCGCGCCCTTGACGAAGAGCGGCACCATGACTTCGAGCCCCGGCACGCCAGATGCGTTCGCCAGCATGTCCGGATTGGTCTTGCGATCCTCAGACCAGCTGACGTGATCGGTCGAGACCATCGTCACCGTGCCGTCGGCCACGTGCCGCCAGAGCTTTTCCACCTCGGCGCGCGGCCGGATCGGCGGGTTGATCTTGGCCTTGCCGCCGAGACGGCGAACATCGTTTTCTTCGTCGAGCGTCAGGTAGTGGATGCAGCACTCGATCGTCGCTTTGTAGCCCTGGGCGCGATAGGCGGCAGCAATCTCATAGCCGCGCCCGAGTGAGCAGTGCACCACATGCGCCGGGCAGCCGGTGGCGGCACCCGTCTCGTAGATCTGGTTGGTGGCGAGCAGTTCCGTCAGCGGCGGACGCGACAGCCCATGGGCGCGGTAGTCGGTGATGCCAGCCGCCTTGACCTTGTCGATCGCGGCACGCACCGCCTCGTCATCCTCGTTGTGGACGCCGGCTGAAAGCCCGGTCGGCGCGATCGCCCGGAAGCAGTCTTCGAGAAGGGCTGCCGGAATGCGGGGAAAGCGCTTTGGATCGGTGCCGAAGGTCGAGAACTTGAAGGCGGCGACACCCGCCTCCACCATCTCGCCGATGCGCGCCGGTCCCTCCTCCGGGTCCACGGTGCCATAGAGCGCGAAGTCGATGCGCGCCTGCGGTCCCGCATGGTCGATCTTGCGGCGAAGGGCTTCGGCAGAGCAGACGAGATTGCCCTCGTCATAGGGCATGTCGACAATGGTGGTCACACCGCCGGCCGCCGCCGAACGGGTCGACCACAGGAAATCCTCCTGGTTCTTCTGCGACAGCGAATGCACCTGCGCGTCGACGGCTCCGGGCAGGATCAGCGCGTTGCCGAGATCATGCCGCTCCCGCGCGGCGGGTGCAGCCCCTTGCCCGACATGCACCACCTTACCGTCGCGCACCGCCACGTGGCCGCCCTCGACGATCCTTTCGGGGAGAACAACGGTGCCTTTCAGAACGAGATCGAAATCGGACATGCTGCTCTCCCAATCGGATTATTTGTCGAGCGCGAAGAAGTCATCGAATTCCGGCATCGGCGCCAGAGCGACGAAGGAGCGCAACAGGTCGTGGCAGGTGAACGCATCCTGCAGCGCCTCGATCTCCTTCGAGAGCGGCCGGTCTTTGAGATACATGGGGCTGACCGAACGGGTCTGGTCATAGGCGCGCTTGACGATCCCCTGCGGCTGGTCGCCGACGAGATCGATCGCCTGGGCCGAAAGCATCGCCTCGATCGCGGCGAGCTGGCGCAGATCGCGCACCTGGGTTTCCATGCGCTCGACGATCAGCGGCAGGAAGGTCGCCTCCTCTTCGAGACCGCCGGCAACCACGATCGACTGCGCCGAAAGCGGCACGGCGAGCGACTGCACGCGCATATAGAGTTCGACCGCAAGCTTCATCAGCGGCCCGAGCCCGGTCGCGACTTCCCCCGGCGCCACCAGATTGACCGAGAGATTGCGGCGTCCGCCGTTCGACAGCAGGATGCAGCGGTTCAAAACGTTGCGCGCCGCATGGGAAAAGGCGATCTGCGCCGCCTCGATATAGAGCGTCGTCGTCAGCGGCAGCGATGCGCCGGAGGAATGGACCTGGCCGCCGATGACAACAGGGTTGTCGTCGGAGAGATAGGTCTGCTCCACCAGCCGGCCGGCGGCGACCAGCAGCGTATCGACGACCGCGCCGAAGACCTGGGCGGTCATGCGCAGGCTCAAGGGATCGTGGATCGCCGTCGGTAACGGCCAGTCGGAAATGCCGGACTGGCCATAGAGCCAGGAGCCGACCAGCGCCTCGCCGCGGGTCGAGAGCGTCGCGGCCACCCGCCACGGGTCGGCGGAGGCACCGAGCGCCTGAGACGACATGACGCCGGTGACGAGCAACACGCGGATCGCGGCCGCCGCCTCGCGCAGCACGTTTACGGCAGCTGCAAAGGAAATGGCGTTGACGCTGAGAGCCGCCAGTGCATCGCGCGGCTGCATGACGAACGGCTTGAGACCCGCCTCGGCAAGCGCCGTATCGGCCGAAACGAGGCGCCCCTGGTAATAGGCCTCGCCGACACCGGTCAGCACCGAGGCGATCTGGCCCATCAGCCCGATATCGGCGCAGCCCATGGAGCCGTGGCGGCGCACCGCCGGAATGATGTCGTGCTCGCTGAGTGCCAGAAACGCCCGGATCAGGTCCGGGCTGCAGCCGGTGTGGCCCCGCATCGCGGTGTTCACGCGGATGGCGATCGCCATGCGTACGATCGCCGGCGCAAAGAATTCGCCGGTGCCGAAATGGTGGGCTCTGACCAGCGCATTGTTGAATTCGGCGAGATCGTCGGCGGTCCAGAGCCGGTCCTTCATCGAGCCGACGCCGGTGTTGGAGCCGTAGACGGGAAGCCCCATCGCGACACGTTCGGCAACCACCTTGTGGGCGGCCGCCACGCGTTCCATGCCGCCGTCGTCAGCCACCGGTCGCGCCCTTCCCGCCCCGATATCCTCGAGCGTCGCGAAGTCCAGCGGTTTCCCGCAGAGAACGGTGGTTTTGACCTGATACAGCATGCCGATAAATATCCTTCCGCGCCGAGCGCGCTTCGGTTTCGAAACGGTGCGCGGATGCTCTGATGTCTCGCACCCGACGCTCGAAAACGCCGGGGTGCTTCATGCATGCTATGCGCTTATCGCGCATCCATGCTATATCCCAAATCCGGAACGGGTGATGCATATTTCAGAACGCACCTGGTGAAGGTGCCACGTCCGGGGTCATTGGAATGGATATGGCGACGATCGCTTTGGTCGATGCGGTGCTTCGTGAAGGTGGCGTTCGCCGCGCCGCAACTCGCTGCGGCCGGGCGCCGCCGAGCGTGAGCGCCGCGGTCAAGCGCTTCGAGCAGGCGATCTCCATGCCGCTTTTCCGTCGGGAAGAAACAGCGCTGGTGGTGACGCTCGAAGCGCGCGCGCGCGCCGTCGACGTCGAAGAGGCAACCGCCAAGATCACCGCCATCCTGGAAGGCGTCGGACGGGAGACGACCGCCCCCGTGCCGCCGATCGGCCTCGTCGCGCTCGACCGCTTCGTGCGCATCGCCCGCTCCGGCAGCATCCGTGCCACGGCAAAGGCGCTCGGCCTCGGCCAGCCGCAACTGACGCGGCAGATGGCGGATCTCGAACGCCATCTCGGCACCAGGCTGTTCGAACGCTCCCATGGCGGGGTCCTCTCTACGCCAACCGCGGAGCGGATCATTCCTCTCAGCGAGGCCCTGCTCGATATCTGGGCGCGGCTGACCCACGCCTCTGCCGACCGCTTTCGCCGCGACGTCGCCACCTGGCGGCTCGGCGCCGTCATGCCGCTTGGTCCGGAAAGCGAGATCGCCCGCATGCTGGCGGCCCTGACGGCGAACTGGCACCGCGCCCGCCCGCGCCAACCACTGTTCATTTCCAGCACCACGGCCGACGAACTGCTCGTCGGCCTTCGCAGCCGACGGTTCGATGCCGCGCTGCTCGATGTCGCCGAGATCCCGGCCGACTGCGACGGCCGGCTGGTGTCGCAGACGCCGCTGGTGCTGGCGGGGCCAGCCTCCGCCCTTTCGGAACTGGGCGGCAACCTGCCCCGGCTGCTCGCCGCCTGCCCGATCGCGGTGCCGAGCGTCCGGAGCGGCCTTCGCCGCGAGGCCGCGCGCTTCCTCGACGACACGCTTGATGAAGCCGAACGGCGGCGCATCACCCTCGTCGAGGTCGATTCCATCCCCGTCATCATCAACCTCGTTCGCCAGCACGGCTATCTCTCGGTGCTGCCGCAATCCTCGCTCGCCCGCGTGCATCGCCCGCCAGCCATGATCCGGCTCGGCCCCGCCTATCGGCAGTCGCTGACACTCGTCTGGCCGCGCGGCGCCTTCGCCGCCGAGATCGGCGAGTTGATGATTTCGATGATGAAGATGAGCGCCGAGACGAGATCGCCGGCGGAATCATTTCCTGATCATCGGCCGCCAAACGTCTGAAACGACTCTGAAATTCCCACTTGAATCGATACTTGAAGCGCGCGCTCAGCTCTTCAGCTTCAGCCGCCTGCGCGTTTCGCTCGGGCTTTCACGGTAGTGCGCCCTGTAGCTGCGCGAGAAGGAAGACGACGAGTTGAAGCCGGAGATCGCGGCAATGTCGGCAAATTCCATCCGCGTCTCGATCACCTTGCGCCGCGCCGCATTGAGACGAAGCGCCAGGTAGTGCTCGTGCGGCGCAACGCCCATCGTGTCGCGAAAGAGATCTTGCAGATGCCGGGTGCTGACGCCGATGCGGCGGGCGAGCCTGGCGAGCGTCAAGGGCGCTTCCACCGTTTCCTCCATCAGCTTGACGGCGGCACCGACGCGTGGATCGAGGATGCGCATGTTGCCGATCGTCGGCATCTGCAGGAGATCGCCGCGGGTGCGCTCCTGCTCGTAGATGAAGAGGCGGGAGACTTCGAGTGCCAGCGAATAGCCATGCGCCCGGCGGATCAGCTCCAGCATCAGGTCGAGCGTCGGCAGCGAGCCACCGGTCGTGATGCGCTTGCCGTCGATGACGAAGCGCTCGCGCACCATCGTCACCTGCGGGTAGGCGGCGGTGAAATCCTCGAAATCCTCCCAGTGGGTCGTCGCCTTGAAATTGTCGAGCAGGCTGGTCTCGGCAAGCAGCCAGGAGCCGGATTCGATGCCGGCCATCAGCTCGCGGTGCCGCGCGGTCTGCGAGAGCAGCATCTTTAGCTGCGAAGTGGCGCTGCGCTGCCAGTTGTAGCTCGAGAGGATGAAAAGCGGCGACGTCTCGCGCTGCGGCCGGAAGATACCGGAGACCGGAATGGGGATGCCGCTCTTCGTTTCGATCGGCGCACCGTCGGGGCTGTAGATCGTCCAGTCGTAGAGCGGGCGGCCGGCAATGCGGTTGGCGGCACGCATCGGCTCGATGACCGAGGCAACGAGGATCAGATTGGTCTCCGGCAGCACCAGGACATCGACGTGCTGCACCTGCGAAACGTTCTGATCCATGCCCAAACTTCTCCACTCTGTCGCCGATAATGTATAGAATGAAGCCGATAATGAAAAGCAATGCGGTCTTTCTTGGCTCGTAATGGGCGCAATAAAAGGGAGATAGCAATGCCGCTCAGCATGAACCGCGAGGTATTCATCACCTGTGCCGTCACCGGCTCGGGAGACACCGTTTCAAAGTCCAGCCACGTGCCGATCACGCCGAAACAGATCGCCGAAGCGGCGGTCGAGGCGGCCAAGGCCGGCGCTGCCGTGGTCCACTGCCACGTCCGCGATCCGGAGACCGGCGCTCCGGCCCGCAGGCTCGATCTCTACAGGGAAGTGACTGACCGTATCCGCTCTGCCGATGTCGACATGGTGCTGAACCTGACCGCCGGCATGGGCGGGGACCTGATCTTCGGCAACGTCGAAAGCCCGCTCCCGCTCAGCGAGAAAGGCACCGACATGGCCGGCGCCACCGAGCGCGTCGCCCACGTGGCCGAATGTCTGCCGGAAATCTGCACGCTCGACTGTGGCACCATGAACTTTTCGCTCGGCGACTACGTCATGACCAACACGCCGTCGATGCTGCGCGAAATGGCCCGCCAGATGACCGCCCTTGGCGTGCGTCCGGAGATCGAAGCCTTCGACACCGGCCACCTCTGGTTTGCCAAGCAGCTGGTCGAGGAAGGCCTGATCGAGGATCCGGTCTTGATCCAGCTCTGCATGGGCATTCCGTGGGGCGCGCCCGACGACCTCAACACCTTCATGGCCATGGTCAACAACGTGCCCGCCAACTGGACCTTCTCCGCCTTCTCTATCGGCCGCAACGCGCTCGCCTATCCGGCCGCAGCCATCCTTGCCGGCGGCAACGTCCGCGTCGGCCTCGAAGACAACCTCTATATCGGCAAGGGCCAGCTCGCGACCAACGGCCAGCTCGTCGAAAAGGCGGTCGGCGTCATCGAGGGCATGGGCGCCAAGATCATCGGACCGAAAGAGGTCCGCGAGAAACTGAAGCTGACGAAGCGCTGAGCAAGGACTGGACACCATGAGCTTTATCACCAAAGCAGCCTGCGTCGGCGGCGGCGTCATCGGCGGCGCCTGGGTGGCGCGCTTTGCGCTTGCCGGCATCGACGTAAAAATCTTCGACCCGCATCCGGAAGCCGAGCGCATCATCGGCGAAGTCATGGCCAATGCCGAGCGCGCCTATGCCATGCTGACCATGGCGCCGTTGCCGCCGAAGGGAAAACTCACCTTCTGCAAGAGCATCGAGGAAGCGGTCGAAGGTGCTGACTGGATTCAGGAAAGCGTGCCGGAGCGGCTGGAACTGAAGCGCGGCGTGATCACCAAGATCGATGCCGCCGCAAGGCCCGATGCGCTGATCGGGTCCTCCACCTCAGGCCTTTTGCCCTCCGACCTGCAGTCCGAGATGCACCACCCCGAGCGCATGTTCGTGGCGCATCCCTACAACCCCGTCTACCTCTTGCCGCTCGTCGAGCTCGTCGGCGGCAAGAAGACGTCGAAGGCGACGATCGAGCGCGCCATGCAGGGCGTCGAGCAGATCGGCATGAAGGGCGTCGTCATCGCCAAGGAGATCGAGGCCTTCGTCGGCGACCGCCTGCTCGAGGCGCTCTGGCGCGAGGCGCTCTGGCTGATCCAGGACGACATCTGCGATACCGAAACGCTCGACAACGTCATGCGTTATTCCTTCGGCATGCGCTGGGCGCAAATGGGCCTGTTCGAGACCTACCGCATCGCCGGCGGCGAGGCCGGCATGCGCCACTTCCTCGCCCAGTTCGGCCCCTGCCTGAAATGGCCCTGGACGAAGTTCACCGACGTCGTCGACCTCGACGATGCGTTGGTCGAAAAGATCGGCGCCCAGTCGGACGCGCAGGCCGCCGGTCGCTCGATCCGCGAGCTCGAACGCATCCGCGACGAAAACCTCGTCGGCATCATGCATGCGCTGAAATCCGGTAACGGCGGCGAAGGCTGGGGTGCGGGCAAGCTGCTTGCCGATTTCGAGGCCAAGCTCTGGGCCAACGCCCGGAAGCCGGAAGCCGACCTCGGCGACGTCAAGCCGCTGCGCATCCTCGACACCAAGGTCAGCGCCGCCTGGGTCGATTACAACGGCCACATGACCGAGCACCGTTATCTCCAGGTCTTCGGCGACACCTCCGACGGCGTGCTGCGCCTGATCGGCGTCGACCTCGACTATGTCCGCGACGGTCACAGCTACTACACGGTCGAGACCCATATCCGGAACCTTGGCGAAGCCAAGCTCGGCGAGGCGCTCTACTCGACCTGCCAGGTCCTGTCGTCGGACGATAAGCGTCTGCACATCTTTTCGACGATCTACAACGCCGCAACCAACGAGGCCGTCGCCACCGCCGAACAGATGATGCTGCATGTCGACAGCAAGGCCGGCAAGGCGGTCGCGGCACCCGAGGCGGTGCTGAGCAAGCTCCGCGCGATCACTGAAGCCCACGCGCAACTGCCGACGCCCGATGGTGCCGGACGCTTCGTCGGCCAGAAGCGCGCCTGACCGCAACAGCGGCAGGCCAGCAACAACAGGCAGCTTCGCCTTCCGGCGGAGCCGCAAACCGCAGCCGAAGGACGCTTGAGGAGGCGGCCATCGTTTGCGGCACCGACGTCAGCGGCGCGAAAACGAGGGGAACAACACAATGAACTTCGCACTGACCGAAGAACAGCAGATGATCGTCGATACGGTCAGGAGCTTCGTCGAAACGGAAATCTATCCGCATGAGGACGAGGTCGAGCGCACCGGCGTAGTGCCGCGCGAACTCGGTCAGGAGATCGCCCGCAAATGCAAGGAGATCGGCTTCTTCGGCTGTAATTTCCCGGAGGAGGTCGGCGGCGCCGGTCTCGATCACACCTCCTTCACCCTGGTCGAGCGCGAGCTTGGCCGCGGCTCCATGGGCCTGACCGTCTTCTTCGGTCGCCCCTCTGGCATCCTGATGGCCTGCAACGCCGAGCAGCGCGAAAAATACCTGCTGCCGGCCGTCAAAGGTGACAAGTTCGATGCGCTTGCGATGACCGAGCCGGACGCCGGCTCCGACGTGCGCGGCATGAAGTGCTTTGCGCGTCAGGATGGCGACGACTGGATCGTCAACGGCACGAAGCATTTCATTAGCCACGCCGACATCGCCGATTTCGTCATCGTCTTCATCGCGACCGGCGAAGAGGATACGCCGCGCGGCCCGAAGAAGAAGATCACCTGCTTTCTCGTCGATCGCGGCACGCCCGGCTTCGAGATCCGCAAGGGCTACAATTCCGTGTCGCACCGCGGCTACAACAACTGTGTCCTGACCTTCGACGATTGCCGCCTGCCCTCCGCCCAGATCCTCGGCGAGGTGCACAAGGGTTTCGACGTCGCCAACGACTGGCTGTTCGCCACCCGCCTGACGGTGGCGGCGACTTCGGTCGGCCGTGCCCGTCGCGCCTTCGACTATGCGCTGAATTACGCCGCCGAACGCAAGCAGTTCGGCAAGCCGATCGGTGCCAACCAGGGCGTCTCCTTCAAGCTCGCCGACATGATCACCGAGATCGACGCCGCCGATCTCCTGACCCTTTCGGCCGCCTGGCGGCTCGATAACGGCCTGCCCTCGAACCGCGAGATTGCCTCGGCCAAGGTTTTTGCCACCGAGATGCTCGCCCGTGTCACCGACGAGGCGATCCAGATCTTCGGCGGCATGGGCCTGATGGACGACCTGCCGCTCGCCCGCTTCTGGCGCGACGCTCGCGTCGAGCGCATCTGGGACGGCACGTCTGAAATCCAGCGCCACATCATCAGCCGCGACCTGCTGCGGCCTCTGGGAGCGTGATCGGCCGATGATACGCTCCCTCGACCGCCTCATCCGCCCGCGCACCATCGCCGTCTTCGGCGGCAAGGAAGCCCGGCGTGTCATCGAGCAATGCGACAAGATGGGATTTACCGGTGAGATCTGGCCGGTGCACCCGCGCGAAGCCGAAATCCTCGGCCGCAAGTGCTATCGCTCGGTGGCAGAACTGCCAGGCGCACCGGATGCCTCCTTCGTCGGCGTCAACCGGCAGCTGACGATCGATATCATCCGCGATCTTGCGAGCCGCGGCGCCGGCGGCGCCGTCTGCTACGCCTCCGGCTTTCGCGAGGCGGCAAGCGAGCTTGACGACGGCAACGACATGCAGGAGGCGCTGGTGGCGGCTGCCGGCGACATGCCGATCGTCGGGCCGAATTGCTACGGCTTCATCAACATGCTCGATGGCGCCCTGCTCTGGCCGGACCAGCACGGCATGCAACGCGTCGAAAAGGGCGTCGCGATCCTGACGCAGTCCTCCAACATCGCCTGCAACATTTCGATGCAGACGCGCGGTCTGCCGCTTGCCTATGTCATGACCGCCGGCAACCAGGCGCAGACGGGCCTCTCCGACATCGCCTGCGCCGTGCTCGAAGACCCGCGCGTCACCGCCGTCGGCCTGCATATCGAGGGTTTCGACAGCGTTGCTGCCCTCGAGCGGCTGGCGACGCGCGCGCGCGAACTCGGCAAACCGGTCGTGACACTAAAGG
The DNA here is from genome assembly GCF_014851885.1 of Ensifer sp. ENS02. Taxonomy (NCBI): domain Bacteria; kingdom Pseudomonadati; phylum Pseudomonadota; class Alphaproteobacteria; order Hyphomicrobiales; family Rhizobiaceae; genus Ensifer; species Ensifer sp. ENS02. The sequence goes on along the minus strand of NZ_JACVAO010000001.1, from coordinate 76,608 downwards.
TCGGCAAGTCGGAAGCGGCCCAGCTTGCGACGGTGTCGCACACCGCATCGCTTGCCGGCAACGACCGCGTCTCCTCGGCGCTTCTTGCCCGCCTCGGCATCGGCCGCGTCGACACGTTGCCGGCGCTCTTGGAAACGCTGAAGCTGCTGCATGTGGCAGGCCCACTCGAGAGCAACGACATCTCCTCGATGAGCTGCTCCGGCGGCGAGGCCTCGCTGATGGCGGATGCCGGCGAGCGCTACCGGGTCAATTACCGGCCCTTGCGCGACGAGCAGAAGAAGCCGCTGAAGGATGCGCTCGGCGAGATGGTGACGATCGCCAACCCGCTTGACTACCACACCTTCGTCTGGGGCAACCGCGAGAAGCAGACCACCGCCTTTACCGCCATGATGAAGGGCGGCTACGCGATCAATCTGCTCGTGCTCGACTTCCCGCGCCTTGACCGCTGCGACCCGGCAGACTGGGAAACCACCTGCCATGCGGTGATCGACGCGGCCCGGGCAACGGGTGCCCGCGCCGGCATCGTCGCCAGCCTTGGCGAAAACATGCCGGAAGCCACCGCCCTCTTCCTGATGAAGGCGGGTGTCGTGCCCTTCTTCGGCATCGAGGAAGCACTGGCAGCCATCGAGACGGCCGCCGAGATCGGCACCGCCTGGGCCAAGCCCGTCCCGCCCCGCCTGCACGATGGCGGTGTCGCCGCTGCCGGTGAAGCCATCACGCTCAGCGAACACGAGGCCAAGGTGGAGCTTGCTGCCGCCGGCCTGACCGTGCCGAAGGGCAAGACCGCAGCAACCGCCGAAGAAGCCGCAGACGCTGCCGAAGCGCTCGGTTTCCCGGTCGTGCTGAAAGGCCTCGGCGTCGCCCACAAGACCGAAGCGGGTGCCGTGAAGCTCAACCTTGCGAGCCGCGCGGACGTCCTTGCGGCGGCCAAGGCCATGGCCGCCGTCACCTCCGGGTACCTTGTCGAGAAGATGGTGGCGAAACCGGTCGCCGAGCTCATTATCGGCGCCATGCGCGACCCCGTCGCCGGCCCGGTTTTGACGATCGGTGCCGGCGGCATCCTCGTGGAACTGCTCGATGATTCCGCCATCCTGACGCTGCCGACGACGCCGGAAGCGATCGGGGAGGCAATCGGCGGGCTGAAGATCCGCAAGCTGCTCGACGGCTATCGCGGCGCGCCTGCCGCCGATTACGCCGCTTTAACCGCGGCTGTCGCGGCAGCGGCATCCTATGTCGTTGCAAACGCTTCGAAACTCGAAGAACTGGATATCAATCCATTGATGGTGTTGCCGAACGGTCAGGGTGCCGTTGCCGCCGACGCTCTCATTCGCCGGAGGAACTGACCCTCATGACCGGACCGATCCTCACACGCCGCGAAGGCGGTATTCTGGAAGTCACGATCGACCGGCCGAAGGCGAACGCCATCGACCTGAAAACCAGCCGGGTCATGGGCGAGATCTTCCGCGACTTCCGCGACGACGACAGCTTACGTGTCGCGATCATCACCGGCGCCGGTGAAAAATTCTTCTGTCCGGGATGGGACCTGAAGGCTGCTGCCGACGGTGACGCGGTCGATGGTGACTATGGCGTCGGCGGCTTCGGCGGCATGCAGGAACTGCGCGATCTCAACAAGCCGATCATCGCCGCGATCAACGGCATCTGCTGTGGCGGCGGCCTCGAGATCGCGCTTTCGACCGACCTGATCCTTGCCGCCGAACACGCGACCTTCGCGTTGCCCGAAATCCGCTCCGGCACCGTTGCCGATGCTGCCTCGATCAAGCTGCCGAAGCGCATCCCCTATCACATCGCCATGGACATGCTTCTGACCGGCCGCTGGCTCGACGTGCAGGAAGCCCACCGCTGGGGCTTCGTCAACGAGATCCTGCCGGCGGGCAAACTGATGGAGCGCGCCTGGGAGCTCGCCCGCCTGCTCGAAAGCGGCCCGCCGCTGGTCTATGCGGCGATCAAGGAAGTGGTCCGCGCCGCCGAGGGCGAAGCCTTCCAGACGACCATGAACAAGATCACCCAGCGGCAGTTCAAAACCGTCGATATTCTCTATTCGAGCGAAGACCAGCTGGAGGGTGCGCGCGCCTTCGCGGAGAAGCGCGACCCCGTGTGGAAGGGTCGCTGAGACCGAACGAGAGCGCGTGCGGTTTCCGCCCGCAACCCGCTTCGAACAGCACCGCCAACCCTTGGCGGCGTAGGCAACAGAGCCGGATGACCGGCACCGGAACGTGACGAGACGCGCGGGCAACATCGCGTGCCATTAAACACGTGTCCATAAGCCAGGCTTATGGAAATAAATTATAATTTAGGGCGTTACAACAAGAGTTCCAGCGATTACGCTTATCGATCTGAACGAAGGACGCCCGGCCAGAAGGAAGGAGAGACAAGAACCCGGAAGAAAACAAGCGGCCCTCCGGCCCAGTCCGAAGCCATCGATACAATGGCTGTACGCAGCAATCTCTACCAACCACAACGAACGGCGAATGCCGACGAGAAAAGGGAACAGGGGAATGAGCGATTACAAGGATTACCTCACACGACAGGTCATGCTCGGCAAGATGAACCGGCGCGAGTTTTTGGGCCGCGCGGCAGCAGCCGGCATTCTCGCCTCGACGGCCGGCACTTTGTTTGCCACCAGCGCTGCAGCGCAGGAGCCGAAGCGCGGCGGTCACCTGAAACTCGGTCTCGAAGGCGCTGCCGCCACCGACTCGAAGGACCCGGCCAAGGCGCTGTCGCAATTCATGTTCGTCGTCGGCCGCAACTGGGGCGACATGCTCGTCGAAAGCCACCCGACGACCGGCGCGCCGGTGCCGGCACTCGCCGAATCCTGGGAGCCCTCGACCGACGCGTCGACCTGGACCTTTACCATCCGCAAGGGCGTAAAATTCCACGACGGCAAGGAGCTGACGCTCGACGACGTCATCAAGACGCTGCAGCGCCACACCGACGAAAAGTCTGAATCCGGCGCGCTCGGCGTGATGAAGTCGATCAAGGAAATCAAGGCCGACGGCGACAAGCTGGTGCTCGTGCTGACCGAAGGCAATGCCGACCTGCCGCTGCTTCTGACCGACTATCACCTCATCATCCAGCCGGGCGGCGGCATCGACAAGCCGGACGCGATGATCGGCACCGGCCCCTTCAAGGTGACGAGCTTCGAAGCCGGCGTTCGTGCCACCTTCGAGAAGAATGCCGACGACTGGCGCACCGACCGCGGCTATGTGGACTCGGTCGAGCTGATCGCCATGAACGACGCCACGGCCCGCATCGCCGCGCTTTCCTCCGGCCAGGTGCACTACATCAACCGCGTCGATCCGAAGACGGTCAACCTTCTGAAGAAGGCGCCGACGGTCGAGATCCTGAACACGTCCGGCCGCGGCCATTACGTGTTCATCATGCATTGCAACACAGCACCCTTCGACAACAACGACCTGCGCATGGCGCTGAAATATTCGATGGACCGCGAGACCATGGTCCAGCGCATCCTCGGCGGCTACGGCAAGGTCGGCAACGACTTCCCGATCAACGACACCTACGCCCTCTTCCCCGAAGGCATCGAGCAGCGTGCCTATGATCCGGACAAGGCGGCCTTCCACTACAAGAAATCCGGCCACAGCGGTCCGGTACTGCTGCGCACCTCCGACGTCGCCTTCCCGGGTGCTGTCGATGCAGCGGTGCTCTACCAGGAAAGCGCCAAGAAGGCGGGCATCGAGATCGAGGTCAAGCGCGAGCCGGGCGACGGCTACTGGACCAACGTCTGGAACGTGCAGCCCTTCTCCACCTCCTACTGGGGCGGCCGTCCGACCCAGGACCAGATGTACTCCACCGCCTATCTTTCGACCGCCGACTGGAACGACACCCGCTTCAAGCGTCCGGATTTCGACAAGATCCTGCTCGAGGCCCGCTCGGAACTCGACGAGGCCAAGCGCAAGGACATGTACCGCACCATGGCCATGATGGTGCGTGACGAAGGCGGCCTGATCCTGCCGATGTTCAACGACTTCGTGAACGCCTCCACCAAGCAGGTGAAAGGCTACGTGCATGACATCGGCAACGACATGTCGAACGGCTATGTCGCAACCCGGGTATGGCTGGACGCATGATGATGGAAAGCGGACCGCTCACTGGTCCGGTTCCGACGGATGGAACCGCGGGTGCAACACACCCGCGGTCTGCCGAACTTTCCGGAGTACCAGCAAAACCCAACCCTGCCGCCAATCCCTCGAATGGTGAAATCGGCGGCACCTTCTGGCGGCGCTTCACCTTCCGCCGCCCGCTCGCGGCGCTGATCCTGCAGCGCCTCGGCTTGAGCGTCGGCCTTCTCTTCGCCGTATCGCTGATGATCTTCGGCGGCATCGAGGCGCTTCCCGGCGACTTCGCCACCACCTATCTCGGCCAGTCGGCAACGCCGCAGGCGGTCGAAAACATCCGCAAGGATCTCGGCCTCGACCGGCCCTGGACCGAACGTTACGTCTCCTGGCTCGGGGGCGCTGTCCAAGGCGATTTCGGCACCTCCTGGGCGAGCAAGAACTCGGTCGGCGAGCAGATTTCCAAGCGCCTCGGCAACTCGCTGTTCCTTGCCTTCTTCGCAGCCCTCGTCTCCGTACCGCTCGCCGTCGGCCTCGGTATGCTGGCGGTGCAGTTCCGCAACCGGCTGCCCGACAAGATCATCAACGTCGTCTCGCTCGCGGCGATCTCGCTGCCCGAGTTCTTCGTCGGCTATCTCCTGATCATGTTCTTCGCCGTCAAATACGGCGTCGCGACCTTCCCCGCGACCGTCTATGACAGCATGAGCTTCACCGAACGTCTCTCGGCGATCGCGCTTCCCGTCGCGACCCTCGTTCTCGTCGTTCTCGCCCACATGATGCGCATGACCCGCGCGGCGATCCTCAACGTCATGTCGTCGGCCTATGTCGAGACGGCGGAGCTGAAGGGCCTCGGCATGTTCCGCATCATCGCGCGTCACGCCGCCCCCAATGCGGTGGCGCCGGTCATCAACGTCATTGCGCTCAACCTGGCCTATCTCGTGGTCGGCGTCGTCGTGGTCGAAGTGGTCTTCGTCTATCCGGGCATGGGCCAATATATGGTGGATGCGGTGACCGTGCGCGACATGCCGGTCGTTCAGGCCTGCGGTCTGATCTTTGCCGCCTTCTACATCTTCCTGAACATGGCGGCCGACATTCTCGCGATCATCGCCAACCCGAGACTGAGGCATCCGCGATGAACCTGAGATCCATCCCCTTCAGCGCCTGGATCGGCATCGCCGGCATCGCGATTGCGATCTTCTGCGCCCTCTTTGCGCCTGTCATCGCCCCCTTCGGCGAACGCGACGTGGTTGGCGACGTCTGGCTTCCGGCCGGCGGCGACTTCTTGCTCGGCACCGACAATCTCGGCCGCGACCTGCTGTCGCGTCTGATCTATGGCGCCCGCACCACCATCTTCGTGGCATTTGCGGCAACCGTGCTTTCCTTCTCGCTCGGCATGATCCTGAGCTTCACCGCCGCTGTTGTCGGTGGTTTCACGGACCAGCTGTTTTCCCGCTTCAACGACCTGATGATGGCGATTCCGACGCTCATTTTCGCCCTCGTCGTTCTCGCCGTCCTGCCGCAGCATCTGTGGATCCTGATCCTGGTGATGGCGGTACTCGACAGTACCCGCGTCTTCCGCATCGGCCGCGCCGTGGCGCTCGATGTCGCGGTCATGGAGTTCGTCGAGGCGGCAAGGCTGCGTGGCGAAGGTTCGCTCTGGATCATCTTCCGCGAGATCCTGCCGAACACGCTGTCGCCGCTCTTGGCCGAATTCGGCCTGCGCTTCGCCTTCTCGATCCTGTTCCTCTCCACCCTCTCCTTCCTCGGCCTCGGCATCCAGCCGCCGGCAGCCGACTGGGGCGGCATGGTCAAGGACAACAAGGACGGCATCATCTTCGGCATTTCGGCAGCGCTCATCCCCGGTGCTGCGATCGCGACGCTCGCGATCTGCGTCAACCTCGTGGTCGACTGGCTGATGAAGAGAACCTCGAGCCTCAAGGGAGGACGCGGCGATGCCTGAGATGCTCTCCGTCAAGAACTTGAAGATCGAAGCGACCAGCTACCCGCCGGGCGAACCGCCGAAGGTCGTCACCCTCGTCGAGGGCGTCTCCTTCGACGTTCAGAAGGGCAAGGTGCTCGGCCTCATCGGCGAGTCCGGCGCCGGCAAGTCGACCATCGGCCTTTCGGCGCTCGCCTATGGCCGCGGCGGCGTGCGCATCACTGGCGGCCAGGTCCTGCTCGACGGCAAGGACATTCTGACGCTCGACAAGAACGGCATCCGCTCGATCCGCGGCGCCCGCGTCTGCTACGTCGCGCAATCGGCAGCGGCCGCCTTCAATCCGGCGCATCGGCTTGGCGACCAGGTGATCGAGGCGTCGCTCCGCCACGGCATCATGAGCCGCGAGGAGGCTAAGAAGCGGGCGCTCTATCTCTTCCGCGTGCTCGGTCTGCCCAATCCGGAGACCTTTGGCGAGCGCTATCCGCACCAGGTCTCCGGCGGCCAGCTGCAGCGCGCCATGACCGCCATGGCGCTCTGCCCCAACCCGGAGCTGATCGTCTTCGACGAGCCGACGACCGCGCTCGACGTCACCACCCAGATCGACGTGCTCGCCGCGATCAAGCATGCGATCGAAGAGACGCACACGGCAGCCCTCTACATCACCCACGACCTCGCCGTCGTCGCCCAGATCTCCGACGACATCATGGTGCTGCGCCATGGCAAGACGGTGGAATACGGCTCGACGAAGCAGATCATCGAAGAGCCGCGCGAGGATTACACCCGGGCACTCGTCAGCGTCCGCCAGACGAAACGCGAGGAAGCCGCCGACCAGACCGGGACGCAGTTGAAGATCGAGCATATCAGCGCCGGCTATGCCAACGGCTTCAAGGTGCTGCATGATGTCTCGATGCATCTGCCGAAAGGCCAGACACTGGCGATCGTCGGCGAAAGCGGCTCGGGCAAGTCCACCCTTGCCCGCGTCATCACCGGGCTTTTGCCGCCGACCGAGGGGCGCATCACCTTCGAGGGCAAGGAGCTGCCGCGGGCGCTGAAAGGCCGCAGCAACGACGAGCTCCGCCGCATCCAGATGATCTACCAGATGGCCGATACGGCGATGAACCCGCGCCAGACGGTGCGAGACATCGTCGGTCGACCGCTCTCCTTCTACTTCGGCATGCACGGCCAGAAGAAGACGGAGCGGGTCAAGGAACTGCTCGACCAGATCGAAATGGGAACGCGTTTCCTCGATCGTTATCCGGCCGAACTTTCGGGCGGCCAGAAGCAGCGCGTGGCGATCGCAAGGGCGCTCGCCGCCAAGCCGGAGCTGATCCTCTGCGACGAGCCGACGTCGGCACTCGATCCGCTTGTGGCCGAAGGCATCCTGAATCTGCTTCTGAAGCTTCAGGAGGAAACCGCTGTTTCCTATGTCTTTATCACCCACGACATCGCCATCGTGCGGGCGATCGCCGACAGCGTCGCGGTCATGCATCGCGGCCGCCTCGTGCGCTTCGGGCCGAAGTCGAAGGTGCTGTCGCCACCCTTCGACGACTACACGGACCTGCTGTTGAAGTCGGTTCCGGAGATGGAAATCGGCTGGCTGGAGCGGGTGCTGAAGACACGCCGCATGGAAAGCGCCGGCAACTGAAAAACGAGACGGCGGCACGATCGCGTGCCGCCGTCTCATGCCTTCGTCAGGCAAGCTCAGCGTTGCCAGAAGGCCTTGCTCGTTTCTGCGCGAACCTCAGCCCTCGTCATCCCGATATCCTTGAGCCGCTCCGGATATTGATCCGCCATGAGCTGAAGTTGCTCGCGGACGCGAACGCGGTCCTCCCAGACGACAAGGATCCGGAAAGGATCGTGGCGGCCGAGGCTGTCGGCCAGATGCTTGGCCGGCTGGTTGAGATCAAGCCGGACGGCGTGATAGAAATCGGACATTCCCGAAAGCAGGCTGCTCATCGCCGCTCCCACCTCTTCTTGCCCCTCAGGGCGTTGAAACACTGTCGGAACTCTAGGCCCGTGGAACGCGTCCCACATCGCGCAGCTGCTGTGTTTTCCTCTCCTGCATTTGTAGTATTTTGCCTGCAGCACCGCGCGCCCCGTTGGACGCGCAAGGGGCGCTGTGGCACCTTGCCTTATGTCGCCATTGAAAACGGCCCGGTCAGATGGCAGGAAGCAGCCATGAACCGTATCCCGACACCACAGGTCGCCACCGAAGCCTTGTCAGACCGCGAGCGCGCCGTGGCCGAGCGTTTCGCCGCCGGCCTGACCTATCGCGAAATCGGCGAGGCGCTGTTTATCGCGCCGTCGACGGTGCGCACGCATCTGGCGACGATCTACGGCAAGCTTGGCGTTCGCAACAAGATCGAGCTTGCCGCCGCGGTCGCGCAGATGGTGGCCGGCAGGACGGCGACCGAGGCGGTCGCGCCGTTGCGCGACGCCGAGCCCGCCTCGCCGACGCTCGCGGTCTTTCCCATTGAAAGCCTCAATCCGGAGGAGCGCTGGCGCCGTTTCGCCGACGGGCTGTCATCCGACATCTGCGTCGATCTCGCGCGCTTCGCCGATCTGCCCGTGATCGCCTTCCACACAATGAAGCTGCTCGGCAACCGGCCGGAAAGCTTCGAAGACCACGTCCAGGCGGTCGGCGCCACCTATGCCATCACCGGGCAGCTGCGCGCGGACGACCGGCGGGTCCGCCTGACGATCCAGCTTTCCGATACCCGCACCGGCATGACGCTCTGGAGCGAGCGCTACGAGCGCACGATGGAGGACGTGCTGACGCTGCAGGACAGCCTCACCGAAAGCGTCATCAACGTGCTCGCCGGCTGCTTCGGCACGCTGGCCGCCATCGGCCGCAAGGCGAGCCGGCAAAAGCCGCCGGGCAGCCTGCAAGCCTATGACTACTTCCTGCTGGGCGTCGAACAGCACAATCGCTTCAGCCCCGATGGCAACGCCGCCGCCATGCAATTGCTGACGCGCTCGATCGAGCTCGATCCGGGGCGGGCGCGCGCCTGGACCGAACTTGCCTATGCCCATTCCATCCAGGCGGCGAACGGCTTCGGCGACGACCTCGAAAGCGCAAGAAAGAACTGGCGCAGCGCCGCCGAGGAGGCGCTGCGGCTCGATCCGACGGATCCGGCCGGCCATACCTGTATCGGCGATTTCAAAGCCTGCATCGGTGATCTGGCGGGTGCCGCCGAGGCCCACGCCCGGGCGCTCGAATATGGCAGAAACAACGCCGATACGCTGGCGCTGCTCGCGGGAGCCAAGGCCCTGATCGTCGGCGATCCCGCCGACGGGATTCCCTTCATCGAGCGCGCCCTCTCGCTCAACCCGCTCGGCCCGCCCTGGTACCACGGCATGTTCGCGCGCGTTCTCTTCGTCGTCGGGCGCTATCGCGCGTGCTTGTCCGCGCTTGAAAAGAGTTCGCAGGAATCGCCGAACACACTGATGTTCCAGGCGATGGCACACGCGCACCTTGGCGAGATGGAGGAAGCGGCAGAGGTCGTGTCGCGGCTGCAAACCCAGTTCCCGTCGTTCACGGTCGAGGGCTTCATTGCCGGCTATCCCATCTCCAATCCGCCGGCGCTTTCGGCCGTTCGGGAGGGTGCCCGGTTGGCCAGGCTCGTCTGACGATAGCTGTCACTTCTGCCGGCAATCGACGTCGCCCACCCTTTGCGCCGCCTCGCCTTCGAAGGTCACCGTCGCCTCGCCCCTGGCCGAGCAGTCGCCCTTTTCGCCGCTGCCGGCGCGGAAGTGCACCACCGGCTGGCCTTCGACCATGATGCTCGGCACCACCTCGTAGAGTTCCGGCGGGCAATTGGCGACATCGGAAAGCCTCAGCGCCGGCTGCCCGCCGATCATCACGCTGGACGCACCCGAAAGCGCACAGGACGGGATCGGCGCCCATGCCTCCTCGGCCTTTGCCGGTGACATCGGCAATGCGAAGCAAAGGCAGGCGATAGCGGCCAAAGCAGATTTCATGATCCCCTCCTCGATCGGTGCGTTCGGCGAAACCTACCACATGGCGACGCCGCCTCAATATTCGGTCGGCACGGTCAAGAGCTCGGCATCGGGCGTATCGAGGAAGGCTCGCACCGTCTGCGGCAGGTGCCGCGAGCCGAAGGACAGCACGCCGCAGCGTGAGAGCATCTGCCGCAGATCCGGCTGCGCCCCGAGCGAGCGCCAGATCATCCGGGACGCGTAAGGCAGGTTTTCCTTGCGCCAGGAGACCCCCATGGTGGTGCCGCGCAGATAGACCCGCTGATGCACTTCGAACGGCAGAAGGATGGTCTGCGCCAGCATCGGCTCGCGCCCGATGCTGCGCTCGGCGATGAAGATCCGGTTTCGCCAGAAGGTGACGAGCCCGACATATTTTGAGAACTGCTGGATCTCGTTTGCGGGATCGCGGATGCGCTCGATCGATTTCACCCGGATCGAGCCTGCCTCCTCGTAGATCCGGGCGCAGGAGCAGACGACCAGCCCCGGCCAGGAGAGCGACACGTGATAGGTCTGGTAGTAGCCGACATGGCGCCGGAGGCCCGCGATGTCGCCCGGGAAACCCTCAAGCAGCAGGCCGGCATCCGAGCGGTCCCGATCGGGGCGCGTCATGCGGGCCTCGAACTGTTTGGCCGGCAACGCGAAGTCTTCGGCCGAAAGCCCGAAGAAGCGGGCAATGCGCGCCACATTGTGCGCCGATGGCCGCGCCTCGCCACCGATGTAGCGGTTGAACTGCTGGCGGTTAATGCCGATTTCGCGACAGATCTGCGAGATCGACCGTCGCGTCGCGCAGGCAAACTTGAGATTGGCGGCGAAGATGTCGATGTCCTGCACGATGCTTTTCGAACCCCATTCAACGCGCTTCCAATCCCTGTCGAACAGGAAGCATTCAGGTAGCGTAAAAGAGCGTAAAGAAGCGTCAAGTCGCGAAATTGTGTGCCGGTCGGCAAACGCTAGGTTTTCCCTAACAAGCATCACTCCAAAGGGAACCCTAGAATGACCGAATTCACGAAGCGTCCTGACGGCCTCCTTATCCCCGCGAGCCTTGCCTCGACCGGCCTCAGCCGGCGCGGCTTCCTGGCCGGCACGGCAGCATTGGGCCTTGCGGCCGGTTTCGGCGGCACGCTCGCCACCACGGACGCAAGGGCTCAGGAGCCGAAGCGTGGCGGCCATCTGAAGCTCGGTCTCAAGGGCGGCGCCACGACGGACTCGCTCGACCCGGCCGCCTATAGCGGTTCCGTTTCCTTCGTCATCGGTCACCTCTGGGGTGATACGCTGGTCGAATCCGACCCGAAGACCGGCGCGCCCCTGCCGGCGCTTGCCGAATCTTGGGAGCCCTCGGCCGATGCGTCCGAGTGGACCTTCAAGATCCGCAGCGACGTGAGCTTCCACGACGGCAGCAAGCTGACCGTTGCCGACGTCGTCGCCACGCTGAAGCGCCATGCGGACGAAGGCTCGAAGTCCGGCGCGCTCGGGCTGATGCGCTCGATCAAGACGATCGAGGAGAAGGCAGGCAGCCTGGTGCTGACGCTCACCGAAGGCAATGCCGACCTGCCGCTGCTTCTGACCGACTATCACCTGATCATCCAGCCGAAGGGCGGCGTCGACAATCCGGCCTCGCCTGTTGGTACCGGCCCCTACAAGCTTGCAAGCTACGAGGCAGGCCTGCGCGCCACCTTCGAGAAGAACGCCGATGACTGGCGCTCGGACCGCGGCTTCGTCGACAGTGTCGAGATCATCGTGATGAACGACACGACGGCGCGCATCGCAGCACTTTCTTCCGGCCAGGTCCACTTCATCAACAACATCGACCCAAAGACCGTGCCGCTCCTGAAGCGCGCCCCGCGCGTCGAGATCCTCAGGACCTCCGGCAAGGGCTTCTACAGCTTCCTGATGCATTGCGACACCGCGCCCTTCGACAACAACGACCTCAGACTGGCGCTGAAATATGCGGTCGATCGACAGGCGATCCTCGACCGGGTGCTCGGCGGCTTCGGCACGCTCGGCAACGACTATCCCGTCAACGGCAACTATGCGCTGGCGCCCGAAGGCATCGAGCAGCGCGCCTATGACCCGGACAAGGCGGCCTTCCACTTCAAGAAGTCCGGCCATGACCGGCCGATCCTGCTGCGCACCTCCGACGCCGCCTTCCCGGGTGCTGCCGACGCCGCGGTGCTCTTCCAGGAAAGCGCCAAGAAGGCGGGCATCGAGATCGAAGTGCGCCGCGAGCCGGAAGACGGCTACTGGACCAATGTCTGGAACGTGCAGCCCTTCTGCGCCTCCTATTGGGGCGGCCGGCCGACGCAGGATTCGCGCTACTCGACCTCCTATCTCTCGACCGCCGAATGGAACGACACCCGCTTCAAGCGCGAGGATTTCGACAAGCTCCTGCTGCAGGCCCGCTCCGAGCTCGACGAGGCCAAGCGCAAGGAAATGTACCACACCATGGCGATGACCGTGCGCGACGAAGGCGGCCTGATCCTGCCCGTCTTCAACGATTACGTGAACGCCGCCTCGGCTTCGCTCAAGGGCTTCGTCGACGACATCGGCAACGATCTCTCGAACGGCTACGTCGGCAGCCGCGTCTGGTTCGACAGCTAAGCCATTGCGACGAAAGCCGGACGCGGGCTCGCGTCCGGCATTTCCCGAGAAAACAAAGAGATCGTTGGAACCACATGTCAGAGCGCGAATTCACAGTCATCGAAAACGAATGGATCCGGCTGAAGGACGGCACCGAGCTTGCCGCCCGCATCTGGATGCCGGCCGGCACGGAGGCCGATCCGGTTCCGGCCGTGCTCGAATACCTGCCCTACCGCAAGCAGGGCGGCACGAGCCTGCGTGACGAATCCACCTATCCCGTGTTTGCCGCCGCCGGCATTGCCGGCGTGCGCGTCGACATCAGAGGCTCCGGCGAAAGCGAAGGCGTGATCGACGGCGAATATACGCCGCGCGAGCTTTCCGACGGTTGCGAGATCGTCGAATGGATCGCCGCCCAGCCCTGGTCAAACGGCAAGGTCGGCATGATGGGCATCTCCTGGGGCGGCTTCAACTGCCTGCAGGTCGCGGCCTTGAAGCCGCCGGCGCTGAAAGCCGTCATCTCCATCGCCTCGACCGTCGACCGCTACAACGACGACATCCACTACAAGAACGGCTGCCACCTCTCCGCCCAGCTGTCCTGGGCGGCGACCATGCTCGGCTACCAGTCGCGCTCGCCGGATCCCGCCATCGTCGGCGACCGTTGGAAGCAGATGTGGATGGAGCGGCTGGAGAAGGAGCCCTTCTTCATGGAGGAATGGCTGGAGCACCAGCGTCGCGACGAATTCTGGCAGCACGGATCGATCTGCGAAGATTTCGACAGGGTTGGGATCCCCGCGCTGGTCATCGCCGGCTGGGCCGACGGCTACCGCAACACGCCCTTGAAGGCGGTCGAAGGCCTTGGGGACAAGACCAAGGCGCTGATCGGCCCCTGGGTGCACAAGTACCCGCATTTCGCCTTTCCGAAGCCGCGCGCCGATTTCCACGGCGAGGCGATCCGCTGGTGGAACCGCTGGCTGCGCGACGAGGAAAACGGCGCCGAGAACGGGCCACAGGTGCGCGCCTATATTCTCGACGGGCCCCGCCCGTCGCTCCGGCGTGACAGCGATCCCGGCCGCTGGGTGGCGAAGGACGCCTGGGCAACGCCGGAAATGCATCTCTTCGGCATCTCCCATGACGGCCGGCTGACGCCGTCGGCCGGCGGCACCGGCATCGGCGAGGTCTACCTGAAATCGCCACTCGATACCGGCACGGCATCCGGCGAGTATTTCACGCTGAAGCCCGATGCCGAAATGGCCGGCGACCAGCGCATCGACGATGCCGGCTCGCTCACCTTCGAGACGGCACCGCTACTGGAAGCCGCCGACTATCTCGGCCAGCCAACGCTGACCGTCGACGTCACCTGCCAGGAGCCGACCGCCAATCTCGCCGTGCGCCTCGTCGACGCGCATCCTGACGGTACCGCCACCCGCGTCGCCTTCGGCGTGCTCAACCTTTCGCATCGCGACGGCAACGCCCAGCCGCGCGCCATGGAGCCCGGGCGCAAGACGCGCATCACGCTTACGCTCGATGCCTGCGGCTACCGCTTCCGCGCGGGAAATCGCATCCGGGTGTCGCTCTCGACCTCCTATTGGCCGCTGATCCTTCCCACCCCGACCGATCCGGGCCTTTCGATCGACACAGCAAGCCTCTCGCTCGCCCTTCCCCTGCTCGGCGCCCACAGGGAGATCGCCGTGCCCGAGCCGGAGAACCCCGACCCGCTGCCAAAGTATCGCGAGCTGACGCGCGGTATTTCGAGCCGCACCGTCGAGCGCGACATGACCCACGGCATGACCCATTACCGTATCTACGAGGACACCGGGCTTTCAGAACATCCGGGTACGGGCCTTGCCACCCAGGATATCCGCGACGAGACCTGGTCGATCGCACCGGACGACCCCTCGTCGATGATCGGAACCTCGACCTGGACCTGTGTTGCCAAGCGCGAGGGCTGGTCTGTGCGTACCGTCTCGACCTCGACGCTCCACTGCACGAAAAGCGAGTGGATCACCGAGGCGGAGGTCGTCGCCTATGAGGGCGAGACACGGATTTTCGAGAAGCATTTCAAGAAGCGCATCCCCCGCGACTTCATGTGAAGGGCACGGGCGGCCGGTTCCAACGCGCTGCCCCGCCCCGCATTGACATCTCACACAAGTCATTGTACCAATCGGTAAAGAGTTTACTGATTGGTACAACCATGCGCCATTTCTTCTCGCGTCATCAGCCTCCCGTTCATATCAACCGCGGCTTGATTGCCGGCATCGGCGGCCTCGTCGCCATCGCCGCCGTCGGCGCCCTCACCGGCCTTGTCGGCCACCCCATGTTGATGGCGCCCTTCGGCGCCAGCTGCGTGCTGATCTTTTCCGTCACGGCGAGCCCGCTGTCGCAGCCGGCCAACGTCGTCGGCGGCCACTTCGTCGCCACCCTCGTCGGCCTGATCCTCAGAACCGTCTTTCCGAATGAATGGTGGGCGGTCGCCATCGCCGTCGGCGCGGCGATCGCGCTGATGGCGGCATTGCGCATCACCCATCCGCCGGCAGGCGCCAACCCGCTCGTCGTCTTCGCCGCCGATCCCGGCTTCGAATTCCTGCTCTTCCCGGTGCTGACCGGCTCGCTTATTCTCGTCGCCGTTGGCGCGCTGTTCCACCGCTTCGCCAAGGTCGAGTATCCGCTCGCGAGGAAGCCCGCATGAGCCGCGTCGTCGCTGAGCGAAAGGACGTGATCGCCATGCTTGCGGAAATCTTCCGCGAGCACGGTTATGACGGCACCAGCCTCAGCCTGATCACCGAGAAGACCGGGCTTGGCAAAGGCAGCCTCTACCACTTCTTCCCCGGCGGGAAGGAGGAGATGGCAGAGGCCGTGCTTGGCGATATCGCCGCCTGGTTCCGCACGCACATCTTCGAGCCACTACGCAATGCGGAAGACCCGGCCGCAGCGCTGGGCGCGATGTTTGCCGCCGTCGACGGCTACTTTCGCCAGGGCCGACGCCTCTGCCTGATGGGGGTGATCGCTACGAGCGGCGCACACGACCGCTTCGCCCGCGAACTCAACCGCTATTTCTCCGATTGGCGTGCCGATCTATCCGCAACGCTTGAACGCGCCGGCACACCGGCCGCCGAGTGCGACGGCCTTGCCGAGGAAATCGTCGGCGGCATCCAGGGCGCGCTGATCCTTGCCCGAAGCCTCGAGGACCCCGGCGCCTTCGTCCGGGTGCTGGCCCGCCTCAAGGCGCGCCTGCACGTATCATCGTAAAAGCAAGCGACCACCCTTCCTCCCCCGCCCAAATTGACAAAAATCAGATCGCGGCTTGAGCCTGCCTTGACAATCGCCTTTTCGCACGGATATTAACCGCTAAGTTAAATAACTCTACGGTTAAAGACTGGGCGTATTGGGGCGCCCAGAGGAGGAGGAATCATGACAGCGGCGACCGCAAACGCAGCACGCAAGGATATCAGCCTGGAAATCGTGCGCGACTTCGAGGCGCCGATAAACCTCGTCTTCAAGGTCTGGTCGACGCCGGAGCACCTGTTGCGCTGGTGGGGACCGCAGGACTTCACGCCGCATTCGGTCAACATGGACTTCCGTCCGGGCGGGGCCTGGCGCGCCTGCATCCGCTCGCCCGAAGGCCAGGACTATTGGATGAGCGGCATCTTTCGCGAAGTGCGCGAGCCCGAGAAGCTGGTCTTCACCTTCGCCTGGGACGAAGACGGCGAGCCCGGCAGCGACACGCTGATCACCGTTTCCTTCGCCGATATCGGCGGCAAGACGCGGCTCACCTTCCAGCAAACACCATTCGAGACCGTCGAAGAGCGCGACTCGCACCAGGATGGCTGGGGCGAGTGCCTCGAGCGGCTCAGGGATTACGTCGACCATGTCTGAAATTTCGAACCTTGAAACCGAAAACGCGCCCGGTCCGAAGGCGACCCGGCGCGAATGGATCGGGCTCGCCGTGCTGGCGCTGCCCTGCATGCTCTATTCCATGGACCTGACGGTGCTGAACCTCGCGGTCCCGCAGCTTGCCGAACAGCTCAAGCCCTCGGCCGCCCAGCTTCTGTGGATCATCGATATCTACGGCTTCATGGTCGCAGGCTCGCTGATCACCATGGGCACGCTCGGCGACCGCATCGGCCGCCGGCGCCTGCTGATGATCGGCTCGGTCGCCTTTGGCCTGGCGTCGATCTTCGCCGCCTTTGCCTGGAATGCCGAGACGCTGATCATCGCGCGCGCGGTGCTTGGTGTCGCGGCAGCAACGCTTGCGCCCTCCACGCTCTCGCTCATCCGCAACATGTTCCTCGACGACCGCCAGCGCACGTTTGCGATCGGGGTGTGGATCGCCAGCTTCTCGGCCGGCGGCGCCATCGGCCCCGTGGTCGGCGGGCTGATGCTGTCGCAGTTCTGGTGGGGCTCGGTCTTCCTGCTCGCCGTGCCGGTCATGGTGCTGATCCTCATCCTCGGGCCGATCCTCCTGCCGGAATTCCGCGATCCCGAGGCCGGCCGGATCGATCTCGTCAGCGCCGCCCAGTCGCTCGTCGCCGTGCTTTCGGTGATCTACGGCATGAAGCACATCGCCGAGGCCGGGTTCGATACGATCGCAGTCTTCTTCATCCTGCTCGGCATCGTCGTCGCGATCCTGTTTGCGCGGCGCCAGCTTCGTCTCGCCGATCCGCTGATCGATCTGGCGCTGTTCAGGACGCCGGCCTTCAGCGCCGCCCTTGGCGTCAATATCCTCGGTCTCTTCGTCGGCTTCGGCGCTTTCCTGTTCGTGGCACAGTACCTGCAGCTGGTGCTCGGGCTCACGCCCTTCGTCGCCGGTCTCTGGTCGGTGCCGACGGGTGTGGCGATGATTGTCGCCTCGATGACCGTGCCGATGCTTGCCACCCGTTTTGCCGCCTCCAACCTGATTGCGGCAGGCTTCGTGCTGACGGCGATCGGCTTTGCCATCTGCACCCAGGTCGGCACCACAAGCAGCCCGCTTCTCGTCACCACAGGCCTCGTGGTGCTCTGCCTCGGTTTTGCCCCGGTCGGCACGCTGACGACGGATATGATCGTTGGCTCTGCCCCGCCGGAGCGCGCCGGTGCCGCCTCGGCGATCTCGGAGACCAGCTTCGAGTTCGGCGGCGCGCTCGGCATTGCCGTGCTCGGCAGCCTGCTGACCTCGGCCTATCGCGGCCGCATGGACCAGCTGGTGGTCACCGGCCTGCCGGAGGAAACCGTTGCCGCCGCCCGGCAGACGCTCGGCGGAGCGGTCGCGGTGGCTGCCGACCTGCCACCTGCAGAAGCCGAACGGCTGCTGACGGCGGCGCGCGACGTCTTCACCCAGTCCTTCGCCTTCACCGCCTCGATCTGCGTGCTGCTATCGCTCGGCACCGCACTCATCGCCTTCCTGCTCCTGCGCAAGGCCAGCGATGACGGTGACGGCAAGGCGCAGGTGGCCGCCGATCAGCCGGCGCCTTCGGGCAACGCCGGTTAACGGCGCCAGGCGCCGGGCCGGAAACGCAAAGTAGCGCAAATCTCAAGCGGCGCGGGCCATATGGCCGGCGGGCGATGATCTGCGTCCAATCCCAGGGAGGAAACCGATGAAGAAGCTCTATCGCGGCAGCTGCCATTGCGGCGCCATCGCCTTCGAATGCCAGCTTGATCTCGCCGAGGGCATCCGCCGCTGCAACTGCTCCTTCTGCGCCAAGACGCGCATGCAGAAGGCATTTGCGCTGCGCGAAGAATTCGAGATCACGTCAAGCAAGGACCGGCTGACGAGCTACCGGGCCGACAATTCGAGCTGGATCGAAGGCGACGTCGATCATTATTTTTGCAGCCGCTGCGGTGTCCGGCCCTTCTCGCGCGGCTACCACAAGGATTTCATCGGCCATTTCTACGCGGTCAATGTCGCCTGCCTCGATGGCGTCAGCGACGCGGAACTCGCCGAGGCGCCGATCATCTACGAAAACGGCCGCGATGACGACCACTTCAACGCGCCCGCCGACACACGCTTCATGTGAGCGCACACGGCCAGTCAGGCGACGGTCAGCGCCCGGAGCGCATCGAGCGCTCGCTCGGCATCCGCTTCCGGCACGAAGATGTGGTCATGGTAATAGGCGGCGATCACATTGGCGCTGATGCCCTCGCGCGTCAGCGCTGCCGAAACGGCCGCCGTCAGCCCCACGGCCTCGAGCGCCGAATGCACGTTGAGCGTGATGCGGCGAAGCAGCGGACCATAGGCGAGCCCGGCCTCGTCAGCGGCCGCGCGGGTAACGACCAGGGTCAGCCCCTCGTCCTCGCGATAGGTGGCAAGCGCCTCCAGCGCCTGGTAGCGCGCCTGATCCTGATAGGCGACGGTACAATAGACGTAGGTCTGCGGAAACAGCACCGGGTTCATCGTCGAAAGCAGTTTCGCGAGATCCGTTTCTCCGGCCATGTCATCGTCCCTCGTTCTCGGCGCCTCGTGCTTGCCCACTGGTATCGGATCGTCACGTTGGCGTGAAGCACGCGATCGCGATTTGACCGTTGCCAATCCCATGAAAACATGAGGTCATCGAACGCCGGCGCTGGAGCCGGGCGACGGGAGGACGCGATGGCGCGCAGCAAGTCGGTACAAACCTCTGACAGATCCCTCACAAGACTGACCGCGGTCTTCGCCGCGTTGCTGGCGTTTTCGCCCATCGCCGCCGCCCAGGAGCCGGCCGTCGTCATCCCGCCGCCGTCACTCGACGAGAAGTCATCCGCTTCGACCGAAATCGCCGTCTTTGCCGGCGGCTGTTTCTGGGGCGTGCAGGGCGTCTTCCAGCACCTTAAGGGCGTGAAGAAAGCGGTCTCCGGCTATTCCGGCGGCACCGCGGCAACCGCCGACTACGAAACGGTGAGCGGCGGCAAGACCGGCCATGCGGAGGCGGTGGAAGTGACCTTCGATCCGCGCGACGTCACCTATGGCCGGCTGCTGCAGGTGTTCTTCTCCGTCGCCCACAATCCGACCCAACTCAACTATCAGGGGCCGGATCACGGCCCACAGTATCGATCGGCGCTCTTTACCGTCACCGATGAACAGAAGCGGATCGCCGATGCCTATATAGCCCAGCTCGGCAAATCAGCCGCCTTCCCGGCAAGGATCGTCACGCAGGTTTCGCCCTTCAAGGGCTTCTACGCTGCCGAGGACTATCATCAGGATTTCCTGACGCGAAACCCGACGCACCCCTATATCGTCTACAACGACCTGCCGAAGATCGAGAACTTGAGAACCCTGTTCCCCGAGGCCTTCCAGGCAAATCCGGTGCTGGTGTTCAAGCCGAAGAGCTAGGCCCGCTTCACAAACGGACACAGCAGGTCGTCACCGCGTTCCGACAAGGACCGCCACGCCTTCCGCCAGCCGGCGAAAGCCTTCGCGCGCGCCCTCGCTCATGTGCCGCGCCCTCAGCCACGCATGGATCATCTGCGGCTCCTCGCGGAAGGTGACGTTCACGCCCGCCAAAGCAAGCCGCGCCGCATAAATGCGGGCATCGTCGCGCAAGGGGTCAAAGAAGGCGCCGGTTACATAGCTCGGCGGCAGGCCCGAGAGATCCGTTTCCGCCAGCGGCGCGGCGAAGGGATTGTCCGCCGGCGCCTTGAGGATATCGCGATAGTAGCTGACATCGGCCGTCGTCAGCCCCGGCGCCTCGGCCATCTCCTCATAGGAACCCGACACGAGATCGCCGCCAAGGCCGGGATAGATCAGCACCTGGCCAACGATGCCGGAAAGCCTTTCCGCCCGTGCCTTGAGAACGATGCCAGCCGTGAGATTGCCGCCGGCGCTGTCGCCGGCCACGACGACCGGGCGGCCGTCGGACAGGAGGTGTTGCAGCACTGCGTAGCTGTCGTCAAAGGCAGCCGGCCAGACATGCTCCGGCGCGAGCCGATAATCGACCGAGACCAGCTCGGCCTGAGCGAAATTCGCAAGCTCGGCACAGATCGCATCATGGCTGTCGAGCGAACCGACGACGAAGCCGCCGCCATGGATGTAATAGATGCGCGTTTCGCTCGAGACCTTGCCCGGCCGGTAGCGCCGGGTCGGGATAAGGCCGTCGACGAGTTCATCCATGCACGTCAGCCCGGCCGGGCTCGGCGCATCGAATTCGGCGCAGAGCGCGTCATACCATTTGCGCTGCTGTTCGATCGAGGCATCGACCGCGTCGGCGGGATAGAAGTCCTCGCAGCGGCGATGAAAGGCGAGGATCCCCTCCTCCGTCGGCATCGGCCGCTTGGTCACCTGATCCACGTCGTCCTCCCTGCAATCCCGAAGTCGCCTGCAGCTTAGCACCGGCGTTCCGGCTCTCTGTCCGAAAACCGACATGACGGGAAAAAATCGGCGGTCGATCCGGTTGCATCGGCCACCCGCTTGCCAGCCCTGCCCCGCACCTATTAACTCTCGCCATGGCCTTCACTTTCAGACAGTTGCAATATTTCGTCGCCGTCGCCGAACAGGGGTCGATCACCCGTGCGGCGCAGAACCTGTCGATCTCGCAATCCTCGATCACCGAGGCGATCAAGGAGCTGGAAGGCGATCTCGGCGTCGAGCTCTTCGACCGGCATCCGCGCGGCCTGTCGATCACCCACAACGGCCACCAGTTCCTGCGCCACGCCACCAAGATCCTCTCCAATGTCTCGGACGCCCGCCGCAGCTTTTCCGACAGCCGCGAGGAAACCGGCGGCAAGCTCAACCTCGGCGTCACCTCGCTTGTGGCCGGTTACGTGCTCTCCGATCTGCTGGCGCGATACCGCCGCGCCTGCCCCGGCGTGGAAGTCAGCGCCATCGAGGACAACGGCTCCTATCTCGAACATCTGCTGATCGGCGGCGAGCTCGATGTCGCCGTCATGGTCATCTCCAACCTGCGCGACCGCATGGCGCTGCAGGCGGAAATCCTCGAGACCTCGCCCTATCGCCTGTGGCTGCCGATCGGACATCCCTTGGTCAGCGCCGACATCATCTCCGTCAGCGATATCGCCAAGGAACCGTTGATCATGCTGACAGTGGACGAAATCGAGGAGAACACCGGCAAGCTTTTGTCCGCACTTGGCGCCCGCCCGCATGTCGCCTTCCGCACCCGCTCGGTCGAAGCAGTGCGCAGCCTGGTGGCGACAGGCGCCGGCATCGCGCTTTTGCCTGACCTCGTCTACCGCCCCTGGTCGCTGGAAGGCGACCGCATCGAGAGTCGCGACGTGTCGGGCGCGCTTCCCGTCGTGCAGGTCGGCATGGTCTGGCGCAAGGGCTCCGGCCTGCCACAATCGGCGCGCGATTTCGTCGGTATCGCCGAGGCGCTGAGGAGCGCCAGACCGCGCTAACTCATCGCTTTTATTGTTTTTCTTCTGGAAAGAGCCACATCCCTGGCGTGCCGGTGGGTAGTCGATATCGGAAAAACAGAAAGCGACATTCTGTTTAATGAATTTGCGAATACGGTGAAATGAAGGCACGCTTCATCCTGGGAACGAAGCCGCAAAACGCGGCTCAAAACTGGGAGAATTCAGATGAAGCAGATGCTCAAATCCTGCACGGCATTGACCCTGTCGCTCGGCCTTGTCGCCCCGGCCTTCGCGCAGGAGCCGCTGAAGGAACTCGGCAAGGGCGAAGGCGAACTCTCCATCGTCGCCTGGGCCGGCTACATCGAGCGCGGCGAGACCGACAAGGCCTATGACTGGGTCACGGATTTCGAAAAGCAGACCGGCTGCAAGGTCTCGGTCAAGACCGCCGCCACCTCGGACGAAATGGTGGCGCTGATGAACGAAGGCGGCTTCGACCTTGTCACCGCCTCGGGCGACGCCTCGCTGCGCCTCGTCGCCGGCAAGCGCGTCCAGCCGATCAACACCGATCTCATCCCGAGCTGGAAGACGATCGACGAGCGCATGCAGAACGCGCCCTGGTACACAGTCAATGGCGTCCACTACGGCACGCCCTACGTCTGGGGCCCGAACGTGCTAATGTACAACAAGGACGCCTTCAAGGGCGAAGCGCCGAAGAGCTGGAACGTCGTCTTCGAGGAAATGAACCTGCCCGACGGCAAGTCCAACAAGGGCCGCGTCCAGGCCTATGACGGCCCGATCCATGTGGCCGACGCTGCCAACTACCTGATGAAGCACAAGCCGGAACTCGGCATCAAGGACCCCTACGAACTCAATGAAGACCAGTACAAGGCAGCGCTCGAGCTGCTGCGCGGCCAGCGCAAGATCGTCGGCCGCTACTGGCACGACGCAATGATCCAGATCGACGACTTCAAGAACGAAGGCGTCGTCGCCTCCGGCTCCTGGCCGTTTCAGGTCAACCTGATGGAAGCCGAGAAGCTGCCGATCGCCTCGACCATTCCGGAAGAAGGCGTGACCGGATGGGCCGACACCACCATGCTGCACGCCGACAGCCAGCATCCGAACTGCGCCTATATGTGGATGGAGCACTCGCTGTCGCCGAAGGTCCAGGGCGACGTCTCCGCCTGGTTCGGCGCCAACCCGTCGGTCGGTGCGGCCTGCAAGGGCAACGAACTCTTGACCGACGCCGGCTGCAAGACCAACGGCTACGAGGACTTCGACAAGGTCAAGTTCTGGAAGACGCCGGTGACGAAGTGTGAAAGCCAGGGCGAATGCGTGCCCTATCACCGCTGGGTCTCCGACTATATCGGCGTGATCGGCGGCCGCTAAGCCGTCAGACCTATCGCAAGCATTTGCCCCTCACCCTGACCCTCTCCCCGCACGCGGGGAGAGGGAACGCCCCCGGCCAAACAGTAGGGCGTGAACTTGAGGCAAGACGCCCGCCGCACGTCCCCTTCGCCCCGCCTGCGCGGAGAAGGTGCCCGGCAGGGCGGATGAGAGGCCACATTTCCCGGAGCCATACAATGACCACCGCCGTTCTCTTCGACAATGTCTCCCGCCACTTCGGCGCCGTGCGCGCCGTTGATGGCGTGAACCTCGAGATTGCCGAGGGCGAGTTCTTCGCCATGCTCGGCCCCTCAGGCTCCGGCAAGACCACCTGCCTGCGCCTGATGGCCGGCTTCGAGCAGCCGACCGGTGGCCATATCGAGATCTTCGGCGAAACGGCGGAGGGCGTGCCGCCCTATCGCCGCAGCGTCAACACCGTCTTCCAGGACTACGCGCTCTTCCCGCACCTCTCGATCCTCGACAACGTCGCCTATGGGCTGATGGTCAAGGGTGTCGGCCGCGAGGAGCGCCGCAAGGCGGCCGAGGACGCACTCGCCATGGTCAAGCTGCCGGGCTATGGCACCCGCCGTCCCGGGCAACTCTCCGGCGGCCAGCGCCAGCGCGTGGCGCTCGCCCGGGCACTTGTCAACAAGCCCAAGGTGTTGCTCCTCGACGAGCCGCTCGGCGCGCTCGATCTGAAGCTGCGCGAGCAGATGCAGGAGGAACTGAAGAGCCTGCAGAAGTCGCTCGGCATCACCTTCGTCTTCGTCACCCACGACCAGGGCGAGGCGCTGTCGATGGCCGACCGCATCGCCGTCTTCAACGATGGCCGCATCCAGCAGCTTGGCAGCCCGGAAGACGTCTACAAGCAGCCGAAGACGCGGTTTGTCGCAGATTTCGTCGGCTCGTCCAACGTGCTGCCGCAAAAGCTCTGCCAGCGGCTCGGGCTGAAGGCACCCTTTGCGAGCCTACGTCCCGAAGCGATCGTCCTCGCCCAGCCGGTAGATGGCGCGCTCAGCCTCTCGGGCACCGTCTCGGCCCATAGCTTCCTCGGTGCCGTCAACCGTGTCGTCGTCGATGTCGATGGCGCCCGCGTCGCGGTCGCCAGCCCCGCAGCGCTCGCCGTGCCCGCGCTCGGCAGCCCCGTCACCATCAGCTTTGCCGCAAACGAGCTGCACCCGATGGAGGACGCATGACCGCCTTTGCCGAACCCCTCGTTCTGCCTGAACGCCGAGGCCCCGCCGGCCGCCTGTCGGACTTCTTCTGGAAGCACCCGCATCTGCTTCTGTTGATCATGCTCGCCCCGCCGCTGCTCTGGCTCGGCGTCGTTTATCTCGGCTCGCTGTTTGCGCTTCTGCTCCAGAGCTTCTTCTCGATCGACGATTTCTCGGGCCTGATCAACTACGAGTTCACGCTCGCGACCTATCGCCAACTGCTCAGCGAAACCAATCTCGACATCATCCTGCGCACCGTGCTGATGGCGGCGACCGTCACCGTCGCTTCCGCCGTCATCGCCTTCCCGATCGCCTATTACGCCGCGCGCTACGCACAGGGGAAATGGAAGGTGCTCTTCTATCTCGGCGTCATGCTGCCGCTCTGGTCGAGCTATCTGGTCAAGATCTATGCCTGGAAGCTGCTTTTGGCCAAGGAGGGCATCCTCACCTGGTTCTTCGAAAAGCTGCATCTCATGTGGCTGCTCGACGGTTGGCTGTCGCTACCCGTGGTCGGCGGCAACTCGCTCTCGGTCAGCTACACCGGCACCTTCATCGTCTTCGTCTATGTCTGGCTGCCCTTCATGATCCTGCCGATCCAGGCAGCGCTGGAGCGCGTGCCCGGCAACCTGATCGAGGCCTCCTCCGATCTCGGCGGCACGCCGGCCCAGACCTTCCGCTACGTGCTCTTTCCGCTGGCCCTTCCTGGCATCGTCGCCGGCTCGATCTTCACGTTCTCGCTGACGCTCGGCGACTACATCATCCCGCAGATCGTCGGCTCGTCGCGCCTCTTCATTGGCCAGGCCGTCTATGCCCAGCAGGGCACGGCCGGCAACATCCCGCTGGCCGCCGCATTCACGGTCGTCCCGATCGTCATCATGGGCGCGTACCTCTTCGTCGCCAAACGCATGGGAGCCTTCGATGCGCTCTGAACGAAACCGCTCACCGATGGGCCTGAAGATTGCGGCCGCCGCCGGCCTCGCCTTCCTGCACCTGCCGATCCTCCTGATCTTCCTCTATGCGTTCACGACGGAGGAAAAGAGCTATCAGTTTCCGCCGCCGGGGCTGACGATGCAGTGGTTCGCCGTTGCCTGGAACCGGCCCGACGTCTGGGCGGCGCTGACGCTTTCGGTCAAGGTCGCCTCGATCGCAACCGCGGTCGCGCTGGTGCTCGGCACGCTCTGCGCCGCAGCCGTCAGCCAGACGCGCTTCTTCGGCCGCGAGACGGTCTCGCTGCTCGTCATCCTGCCGATCGCGTTGCCCGGCATCATCACCGGCATTGCGCTGCGCTCCGCCTTCTCGATGGCCGATATTCCGTTTTCCTTCTGGACCATCGTGCTCGGCCACGCGACCTTCTGCATCGTCGTCGTCTACAACAATGCGGTCGCCCGCTTCCGGCGGATTTCCGGCTCGCTGATCGAGGCCTCGATGGACCTTGGCGCCGACGGCTTCCAGACCTTCCGCTACATCATCCTGCCCAACATCGGCACGGCTCTGCTTGCCGGCGGCATGCTCGCCTTCGCGCTCTCCTTCGACGAGGTGATCGTCACCACCTTCACTGCCGGCCAGCAGTCCACGCTGCCGATCTGGATGCTCGAAGAGTTGATCCGCCCGCGCCAGCGCCCGGTGACCAATGTGGTTGCCATGGTCGTGGTGCTCGTCACTTTCCTGCCGATCCTCGGCGCCTACTACCTCACCCGCGACGGCGACCAGATCGCCGGCGCCGGCAAATAACTCGACTATCAAGGGAGAACAGACATGGACACCCAACTGCTGATCGGATCGCGCTTCGAGGCCGGCACCGAGGCCGACGAACACATCCTGAACCCGCGGACGGGCGGCAAGATCGTCGATCTGCCGGAAGCCTCGCATGCCCAGGTCGAGGCGGCCGTCGACGCTGCTGAAAGCGCCTTCACCAGCTGGTCGCAGACGACACCGGCCGAACGCTCCAACTATCTCTTGAAGATCGCCGATGCGATCGAGAAGGATGCGGACGGCTTTGCAGCGCTCGAGGCGCTCAACTGCGGCAAGCCGATCAATGCGGTCAAGAATGATGAGCTGCCCGCTATCATCGACTGCTGGCGTTTCTTTGCCGGCGCCGTGCGCAACCTGCACGCCCCGACCGCAGGCGAATACCTGCCCGGCCACACCTCGATGATCCGCCGCGATCCGATCGGCATCGTCGGCTCGATCGCGCCGTGGAACTATCCGCTGATGATGATGGCCTGGAAGCTGGCGCCGGCGATCGCCGGCGGCAACACCGTCGTCTTCAAGCCATCCGAACAGACGCCGCTGACGGCGCTGAAGCTCGCGCGGGTGCTTGCCGACATCCTGCCGGAAGGCGTGGTCAATGTTGTCAGCGGCCGCGGCGAAACCGTCGGCAATGCGCTGATCAACCATCCGAAGATTTCGATGGTCTCGATCACCGGCGATATCGCCACCGGCAAGAAAGTGCTGGCGGCGGCCGCCAAGACCGTGAAACGCACCCATCTGGAGCTCGGCGGCAAGGCCCCGGTCATCGTCTATGACGACGCCGACCTCGAAGCGGTGGTCAACGGCATCCGCACCTTCGGCTATTACAATGCCGGCCAGGACTGCACCGCCGCCTGCCGCATCTATGCCGAAGCCGGTATCTACGAGAAGCTGGTCGCCGACCTCTCCTCGGCCGTCTCGACCATCCGCTACAACCTCGCCGACGACACCGAAAACGAGATCGGCCCGCTGATCTCGCGCCGCCAGCGCGATCGCGTTGCGAGCTTCGTCGAGCGCGCCGCCGACCAGAAGCACATCGAGATCACCACCGGCGGTGCCGCCGGCAGCTCGGACGGCTTCTTTTTCCAGCCGACGGTTGTGGCCGGCGCCACGCAGGAAGACGAGATCGTGCGCCGCGAAGTCTTCGGCCCCGTCGTCTCCGTTACCCGCTTCACCGGCAAGGACGATGCCGTCGCCTGGGCCAACGACAGCGACTATGGCCTCGCCTCCTCCGTCTGGACCAAGGACATTTCCCGGGCGATGAAGGCCGCCTCCCGCCTGCAATACGGCTGCACCTGGATCAACACCCACTTCATGCTGACCAACGAGATGCCGCATGGCGGTATCAAGCAGTCGGGCTACGGCAAGGACATGTCGGTCTACGCGCTCGAGGACTACACCGCCGTTCGCCACATCATGATCAACCACGGCTGAGGCTCACCGCCCCGGGCGCGGAGAATGCATGCAAACGAAACAAACGGGAGGAGTTTGCGATGTACCGTCGTCAATTGCTTGTTGCCGCTGGAGCCCTCGGCCTCAGCGCCCTCGTGCTCACGCCGGCGGCGTTTGCCGCCGACGCGGCGCCGGATGTGGTCGCGGCCTATGTCGCGGCCTGGAATGCCCATGACTCGAGCAAGGCCGCATCCTACTTCGCCGATGACGTCACCTATTACGACGCGTCGGTCGGCAAGCCGGTCACCGGCAAGGATGCCGCCAAGACCGGCGTCATCGACAATTTCCTGAACGCGGTGCCTGATGCCGTCTGGACCATGAAGGGTGATCCGATCGCTAGCGGCGACAAGGTCTCCTTCGAATGGGAGTTCTCCGGCACCAATTCGGGCGCCTGGGCCGACGGCACGGCCGCGACCAACAAGAGCTTCAAGTTCACCGGCGCCTCGGTCTTCACCGTCAAGGATGGCAAGATCGCCGCCCAGAACGACTATTACGACGCGCTCGGCTTTTACAAGCAGCTCGGTCTGATGCAGTAGGCGAGCCGAGCGGCGGTTTCGCCGCTTCGATGGCCGCAGGCTTCGGCTTCCGGCCATCGTCTCTTGGCTTCAAATCATGAATACAAAACTCATAAATGACTTGCACCGGAAAAAATCTTGAGTAACACGATCACCTTATGAGTTTCTGACCACGCTCAGAAGGTATCGCATGCTTGCAGGACGGCGTTCTTCCAAGGCTCCATTACCGATCGGGCTTACCCGCGCGCGGGTGACGTCTTGACGGCGGCCGTGTCCGAACCGGTCGTCGCGACAGGCGGCCCCAAGGCGCTGTCGGCCGCCTTTGCCGGCACCCATGCCTGGTGCAATGAGAAGATGGTGCTCTCGGACGAGCTTTCCGACGGCATGGCGCTGCCGGACTTCTTTGCCTCCGGCGCCTTCGACCGCGCGCTCGATATCTACACGGAGAAATCCGGCGCCAGCGACCGCCGTGCCGTCGCCTCCATGTGGTCGCTCTACTATTTTTCGAGCCTCACCATTCCCTATCTCGTCGCGCGCGTGCTTGACGATCAGGTGCTGCCCGTCGCCTTCGATCAGATGAAGGTGGCGCTCGCCGAGGATGGCCTGCCGCGAACCTTCGGTGTCGCCACACCGGGCGACTGGCAGAAAGCGGACGATAGCGACGTTTTCGCCACGCTTGCCCCCCTGATGCAGGGGCATCTGCGTGAGGTCGTCAGTTATCTCAAGTCCGTCGGCGGCATAGCCCCGAAGCTCGCCTGGAACAATGCGCTCGTCTATATCGACTATGCGCTGCGCGCCTCCGGCATCGAGCCGCTGAACGCGCAAGCCGACGCGCTGATCGGCAGCAAGTCCCTGCCGGACGGCACACCCAATCCCTTCTTCGATTGCCTGCGGCACGAGGAGGAAGATGGCGCCCGTGTCTGCCGGCGCAAGATCTGCTGCCTGCGCTATCTGCTGCCCGGCGTCCCGAGCTGCGGCAGCCTCTGCGCCCTCCCAAGCCAAAGGAACCAATAGGTTTTGTCTTCCCGCTTCCTCTTCCCGGCCGCCCTGCGGCTGACGCTCGTTTTCATCACCGCCCTGCTCTTTGCTGTCTCCGCCCGCGCCGAAAGCAACTGGCCGATGACCGTCACCGATGCGGTCGGCCGCGAGGTGACGATACCGGCAAAGCCGAAGGCGATCCTGCTTGGAAGCGGCTTCAATCTCGTCGCCCTGTCGCTCATCCATCCCGATCCCGTCAGCCTGCTTGCGGCCTGGTCCGGCGACATGAAGACCGACAACCCCGAGATCTACGAGAGCTTCCGGCGTAAGTTTCCTGATATCGCCGACGTGCCGCAGATCGACGATGGCACCGGCCCGGGCCTCTCCTTCGAGACGCTGCTGACGGTGAAGGCCGATCTCGCGCTGCTCAATAACTGGCAATCCGACACCGACTCCGGCAGGCGCGCCATCGAGTATCTGACCGGCATCGGCGTGCCCGTGGTGGTGGTCGATTTCAACAACGACGCGCTGACCGGCACGCCGCGCATGATGCGTCTGCTCGGCCGCATCCTCGAACGGGACGAACAGGCAGAAGCTTTCGCCCGGTTCTACGAGGACAAGCTCAAGCTGATCCGCGACCGCATCGCCGCCAAGCCGGAACCGCGCCCGCTGGTGCTGATGGACGCCTTCCCCCAACCCGACCGCTGTTGCTGGGCCTATGGCACCGGCGGTCTCGGCGAATTCCTGACGGTGGCCGGCGGCCGCAATTTTGCCGAAGGCGTGCTGCCGCGGCCGGGCGGCACCGTCAACGCCGAGGCGATCATGGCCGCCAATCCGGAAATCTATATCGCCACCTCCTCGCCCGGCGGCAAATACGGCACGCTCTCGATCGGCCCCGGCGTCAGCGAAGACGAAGCGCGCGAGACGCTGTCCCGCACCATCGAGGCGCCGGCGCTGAAGACCATCCGCGCCGTCGAGGAAAAGCGCGTGCACGGTCTCTGGAACTTCTTCAATGCGATCCCGCTCAACATCGTCGCCGCCGAAGCCTTCGCCACCTGGATCCGGCCGGATCTGTTTGGCGATCTCGACCCCCAGAAGAGCCTTGCCGAGATCAACGCCCGCTTCGCCGCGGTGCCGTTCGAGGGCACCTACTGGGTGGACCTGACACCCGCCAGATAGGGAGACGCCCTGCACACGCGAGCGCGGACCCACACGGCATCGTCACGCGTGTTCACCAATTCGTCAGGGTGCTTCCTTTCGTCCGACGCCCCGGCGTGTTGCCAGTCGGCGCCCACCCTATATAAAGGCCAGGTGGTGTAGCGCGCCGTTCCAAAAGGCGAGCGTCGCTGTAACACGTTGATCGGCTGCACGATTTCTCTGTTGCGTCGATTCCGGACCAAGGAATGATGCGGGGTTGAGGAGGATCTTGATGCTATGGTTGATCGCGTTACCGCTGGGTCTTGTCGTGGTGTATCTGGCAGCGCGCTTCAGCCGCTTTCGTCATTGGGCCGAACCGATCCTCTCCGTCGCCGTGGCGCTCGGCCTGCTCGTCGCCTTCATCATCTGGTTTGCCGACCGCGACGGTCGCACGCCGGCCGCGCCCCCGCCCGTTGAGACGACCCAACCGGCCGGCCTCACGGCCGCCGACGTTGCCCTCGAAGGCCTGACCTTCGAACAGAGCCAGCCGGAGAGAAGCTTCCGGCTGCGCGGCACGGTGACGAACAAAGGGCCGCAACTGCTCGAATATTTCCGCCTCGCGGTAACGCTCGAAAACTGCCCTGACGGCAATTGCGAGACGATCGGCAACGACACCGCACTCATCCTCGCCCGCGTGCCGGCGGGCCAGAGCCGTTCGTTCGAAACCTTCCTCACCTTCCCCAACCGCGAGGGCGAAAGCCTGACGGCGCCGAAATGGACGACCGAGATCCAGGAAGTCCGCGGCGCCAACCGGTAGTCGGCGGCGCGGGAGCGGAAGCACCTGAACGGTAGCCCCGTCTGCCCGCGCCCGACCGTCAAGCCGCTGCCGGTCGCTGCAACGCCTCGACGAGCTTCGCCGTCGACAACACCTCGGCAAATTCCGCCCGCAAGGTCGCCACGTGGGCGCGGTGGATTTCCCGCGCCGAGATCACTCCGCCTTCGCCGTCCGGCTGGTCGAAACAATCGCAGGCATCCTCGACGAGGATCATGCGGTAGCCGAGATTGGCGCCGACGCGCACCGAGGTCGAGACGCACATGTCGGTAGAAATGCCGAAGGCGACGACCGTCTCGACGCCGAGACGACGCAGGCGCAAGTCGAGGTCGGTACCGATAAAGGCGGCGTTGACGCCCTTGGTGACGAGTGCCTCGTCTCCCATCGGTCCGAAGCCCGGCCGGAAGCCGTTGCCGGGCGAGCCGAGGGAAAGCGTCGAGCCGGGCATGACGCTGTCGTGGCGCACGTGAATGACTGGTCGGCCGCTTGCCCGCCAGACGGCAAGAAGCGCAAGGCCGTTGCTGTCGACCGCCTCATTCCAGCGGCGCGGCCAGGGGGCGCTGTCAAAGGCCTGCTGCATGTCGATCGGCAGCAGCACGGCGTTGTCGGGGACACTCATTTTGGGCATGGCAAGGCTCCTTGGTTGTAGGGAGACGCTATCTTGCCTATCGTCCGATTTCACTGGACATGGTGACGCCTGACCGGACATATGTCCGGAAATGGCGACAAGGAGGCGACGTTTTGACGGAAATCGATGAAAAGGATCGCCTGCTTTTGGCAGCGCTCAGGCAGGATTCGCGCCAGAGCCTGGTGGCACTGGCCCGCCACAGCGGCCTTTCGCGCAGCGCGGCCCATGACCGGCTGCGACGGCTGGAATCCAAGGGCGTGATTGCCGGCTACACCATCCGCCTCGGCATCGAAGACCAGAGCCCGACCGTCAAATCGCTGATCGCGATCACTTTCCAGCCCGGCAAGAACTGCGACCATATCGTGCCGCATCTCTCGGCCATGCCGCCGATCGTCACCTGCTGGTCGCTCGCCGGCGCCACCGACCTGATGGTGCTGGTCGAGTGCGCCTCCAACGGCGATCTCGACACCATCCGCCGCCAGATATCGATCATCCCGGGCGTCGCGACGGTGCAGACGCATGTGGCGCTGAGGACGCATTTCAACCGGCGGGACTAGGCAAACGAAATGCGTCGCCGGCACGCTTGCACCGGCGACGCGATTTGCCTGCAGCTTGCCGCTCAGGCCGGCCGGCTGATCTCGTCGAGATACCAGTTGATGTAGCGCAGCTCGTTCTGCTCCATCGGCGCGATTGGGCCTGGCACAAAGTAGTGCGAACGCACGCCGCGCGACGTGTGCTCGATGATCGCCTTGTCCTCGTCGGTCGTCACCTTCCAGAGCCAGGTGAGCTTTTCCAGATCGTAGTCGCGCCCCTCCTCGGCCTTGCCGTCGACGAGCCAGATCAGCTCCATCTCCGAGGTTTCGGCCGTCTTTGGGATGAAGCGGTAGATCATGCCGTGGTCCGGATAGCAGACGAGGAAGGTGGTGCCGCCCAGATGGATCGAGGTGACGCCGCCGTCGAAATCGGTGAAGCGGCCCATCAGCGTGCTCAGCGCCTGCCCGTCCTTGCTGCCGGTCTGGACGCCATCATAGAGCGCGTAGCGGAAGGCATGAATGGTCTCCTTGCCGCCGGTGGAATTCTGCCAGTGATTGCCGGAGGCGACCTCGATGCCGAGCGCGCAGGTGCGCGCCTCCATCCTGGCGTTCAGTTCCTCGATCAGGTGCAGCGGCTGTTCCAGCGCATGGGTTTCGGAATATTCCGGATGCGCCGGCCCGCAATGGTAGCACTCGACATAGTTTTCGACCGCAAGCTTCCAGTTGGCGTCGATCGCATAGCTCTGACGATGGGCGATCTTCGCCGATCCCCAGCCATACTGGCCGCAGGTCGCATGCAACAGGCGCTCGACTTCGGAGAAATCAAGCGGCTCGGCGGCAAAGGAGATGAAGATCAGTCCTTCGACGACACGCACGTTGAGCTTCTTCAGGCCGTGGTCCTCGCGCTTGAAGTCCTTGGGCATCAGCCGCGCCGCCTTCAGCGCGCCATCATTGCCATAGGTCCAGGCATGGTAGGGACAGACGAAGGCACGGGCATTGCCCTTGTCTTTGGTGCAGACCTCGGCCCCGCGATGACGGCAGACATTGAGCATCGCATGGATCTCGCCGCTTGACGTACGGGTGACGATCACCTGCTCGGACGCCATGCGGAAGACCTCGAAATCATTGGCGTTGGGGATCGCGCTTTCATGGGCGACGCAATGCCAGTGACGCCGAAAAACCCGCTCGAGGTCCCGTTCATAGATCTCCGGGTCGAGGTAGAAGGCGCGGGCAAGCCCATGGCCCGGACGATGGCCGGCGACCAGCTGATCGATGCGGTCGCCCGCAACTGTCGTACCCTTAAGCTCCGATGCGAGCATGGACTGAACTCCAGAAAGAAGACCGGAAACCCGCGATCCGGCACGCGTATTTTCGTTGTGCCTCGAAAGGCCCCTCATCCGCGCGGTGAGGGGCTGTCTCAAGCGCCAGGCACGCCACCCAAACGCCTGCCTACATCCGCACCCGCTCCGCCCGCGGGTCGTACATCGGCTTCAACGACACCTCCGCCTTCACCCGCGTTCCGGCGATCTCGATCTCGAAGCTTGATCCGAGCACCTCCTCTGCGCTCTCGCCTTCCGAGGGCACGTAGCCGAGGCCGATGGCGCCGCCGAGGTGGTGGCCGTAATTGCCTGACGTGATCGTGCCGACGATCTTGCCGTCGCGAACGATCGCCTCGTTGTGGAAGAGCAGCAGCTCGGGATCCGAGAGCCGAAACTGCACCAGCCGGCGCGAAAGCCCGCGATTGTGCTTGGCGAGCACCGCTTCGCGGCCGATGAAATCGCCCTTGTCGGCCTTGACCGCAAAGCCGAGCCCGGCTTCGAGCACATGATCTTCGTCGGTGATGTCGTGGCCGAAATGGCGGAAGGCCTTTTCGATGCGGCAGCTATCCAGCGTGTGGATGCCGCAGAGCTTGAGGC
This sequence comes from Ensifer sp. ENS02, assembly GCF_014851885.1. Taxonomy (NCBI): domain Bacteria; kingdom Pseudomonadati; phylum Pseudomonadota; class Alphaproteobacteria; order Hyphomicrobiales; family Rhizobiaceae; genus Ensifer; species Ensifer sp. ENS02. The sequence continues at coordinate 42,407 of NZ_JACVAO010000001.1, read as the reverse complement.
CCAGGTCCTGCCCCGCCGCCTCCAGCGCCTCGAACACATGCGCCGTCTGGTCGGTCGAGACATAGAGCTCCCAGCCGAGCTCGCCGACATAGGTGACGCGGTGGGCACGGGCGAGGCCCATGCCGACCTCGATCTCGCGCGCCGTGCCGAACGGATGCCCCGCGTTGGAAAAATCGTTCGGGCTCACCTTCTGCATGAGCTCACGCGCCTTCGGCCCCATGACGCAGAGCACACTTTCGCCAGCGCCGACATCGGTGATCACCACGAACTCGTCCGTCAGATGCTTGCGAAGCCAGGCGAGGTCGCGCTGGAGCGTGGCGCCGGGCACGACCAGCAGGAAGGCGCTTTCCGACAGCCGCGTCACCGTCAGGTCGCTCTCGATGCCGCCGCGGGCGTTGAGCATCTGGGTATAGACGATCCGGCCGGGCTCGACGTTCATCTCGTTGGCGCAGAGCCGCTGCAGGAAGGAAAGCGCATCGCGCCCTTCAACCCGGATCTTCCCGAAGGAGGTCATGTCGAACAGGCCGACGCCGTTTCGCACCGCAAGATGCTCGTCCCTCTGGTTCTCGAACCAGTTCTGGCGCTTCCATGAATAGCGGTACTCGCGCCCCTGGCCTTCCTTCGCAAACCAGTTGGCGCGTTCCCATCCGGCGACTTCACCGAAGACAGCGCCGCGGGCTTTCAGATGCTCGTGCAGCGGCGAACGGCGCACCCCGCGCGCGGTCGCCATCTGGCGATAGGGGAAATGGTCGGCGTAGAGCAGGCCGAGCGTTTCCGAGACGCGGTCTTTCAAATACGCGCGGTTCTTCTGGAACGGCTGCGCCCGGCGGATATCCACCTCCCAGAGATCGAAGGGCGGCTCGCCGTCATTCATCCATTGGGCGAGCGCCATGCCGGCGCCGCCCGAGGAAACGATGCCGATCGAGTTGTAACCGGCCGCGACCCAGTATCCCCTAACCTCCGGCGCCTCGCCGAGATAGTAGCGGTCGTCGGGCGTAAAGCTCTCCGGGCCGTTGAAGAAGGTATGGATCCCAGCCGTTTCCAGCATCGGCATGCGGTTGACCGCCATTTCGAGGATCGGCGCGAAGTGGTCGAAATCGTCCGGCAACTGGTCGAAGCAGAAATCCTCGCGGATGCCGTCCATTCCCCAGGGCTTGGCCTTGAGCTCGAAGGCGCCGACCAGCATCTTGCCGGCATCCTCCTTGTAATAGGTGCATTCGTCCGGCACGCGCAGCACCGGGAGGCGGGTCAAGTTGGGGATCGCCTCGGTGACGATGTAGAAATGCTCGCAGGCATGCAGCGGCACGGTGACGCCCGATTGCCGCGCAAACTCGCGGCCCCACATGCCCGCGCAGTTGACGACATGATCGGTCTCGATCGTGTAGCTCTCGCCGTTCTGCTCGCAGGTGACGCCGGTGACCCGGCCGTCCTTCTTCAGGACGGAGGTCACCTTGACACCCTCGATGATCGTCGCGCCGTTCTGGCGGGCACCCTTGGCGAGCGCCATGGCGATATTGGCCGGGTCGCACTGGCCATCGAGCGGCAGATGCACCGCCGCCTTCACATCCGAGGTGTTGAGGTGCGGATACATCGCCTTCACTTCGTCAGGCGTGATCTCGCGCACGTCGACATTGAAGGCACGCGCCAGCGACGCCTGGCGATAGATCTCTTGCCTGCGCTCCTCCGTCAGTGCCACGGTGATCGAGCCGTTCTGGCGCATGCCGGTGGAAATGCCGGTTTCGGCCTCGAGCTTGACGTAGAGGTCGGCCGAGTATTTCGCGAGCCGCGTCATGTTCTGCGAGGCGCGAAGCTGACCGATCAGGCCGGCCGCATGCCAGGTGGTACCGGAGGTAAGCTGCTTGCGCTCAAGCAGAACCACATCGGTCCAGCCGAGCTTGGCGAGGTGATAGGCGACGGAACAGCCGGAGACGCCGCCACCGATGATGACTGCGCGGGCTTTCGAGGGAATGGGCTTGCTCATGCGCGCAGTCTTTCATTGGAGGGATCCCAGAGCGGCTGGTCGGCCTCGACCGTCGCCTTGAAGCGATCGCCGAAGATCTCGACCTCGATCTCGTTGCCGGGCACGGCGAGATCGGCGCGCAGCATGCCGAGCGCGATCGACTTGCCGACGCGGTAGCCCCAGTTGCCCGAGGTGGTCTCGCCGACAACCTGGCCGTCCGACCAGAGCGTCGACATATAGGGCGCATCGCAGCCGTCGGCGGCGACGGTCAGCGTCACGAAGCGTTTTGAAACGCCCTGCTGCTTCTCACGCTCCAGCGCCGCCTTGCCCTTGAAGCCGGGCTTGCCCCAGTCGACGAAGCGCTCCAGCCCACCCTGCAGGATGGTGTAGTCGGTCGACAGATCGCCCTTCCAGGCGCGGTAGCCCTTCTCGATGCGCAGACTGTCGAGCGCTTCCATGCCGAAGGGTTTGAGGCCATGCTTCTGACCGGCCGCCCAGACGGCGTCGAAGATGGCGGCCGTATCCTCCACCTTGGTATGGATCTCCCAGCCGAGTTCGCCGGCGAAGGAGACGCGCACGAGCTGGCAATAGCGCCCGGCGATCTGCGCCGTCTGGTGCGTGAGCCAGCCCTTGGCGAGATCCGCTTCGCTGACCTCGGCGAGGATCGCGCGCGACTTCGGCCCGGTCAGGATCTGGCAGGAGAAGGACTTGGTGACGTCGTCGATGGTGAAGGCGGCGTCGGCCGGCCGGTGCTTCATCAGCCATTCGAAATCGTGCCACTGCGCGGTTGCGGCGGTGATGAGGAAGAAGAAGTCTTCGTCGAGCATCATCACCGACATCTCGGTAACGATCCGGCCCTTGTCGTCGGCGAAATAGGCCAGGCCGATGCGCCCAGGCTTCGGCACGCGGCCTGTGATGAGGCCGGAGAGCCATGCGGTCGCGCCCTCGCCCTTTACCCGGAAGCGCGAGAAGCCCGGCAGGTCGAGTATGCCGGCGGCATCGCGCACGGCCAGGCACTCTTCTTCGATGCGCTTGGCCCAAGGCCCTTCGCGGCCCCAGGTCTGCGTCGCCTCTTCCGAGGTGTCGTCGCCTGGTTTGGCGTACCACATCGCACGCTCCCAGCCGTTATAGGGCTTGAAGTGGGCGCCGAGGGCGGCGATGCGGTCGTGGATCGGCGATAACTTCTTGCCGCGCCCGGCTGGCCAGTAATGCTTCGGAAAGTGCATCGCGTATTCGTGGCCGTAGATCTCCATGCCCTTGGCGATGCAATAATCCTGGTCGGTATAGTCGGTGTAGCGGCGCGGATCGCAGGACCACATGTCCCACTCCGTCTGGCCCTCGGTGATCCATTCGGCGAGCACCTTGCCGGCGCCACCCGCCTGGCAGATACCGAAAGTGAAGACGCAGGCTTCGAAGGCGTTCGGCACGCCCGGCATCGGGCCGATCAGCGGATTACCGTCGGGTGCATAGGGGATCGGGCCATTGATGATCCGCGAAAGGCCGGCCGTGCCGAGGATCGGCACGCGCTCCACGGCATCGTTCAGGTACCATTCCAACCGGTCGAGATCGTCCGGAAAGAGCTGGAACGAAAAATCCTCCGGCATCGGATCGTCAGGCGTTACCCAGTGGGCGCGACAGTTGCGCTCGTAGGGGCCGAGGTTCATGCCGTTCTTCTCCTGGCGGAGATAGTAGGAGCTGTCGACGTCACGAAGCAGCGGCAGCTTGTGGCCCGCCTCCTTCGACCAGGCGGCAAGCTCCGGGATCTCGTCGAACAGGATATACTGATGGCTCATCACCATCATCGGCACGTCACGGCCGAACATCTTGCCGACTTCGCGGGCATAATAGCCGGCGGCGTTGACGACGTATTCGCAGCGGATCTCGCCCTGCGGCGTCGAGATGACCCATTCGTCGTTTTCGCGGCGCGCGCCCGTGACCGGACAGAAGCGGATGATCTTGGCGCCCATGTCGCGCGCACCCTTGGCGAGCGCCTGGGTCAGCTGCGCCGGGTCGATGTCGCCGTCATAGGGATCGTAGAGCGCGCCGGTCAGCTCGTGGGTTTGGAGGAAGGGATAGCGGGCGCGCATCTCGTCGGGCGACAGGATATCGAGATCCATGCCCTGGTAGCGCCCCATGCCGACGACGCGTTTGAACTCCTGCAGCCGCTCCTTGGAGTGGCCGAGCCGGATCGAGCCGGTGACGTGATAGTTCATCGGATAGTCGACGAGCGCGCCGAGGTCACGATAGAGCGACGCCGAATAGCGCTGCATGTTCATGATCGACCAGGAGGACGAGAAAGTCGGCACGTTGCCGGCGGCATGCCAGGTGGAGCCCGCCGTCAGCTCGTTCTTTTCCAGAAGCACGCAGTCGGTCCAGCCGGCCTTGGCGAGATGGTAAAGCGAGGAAGCCCCGATCGCTCCCCCACCGATGATCACGACGCGTGCGTGCGACGGCAAATTCGACATCAACTGTTCCCTCGTTTTGGCGAATTCTTGCCGGTGAAGCCGGGCGCCATCAAGCAACGGAAACAGGCTTTATTGATCGATGTTTTCGATTAGATTGGAGCGATTGCAGCGGGAGAGAACGGCATGCAGGTGGAGCTGATCGAAACCTTCCTGGACCTGATGGAGAGCCGCTCCTTCAACCGCACCGCCGAGCGCCTGAATCTCACCCAGTCGACCGTCTCACATCGGGTGAAGGCACTGGAAGCGCAGTTCAACCGCAAGCTCTTTACCCGCAACAAGGGCGGCACCGTGCCGACGGCCGCCGGCCTGCGCTTTCTAGATTACGCAAAAGCCCTGCAAAACCAATGGCATGAGGCCACACGCGCGGTCACCAATGCCGGCGCGCTGGAGCGCTCCATGCGGCTTGGTGTCCAGCATGATCTGGCGGAAGCCTTTGCCGGGGAATGGATGGCAACGATCCGCCGGGAGCTGCCCGGCATCGAGATCTATATGGAGGCGGACTACTCCAACCAGATGAACCGCGATCTCGGCGCTGGCGACCTGGATCTGGCGATCCTCTACACGCCCCACTACCTGCCCGATCTCTATTACGAAAGGATCGGCGATCTGCATTACGTGATGGTGAGCACGGAGGCGCAGATGCTCGCCGAGATCCGCTCCGAGAGCTACATCCGCTCAAGCTATTCGCCAGGCTTCGATCGCGCCCACCGGCTGGCGCTGCCGCATCTCTCCGCAGCGCTGCTTGCCGCCGGCCAGAACATGGCGATCACCCGGCTGCTTCACACACTCGGCGGATCGGCCTACGTGACGGCAGCGACGGCCGAGCGGCTGGCGGACGATGGATTTGCCGCGCGCGTCCACGACGCGCCCGTCATCCCACAGACGGTCTATGCCGCCACCAGCCTGCGCACCCGCCACGCCCACCAGCACCGCAAGATCATCGCCGCCATGGCCGATCTGCTCGCGACGCTGCCGGTGCCGAATTCGGAAGCGGGTTAAGCCATGCGCCGCTGGATCAGCCGCTGCAGAAACATCAGGATCGAAACGATCGCGAGATAGTAGACCAGCGCTGCCGAATACCACTCGACGAAGCGGAAGCTGGAGGCGATCGCGTCGTTGACGACCGCCATGATCTCGCGCATCGAGATTACATAGGCAAGCGAGGTCAGCTTGATCAGGTTGATGAATTCGTTGACCAGCACCGGCATGACGATCCTGAGCGCCTGCGGCAGGACCACCAGAAAGAAGGTCTGCCAGCGATTGAGCCCAAGCGCGCGGGCGGCGTCCGTCTGCCCCTGGCCGATCGCCGCAAGCGCCCCGCGCATCGCCTCCGCCATGTAGGCTGCCGTGACCAGCGTAAACGCGATGAAGGCAGCGACGAAGGGCGTGTACCAGGGCGCCCGCGTCAAGCCCGGAAAAAGCTGCGGCGCGCGCCGTTCCAGACGATCAGGAGCACGAGGATCAGCGGCGCCGAGCGAAACAGCCAGACATAGACCTGCGCCGCTGTGCGCCTGACCGCCGCCATCGAATTGAGCGCGACGGCCAGCGGCAGGCAGAGCAGGAACGACGCCGCCTGCACCAGGATCGACAGCAGGATGGCGATGCCCGCCCCCTGCAACATGACGGGCATGGTCAGGGCATCGAAAAACAGTTTCGTATCGAAGTTCATGCCCCGCCTCCTTTCGCTCAGGAGTCGTAGTCGACGTCGAACAGAGCCGGATCGAGCCCGTACTTCCTGGCGAGATCGCCGAAGAAGCCCTTCTCCTTGAGCGCCTTCAGCCCTGCCTTCACCGCGGCTGCATCGCCACCGTCACGGCGGCTGTAGATGCCGTATTTGAAATCCGAGGCCCAGATATAGGGGAGCGTGAGCGCGCCGTCGGAGCGCGACGCGCGATAGGCGCCCTCCGCCTCTTCCGTCACGGTCGCATCGACGCGGCCGACGAGCACCTGCTGGTAGGCGGCCTGCTGGGTCGGGTATTCCTGCACATCGACCGGCGGCAGGCCCTTGGCCGCGAGCGCATCGTTTAAGGGCCCGATCCGCTCTTCCTTGTAGTAGGCGCCGGCTTCGAGCGCGATGACCTTGCCGCTGAGATCCTCCGGCGCCTTGATCGTATCGCTGCCCGCTTTGGTGACCATGGCGGTCGCCGATTTCATGTAGGGCACGCCGTCATAGGTCTCGCGCCGCTTGGCGTTGATGTAGATGCCGCTGACGATGACGTCGCAGCGCCCTGCCCCGAGCGTCGGCAAGAGGCCGGCGAATTCGGTGACGGTGTAGTTCACCTTCGCATTCCATTGCGCGGCCAACGCTTCGGCGATCTCGATGTCGATGCCGGTCGGCTTCGCATCGGCCGGATGTTCCTTGAAGGAGAGCGGCGGAAAGGCCGCGGTGGTGCACACGCCAACCTCTCCATCGGCGGCGAAAGCCGGCGGCTCGGCCTGTGCGGCGCCGGCCGAAAGCACGGCGGTCGTCAGAAGGGTTGCGCAGGATGCCAGTCTGATCATCTTCATTCCCCTCATTGTGCTGGTGAAACGCGGCCGACGATGTCGCCATAGGTCTGGCTGTCGAAGGCGGGAAGGATGAGCGGATCCACAAAGCCGTCGCGCCGCGCCGTCAGCACGTATTGCATCATCGACGCATTGTCCGGCATCTCGAAAACCTGGACGAAGTCATAGGTCCCGAGCGTGGCATAGAAGGCGACCGAGCGGCCGCCGAGCGCTGCGACCCGATCCTCGCTCACCTTGCGCCGGCTGCCACTATCGGCAAGCTCGGCCAGTCCCTTCGAGGTCAGTCGCATCAGCGAGATGTATCTTTGCATGGGGCATCATTCCGTTGAACGGTTGGCAAAAGGCTTTGGAAATGTGAGGACCGCGCCTGGAGCAATTCCAGGAGAAGCCTGAAGCGGCTTTTCGTCCGGAATTGCGCGGTGCCAGAGCGCTAGCGGGCGGCCTTGGCCAGTCCGGCAATTACGGCATCACTGGTCGAGACCGTGCCGAAGATGCCGTTCTCGATCGAGATCATGTTGATCGCCGCCTCATGCGCCCACTGCTCGCCGCTGGCGCAGCAGTCCGAAATCGTCAGGCACTGGAAATTGCGGTCGCAGGCTTCGCGCAGCGTCGTATGCACGCAAACGTCCGTGGTGCAGCCGGTAAAGAGCATGTGGGTGATGCCCTGGGATCTCAAGACATGCTCGAGATCCGTATAGGTGAAGGAGCTGTTGCAGGTCTTGTCGATGATGACGTCGGTGTCGGCGACATCGAGTTCCGGGAGCAACTGGAAGCCGGGGCTGGAACGCAAAAGCACCTGCGTGTTCTCAAGTCCCGAGCGCTTGCGCCGCCATTTCTCGTAAGGCGTCATGTCGGCGAGATCGGCGCGGTAGCCCTGGCGCGTGTGGATGATCAGGCAGCCGGCTTGCCGTGCCGCCGCAATCACCCGGTTGACCGCGGGCACGATCGCGGCCAGCGGCGCCGGATCGTAGCCCATCGAGGCGAAGTAACCGTTGGGCGAGCAGAAGTCGATCTGCAGATCGATCACCATCAGCGCCGTCTGCGCCGGAACCAGCTTTCCATCATAAGGAAAATCAAACGGTTGTGCCTCGATCATCGTAGTCCTCCCTCTCTCCGGTCAGATTCATAGGAGCAAAAATCGATTGGGAATAGCGATTTTTTATGCTTGATATTGTGCAGTCTGGCTAAACGATTTCACGCCGTGAGGGGCGCGATCAGAGCGGGAGGGCTCACGTGAAGGCGTTGCATTTCCTGCCCTATATCCGGGCGTTCGAGGCGGTCGCGCGCATCGGTTCCGTGCGCCAGGCGGCGGATGAGCTGGGCTTGAGTCCCGGCGCCGTGTCGCTGCAGCTGCGCCGGCTCTCGGAGACGACCGGCCTGACGCTGCTTGAAAAATCCGGCCGCAACATCAAGCTCACGGCCGCCGGCCGCGAGTTCGCGCAGACGGTTTCCCACGCGATCGGCAACCTTGCCGCCGCCGTCGAGGACGGCACCGACCGACGGCTCGAAAGCCACCAGCGCAAGCTGACGGTCGGCCTACCCCCGGCGCTCGCGATTGCCTGGATGGCCGGCCTCCTCGTACAGTTCGCGGGTGCGCGCGGCGTCACCGATCTTTCGATGCGCAATTGCATCCGCGCCAGCGACGTCGTCTGGGACGATGTCGATCTCGCCGTCGTCTACGACAATCCGCCCTTCGACGGCCTGTGGTGGCAGGCAGTCAGCGACGTGAAGCTCAGGACGGTCTGCTCGCCGCTCCTCTTCCCCCGGCTCGAGGGCCCGCTGCGCGAGCGGAAGCTGCGCGACGTCACGCTGCTGCATGAGGATGACGGCCGGGAATGGACGCGCTGGTCGGCCGCCTCGCGCATCTCGCTCGAAGGCAGCCGGAGCGTGCGGGTGCAATCGGTCGCGATCGCCGTCGCCTCGGCGCTACAGGGCCAGGGCATCGCGCTCGTCTCCGACGTGCTGACACGCTCCTATCTCTACGAAGGACGCCTGATCCAGCCCTTCCCGACGGCGATACCGGCCTCGGCCGGCTACTATCTGCTCTGCCCGACGGAAAAGGCGGAGGAGCCGCTGATCCAGGCCTTCGCCAACCAGATCGCCGCGCACCTGCGTGGCGAGCGGTCCGGCGACAAGCAGGCTCAGTAGCGGCCCTTGAGCAGCGCCTTCAGCCGCTCGGCGTCCGCCTCGCTGACATCAGCCGGTGCCATCACCTGCATCCACGCGTCGATATAGTGCTCCGGCGCATAGACATGGCCGTAGCCGATCGGCGAGGTCGTTGCGAGCGCCATGTCGGCAAGCAACTGGAACATGGTGACGACGGGGAACCATCTGAGCGCAGGAGAGACGTCGGCACCGCGCGGCGCCTTCATCCAGTCGGGCTCGCGGTAGAAGGAGTATGGATCGAAGAAGGTGATCGGGTCACTGGCATATTGCAGATAGACGATGCGGACATTGCCCCAGGTCGCGCCCGGGATGTTCAGCGCATTCTCCTGATTGGTGAAACGGATCACCGAGCCGTCGCGATAAAGCGGCCGCCACTCCGGCGAGCCCGGATTGCGGTTTCGGGTGATCTGCAGCCAGGTCTTGGTCGGGAACGGCGAGCCGACCCAGAGCGCGCCCTGGAACGGATCGCTGATGATATCGAAGGGATCGACCGAGCCTTGCGAGTTCATCGAGCCGAGGCTGAGGCCATAGAGATAGAGCTTCGGCCTTCTGTCCTTCGGCAACGTCGTCCAGTAGCCATAGACCGCATCGAAGAGCGCATCGGCCGTCTCCGCGCCATATTCCGGCTCGACCAGCAGCGACAGCCAGCTCGTGAGATAGGAATACTGCACAGCGACGCTGGCGACATCGCCCTTCATCAGATATTCGAGCGAATCGAGGCCGGGCGGATCGATCCAGCCGGTGCCGGTCGGCACCACGATCAGAAGGTTCGTGCGCTCGAAGCCGCCGACGCGCTTCAATTCCTCCAGCGCGAGCTTCGCCCGCTCCTTGGCGGTCTCGGCCGAATTGAGGCCGGCATAGACGCGCAATGGCTCTTTTGCCTCTCCGCCGAAGAAGCCGGCGATGTCCTTCGCCGCCGGACCGGAAGCGATGAACTGGCGCCCCTGGCGGCCGAGTTCGTCCCACGTCATCAGCGACGCGTTGCTGCCGGTCTTCAACGGATCGGTCGGCGGCGCGACATCCGGATCGATCAGCGCGTCCAACCGCTGGAACGAGCTGTCGGCCGCATGCAGCGCATACCGGAAGATAACGCCATCGGCCGCAGACCAGAAAAGCGCCAGCGCCGCGACCACGCCAGCGACCTTCGCCAGCGGCCGTGTCAGCACATGCTCGAAGCGGCGGGTCAGAAACCGGAAGGTCAAGCGGAACAGGCGCGCGATGAGCACGATGGCGACAAACACGAGGGCCGCGATCAGCCCGAGCTTGAACGGCTCAGCACTTTCGACCGGGTCGAGCCCCATGATCTGCCGCACCGTGTTCTGCCAGTAGGCGGTCCTCCAGAGGAAGGCGAGCGCAACCGCGGTGCAGCCGAGCGCCGCTAGCACCTTCACCGTAAGGCCTGTGCGGCCGCGGATCTCCGGCAGGTCGAGCAAGGACCACAGCCAGCGCAACAGTACGCCGATCGCATAGCCGGCGGAAAGCGACAGGCCCGAAATCACCGCCTGCACCACATAGGGCCGCGGGATGAGGCTCGGCGTCAGCGACATGGCAAAGAAGAAGACGCCGACGATGAGCCCCGTGGTCGAGAACGATGCCAGCAGCGTCGAGAGAAAACGCGGCATCGGCAACCTCGACAGCGGCGTTTGTTGAAGATGGTCCATGGCGTCGGGTCCCCACTGATGCTGGCACGGTCACCGGAACGACTGCGGGCTGTTCCGGCGCCGGCAATGTCGCTTCCCCGGCGTGTCCAGTCAATCGCTTACAACCGCAAGAGACCCTGACGCGAACCGGTCGACGGGCACTTCGGCCCCTAAACCCGGGTGACCTCGACCGGCGTCTTCATGATGATTTCACGGTGCGGGAACGGGATCGAAATGCCCGCCGCCTTGAACGCATCCCAGAGCGCCATCAGCACCTGCCCGCGAATGTTGGTGAGCCCGTTGCTCGGATCGGAAATCCAGAACCTCAGCTTGAAATCGAGCGACGAGGCGCCGAAACCCGTCATCCAGCACACCGGCTGGGCGTAGCTGCTCGCCACCCGCGGCAGCGATGCGGCGGTCTCGATGGCGATGCGCGCCACCTCGTGCGGGTCGCTGTCATAGGAGGTGCCGAAATCGACCTCGATGCGGACGAAGTCGCTGGAGAACGACCAGTTCACCACCTGCTGCGAAATGAAGTCCTCATTTGGAATGAGGTATTCCTTGCCGTCCCGGGTGATGACGGAGACGAAGCGGGAGCGCAGGTCGCGCACGGACCCGAAGGTATCGCCGAGCGTGATCGTGTCGCCCGGCTTGATGGATTTGTCGAGCAGGATGATGATACCGGAGATGAAGTTGGAAACCACCTTCTGCAGACCGAAACCGATGCCGACACCGACCGCCCCGGAGAAAACCGTCAGCGCCGTCAGGTCGATGCCGGTGGCCGATAGCGCGATTGCGCCGGCAAAGCCAATCAGTGCAATCTTGACCAGCTTGCTGATCAGCACCTTGAAGGAGGGTGTCAGGTCCGCTGACCGCTGGATCCAGTGCGACGAGACATTGCCGATCAAAACGGCAAGCCAGATCAGCGCGGCGGAGAGCACGATGGCTTTCAGGACGAGCAGCAGCGACAGGCGAACCGCACCGAGATTGATGGCAACGCCATCAAGTGTCGTCAGGATCACCCGGTCGAGCCCGACCGCATAGAGCGCAAAATAGATCCAGCCGACGACGGCGGTGACGCGCGCCAGCATCTGGTTGCGGATGATGCGTGTGAGCACCGAGATGACGAACCACGCCGCCGTCAGCGTCAGCGCGGTCGCCACCAACCAGCGATAGGACGGCCAGCCAAAGCGCAGGATCATGCCGTCGGCAATCCAGAGCCAGACGATCAGAAACAGCCACCGCAGCCGCCGCATGAAGGCGATGATGACCCGCAAGAGATCCGGATTGCCCTTGATCAGACGGGCTCGGGCTTCGACCCGCGGCTCTATCCGCTTCGCCAGTGCGCCGCAGACCAGGTAGCCGGCGACGATGATGGCGAGCTGATAATAGGTCCACTCGTTCAAAAAGACCGTCTGCAGCCAGGAAGCAGCGGCATCGAGCGCTGTTGCGAAATCCATCGTCTCTCTCCGAGAGAGCAAGGCGCCCGCCGAGCGTGTGGGACGCCCTCCTGACTCGAATCTAGGGCATCCCTGATGGTTTCAAAGCCGGATGGACGATTATCGAACCGCTTCAGAGGCTTATGGAGGGGTTGGCGCTAGACTCGCCGCTCCTTGATCGTGTTCATCACGAAACTCGTCTCGATCGAGGCGACGCATTTGAGCCTTGCGATCTTTTCCTTGATGAAACGCTCGTACTGATCGAGGCCGGCGCTCATCACCTTCAGCACGTAGTCGCGCGAGCCGGTCACCAGATGGCATTCGAGCACCTCGTCCCAGCCGCGCACCGCCTCTTCGAACATGACGATCTCGTCTTCGTGCTGGCGGCTGAGCGTGACGGTCGCAATCGCCGTCATCGTCCAGCCGTCGACTGCGGGATCGACCAAAGCCGTATAGCCGCGGATGACCCCGGTCTCTTCCAGCCGCCGTAGCCGACGCAGACAGGGCGACGCCGAGAGCCCCACCCGCTCGGCGAGCTCGTTGTTGGTCAGGCGGGCATCCGCCACCAGTTCCTTCAAAATCCTGCGATCCGTCTCGTCGGCAATTTTCTGCGCCATATCTTCTCAACTCAGCCAAATCTTTGCGCAACTCAAGGCGATCCCGCCGGAAATAGCAAGGATCGGTCCAAGCATCTGATATAATTTGCCTGTCAGTCGAGTCCGCTTCGCTTGAGGAGACAAGCCATGACCGCACCGCATCCCTCCAAAACCCACATCGGAAACCACAAGCTGCATCCTGAAACGCAGATGCTGAACTATGGCTACGATCCGGAACTGTCGGAGGGCGCGGTCAAACCTCCGGTCTTTCTGACCTCCACCTTCGTCTTCCGCTCCGCCGAAGAGGGCCGCGACTTCTTCGACTTTGTCTCCGGCCGGAAGGAACCGCCGGCGGGTGTCGGCGCCGGCCTCGTCTATTCGCGCTTCAACCACCCGAACAGCGAGATCGTCGAAGACCGTCTCGCCGTCTACGAGCGCACCGAAAGCTGCGCACTGTTCTCGTCGGGCATGTCGGCGATCGCCACGACGCTGCTCGCCTTCGTCAAGCCGGGCGACGCGGTGCTGCACAGCCAGCCGCTCTATGGCGGCACCGAGACGCTGCTTGCCCGCACCTTCCTCAATCTCGGCGTTTCCGCCGTCGGTTTTGCCGATGGCGTGAACGAGGCGGCCGTCAGCGCCGCCGCAGAAGAGGCGATGGCCAAGGGCCGGGTCTCGGTGATCCTGATCGAGACGCCGGCGAACCCGACCAATAGTCTCGTCGACGTCGCCATGATCCGCCGCGTTGCCGATGCGATCGGCAGGAAGCAGGGCCATACCCCGATCGTCGCCTGCGACAACACGCTGCTTGGGCCCGTCTTCCAGCGGCCGATCGAGCACGGCGCCGACATCTCGCTCTATTCGCTGACCAAGTATGTCGGTGGTCACTCCGACCTGATCGCCGGCGCCGCGCTCGGTTCCAAGGCGGTGATGAAGCAGGTGAAGGCGCTACGCGGTGCGATCGGCACGCAGCTCGATCCGCATTCCTGCTGGATGCTCGGCCGTTCGCTCGAAACGCTGGCGGTGCGCATGCAGAAGGCCGACGACAATGCCCGCATCGTCGCCGAATTCCTGCACGACCACCCGAAGGTCGAGCGTATCCACTACCTGCCCTTCCACGGCGAGGACACGCCGGTCGGCCGCACTTTCAAGACGCAGTGCACCGGCGCTGGCTCGACCTTCTCCTTCGATATCGCTGGCGGCCAGGAGGCGGCCTTCCGCTTCCTCAATGCGCTGCAGATCTTCAAGCTCGCCGTCAGCCTCGGCGGCACGGAATCGCTCGCCAGCCACCCGGCAGCGATGACCCATTCCGGCGTGCCGATCGAGGTGCGCCACCGCATCGGCGTGCTGGAATCGACCATCCGCCTGTCGATCGGTATCGAGCATCCCGACGACCTCGTGGCCGATCTTTCAAACGCGCTGTCGCTCGCCTGATGCAAGAGGCCGCCGGTCCAGCCGGCGGCATCCTTCGCGAGTTTGCAAGGACGCAATTCCAGACGGAAAACCGCTACGCACTCTTCCTGGAATTCGCTCGCTTGGCTGGCGCAATTCCGGACGGAGAACCGCTTCGCACTTTTCCTGAAATTCGCTCGCTTGGCTGGTGCAATTCCGGACGGAAAACCGCTGCGCACTTTTCCTGGAACTGCTCAGTGCGCCAGGATGTTGACGATATTGCCGAACGGGTCGCGCATGTAGAAACGGCGCACGCCCCAGGGCTCGTTGGTGATGTCGTAGACGATCTCGACACCGGCGGCCTTGGCTCGCTGATAGGCCCGGTCGACATCGTCCACCTCGATCGAAAGCACCGGCACCGGCGTATCGTTGCCGCCCTCGCTGGCGATGCTCACCTGTGGCATCGCGGCCTTGCCCTCGGCGGCAAAGGTCAGGATCCAGCCGTGATCCATCACCACGTCGAGTTCAAGCAGGTCGCCGTAGAAGGCGCGCGCCACTTGCGGGTCCGGGGCGTAGAGGTTTGAGACGATACGCTTGACTGTCATGGAATTCTGCTCCCTTCGACGCGCCGCAACGCGGCAGCATCGACGCTTACTGGTTGTTCGGCTGATAACGATACAGCCCATACTGCCCGCCAACGGCAGCCGATTGAAAGCGGAAATCGCCTCGCTTCAGAATGAAGCCGCCGCATGTTCCGATGGCGCCTTCGGGTTTGCTCCGGCAAGCGCCACCCGCACAAGCGTCGCCGCAGCCTTGCCCGCCACCTCCATGTAGTTTGGATCCCGGTGCAGCAGCACGACCGCGAAACTGCCGTCGAGCAGCAGCAGGATCTGCTTTGCCAGCACGGCCGGCTCGGCGACACCGGCTTCGGTAAAGGTCTCGGCAATCCAGGCCTCGAACTTCTTCTTGTGGGCGGCACCGATGCGGATCGCCGGATGACCGGGCATGTTGGCAAGCTCGGCGGAGGTGCGCAGGAAGCCACAGCCCTTCCATTTCGGATGGCGCGCCGCCCGCGCCAGGTTGACGAAGATCGCCTCGACCTTGTCGGCAATGTCCCCGTCGCCCGCGTCGAACCACTTGCGGAAGAGTTTCAGATTGGGCTGGTCGCGGCCTTCGAGATAGGCGGCGATCAGCTCGTCCTTGCTGTCGAAATGATAGTAGAGCGTGCGTTTGGTCACGCCCGCGGCTTCCGCCACCGCATCGACGCTGACGGCGCGGATGCCCTCGGCATAAAACAGCTTTTCCGCCGCTGCGACGATCAGGTCCCGGGTCGATTTCTCTGCTTTCGCCATCTCTCATGTATACCGACTAGTGAATATACATGGCATCTTCCCTCACCTAGCCTCTCCCCGTCAACAGCTGCCGGAGAGCAACCATGTCGAACACCGTGCTGATGCAGATTTCCGAGGGCATCGCCCTCCTCACTCTCAACCGACCAGAGAAACTCAACGCGCTGAACTACGAGCTGATCGACCGGCTCATGAGCCTTCTCGACCAGATCGAAGCGAACGACGGCGTCGGCGCCGTGATCATCACCGGCACCGGCGACCGCGCCTTTTCCGCCGGCGGCGATATCCATGAGTTCTCGGAAAGCGTGGCCAAGGGCGTAAACCCGGCCGTGCGCGATTTCGTCCGTCGCGGCCAGGGCCTGACGGCCCGGCTCGAAGCCTTTCCGAAGCCGGTCATCGCTGCCGTCAACGGGCTTGCCTATGGCGGCGGCTGCGAGATCACCGAAGCGGTGCATCTCGCTGTTGCAAGCGACCGGGCGCGTTTTGCCAAACCGGAAATCAAGCTCGGCATGCCGCCGACCTTCGGCGGCACCCAGCGCCTGCCGCGGCTCGCCGGCCGCAAGCGCGCGCTTGAACTGCTGCTGACAGGCGAGGATTTCTTGGCCGATCGCGCGCTGGAGCTGGGGCTCGTCAACCACGTCGTCGCTCATGAGGAACTGATGTCGGCCGCCCGTGACCTGGCAAAACGCATCATCGGCCACTCCCCGCTTGCAGTGCGCTCGATCATCACCGCCGTCACCCGCGGCCTCAACATGTCGATCGCCGAGGGGCTGCTGGTCGAAAGCGAACAGTTTGCCCAGATGGTGCCGACCGACGATCTTGCCGATGCGCTTGCCGCCTGGACGGGACGGCGCCTCCACGACGACCCACCGCGGCGTGGTCTCTTTTCGCGATACTTTTAAATTCAACCGAACGGTTGACAATTAGGTCGACCGAGAGGATATTCAACAATATGGTTGAATATCAGAACGCACATCTCGATGCCGTGTTTCACGCGCTTTCGGACCCGACGCGGCGCGCCATGCTCCAGGACCTTTCGCAGGGCGAAAGACTGGTGGGCGAGCTTGCGGCGCCGTTCTCGATCTCGCTGGCCGCGGCATCGAAGCACATCAAGGTGCTGGAAGGAGCAGGTCTGGTGCGCCGCGAAGTGAAAGGTCGCACGCATGTGTGCCGGCTCGATGCCGCGCCGATGCATGCAGGCATGGAATGGATGCGCCACTACGAAGCCTTCTGGCGCACCCGCATCGACGCACTCGAGGCGCTGCTTCTCGCCGAAGACGCCACAATCCAAACTGATCCGGAGGAAAAGCCATGACTTCGTCTGCCACAGCCTTTGCCGGCGCCGACTACGGCCGTGTCGTCGCACCGGACGCGGTGCGCATCGAGCGCCTGCTTCCCGGCCCGATCGAGCGGGTCTGGTCCTATCTGACGGAGGAAAGCAAGCGCCGGCTCTGGATGGCGTCCGGAACGATCGGATCGAAGGAAGGGGCCGAGGTCGAGCACGTCTTCCGCCATTCGGAACTGACGACGGAGGACGATCGGCCACCGCAGAAATACGCCGAGCACGCCGGCGAGGTGCGCAATTACGGCCACGTGCTCGCCTGGGAGCCGCCACGACTACTGGCCTATACCTGGAACGAAGAGACCGGCACCCCGTCGGAGGTCCGCTTCGAGCTCAGCCCCCGCGGGGACAAGGTGCTGCTCGTCGTCACCCATAAGCGCATCGCCGACCGCGCGGTCATGACCAGCTTCTCCGCCGGCTGGCACGTGCACCTCGACATTTTGCGCGCTCTGCTCGAAGGCGAAAAGCCGGCAGCCTTCTGGAGCAAGTTTGCCGACCTTGAAGCGCAATACGACGCGCGTATTCCGAAGCCCTGACGGCGGGATGGGCTTGAAGGTCAGGACGCGTGCAGGCGCCGGCAAGGATCGACTTGCCGGCGCTTTTCGTCAGGCTCGGGCGAAACCGAGAACGAAAAACGCCAGCGCGCCGATCGAGGCCCATGTGCGCACGTGGTTCCACCAGACCCAATCGGTCAGATAGCGCTCACGCCAGAGATCGGTCGCCGCCTGACCGGGGGCTGCCGCGGCGAGTGCGTCATTCATCGGCACGTTGAAGACAATGGTCACCAGCAGCACGCCAACGACATAGGCAATGCCACCGGCGGCAAGCCACCACCTGCCCTCGCCCCCCGAGATGAAGGCGACGACGACGAGCGCCAGGGCGAGCAGCGCCGTGCCCATGAAGGCGCTGAGGAAGATCGGGTTCTGGATCACGACATTGATGGCGTTCATCGCGGCGATCCCCTGCTCCGGCGGCAGCCGCGACAGGGCCTGCATGATGCAAACCGAGAAGATGAAGAACAGCCCGGCCATCAGGCCGGAACCGATCGCGGCGGCAAACGCCAGAGCGGGGATCAGCGGGATCATGCGGCAAGACTCCAAACACCAGTTGCTGCGGTTTCCCGGGCGTAATCGGCAAAGTCGCGCGGACGCCGCCCAAGCACGCGCTCGACATCGGACGTCATGCTGGAATTGCGTCCGTCGAGCACCGAGGTGAAGAGATAGCGGATGAGTTCGACATAGTCATCCGGCACGCCGTCCGCCTTGAGATGCGCTGCGAAGTCGGAAACCGGAATGGCCTGATAAGAGATCCGACGGTTGGCGGCCGCGGCGATCTCGGCGACGGCCTGGGCAAAGGTCATCAGGCGCGGGCCGGTCAAGGCATAGACCTTGCCGATATGCGCATCGTCCAGAAGGGCCTCAACCGCCACGTCGGCGATGTCGTCGCAACTGACGAAGGGCTCGGTGACCTCGTCCACCGGCAGGAAGACCGAACCACTCACCACGCTGTCGGCGAGGAAGCCTTCGTCGAAATTCTCGAAGAACCAGCTGCCCCGGATGACCGTCCAATCGGCGCCGGAGGCCTGCAGCGCACGCTCGGAGGCTTCCGCCTCGTCCTCGCCGCGGCCCGACAGGAGCACCAGCCGCTTGATGCCCGAGCGAACGGCAAGGCTCGAGAACCGGTCGATGACGTCGACGGCGCCCGGCACCGCCAGATCGGGCTGGTAGCAGACATAGATGCGATCGACATTTTCAAGGGCGGGCGCCCAGGTCGCCTCATCCGTCCAATCGAAGGAAGGCGACGCCGAACGGGCGCCGATGCGGACCGCTATGCCCCGCTCCCGAAGGCGATCGGCCACCCGCCGCCCCGTCTTGCCGGTACCGCCCAAAACCAGTGTGACTTTCTGAGACATCGTTTCCTCCTGAGGTTCCACCAACAAACATGAGCATCTCTCACATTTGCAAATGTGATAAATCCTCGTATTTTAGGAGTCAAGCCAAAATGTGAGCATTACTCATGATTCCAGATGCAAGTCCCGCCACGCTTCCCGCCGACGACGAGCCTGCGCTGCGCCGGACGCCGAGCCAGAAGCGCAGCCGCGAGCGCGTCGAGCAGATCCTTGCCTGCGCGACGGCGCTCATCCAGGAGAAGGGCAGTGACGCCATGCGCATGAGCGAAGTCGCTGAAAAGGCTGGGATTTCGATCGGATCACTTTATCAGTACTTCCCCGACAAGGCGGCAATCGTGCGCACGCTGGCCGAGCGCTACAATGCGGTCTGCAACGAGTGCATCGCGGCCGAACTGGCCAAGGTCACGTCGATAGCCGAACTGCGCGACGCCTTCTCGCTGCTGTTCGACATCTACTATGACATGTTCCTCGCCGAGCCGGTCATGCGCGACATCTGGTCGGCGATGCAGGCCGACAAGGCACTGCGCGAGATCGATCTTGCGCAAAGCCGCGCCGGCGGAAAGCTGCTTGCCGATGTCTGGGCCCGCCTTGTGCCGGAGACGCCGCGCGAAGAGATCGACAGCGCCGCCTTCCTGATCATGCATCTCGGCGACTGCACCATGCGACTTGCAGTCTCGGTCGACCGGGCCGAGGGTGACCAGATCGTCGAAGCCTACAAACGCATGACCATCAAGGATTTTGTCGCGGATGGACCGCGCGGCGGCGCGCACTCAATTGACAACTCCATGACACAATCCTAATCATCTGGGATCGATTGGTTCCCGGGACGCGAACGTGTTTCGGGAGTAAACGGGAATGTGACGGATGGACCCAAGCTGGGCATTCAAATCACGGCCGACCCCGCGACTGTAGAGCGACGTCGATCCACCGTTCCGGAGCGATCCGGAAGAAGCCACTGGCAAGACCGCGAGAGGGCGGCCGAGCTGGGAAGGCGAGGCAGATCGAGGGCATCGAGCCCAACGCCGTGAGCCAGGAAACCTGCCACTCGATACGGGCATAGGGCCCAACCGGGAATTTCCCGATGCCATCACGGAGGTTGTCATGGCTACGTCTACCATTTCGAGCACCCCGCTCTCCCTCAGCGATCGTCTGACCGCTGGCGTCATCGCGCTCTTCATCGGCGCATTCCTCGTCTTTGGCGCCGGCCTTGCCAACTCGGCAGTGCTGCACGACACGGCGCACGACACCCGCCACTCCTACGGCTTCCCCTGCCACTGACCGATGCGCCGGAACGTGAACAACGTTCCGCATCGAACAATCTGCGGACCTGAACGCATCCGGCCCGAGCCGGATGGAGGCCTGCGTGCATCCCGGTTTTTCCGGCGCGCGAAGGCCATCCGCAGCATAGGGAAAATGGGAAGGCTCAAGGACCACGCCACAGGGCGTGGCTTTTGTCGTTATCGAGGGATTTCAAGATGATTGTCAGAACGCTTCTGGCCGCGATCGTGGCTGGATTGATTGCCGGTGTCTTCATGACCGGCGCCCAGGAACTGCGCGTCACACCGCTGATCCTGCATGCAGAAGAATTCGAAGGCGAGGCACCGGCCGCCACCGAACAGCCCGCCGCCCAGCCGGGTGCGGCACAGCCGGCCGCAGAAAACCACGACCAGCACTCGTCGCTCAAAGCCGTGTCGCCGTTCGGCGCCTTTCTCGACGCTTTGTCGCCGATCACCCCGGCCTATGCCCATGAGGGCGAGCATGAGGAAGGCGGCATCATGTTCGGCATGAGCCGCTTCTCCGGCACGCTGATGGCGAACCTCGTCACAGGTTCCGGCTTCGGCCTGCTGCTCGCCGGCGTCAGCCTGGTGATCGGCTACCCGATCACGCTCAGGAACGGCGCGCTGTGGGGCGCCTGCGGCTGGCTTGCCGTGCACATGCTGCCGGCGATCGGTCTGCCGCCGGAACTGCCGGGCTTTCCGGCAGCCGAACTCGGCGACCGCCAGACCTGGTGGCTGGTGACAGTGGCGCTCTCCGCCGTCGGCCTCTATCTCGTTGTCCTGCGCGAGGAGATCGTCTCCAAGGTCGCAGGCCTGGTGCTGATCGCAGCACCCCATGTCTACGGTGCGCCGCAGCCGCTCGATATCACCAGCAACGTTCCGGCCGTGCTCGGCGCCGAGTTTGCGGTTGCCGCACTCGCCACCACGCTCGCCTTCTGGATCGTGCTCGGCGTCGTCTCCGGCTTCATCAACGAGCGCTTCGTCAAGGCACAGTGATCACTGATCACAGATCGTCAGCAAAGCGACGGCGGGGTTCAGGTCCCGCCGTTTTGCATGAGATGCGCCGCCAGCCGCGCGCGGCGATCTTCCGGCTCCAGCAGCACGCAAGTGTCGCAGAAGCTGCCCCCTTCCGTCTTGAAGTAGAGACAGCAGCCGCAACGGATCCGATACTGGCGCGACAGCTGAGCGCCGCTTGCCGGATCGAGAGCCGCGATCTGCTCGTAGCAGAGCTCCTCTGAGTAGAGCCGCGAACCCGGTCGTTTGACGATCGCCAGCGCCTCGGCCCTGCCGCGCGCCTCGTCGCCGATCGCGCGGCCGATTTCCAGGAACGCGCCGGCCAGGGCATCGGCCGCGAGCCGCCATTGCGCCCCGCTCGACAGCCCTGCTCGCGCTTTCAGAACCGCAACGACGGGTACCAGATGGGCGATGAAGCCCTGTTCGAATGCGCTGACGCCTTCGCCACCCTGGCGCTCCGTGGCCGGCGGATGCAGGCGAAAATGATAGCGCTTGCCCGCGATTTCGACGCCACGGTGAAGCCGCGTCCAATCCTCGAAACGAATGCCGGCCACCTCCGCCTGCAACCCGGCGCCGAGATGGAACGCGCCAAGGACTACGCTCAGCTGGCGGCTATAGAAGGCGATCAGATGCGCCGCCCGGACCCGGTCGGTCATGCCGACCCCGAAGAAATCCTGATAGGCGAGCCCCGCCTCAAGGCCAGCGCTGCCCGTAGCCCAGAAGTCACCCGGCGCGCTGAAATCACTGGCCGCCGGCCCGAGCGAGACGGCAGCCTCGGGAAACTGGGCACGCAGATGGTCGGCGACGGCCAGCGCCTGCGGCGCAAACGCCGCGGTCTCCGCTGTCGGCCGGTGGTCGTTCGAGCGCATGCCGTCTCCGTCGTCCATTCTCATCCTCTGGCGCGGGATGCGGGCGGATTACCACACGCGCCTTCCCCCTCCTGCAGCCAGCCACCGTCGAAGCCCGCCCGCTCAAGGCCGAGGCGGATCGCCGGTATGCTGCGCATCAGCGCCCAGCTAAGGCCGCTTTGCCAGTTCTCGATCATCATGACAACGATGCCCTGGTCAAGACCGACGACACGCGCATCGATCCAGCCCTCCGGGCCTGTGCCGGCGGCCAGGCTCGGATTAAAGCCGCCAGGAAAGCGCCCTTCGCTCAAAAGTCCCGGATAACTGTCTGCCATATGCACGAGGGAGGCCTGCGCCGCATCCGGCTCGAACGGCAGGCAGGCAAGCGGCGCCCAGGGCACGAGCGTGCCGTCATCAAGGCCGTAGGGTGCGCCGCGGTTCACATAGCCGAAAAGCCGCTGCTGGCGCCCATCCGCAAGCCGCAGCCGGCCGCGGGGCGCATGGCAGGCGCTCAGACCCCACAGGTCCTCGCCATATCCGGCGAAACCGCCGGGATTGGAGCGCGCATGGTCCCGCTGCAAGGCGATGGCGCGTCGGGTATTCTCGAAATAATCCGTCCCCCGCTCCCGCATCGTCCGGTCGGAAAGCCCGCGCAGATCGAGCCAGGCCTGCGGAAAGAGATGGATGAAGAGTGGCGCCGCATGCAGATGCGGCCGGCCGTCGACGGGAATCCAGTCATGGCCCTCGGCAAAGGCCGCATAGTGCTCCGGTTCGATCGAATGGTCGGGCGCGCCGAGTGCCAGCACATAGAGCAGCAGCGCTTCGCTGTAACCCCGCCAGCGATGCTTCAAGAACCGCCCCGGCGGCCGCCAGCCCATCGTCAGCGTGTCGCCCCGATTGAGCGCCCAGCGCCAGTCCACCCGCGCATAGAGCCGATCGGCAAGAGCGCGGATCTCGCATTCGTCCGCATCCCTACCGGAAAAATATGCAGAGGCGGTCAGGCAGCCGGCGATCAGCAGCGCCGTATCGACGGTCGAAAGCTCGCTCTGCCAGGTGCGCTCGCCGGTCCGCATGTCGAGGAAGTGATGGTAGAAGCCGCGATAGCCGGTCGCCTGCCGGTGGCGGGACTGCGGGCTTTGGACAAGGAAGCGCAGGGTCGTCACCACCCGCCGCGCCGCATCGCTGCGCGAGAGCCAGCCGCGCTCGACGCCGATCGGATAGCAGGAAAGGCCGAAGCCGGTCGCAGCGATGCTCGCCGGCGCGCCCGGCAACGCGGTGTCGGCGATCAGTCCGGTGACCGGATCCGAATGTTCGAGGAAATACCCGAACGCCGCCTGCTGCAATCGATCGATCTGAAATCGCTCAGTATTTTCCGTACGCTGCGGCATTTCGCCTTTCCTGTCCGACATCCGGCCTCATGCAGGACCCGGCAAAATCACTCTTTAGTGAAGGCCAACTACACCCAAACGGTCGCCGAAATCCAATCTTGTGTTACAGTCTTCTAATCTGACCGCGCGCAATGACTGGTTGAAGCGATGTTGAGCGTGTTGGCGTTACTCCTTTCATTGAGTGGTGGCCCGAGCCCATCGACCGCCGAGGCGACGAATGTCGACGTCGAACTGATCCTGGCGGTCGACATGTCCGGCTCGATGGATCTCGACGAGGCCCGCATCCAGAGGGCCGGCTATGTCGAGGCACTCCGGCATCGCGACTTCCTTGATGCGGTCGAAAGCGGCCAGCTGGGCAAGATCGCCATCGGCTATTTCGAATGGGCCGGAACGGTGAACGAGTCCTCCGTTGTCGCCTGGAAGGTCATCGACAATGCCGCCGACGCCGACGCCTTCGCCAAGCTGATCGAAGCGCGGCCGGTCGGCACACGCCGCGGCACCTCCATCTCCAACGCCATCACCTATGGCACGGCGCTGATCGATTCCAACGCGTTCAGCGGCGTGCGAAGGGTCATCGACATCTCCGGCGACGGGCCGAACAACATCGGCCCGCCGGTGCTTCCAGCCCGCGAGATCGCGATCACGCGCGGCATCACCATCAACGGGCTTGCCATCCTCATCCGCCCGTCGGTTTCGACCGGCCCGCTTGACCAATATTATGCCGAATGTGTCATCGGCGGCCCCGGCTCCTTCGTGCTGCCGGTGCACGAGCCCGAAGATTTCTCCATCGCGATCCGCCAGAAACTGGTGCTCGAAGTCAGCGGCCTGCCACCGCCGCCGACCATACGCTATGTCGATGCCTTCCCGGCGCCCGATTGCCTGATCGGCGAGAAATTGCGACCGGGCTTCCTCGACCGGGTCTATCCGGAGCTCGACAAGTAGCCTCGCTCGACCGGACGATGCCCCGCAACCTTTGCGCGTCAGATTGTCGTTTCCCTTCGCTTCGTCCGACGATAAGATGGCGCGTTGCTTCGCGGATCGATTCATGTCCTTGACCACCACGCCCCATCAGACCGAACTGGCCACAGACCCGACCACCGACACCGGCAGTCAGCACATCCGCGATACATTGCGCGATGCGATCGTCGAGCGGCGGCTTGCGCCTGGCACCAAGCTTTCGGAAAGCGACGTCGGCGAACTGTTCAATGTCAGCCGAACGCTGGTGCGCGCCGCCCTGCAGGCGCTGTCCTATGAGGGCCTCGTCAACGTCGAGAAGAACCGCGGCGCCTTTGTTGCGCACCCTTCGATCGATGAGGCGCGCCAGATCTTTGCGACCCGCCGGCTGATCGAACCCGGCGTCGTGCGCGCCGCCGCCGCCCAGATCGGCAAGGCGGAGCTTTCCGAACTCAGGCGCATGCTGGCAGCCGAGCGCCAACTGACCGAACAGCGCGGTCAATCGGCCCGTCGTGCGGAAATCAAGGCATCGGGTGATTTCCACCTGGCGCTTGCCGACCTCTCCGGCAACACCATTCTGCGCCGCTTCATGGACGAGCTCGTCGCCCGCTCCTCGCTGGTCATCGCGCTTTACGGACAATCGACCGTTTCGAGCTGCGGCCACAGCGAACACGACGAGATCGTCAACGCGATCGAGCGTGGCGACATCGACGCGGCCGCGCGGCTGATGGTCCACCACATCGACCATATCGAAGCCGACCTCGACCTGCGCGTTCTGAAGTCGACCGACCTCAAGGCAGCGCTGGAACTCTAGTGCCGCCACCTGCGCCGGGCCTGGATTTTCAAAGCTTTTCAACACCGGTCCGAGCTCGATGGAGCTCCCGTCGGACCTCCCTTCGTCCGCCGTCGGCAAAAGCGACGCAACCAAAAGA
This sequence comes from Ensifer sp. ENS02, assembly GCF_014851885.1. Taxonomy (NCBI): domain Bacteria; kingdom Pseudomonadati; phylum Pseudomonadota; class Alphaproteobacteria; order Hyphomicrobiales; family Rhizobiaceae; genus Ensifer; species Ensifer sp. ENS02. Next base: position 17,234 of record NZ_JACVAO010000001.1, on the reverse strand, counting down.
TCAGGTTCGCAAAGCCGGAGAGAACTCGCCTGCCGTCAGCGCGAATAAAATCGGTCGACAACATGGAACCATCCCGCTGCTCTCGCGTTGCCCTCTCGCTCGAAAAGACTGTGAACGAGGAATGCAATGAGCGAGAAACTCTTTCCCACTCCCATCCCCCTGAAACTTTCGGCACGACGGCAGACCGTGGTCAGAACGGTGTTCGAAGCCGTGGAACTGCTCAGGCAGTGGCCGGGCCGTCGTGGCCGGGAATATCGCGCAGCCCTCAGGCGCTGCCTGGATGCGCTGGATGGATTGACGAGTACGGACCGGGCGAGCCGCTGCTTTGCCGCAGCCGCCCGGGAATCGGGCCTGTTGCTGGCCTGATCCGGGCGACCGGGATGATCCGGAACCGCAACGGTGATCCGGGATATCAAGGGCTCGGCGTTTGAAGCTTTCACGATGCGCCGAAGGACGATCGGCGCATCGCCCCGACCGAAAGCACCTCAGCTGCGATCAGCAAGATTTCATGCCACGCGCGGCGATCAGTCGGCGAGTTCGGCCGCTTCCTTCGGTCCACGGTCGGCAAGCGCCTTGAGCGCCGCCTTGTCGAGCCGCCAGTCCGGCGCTCCGTAACCGAGCGGCCACTTGTACGGCTCCTTGTCGTTGAAGAAGACGACGGTCGTCAGAAGCGGGAAGGCCTGGCGGTAGGTCTGCTGATCCAGGATTTCGGCATACCATGCACGCTTGTAATCGGCCGAGCCGGAGACCCCGAGTTCGGCAACGATCACGGGCTTGCCGTAACGCGAAACGCGCTGGTACTTTTCCTTGAGCGCTTCGCCGAAGCGACGCTCGCGACCCCAATAGTCGACGTCCATCTTCTGCAGGCCCCAAACCGGGATGCCGATCGCATCGACGACATCGTCGCCCGGATAATAGGCCGCGAGATTGCGATGGCCCTTCGGCGACCAGACGTAGCGGGCGGCCGGCGCGAGTTCCCGGCACTTGCTGACGAAGTAGCGGAACGCCGTCTTGTAGCCTTCGCTGTCGCGCCGCGCCCAGGGATAGCGCTCGCCGGGCTCTTCCATCTCATGGCCCCAGCGAATGTAGACCGGCCCGCGGAAGTCGGCGGCGCGCGTGCAAATATCGGTAATCTCGCGATCGAAGCGGCCCTTGCCGATATCGGCAAACAGCCGGTTGCCGCCGGCGCGCCAGTCGGCGGCATGGGTATAGGGCTCGACCGAAAGCATCAGCGCCCGCCCCTGTCGCGCGGCATTTGCGAACTTCCGTTTCAGCTGCGCCCGATCCGGCTTCTGCCAGTAGACGAAGACATGCTCGAGTGTCAGCGCGTCGCTGGATGCGACCGCATCATGCGGATCGTAAACACCGATTTCGACCGTGCGTGTTTCCCGCTCCCTTGCCTCAGGCGTGATGGCGGCGGTCGTCAGCGACCGATCAATACCGTCTACGGGATCCTGCGCGCGGCCCGGCGTGACTCCGGCAACCGCCAGAAGCGCCAGCGCGCCAGCACCGAGGACCGATCTTGGGACAGCAATAGGCAACGATTTTCTCCAGCGTGCCACATCTGGCACCGCATAAAACCAGACATGGCTTGCTGCGCGCTGGAAGCCGGTGCGATCGCGAGGCCGTGGGCGTCATGCCCGGATGGCAAAAAGGCCGCCGCCAAGGCTGGCAACCGCCCCGTCTCCATGATCGATTGCGCCTGCCTTCCCGAACGCGACAGACTGTTAGAGCGAGGCTCTGAGGAAACAGTGCGACGTGCGCCCGAAGCCGCTCGGCGAGCAGATATAGGGCGCGCGGCCGAGGTAGGTTGCCGTGCGCCTGCGCGTCGGTGCCGGCTCGACGATGTCTTCATCCGCCTCGGCGATCTTCAGCTGCTTCTCTTCCTTGCGGACCTTGATCGAAGGGCTCGCATAGGCACTCGAATGGCCCGATGCAAACAGCGGCGTTTCGCTGACGACCGTCGACGAGCAGCCGGCGGACAGAAGCAGGAGGCTTAGAACTGATGTCGTCGGTACGAGAAACTTGAAACCCGAAACGGCGGTGCGGCCTACGCCGGCACATGCGGTTTTGATTCGCATAAACGTCCTTTCGAATAGCGGTCCAGCCGCCTGGGGCTTCCTTTGGGCGAAAAGGCGGCGATCTTCAACCCCCTTTTTCATTATTCATTGCTTAAATTAACAATTCCTTTCTTAGAGATTCCGCCATGGTTGTGCCGCCACTTTCGCCCTGCGCTGGCGAACATCCACACCATGCGGACGGCGGACGCAGGCATCGGCGCGGGCTATGAGCGAAACAAATACGGAAAAGCAAAGGCTTGCCGGGCCCCCTGTATCACGGCATCGGCGAACGGCGACCCGTCTCTGCCGCTTCCGCGCCACCACGCCCGGTGGCAATATCCGGCCGATGCTACGGCTGATGTCCCCGGACAAAAAATCGACCCCAGCCACCGGTTCTCCGCTGGAATCCGGACGGCGGCGGCTGGCGGGGACGACGGGCCGCTGCCATTCGCTATTTTTAGCTATCGCGCATTTACGGATCCTTGACCTCTGACGGCCACCTTGGAGCGAGGCGCAACATGTTTGAGCGTATGCGCCCACTCCAAAACTGCCCGCCTCCCGCGGGCATTTTTTTTGCGCGCACGGTAGCCCCTGCGAGCACCAGCCGCCCGGTATTCCCAGAGACGACACCTTCCCCCGCGCGCCGCTTCAACCCGCCCCATCCTCGGCGCCCATTGCACAGGCTGAGGCCTTCGAACGTCTGGTCTTGCCTTGCCGATGGGACATACGAACTGCGCGCCGGCCAGCCGCGATCGGCTGTTCGCCAGCGCATTTACCACACTGCGAAAGTCCCATTGCGCGAATTTAAGGAGTTGTTAATAATAGAAAGCGGAGAGCGAGGGGCAATCCAAATTGGATCAAGATACAGGTGCCGACATCGTCGGAGCCGCCGGCATCGCTGGCGCGCGCATAACCATCATTGTTTCTGCACTCGGCGCCGGCGGCACCGAGCACGTCGTCAGTCTCGTTGCCAGCCACTGGGCCCGCCTCGGCTGCACCGTCACGGTGATTACGCTCGAAGCGCCGACCTCCGAACCCTATTACAGGCTCGATCCGCGCGTCACCATCGAGCGGCTCGACGTGCCGGTTCAGAAGGCTGGCAAGCTGCGGGCCGCCTGGCTGGTGGCAAGGCGGCTCTACCGACTGCGCTCGACGATCAGCCGCACCCGTCCCGACTTCGTGCTGAGCTTCCTGACGCGCACGAACGTGTTGACACTGCTCGCAACACGAGGCCTCAGGCTCCCGGTGATCGTGTCCGAGCGCAACAACCCGGCGGTGCAGCCCTTCGGCCCCTTCTGGAAGTGGCTGCAGCTTCGTCTCTACCCGCGCGCTTTTGCGCTGGTGACGATGACCAAGGGCGCGCTGGACTATTTCCCGCCGAATGTTCGCCGCTCCAGCCGGGTGATCGCCAATGCGATCAATCTGCCCGACGGCTGGCAAAAGAAGCGCGGCAACAATGTGCTCACCGCTGTCGGGCGCCTGACTGAGCAAAAGGGCTTCGATCTGCTGCTCGAAGCCTTCGCCAAGGTGGCCAGCGACCACCCCGAATGGAAGCTCGTCATCTGGGGCGAAGGTGAGGCGAGAAAAGCGCTGGAAGCCCAGCGCAACGCGCTCGGATTGGCCGCCCGGGTAGAAATGCCCGGCGTCACCGCGAAACCCGGCCTCTGGGTCGAAACCGCCGACCTCTTCGTCCTGTCATCCCGCTACGAAGGCTGGGGCATCGCCCTGCTTGAAGCGATGGCCGCAGGCCTCCCCGTCGTCTCCTTCGCCTGCGAATGGGGCCCGACCGACATGATTGCCAACGGCGACGACGGCATTCTCGTCGAAAACGGCGACATCAACACCCTGGCCGAAGCCCTCTCCAACCTGATGGGCGACGAGACCCTGCGCGCCCGTCTCGCGGCCAACGCCGAAGCCAATGTCAGACGCTACGACGCCGAACATATCCTCTCCCAATGGGACGCCGCGGCACTTTCGGCACTGGAAAACTCGAGCACCCCGAGGGCCACGATGAAGCCCCGGGCCATCCCCGCTTCCGGCTAAGGATCTGGCCGCGTTAGCGGAGACAACTGCGAACGTGGCCTCGGAAAGGGTATGTCCTGACAAAGCGGTCGTGACAGGCGAGCGCTTTGTAGACCAATGTTGGTCAGCGTGCCGCCGCAGTTGAAGACCCGGTAGATGCCGGCGCCGAAGCTGCCGCCGGAGGGGACGGAAACGTTGAGCGTGGCGTCGAGCACCAGGTTGCCACCGACATCGACAAGATCGTTGAGCGCGCCACCGGCGACATTGGCCTGGCCGAATTCGAAATCGAGGAAGGAAGCGGCAGCGAGCGACAGATTGCCATTGATCGTCAACGTTCCCGGGCTGTTGCCGGGCGCCAGCGTGCCGCGGTCGTTCAGGACGACGCTGCCGCCGATCGTGCCGCTGCCGCCGGGCACGGCACCAGAACCAACCGTCGTCAGTCCGGTTGCAATCGACTGGTTGCCGTTGACCAGCAGCTTGCCGGCATCGACGTTCGTGGCACCCGAATAGCTGTTGCGCCGGAGAGGATCCGTCGCTCACGATCCTTGCATGAGGTGACGTGCAATCTGCACCAGCGCTGCATCGCTGCCGTCTGACCCCTTTGTTCGTTTTCCCGCCTCCAGCCAGCAAACGTTCATGACCGCCAGAATGTCGTCGTCGGATTGGACCACGCCTGCCGCGTCAAAGTCTCTTCGAATGATCGCAAGAATGTCGCTGCGTTCGACGTCCAGCGCCGCCATCGCAAGACCATCCGAGTAGGTCTTGGCATTTTCGCCGGCAAGGGCCAGTTTCTCCGCCGCCCAAAAGCCAACCAGCTTGTTGCGACGTACGATTCGCACCATTTCCGCGCCCGGACCAGCCATCGAAATTCTCCATTGCTGCCTGGCCGGCCATCCTAGCAGAAACCACGAGGGAGAGGGTTGGATTATCCGACGTTGGCGGAACATGCCGTGCGCAATTTCGCGTCGTACAAAATCGCTGGAAATGTCCCAAACCTGCGCGCACATCAAATCTGGGCAAAAATCAGCCAGAAAACCTAGAAAATTCAATGTTCGCAAGTGACTGGTGGGCCCGGAGGAACATCAAAGATGCGTGCATTCAGTCACTTAGGTTGCCTAAAACCACGATACCCGCATATATGCCCCTGTTTCACATACCAACCATATCAAGGGTTATATCGACTGCTGCTCCAGTTGCACGATCAGCTTTTTGAGTTCGTCCACGGCGGTCATATCATGCGGCTTGCCAAAGACGTGTTTGAACCAGTCATTTTGCTTCTCGATATAATGAATTCGGGCTCGATAATCAGAGAGTGTTTTCGGCGGGAAGAAGCGCATAAACGACTGCCATGCTGTAATCGACACCTGCACCAGTTCCTGAATGCATCCTTCTAGTAGGGCCGGTACGAGAAACGGCCCCATGTGGGCGTCAGCATTTGGCTCAGGACGCAGCATGGCGAAGCCGGCAAAGGTTGGGTGGCCGCATAATACACATAGCCGCTTATAGTGTGCTTCCCGCTTCTTCTCCGTGAACCCGTCGCGCTTATCCAGTTGGTCGCGGATTTTGCCGGGCCGGAACACGCTCTGCCGCTTGTCCTCTGGGGTAGCCTTCCACTCTTGGACCAATTTCGGATCGGTCCTCAGATAATCGAGCAGCCAACCGCTCTCCATGATGAAGCGAATCTGCAGTCCGGACGACTGGTAGTAGCCTCCGAGCAGCAGCTTGAATGCCGACGCCATTGAATTGAACACGCTGGCACCGATGAGCGCCACGATTACCTGGTCCTCACTCATTTCGGGCGTATTCGTGCGAACGTATTGCATCATGTCCATGCAGGTTTCGATCATCGAGACGTGTAGCGACATGTCCTCGCTGGCCTCAATAAGCGCGATAGACTTTGCTCGAAGGTCTTCTTCGCTGCTGTGAAGCAGGGTCAGATTTTCAGGAATGCATCTCATTTAGCACCATCATGGCCAGCAACACCCAAGTCAGGCAGCAAAGCCGGAATCGCCGGGTGCAAATAGAAACGAGAACAAAAGTGTCCCACTTTCCGAGTCCACGGCTGAAAAGTGGGACACAGAACCGCAAATTCAGGAGGAAAAACAAATACTTACAGAAAGCAATGGTGGGCCCGGAGGGACTCGAACCCCCAACCAAGCGGTTATGAGCCGCCGGCTCTAACCATTGAGCTACAGGCCCACTCTGGATCCGCTCCTGTCCTTAAACCGTAACGGTCCAGGGATAAGACACGGGGCAGCAACTTTAAGTGCTACGGTGGCCTTTGCGCTTCCGAACGAGGCGTGGCACCGTCGTGATCCAGGCCCGCGAACCAATGGCAGTTTGCGGGTGGCCAAGGCTCTAGCGGAAAACCTTTTTGCGGACAAGCCATTGCCGCAATGCTCACACAATCGATAGCCAAGAAGACGCTTGGGACGGAACAACCGGAGAGACATTGAAGATGATTTCCACACGCACTGCCCGCACGCTTTCGATCGCCGCCTTCGCTGCAGCTTTTGCTGGCGTTGCCGCCGCTCAGGCGCAGGAGACGGACAAGGACAAGGCCACCATCGTCGTTGCCGGCGAAGGCCGCGCGACGACCGCGCCGGACATGGCAGTCCTGCAGCTGAGCGTCGTCAAGGATGGCAAGACCGCGCGTGAAGCGCTGGACGCCAACAACAAGACCATGACCGAAGTGCTGAAGGCGCTGAAGGACGGCGGCATTGCCGATCGCGACCTGCAGACGAGCGGCTTCATGCTCAACCCGCAATACAGCTACCCGACCAACACCGACGGCAGCAACCGCGCGCCGGAGTTGATCGGCTACCAGGTGACGAACGGCGTCAGCGTCCGCGTTCGCGATCTCGCCAAGCTCGGCGAAGTGATCGACAAGTCGGTTTCGCTCGGCGTCAACCAGGGTGGCGGCGTACAGTTCACCAACGACAAGCCGGAAGCCGTGATCACCGAAGCGCGCAAGGCAGCCGTTGCCGATGCCGTTGAGAAGGCCAAGGTGCTGGCCGAAGCGGCCGGCGTCTCGGTCGGCAAGATCGTCAACATCTCCGAGCAGGGCTTCCGCCCCGAGCCGGTGCCGATGATGCGCGCCGGCATGGCCAAGGAATATGCCGCCGACGCCGTTCCGGTCGCAACCGGCGAAAACAGCTACAACGTGACGGTCAACGTGACCTTCGAAATCAAGCAGTAAGGCTTGTCAGCAACGCCCGCGGCCAAGCGCGGGCGTTCAACGATCGAACGCCCCTGGTGCCAAGGATGGGTGCCGGGGGCTTTTCTTTTGGGCGCTGGTGATCGCGATGCACTCGACTAAGACTGGGCCCGGCGCTGAACGCCGTCCGACCTCCAGGCTTAAATTTGCCGGCACCTGCTTTGACATCGCTTCCCGCGCGCGATTTGCTGCCGTCCCTCGCCCTGCGGCATCGCCCGCGACCGCTCCGCGATCTCCGCCTGGCGTCGCCCTCGCCTTCACGTCCTCGTCATCCTCGCCGCTAAAGCGGACCTCCAGCCACATCGCATGGATCGTTGGTCCCGAGTGTTCGGTCGAGGAGATCCTTGGCAGGTGTTCCGGGCGATGGCTGACACATGGGCTGGATCTGGTCTGAAGAAGATCAGCCGATGCCTAGGCCGCAGATGTCCGCGATGGAATTGCGCCGCGCGTTCATTCGTCTGGCAATGCTAGAGGGCAAACCGGCCGGAGCCTTGCCGTCGGTTCGGCAACTACGGTGCCTGACACCACGATCGCCCGAGCGGACGATTCGCACGTGTGGACCGCGCTGTCGGCCTGATCCACTTCGCTTCGTTCACGCGTCCCGACCAGGGCTGCGCGCAACCGGCGCCCCTTGGTCGCTGCGGCGTCAAACAAAAAGCCCCCCATGCCTTGGCATGAGGGGCCATTCTTCCGCCGGCCGGGGGAGACGAGGCGGGAAGATTCCTTAGATGTTACCAGCGGCCGATCGTCGGGCAGCCGCGGGCGTTCGCAAACACGATCGTCTGGCGTTGGCCGTGGCGACGGCCTTCGACGACGACGCGGCGCGAAGAGACGTCGGCGACATAGGCGCGGCGGAGTCCACGATCGCGGGCCTTGTCGACGGCCATCCAGGGCGCGCAACGGCCGCGGCGGTCACGGTCCCAGTGGCGGTCACGGCCGCGACCCCAGTCGCGCTCGTCACCGTAGCCGCCGTCGTAGTCGCGATACTGGACATCGACGCCACCGCGCGGGCCGAAACCGAATTCGATCGATTCCGCCGAAGCGGTGGAGGCGGCACCCAGCAGGCCGGTAAGTCCGATGACGGCGGCGGCAGCGGCGTTAAAAAGGCGGTTCTTCATAAGATCTCTCCAAGCTTGAAGGGTTCGAGGGGCAATCACCGTCCCAAGCGATTGATCAGAGAATAGGGTCGCCAAGCTGAACGACAGCGGAACCCGATGTTCATGGGACGTTCAGATTGCCAGAACGTGATGACCACACGCGCGTGGAGGAGACTTTCGTGCAAGTCACAGTCGATAAGGCATTGCTTATAAACAAGTATTTCGAAGGGCTTTGACCGCGGCCAAGGCGCTGGGACGCGCCTTCGCCTGCGCTTGGACAAGCGGCGAATCAGCCGCCGTCATCGGCGTGCCAGAGGTGATTCGCGCCCGTATTTTCCCGATCAAGACATGATCGGTCATCCGGCGGTCAGTAAGAAAACTTGAAAATGAAGGGGCGCGACCGTCAGGAGCGGTCGGCTACGCGTCGCTCAGCCGGCAAGCGCCCGCTCAAAGACGCGAATATTGCGATAATGGCTGAGGCGGGTGATGGCGCCGTCCTCGATCTCGAAGACGAGCACGCTGGGGATGGAGTAGCTCTGGCCAGTCGCAGGGGGAAAGCCTTCCATGGTCTCGCGGTAGGTGCCCCGTACCGTCAAATCGGCGGCCACGCGCTGGCCGAAGGCATCGCGCATCAGCACCACGTCTCCGAACTGCTCGTCGAAACGGCGCAGATAGTTCATCAGCCAGGCGCGCAAGGGGCCGACGCCGACGGTGCGTTGACCGGTCAGCGAATCGAGTTCTATGTCCTCATGCACGAGCCGCGCCAGCGCCTCGAAATCCCGCTGGTTCAGCGCCTCGATAAAGCCGCTGGCAATCGTCTGTGCATCGGTCATTCCGGTTCCTCCCTAGCCTCGAAGGCCGGTTCCCAAGCCCTTGCTCTCGCCCCTTTATCTAGAACCCTTGCGCCGCCGTTCAATCGTCGGCGCCGGCCAATCAGGCGGAAAGATGCAGGACGATCTCGCGGCGATGCGGGCGGTCGCGATGCTCGAAGAGGTAGAGCCCCTGCCAGGTGCCGGTGAGCATCCGGCCACCACTGACGGGAATGCCGAGCGATACCGGCGTCAACGCCGCCTTGATATGTGCCGGCATATCGTCGGGGCCTTCCTGGGTGTGCACGATCCAGCGCATGGAGGTATCCGAGGAAGGCGGCACGAGGCGGCGAAAAAAGGCGTCCAGATCGCGCTTCACGTCCGGGTCAGCGTTCTCCTGGATGAGAAGCGAACAGGAGGTGTGCCGCACGAAGACCGTGAGCAGCCCCTCGCAGTCGGCGTTGGCGCGTACGAAGGCCGCCGCCTCGTCGGTAAATTCATAGAGCCCCTGGCCATGGGTGGCGATGGTGATGCGCGTTTGCGGCATGAAGGCCTCCGGCAGGCGGTCGCATCCGCCTGAGAAGCGGTGCGACCCGGTGATATGCCCAATGCTTCTATCCCCGGACCGCTCCCGGTCCAAGGCGATCTGCCGCAATCCGTCGCGCAAACAGCGCCTACATCTCCAGGAAGGCCTCGAAGCCGCCATAGATCATGCGCTTGCCGTCGAACACCTGCTTCCAGGCATCGCCCTGCAGCCGCGGATCGGCCATGACCTTGGCAACGATCGCGTCGCGCTCGGCGCGGGATTTGTAGGTGATCCAGGAGAACACCACCGTCTCATCGTCCTTGGCCTGCACCGAGCGGGGAAAGGACGTCACTTCGCCATAGGGCGCGTCATCCGCCAGGCATTCGGTGTAGGCGAGCGCGCCGTGCTCCATCCACACCTCACCCGCCGCCTTCGCCATCGCCTTGTAGGCCTCGATATTCGCCTTCGGCACGGCAACGATAAAGCCGTCCACATAGGTCATCGACATAGTCTCCTCTGTTCGTTCTACGAGCATAGGACGCAGGACGGCCAAGAGTTCCGACATCGGGACGGAATTTTCTTTCAAGTGCGGCGCTGCTTTTGTCGGAACCGCGCTTCCCCGTTCGTCCTTGGCCGGTAGCATCCAAATCGGGAGACACCCATGCAGAAGATCACGCCGTTTCTCTGGTTCGACGATCAGCTGGAGGACGCCATCACTTTCTACACCGACATTTTCCGCAACACCCGCATCACCGACGTGAAGCGGGGCCCCGACGGCAGGGCCTTTACCGCATCCTTCGAGATCGAGGGGCAGCACTTCATGGGGCTCAACGGCGGGCCGCATTTCAAGTTCAGCGAGGCCGTGTCGTTCTTCCTGCGCTGCACCGACCAGGCGGAAGTCGACTACTTCTGGGAAAGGCTCTTGGACGGCGGCACGCCGCAGCATTGCGGCTGGCTGAAGGACAGGTTCGGCCTTTCCTGGCAGATCATCCCGGACGCCCTGATGCGTCACCTCGGCGATCCTGATCCGGCGCGTGCGGCCCGCGCCCAGCAGGCGATGATGGCCATGGTGAAGATCGATGTCGCGGAACTTGATCGCGCAGCCGCTGGTTAAGCGGAAGAACGGTCCCCTGGCGCCGGCTCAACCGGGCTGCGGCGTTAGCTGCCGCAGCCTCTGAGCTGCTTGCTATAGACCTGGGCCATGCCGGCCGCCCGCTTGGCGCCGTTCTTGGCCGTATCGCTCCAGTTGCCTCGGGAATAGCCGCCGTGGCCATGGTAATAGGCGATGTAGAGCCTGTAGGCGTCGTTGAGGGCGATGCCGTTCCGCTGGGCACTTTCGCGATGGTACCAGGCGATGAAGCGAATCGCGTCGCCGAAGTCCGAACGCCGCGCTGCCCAGCGGCCGGTCTCGCTCTGATAGCGCGCCCAGGTGCCGTCGAGCGCCTGGGAATAGCCGTATGCTGTCGAAGCGCGCGTCCAGGGGATGAAGCCGAAAAGCTTGGTGCGTGGCGGACGGGCATTATGGCGGAAGCCGGATTCGGTGTAGATCGTCGCCATCAGGATCGGTACGGGCACGCCGTATTCACGCTGGGCGCTATAGGCTTCCCGGCGCCAATTGTTGAAAAGGCCATCTTGCTGCTCGAAAACCGCGCAGGCATTCCGGGTGTCTCTCGGCACCGTTCCGCAGCCGGCCAGCAACAGGAGGACGACGACAAATACGCAACGCATCGCAGAACCTCTTGCTTCCCGCAGCACGGCTTGCGCGCAAGGCAATGCCGCGGGAAAAATGCTCGAACACCACGGGCCGCCCGTCGGGGCCGCGGCGCTCCAGAGATTGATAAAACGTAAACCTTAAGGATCTCTTTTGATTCAAAGGAGAACCATCGAAGGCCCGGCCATTGAACTTTCGCCACCGGAGGTTTTACGATCCACGGGAGACATGCCGCGCCAGCCATTGGGCGCAAAGGAGCGTATCGATGAAAATATCCGCCTTGATGGTGCTCGCCTTCGCCGGCTTGTTCGCCGCGACTGGCCTCGCGCGCGCCGACGAATGCGCCGATGCGAGCGACCAGGCGAAGATGAATGCCTGCGCCGACAAGGCGCTGAAGGCCTCCGACGCCGAACTGAACGCCCTTTACAAGAAAATCCAGGGACGCCTGAAGGACGATGCCGACAAGACGAAGCTGCTGGTTGCCGCGCAAAGGGCCTGGATCGCCTATCGCGATGCCGAATGCGATTTCGCAAGCTCGGGCGTTGCCGGCGGCTCCGCCCAGCCGATGATCACGCTTGAATGCCGCGACGATCGCACACAGAAGCGCGTCGCCGACTTCAAGACCTATCTGAGCTGTGAGGAGGGCGATCTCAGTTGCGTCCTGCCGCCGGCAAACTGATCCGGAAAAGAGCGACGGTCACGGCGCTCGTAGCGGCGCTTCTCTGCCACGCCGGCAGCAACGCCGGGGCGGCAGATATCGACGCGCTTTATCGCAGTGACGCGATCGTCACCGGCACGGGTGAGGCCAATCGTGAGATCGGTTTTCGCGAATGCCTGCGTGAAGTGCTCGTCAAACTATCCGGCGATCCGACGATCACGGAGGCGCCCCGGTTTGCTGCAGCGGAGGCCAAGGCCGGCAGCTTCGTCTCGACCTTCTCCTATCGCGATCGCCTCGAAGGCATCCCGATCCATGACGAACAGGGCACGCACGACCGCCCGCATGACCTCACCTGCCGGTACCAGCCAGCAACACTGAATCCGCTTCTCGCAGAACTCGGCCGCAAGCCATGGCTCTCCCCTCGCCCGGCGATCGCCGTATGGCTGGCGGTCAAGGACCAGAAGCGCCGCTTCGTGCTGACACGCGACGGCAGTGAAAGCCCCTATATGGCGGATTCGCTTGAGGCAGCTGCAAAGCCGCTGGCGCTTTCGACCGTGCTGCCGGATGCAGCGACCGTAACCGCCCGGAAACCCGCGCTCGACACCCTTCCGCAAGCGGATCCGGCGCAGCTCTTTGCGTCCGCGACACAGACCGACGGCGACGTGCCGCTCCTCGGCACGCTCGTCTGGTCCGACGCCGCCCGTGGCTGGATCGCCCAATGGCAGATGGACGCGGGCGGCAAGCGTTACCGCTGGCAGTTGAGCGGCATCAGCTTTGACGACGCCTTTCGCAACGCCATGCGCGGCGCGGCCCGCATCCTCTCGGGAAACGGTGCGCCGTGAACGAGGCATCTGGCGTTGTGGCCGCGATTATCCTCACGGCCGCAACACCGGCTGTTCATCCAAGCGAGGCAATCAGTTCGCGATAGGCAGCCTCAGGGAAGGCTTTCAGCGTCGTCGAGCGCACATTGCCGGCCATGCCAAGCGTGAGCGCGAAGCGTGCGGCCACCGCATCGTCAGGCGCTTCGACGATGGCCACCATGTCGTAGTCACCCATGGTCAGGAAGAAATGCTTGAAGGAGCCGCCCATCTCGCCGAGCACATTCCGTGCGAGGTCGAGCCTCTTCGGGGAATCACGCACATTCTTGACGCCCTGCTCGGTCCAGTTGAGGAGCATGACATACGTCGTCATCTGACACCTCCACGGGGGCACGCTTCACGCCCGCGGTGCGATTGCTCCCGCGTACAAGACGGGGTGCCCCAGATTACTGCGAAGGGGCGACTATACTCCCCGGCGAAAGCGCCCACAATAAATCGCATGGGTGAGGCGGAAACGAAAAAGCCGGGCACGTGGCCCGGCTTTCGATCTTTCCATGTACCCGACTTTAGCTGTCGAGGAAGCTTCTGAGCTTCCTGGAGCGGCTCGGATGCTTGAGCTTGCGGAGCGCCTTCGCCTCGATCTGACGGATACGTTCGCGGGTAACCGAGAACTGCTGGCCGACCTCTTCAAGCGTGTGGTCGGTGTTCATGCCGATGCCGAAGCGCATGCGCAGAACGCGCTCTTCGCGCGGCGTCAGCGAGGCGAGAACGCGGGTGGTTGTCTCGCGCAGGTTCGCCTGGATGGCGGCGTCGATCGGCAACAGTGCGTTCTTGTCCTCGATGAAATCGCCGAGGTGCGAATCCTCTTCGTCACCGACAGGCGTTTCGAGCGAGATCGGCTCCTTGGCGATCTTCAGGACCTTGCGGACCTTTTCGAGCGGCATGGCGAGCTTTTCGGCCAGTTCTTCCGGCGTCGGCTCGCGGCCGATCTCGTGCAGCATCTGGCGCGAGGTGCGGACGATCTTGTTGATCGTCTCGATCATGTGCACCGGGATGCGGATCGTGCGGGCCTGGTCGGCGATCGACCGGGTGATCGCCTGACGGATCCACCAGGTGGCATAGGTCGAGAACTTGTAACCGCGGCGGTATTCGAACTTGTCGACCGCCTTCATCAGGCCGATGTTGCCTTCCTGGATGAGATCGAGGAACTGCAGGCCGCGGTTGGTGTACTTCTTGGCGATGGAGATGACGAGGCGCAGGTTCGCTTCGACCATTTCCTTCTTGGCGATACGCGCTTCGCGCTCGCCCTTCTGCACCATCGAAACGATGCGGCGGAACTCGGCGATCGAGATGCCGGTTTCCGTGGCCAGATTCTGGATCTCCTGGCGGATGTCGCGGATCGTCTGGTTTTCGCTCTTGGCGAATTCCTTCCAGCCCTTGCCGGCCAGGTTGCTGATCGACTTCATCCAGTTCGGATCAAGTTCGGCGCCCGAATACTGCTCCAGGAACGAGTCGCGCTTGACGCCGTAGGATTCTGCAAGACGCAGCAGACGGCCTTCGTTCTGCATCAGGCGCTTGGAGATGTCGTAGAGCTGCTCGACCAGGCTGTCGACGCGGTTCTGGTTGAGCGACAGCGACTTGACCGCCTTGATCAGCTCGTCCTTGAGTTCCTTGTAGCGGCGCTCCTGGGCGGGCGACAGCGTGCCGGTGGCAGCAAGGCGGGCTTCCACCTGCTGGTCCTGCAGCTTGCGCAGCTTCTTGTAGGTCTCCGCGATGATGTCGAGGGTTTCCATGACCTGCGGGCGCAGTTCCGCTTCCATGGCGGCGAGCGAGAGGTTCGACTCGTCGTCGTCTTCCTCTTCCTCCTCGGCCGGCATGACATCGCCGCCGACATTGGTGATGTCGTCGTCGTTGGCAGGCGAGCGAACCTTGCGGGTCTTTTCCTTTTCCTCGGCAGCCTTGCGGTCGGCCTCGATCTTTTCCGGGCTCTGGAACTGCGGAGCAGCCTTGGCCTCGGGACCGGAATAGGTGGTCTCGAGATCAATGATCTCGCGCAGAAGCGTCTGGCCTTCGTTCAGTTCGTCGCGCCAGATAATCAGCGCCTGGAAGGTCAGCGGGCTCTCACAGAGACCGGCGATCATTGTCTCGCGGCCAGCCTCGATGCGCTTGGCAATCGCGATTTCGCCTTCGCGCGACAGAAGCTCGACCGAACCCATTTCGCGCAGGTACATGCGAACCGGGTCGTCGGTGCGATCAGTCGGTTCCTTCTTCTTGCTGGTGGCAAGCGAAGTACCGCTGGAAGGGGCCAGTTCGCCGCCTTCGCTTTCGTTATCGTCGTCGCTGGCCTCATCGTCGCCGCCGCCGGCAGCTTCTTCGGCTTCCTCGTCCTCGATCACGTTGATGCCCATGTCGGACAGCATCGCCATCGTGTCTTCGATCTGTTCGGAGGTGACTTCCTCGGACGGAAGGACGGAGTTCAGCTCGTCCATCGTCACGTAGCCGCGCTTCTTGGCAGCCTTGATCATCTTCTTGACAGCGTCATCGGAAAGATCGAGAAGCGGGCCGTCCGGAGCGCCTTCGCGTTCTACGTCAGCTTCTTCGTTTTCTTTGACTTTGGTTGCCATTTAGTTCGTCGCTTTCCTTGTCGCAACCGGCGTGAGCCCGGTGCCAATGCCGCTCGAAGGTCCGGGTGCGCCGCGCACCCGCCACCGAATCATTTCCCCTGACGTAACGGGATGATGTTTAATTCCTGTTTAACCACGAGTGTACTCGTGGCAAAGCGGACAAGCTCCGACAGTCCTGCCACTGAAACGTCTCTGGCATGATTCCCTAACCGCCGTGTCATCTCGCCATTTCTTATTCGGAAATGGTGATTCCCAGAATTTTCGATCCCGTCAAGCATTTCCGCTGAAAAACCGGATGATTCGATAAAAATCACCGTTCCTGTCGCTTTTTGGGGTTTATCAGCTTCCGCTGAAGATGTAGGCGCTGCCCGCCAAAAGACAAGGGTAGCAACAATTTAATCGGCAAGGTCTCGTTGTGCCATATGCGCACGCGCAACCAGGACTGAATTTTTCGGTCCGGTGCTAAACCGATCGGCCGTCGTATTTGACGACTTTCACCGCCTCGATATCGAACTCCGGCAGGCAGCGCAGGTTGATCGCCGCCATCTTCCCATGCGGCCCGTCGCCCTCACCGAATGGCGCGATTCCGCAGGTGTCGCAGAACCGGTGCTGGATCACATGCTTGTTGAAGACATAGGTCGAGAGGTCCGCTTCCGGCGTCGTCAGCGTCAGCTTGTCGCGGGCAACGAAGGCGAGCAGTCCGCCGCGACGGCGGCAGAGCGAGCAATTGCAGTCGATCGCTTCGCCAAATTCCCCTTCCACCTCGAAGGCGATCTTGCCGCAATGACAGCTTCCCTCATAACGCATGCATGCATCTCCTCTACTTCCCGGTGCGACGACGTCGCCACTGCCATCAAGATAGAGCCTCCCTGCCCTCAAGCAAGCGCAGGCGGCAGCCAGGCATGTGCACGCAAAACGATTCCCGAAGGAGCCCATTGTCGAGGAAAAATCGCAAGATTATTCCGGCTTTTTGCTTGCGCTTGACCTGATCGCGCAGGACCTTCGCACCGAAACGGAGGCTCGAATGCTCATCAAGGAAACCGACGCCATGCGGGCGTTATCGATCGGTCGGCGGCTCACCATTCCAGACGTCAAGACGGAGAGCGCCATGCTGGCGCCTCTCATCGAGGCGGAGATGGAACGTGCAGGCATGATGCCCGCAGGTCCCTGGATCTTCATCGCGAACGATCTACCGAAAAACGCCAAGACGCCGTTCGACTGGCGGATCTGCCGCCCGGTCACGGGCGGCAAGGATTATCGCGGCGCGCTCGATCTGATCGAACTGGAGCCGATCATGGTGGCGTCCACGCTGCACCAGGGTCCGATGCGCAGCCTTTTCACCCAGGGCTACGCGCCGCTGGTCGCAAAGATCGAGATGTCCAGGCACAATTTCTCCGGCGAGAGCCGCGAGATTTACCACCGCTGGGCGGGCCAGGGCGCCCGCTATCACGAGATCGAGATCCAGTTCGGCCTCGCCAACTGAGCCGCCGCCGCTCACGGGTACGCCGGCCCTTGCGGCTTACCAGTCCATGACGACCTTTCCGGAATTGCCGGAGCGCATGGCCTGAAAGCCGTCGCGGAACTCGTCGATCTTGATGCGGTGGGTGATGACGGGGGCAAGGTCGAGCCCGCCCTGCACGAAGGCGATCATCTTGTACCAGGTCTCGAACATCTCGCGGCCATAGATGCCCT